>CBIHNN010000078.1:0-22526 GCA_966211315.1 uncultured Micromonosporaceae bacterium | reverse complement strand
ACCAAACGATCAGCGGAGCAGGCCGGGCTGGACAGCGCTCCCGCGTCGTCCAGCCAGGGCTGGCAGCGCAACGGCAAGCGCCGCACCCCACGAACCAGGTCCACCGCACCGGCCAGAGCTCACCACGTCCCGGCCCCCGGACAGCCCAGCCAGCCTCCCGACCTACCCACCAGCACCACCGGTCCGCTACCACCGCCCCCGGTCGACCCGGGCGGCCCGGTCGACCCGACCATGCCCATGGTGGTCACCCACACAGTCGATAACCGCGGCCGGGTGTACCTGAGGAAGCAGAAAGGTGGCGCTGGAAAATCGCGCTGGCTCTACGTCGGCGGGTGGCTGTGCAACCAGCTGGTTGATGTCCGCTTCGACGACACGGGGCTGTCCGTCATCGCCAAAAACCACAACGGCCAAGACGCCCTCGTCCTGTTGGGTGACCACAGGGAATGGACGATGACCGGTGAGGAGTTCTCCCAACTTGCCGGTGTGTGTAACACCATCGTCCCGCTGCCACCGCCCATGGTCGACCCGGACAAGCCCATGGTGGTCACCCGCACAGTCGATACACAGGGCCGCGTGCCTCTGGGGAGACCAAAGGGGAATGACACCGGAAAGTCCGGCTCGCGTCAGCTCTACGTCGATAGAAGGCGGCACGACCAGCAGGTTGACGTCCGCTTCGACGCCACGGGGCTGTACGTCATCGGCAAAAACCACAACGGCCAAGACATCGACATCCCGTTGACGAACCGCAGGAAATGGACGATGACCGGTGAGGAGTTCTCCCGGCTTACCGGGGTGGGCAACACCACCGCCCCACTACCACCGCCCATGGTCGACCCGAACAAGCCCATGGTGGTCACCCGCACAGTCCGTAACAGCGGCCGCGTGTACCTGGGCGGTACAGCGAAGGGCACCGGAGAAACGCCTCAGTGTTTGCTCCACGTCGGCAGGAAGCTGCACGACAAGCAGGTTGATGTCCACTTCGGCGATAATGGGCTGTCCGTCACCACCAAGAACCGCAACGGCCAAGACATCGACGTCCCGTTGAGGAGCCGCAGGACATGGACGATGACGGGTGAAATGTTCTCCCGGCTTAGTGGTGCACGCAACACCGCCGTCCCTGAAGCGGTGAGCCGGCGGTAACGGACGCGGCGGAAAGACACCTCGTGTCGGCCGTGGGCTCCGATCCGTCCACAGGGCTAATCCTGCGCCGGTGTGCTATCGGGCGACGTACACGGTGTTGGCGGACTCGCCGCCGGTGAGCGGGTTGGCGAACGTCACCACGTGCGCGGCGACCTCGCGGAAAACCTCCGCCAGGACCGTGGTGAACTCGTCGTCCGGCGGGTCGTCGGACCAGAGCGCGAAGGCTCCTTCGGGTTGCAGCAAGGCGGCGACGCGGCGCAGCCCGTCCACCGTGTACAGGTCGGCGTGCGATGGGTGCAGTACGTGCCGCGGCGAGTGGTCGATGTCGACGAGGACGGCGTGGAACCGCCGGTCCCAGCCGTCGCGGACGAGCGCGAAGAAGTCGTGATGCGCCATGGTGGTCCGCGGGTCACTGGTCAGCCCGGCTGCGAACGGCAGCAACTCCCGCTCGTGCCAGCCGATGACCGGTTGCAGAGCCTCCACAACGGTGAGCGACCGGACCCGCGGGTCCTCAAGCACCGCCCGCGCGGTGTAGCCGAGACCGAGCCCGCCGACCACGACGTCCAGGTGCCCGCCGTTCACTGCGGCCAGGCCGAGGCGGGCCAGTTCGATCTCGGCGACCGTGAACAGGCTCGACATGAGGAACTCGTCGCCGAGCTTCACCTCGTACACGTCTGTGGTGAGCTGTGGGTCCGCCCGTCGGCGGAGGCTGATCTCCCCCATCGGGGTTTCGACCCAGTCCAGCTCCGCGAAGCGTGCGCTCATCCGCCTACCGTACGGGCCGTCGCTACGGCTGCGGCGGACCGCCTGGCCGCGCGCGGTCGATGCCGTCGACCGGCGGCCCGCGGCGTACCCGTCAAGGAGATCACTTCTTCACCGTTGAGGGGCCGACCGTGGCGGGGCGGCCCCTCAATTCCCGTCAGCCACCGGTGTGGTCCGCGGATACCGCGGCCCGGTCGGCCGTCTTGCGGGCCGCCGTCTGGGTCGCGGACGTCGCACCGCCGGCGGGCCGCTCCGGCGCCGGCATGGTCGCATCCGCCGGTTCACCCGTCCCGCTCCCGGCGGGTTGCTGCCGGTGGCCGGCACGGTCCTGATCCTTCTCGCGGCGCACCATCTCGGCGAGGACGGCCTTGTCGTACTTGTCCTCCGCGGCGTGCGCCTTCCGGCGCGCCTTGGCCGCCGACGCCTCCGCGTTCTTCCGCGCGCGCTGCAGCTGCTCGCGCAGCTTCGCCGACGCTCTGATGGCCTTCTTCTGGCGGGCCACCTCGTCGCGGGCCTGCCGCAGAGCCGTCTCGTGCTCCTGCGCCTGCGTCCCGTTCGCCACGAGACGATCATCGAGGGCCGAGACCCGCTGCTTGGCGGCGTCCGCGGCCTCCTTCGCCGCCTGCGCCTTCGCCCGCCGCCGGTCCAATGTGGTCTCGTTCGGTGCGGTCACGTCTACCTCCCTTCTCCCCTCTTCGCTACCCGTTCCGCGCCCGCCCAATCCCGGACATCGACGCGGACGCCGCTGCGCCATACCGGCAATCGGCCCATACCGGTTAGAGCTGGACGATGCCGCTCTGGCCCGCCGACGATCGCGCGCCGCTACCCCAGCACAATCCGGGCGAACTCCGGCAGCGTTCCGTTCCACAGCACGTCGGAGCTCTGGCTGAGCAGGATGCCGATCCGGCCGGTGGCGGGATCGTTGAACCAGGAGGTGCCTGAGCCGCCGTCCCAGCCGTACCGGCCGGACGCGGCTACCGCCATGCCGTACCCCCAGCCGCGGCCGTCGAGGATCACGCCGCCACCAGCGGCCTGCTCGGGAGTGAGGTGGTCGGTTGTCATCTGAACGATGCTCTCGGCGGAGAGCAGCCGGGTGCCGCCCTGCATCATCCGCGCGAACCGCAGGATGTCGTCGGCGGTGGAGAGCAGCCCGCCCGCCCCGGACGGGAACACCGGCGGCCGGGACCACTCCTGCTCGGGTGAGACGTCCTGCAGATCGCCTGCGAGGTAGTAACCAGGCAGGTGCGCGTCGCGCCGCCAGAACCCGGTGTCGTCCATGCCGAGCGGCCCGAACAGCCGGTCCCGCATGACGTCCCCGAGCGGCCGCCCGGCCGCACGGGCGACGAGCACCCCGAGCACGAGCGCACCGGTGTTGTACCGCCACACCGTGCCGGGCTGGTCCATGAGCGGCAGGCTCCCGAACACCCGGATCCAGTCGTCGGGTTCGTACGGCGTCCGCGGGTCGGGCTGTGCGAGGGTCAGTCGCAGGTCGCGACCGGCCTGCACGATCGGGTACGCCGGCTCGAACGGCTCGACGATGAGCCCGTGCCCCATCCGGAACGTCAACAGGTCTTCCACGGTGATCGGCCGCTCGGCGGCGACGGTGTCGTCGATGGGCCCGTCGAGCCGCCGCAGCACGCGCCGCACAGCGAGCTCCGGCAGCCACCGGTCGACCGGGTCACCCAGGCCGAACGTCCCGTCCTCGACCAGCATCATCGTCACCGCGGCGAGCATCGGCTTCGTCACCGACGCGATCCGGAACACCGTCTCCCGCCGCATCGGCTCGTCGGACCCGAACGCGTAGGTTCCGTACGCCTCGACGATCTCCGCCGAATCGTCCGCCACGACCGTCACCAGGCCCGGAAGTTCACGTTTCTCGACCCGTTCCCGCATCGTCTCCATCCCAGAAGTCTCGCGGTAGGGCTTACGTCGCGCCACGTGAAAGCGGCCTACGCACTTCTGCCGGAGCCTCCGTTTAGGCTGTGCCGCGTGCCGCAGTGGGATGTCGTCGTCGTGGGCGCCGGACCGGCGGGGCTGGCCGCGGCGTATCAGGCGGCGCACGCCGGGGCGCGGGTCGTGGTGCTGGAGCGGGCGCGGCACCCGCGATACAAGACGTGCGGTGGTGGGCTGATCGGCGTATCCAGGCGGACGATCGCGGCGTTGTCCCTGCCGCTCGCCGAGGTGACCCGCGACGAGATCAGCAGCATCACGCTGACCAGTGACGGGCGGTGGTCGTACACGCGCTCGGAGCCGGCGCCGCTCCTGGCGATGGTGCGGCGCGACGAGTTCGACGATGCGTTGCGGGAGCTCGCCGAGAAGGCCGGCGCGGTGGTTCGGCAGGACACAACGGTCCGCGGCGTCGAGCAGGACGACGAGGCGGCGTACGCGCGCCTCGCCGACGGCACACGCGTCGGCGGTGCGGTGCTGATCGGCGCGGACGGCTCGGCCGGGGTGTCGGCGCGCGCGGTGGGAGTCGAGTTTACGCAGGTAGACCTCGGCCTGGAACTCGAACTGCCCGTCGGACCGGACCTGCGCGACCGGTGGCGGGGCCGGGTGCTGCTGGACTGGGGGCCGTTGCCCGGCTCGTACGGCTGGGTGTTCCCGAAGGGCGACCGGCTTACCGTCGGCGTCATCGCCGCCCGCGGCCAGGGCCCGGCGACCCGGCAGTACCTGCAGGACTTCGTGGCCCGCCTCGGCCTGGCCGGCATCGAACCCGTCGAGCGATCCGGTCATCTCACCCGGTGCCGCGGCGCCTCCTCGCCGGTACGCAACGGACGGGTCATCGTCGCCGGGGACGCCGCCGGGCTCCTCGAACCGTGGACCCGCGAGGGCATCAGCTTCGCGCTGCGCTCGGGCATCGCCGCGGGGGACGCCGCCGCGCGCGGCGATCTGGACGCGTACGAGACCGAGCTGCGCGCGGAACTCCTGCCGGAGATGGAGGCGGGCGCCCACCTGATGCGCCTGTTCAGGAGGCATCCGGGGGTGCTGCACACCGCGTTCGCGACCCGGCCGGGCTGGCGGGCGTTCGCCGCCTTCTGCCGCGGCGACCTGACCCTGACGGACGTGTGGCGGCGCGGCTGGGTCCGGCTGAGCGTGCACGGGTTGAACGGGCTGCCGCGCGTCGGCGGGCGCCGCGCGCTGGGCACCGCCGACCCGCAGGTTCCCGCGGTCTGAAACCCTGCCGCCCGCGGCCCGGCCCGCCGGTACAGTTGCCGCCGTGACGATCGTGAACGTTCCCGGGTCCAAGTCGATCACCGCGCGGGCGCTGTTCCTCGCCGCCTGCGCCGACGGGCGGTCCACGCTGCGTCGTCCGCTGGACTCCGACGACACCGAGGCGTTCGCGGCGGGTCTCTCAACTCTGGGGTACGGCGTGGGCCTCACCCCGGATTCGTGGGAGATCACCGGCCACCCCGCAGGCCCCGCCCTGCCCGCAGCCGACGTGTACTGCCGCGACGCCGGCACCGCGGCGCGGTTCCTGCCCGCCCTCGCCGCGCTCGGCCACGGCCGCTACCGCTTCGATGCCTCGGCGCAGATGCGCCGCCGGCCTGTCGGACCGCTCGGTACGGCCCTGAGCGCCGTCGGCGTCGCCGTCACGTACGAGGACGCCGATGGCCACCTGCCGCTCACCATCGACGCCGCCGGGATCGCGGGCGGACGGATCTCCCTGGACGCCTCCGTCTCGTCCCAGTTCCTCACGGCACTGCTGCTCGCCGCCCCGGGCGCCGCGAACGGCCTCGACATCGAGGTCACGGACATGGTCTCCCGCCCGTACGTCGACATGACGCTCCGGATGATGGCCGACTTCGGCGCGGCAGTGGAACGCGACGGCGACACGTTCCGGGTGCCTGCGCAGGCGTACACGGCCCGCTCGTACGACATCGAACCGGACGCCTCCACCGCCAGCTACGTCTTCGCCGCCGCCGCGCTCACCGGCAACACCGTCACAGTGCCGGGGTTGGACCGCGGCGCGCTGCAGGGCGACATCGGCTTCGTCGAGGCCCTCGCTCAGATGGGCGCCTCCGTCACGTACGCGGACGGCGCCACCACGGTGACCGGTACGGGCGGCCTGCGCGGCATCACCGTCAACATGCGCGACATCTCCGACACGATGCCGACGCTGGCCGCGATCGCCCCGTACGCCGACGGCCCCACCCGCATCGAGGACGTCTACAACACCCGCGTCAAGGAATGCGACCGCCTGGAAGCTTGCGCCATGAACCTCCGCGCCATGGGCATCAAGGTCGAGACAGGCCGAGACTGGATCCAGATCTGGCCCGGCGATCCCCAGCCCGCCCTCGTCGATTGCCACCGCGACCACCGCATCGCGATGAGCTTCAGCATCACCGGCCTGCGTGCCCCCGGCATCGAACTGGACGACCCGGATTGCGTGAAGAAGACATTCCCCGGTTTCCACACGACGCTCGCCGGCCTCCGCGCGACCTGGGGAATCTAGGACTTCCCCTCACCCTGACTGCTCCCCGCCCCGGGCGTCTGCCCTCAGTTCGGCGCGGGCCGGGTGTTTGTCCTACGCCGACTGATGCGTTACACCTGGGGTTCACTTGACGGGTAACGCCACGACGACTCACGGCCCACCGAACGGGTCGACGTTGAAGTGGGGGTCTCCGAGTCCTCCCCGATTCACAGAATGGGAGAAGCCTCCGAAATCGGGGAACTCGCTGAGGACCAGGTCGGCCATCTGGTACGCAAACAACGAGAAGCCCAGGAAGATCAGGCCGAACACCAGAGTAAGGATCAGCACCGCGCCGCCCTTGCGCACCGGCGCTGCCTCGATGGGCTTTTGCTGGTCATAGAGCACCTCGATCTCGGTGCCCACCACATGAGACCGGAACCCGCCGAGATCACCGAGTACCGTCGTCACCTCCTGGCCCGAGCCCGCGCGGAACGTGACCACGGGCCGGAACCTCGTTCTCCCATCGGACCACGACTCCAACTGGTTGTCCACGACCCGGGCGGTCACTCGCTGACCCGAAGCGGCGAGCGCGCGTAGCCTTCTCCACCGCCGTGCCGCCGTGAAGATCAGCCAAGCTCCGACCAGGGCGGGAATGCCCACGACGAAGGCCATGACGAAGTACGACAACCAGGCGAGATTTTCGATCATGGCGAGACTGTAGTGAGCCCTGACAAGGTGTCCGGGCGTGATGCCTCAGCGCTACTCGGCTTCGGCTGGGTAGCCGATATGCGGCGCAACCGCATCACGTCCGACCACGACGTCCCGTCAGACGGTGGCCCCACCGCCGGCATGGACGCCCAGGCCCGCCGCGCGACCTGGGACATCATCGCGGAACTGCGCGCCGACGGAGTATCCGTCCTGCTCACCACCCACCTGCTCGACGAGGCCGAACGGCTCGCCGACGACGTCGTCATCGTCCGCGCCGGACGGGTCGTCGCCACCGGTGGGCGCCGGGGTGTGGGCGTTCCCGGCGGACCAGGAACCGGTGCCGTCGGGCCAGTCGGTGGCGTCGAGCAGGCCAGTGATCTCGCAGATTTCGGCGTGCTCGCGTAGGTCACCGCTGGTATCGAGGGCGGGGACCCAGCCGGTGGCGGCGGTGATGGCCTGGCGGACCCATTGATCGGCTCTGTCGACCGCGCCTCGATGAGGCCCCTACCGACGCTGGCTGTCGACAGGCATCATGACCGCTATGCGGTTGCTGATTCTCGGTGGCACCTGGTTCCTCGGTCGAACGCTAGCGGAAGCGGGGGTTGCCCGAGGTTGGGATGTCACCTGCTTCAACCGCGGACGCAGCGCACCAGATGTGCCGGGAGTGAGTTCCGTCCGTGGTGATCGGACTGAGCGGGCCGACCTGGAACGACTCGCCGACTTCGGACCTTGGGACGCGGTCGTGGACACGAGCGTCTATGAGCCGCCCGATGCGCTGATGGCTGCGGAAGTGCTACGGCGGGCCGCTCGTCGGTATGTCCTGATCTCGACCGTCTCGGCGTACCGCGTTTGGCCTCAGGAGCCCGTCGACGAGGAATCGGCGCTGTGGCCCTCGCGTTCGAGTGCCCGCGAGACCGATCCCGACATCGCTGCCATGCCTGTGCCGGTCTCGTACGGAACCCTCAAGGCAGGATGCGAACAGGCGGTGAATGAGGTCTACCGCGACAATGCCTTGGTGCTCCGCCCCGGGGTTGTCCTCGGCCCCTACGAATACGTCGGCCGCCTGCCTGTGCTCCTCGGGCGCGCGGCGCAAGGTGGACGAGTCTTGGCCGCAGGGCCTCCCGCTAGGCGCATTCAACCAATCGATGTCAGAGACTTGAGCGACTTCGCGCTACGTTGCATCGAGCGGGAAATTGTCGGCGCCTTCAATGTCTCCGCGCCCATTGGTGGGGCAACGTACGGTGACCTGTTGAACGCTTGCGCGGACGTCACCGGATCGAGTGCCGAGCTGGTCTGGGTGGACCCGGAATGGCTACAACAGCAGGACGTGCGTCAGTGGACCGAAATACCACTGTGGCGAACCGCGCCGGGAACGTGGGAGGTCAACCCCTCGCGCGCCATCGCAATGGGTCTCACCTGCCGGCCGCTGCGTGACACCATCCTAGATTCCTGGCAGTGGCTGCAACATGAGCAGCCGGTGCCGCACGAACGGCAGGCCGAACACGGCATGGATCGGCAGAAGGAAATGAAGCTGCTGGCCGCGTGGGAAAGTGCACTACTGCACCGACGGTAGTGCGCGCGTTTCCGCCTCGGTATTGAAGGCTTCGATGCGGTCCCTAAGGTCGGCGGCTTCTCTCTCGTCGCGCCACGGCTCTGCGGCAAGCGCGCGCGCCATCTGGGCGAGCCGGTCGGTCAGACTGTGTCGCCGCTGGGGGACCGGAACCTCCCACACGGGTCGTAGGCTCTCCTGGGCGTCGTCCAGATCGCCGAGTGCCAGCTCTGCGGCGGCGAGGTCGATGTGCGCTCGCTCAGTTACCAGACTGCCGAAGGGATCATTGGGCAGAAGATCCAATGCAGCGCGGGCACGTGTCACCGCGCCGGCGGCATCGCCGGTGCCGAGCAGGGCGGTTCCGGCGCATGCGGCGTGTCGTGAGGGACCCCATCCGAACTCGCCGCCGATCTCCACGTGAAGGTCGTCCCCGCCCTCGCCGTCGTGTGCGGCGTCTGCGGCCCGGAGCGCGTCGGTGACCCGCCTAGGGTCGCCTCCGAGGTACGACCATGCTCGCGCCTCGATGCAGCGCAGGCGGGCTTCCGCCGGACCCTGTGGAACCTGTTCAAGCCCTCGGGCGACGTAGGTCAGGGCTTGGCGTGGACGGCCGGTCCAATACGCGATCATGGCCTGCGTTCCTCGCGCCCAGGAGGCAAGTCCGGTGTGACCAACCAGTTCGGCGTAGACGTGCGCTGCCCGCGTCTGCTCTGCTGCGGCGTCCCACACGGCAAGGTCGAACGAGGCAACCGCCATCAACCCACAGAGTTGTCCGGCCGCTAGATACAGCTTCTGGGTCTGCGCCGGCCGACGAGTGCGGTCGAGGAGCGTGTAGGTCGCGTCTCGTGCGCGTCGCGCCTCGCCCAAGAGCAGGAGCGGCGGCATCTCTGCGTAACGCCGCGCGAGTCGCCGAACCTCAGCCTGAACAACTTCGATGCTGGTTGGCGTAACGCTGCCGTCCGCCTGCACAGCGTGCCGGCTGGACTCTTGCGCGGCCATGATGGTTACCGCCTCCACATCGCGGGGAGTGGCGCTGTTGGCGCCGTCATCCACGGTATTGCGATCCTCCGAGATATGGCGGATCACGTCTGATTTGCCTGGTGAGGCGAGCAGCGCTGGGAAGGGGTGGCCCCAGAGTTGCGCAGCCACTCGCCTTGACGCCGGCCGAGCGTTGGCGACCTCTGCCGCCATCCACCGGTTTAGCGTTCGAGGAGTCAAGGTGGCGTTTTCGTTGACCCCCCGGGCGAAGGAATCGAAGCGTACGCACCACTCCTCGACCGTGTGATCGCTCTCCCGGATGATTTTTTCCAGGAGCGTGCGTGGTGGCGTTCGATCGGCCACGGCGGTGCCTTTCGCTTGCGCGCAACGGTGGCCTTGAACGTAGCGACCATGACCAGACGCAGGCTAGCCCTTCACTGGAAGGAGTCGCTGTCGACGCTTGAGTGGCGCACAAACGGCATACCAATGACGCGAGATGTCGCGGGTGCGCCATGGCTGTGACTGTCTGATCACGACGATGCTGCTTGGGGTAAGGGCGGGTCATTACACACAGGTCAGGCGTAGGAGTGAGGGCACATGCGCAACACAGTCGCGAGCTGGCGGCCAAGCCGCACGTACCGATCCCGGGGCCTACACCGTCGTATCCGGCGACTGTTCAGGCGGTCGGCCTGCAAGTGTGGGTTGCGGTGGCCCTGTCCTGATTACCTCGGCTGGCCGTCGGGTACGCCCATCCCCGACGGCACCTATCGAGGAACGGTGTCCCCCACCTGGCACGGCGTCACGATCATGAACCTTCCCCAGGTCGGGCGTGCTGGAACCCTGACCCCTGCCCAGAGGGTCCGCGCGGGGGTTCGCTGATGACCCGAGTCCCGCAACTGCCAGTACAAGGATCGTTGGTCGTCCTCACGGAGCAGGCCTACCGCTACGACGTACGCGAGCTGAGGCTGCGCGTCGAGCGCGTGGTGGCGGACCGGTGGCGGACCCCAGATACATCGACTCTCGAATGGGTTCGCATCATCGGTCACGCGATCATGCAGAACGCCCCCGACCAGCCTCGCAACGTCATGGTCCGGATGGGGGCGCTCATGCGCTCCAGAACCGAGGACAAGGCCCGTGATGAGCGGACCCGCTAGTCCCAACTGGGCATGCAAGGGGACGGACAGATACTTCCCGGCCCTGCACTCAAGGCCATTTGAGCGCCGCCGGAACGAAGAGTGCCCCGCGCATGCCATTCCCCTCTATCACCTCACCGGCATCCCAAGACGCGGCGGTCCGGCCGCGCACCCCCTGGAAGGAGCAATCATGTCCATCACCCTGCCCGTCCCCGCCGAGGTCGGCGTCCGAGCAGCAGAGATCCTTGCCGCGATCGAGGAGCACCCCTCATACGGGCGGCTGAAGCAATCATCGACGAAGTACACGGACTGCTGGGGCACGTTCACTGGCTACCCGCTGATCTCGGAATGGGACTTGCAGAAGGACGCCGAGCCGCTGTTCACCGAGGCGATGCGAGTACTTGCCCTCAAGACGGCGGTCTACGAACTGACCGGCGGTGACGAATACGCCGCTGAGCTGGAGTGCAGCGCGCCGGTCGACGAGATGGTGCACGCGGTCTTGGCGCAGTACACACTGTGCCAGCAGCTCACGGCCGCGCTCGGGATTGTGTTCGTCCACATGACCGATCAGGAGCGGTTCAGCTATCGCCACGACGGCTACACCGACCGTTGCTACGCCGCCGCCGGGTGGGGCGCGCAGGACCGCCGGTACTGGATCGACCTGGACGAGATGGCCCGCAGGCTCGGCATCCTCGGTGAGCGGTACTCCGCGATCGGGTTCGAGCCGGCGGGCCGGGGACACGACATCGACTTCGCGGCGCCGACGGCGTTCGCGGTCCTATCCAGCTAGGACCGTCGCGCCAGTTCGACTGTGAGGACTCGGCGCATCGCTGTCACCACGTCGGCCTCGGTGAACCGTTCAGCAGCAAGCGTTTCGGCCGCGCCGAGGGCTTGGTGAATGCGGGCGGGACCGGCGGCCCGCAGGACGGCGATGATCCACGCTTCCAGGTTCGTCACGTCGTCCGGCAGGTCCAGGGCGTCGAGGGTCGGTGCCGGCGGTTCGTCAGGAATCGTCGGCACCGGCACCCCACCCGAGCAGTACGCACCGGGTGGAAGCCCGACCCGGTAGGGATGCACGCACACCGGGACGCCGGTCGTCACGTCCACGCGGTAGTCGAGGTCGCGGTCGTGGCGGCTAGTGGGCCCCGGCCGATCGGACACGTCGAACTCACCCAACCCCAACACCTGGGCAGGGCAGACCACACAGGTGTCGTCAGACCACTGATCCAACCGCCGCGCCACAGGACTCACGCGGCCACGGTAGCGGCCCACGGAACGGGAGGTAACCCCACATGACGGTGCTTTCTCGACCTCGTCATCCGCTGGTCGACGACGCCCTCGCCCTCGCTCGCATCTGGTGCGACGGGCACGTTATTGACGGCTCACCCGCTCTAGGGCACGCGGTCAAGGTTGCCCGCACGCTTGACCGGCATTTGTTCCGCCCGCATCCCGAGCTGATCGCCGCTGCCCTGCTCCACGACGCTCCGTTCTTCGCGCCGCCTGATCTGAACCTTGACCTCGTCCTGACCACCCGATTCAGACCGGGCGTCACCCATACCGTCCGGGCGCTGGAACGAGAACACGAAGCGCTCGACACACAGGTCACGCCCTCGTTCTCCACCACCGATCGGTGGACGCTTTACGCCACCACGGCGGACAAGATCGTCGCCATCAACGCCATCGTCCGCCGCGCAAGTCGCGCTGCCGACCCTGCGGAGTTCTGGCGTCCGCGCACGGCGTTCGTCAGCCGCATGCCGTACTTCCGCGCCTTCGCCACCCCATGCCGCCAGTTTGCTGCCACCGCTCATGGCAGCCGAGCTGAGCGCCGTCGTCACCCGTGCAGAACGCAGCACGGCCCAGCAATTCCAGATCCACCACCCCCAGGCGGAGAAATGACAGCCTCGACCCTCGCCGCCACCAGCGGACGAACCCTCGTCGCTCCGGCGCTGTTCGACAGGCTCACTACCCGCATCGCCGCGGAGCACCCCGAGCTGGCTGCGGACATGCCCGCTCGCATGGTCGATCAAGCCCTCGCGTTCCTCGGCACCTGCGCCGTCACCACCCGAGCGATCGACGGCGACACGGTCGCCCACACCGACGTCACACCTCGCAACCTCCTCGTCAGCTCCAGTGTCGCAGTCGTGGACTGGGCAGCCCCCTGCCGCGGAGCGGCATGGATCGACACCGCCTTCATGGTCATCCGACTCATCCGCGCCGGACACTCGCCGCACACCGCCGAGGCATGGGCCACCGCAGTACCCGCCTGGAACACCGCCAGCCCGGCCGCACTCGACACGTTCTCTGCCGCTATCGCCGATCTGTGCGAGCAACGGCGGCTAGAACATCCTGATCCCCACCGCGGACCCCTCGCGGCGGCAGCAAGAACGTGGGCGCAGCACCGATCCGCCGCCTTCGTCGGATAGGGCACCCCAAGCCGCGCCAGCCCGACCAAATCGACTTTGATCAGATTTGGATGGGCCACCCTTCATGGGCGATCGGTTCCGCCGTTTCATCAAGGCCGCGGTGAACCTGAAGAACGATAAGGAAATGGTCATGAACAGGCTCCCACACAAGCAGTGACAACACCAGCGGATCCACAGTGGACGGATCAGTCGTCAACCGGACCGCGCCGCCGATCGCCCGTACACCGCAATCACGGACGGCCTGACGTACAGCTCCGACAAGGCCGATCCAGCTCCGAGGACCCGCCAACCCGGTGGCCGGGCTCAGGCTCGAACCCGCCCCGGGCTCTGGCACGGTTCTTCACGGGACGGTGCAGGCTCAAGACGTTGACAGTCATCTATCTGGTGGTAAATTCCTGTGTGATTCCGGCGCCGGAATAATCGCCCCCCACGTAGAAACAGCGAGAGGACCACCGATGGGTCTCCCAGGGATCGGCATTTCCCGCACCATCACCAAGGCATTCTCCGTGGTCCTGTTCGGCGCCGCGGCCACCATGGCGCTGCCCGCCACCGTCGCCCACGCCGCGACCACCTGCGGCGGCCTCACCGCCACCATCGTCGGCACAGCCGCAGACGAGACTCTCTACGGCACCGACGGCACAGACGTGATCGCCAGTCTCGGCGGAGCCGACATCGTGATCGGCCTCGGCGGCGACGACGTCATCTGCGGCGGAGCCGGAGCCGATGTCATCGCCGCCGGATCCGGCAACGACTGGGTCGACGGTGAAGAGGGACCCGACCGCGTCTATGGCGAGGACGGCAACGACTCGCTGCACGGCAGCGAAGGCCAGGACGCCCTCCACGGCAACGGCGGCAACGACACCATCGCCGGTGACGAAGGTCAAGACTCGCTCTACGGCGAGGCCGGCGACGACACCGTCAACGGCGACAACGGCCAGGACACGATTGACGGTGGCGCCGGGATGGACGTGCTGAACGGCGACAACGGCGACGACACCATCAACGGCGGCGCCGACAAGGACACCATCAACGGTGGTGACGCCGGTGACACCCTCAACGGCGGAGGCGGCGACGACACCATCAACGGCGGTAACGGCCCCGACGTCATCACCGGCGACGCCGGCACCGACACTCTCAACGGCGAGGACGGCCCCGACACCATCGACGGCGGCGCGGCCGCCGACCGCATCTCCGGCGGCGACGGCCCCGACTTCATCGAGGGCGGCGCGGGGAACGACGTCCTCGCCGGGGACGCCGGAGCGGACACGCTGAACGACAGCGACGGGACCGCCGACAACGGCGACGGCGGGGCCGGAAACGCGGACCGCTGCTCCAGCAGGATCGAGATGAGGGCAAACTGCGAGGTCGTCATCTGACGTACGCAGGACGAAGTGGCCCGCCACATTCCTGCGGCGGGCCACGACCTCGATCACCCGTCACCGCATCACGTCCGACCACGACGTCCCGTCAGACGGTGGCCCACCGGCGTCTACTACGATCCGTACTCGTCGAGGGGAGGTGTACGTGGCCCGGAGTCCTGCGCTATCCGTCGAAGACGTCGTCGTCTGCTACGGCGGCACCGTCGCCGTCGACCGGGCGTCGTTCACGCTCTCCCCCGGCACCGTCCTCGCCCTGCTCGGTCCGAACGGCGCCGGCAAGACCAGCCTCGTCGAGACCTGCGAGGGCTACCGCCGCCCGTCCGCGGGGACCGTACGCGTGCTCGGGTCCGACCCTTGGGCCTCCCGCGACGACCTCATGCCACGGGTCGGGATCATGCTGCAGGGCGGCGGCCTGCACCCGTGGGCCCACACCGACGAACTGCTCCAGCTCTTCGCCTCGTACGCGGCCCACCCGCTCGACCTGGACGTGCTCGTCGAACGCCTCGGCCTCGGCGACTTCCTCCGGACCCGTTACCGGAGGCTCTCCGGCGGGCAGAAGCAGCGCCTCGCGCTCGCCCTCGCGGTCGTCGGCCGCCCCGAACTCGTCTTCCTCGACGAACCCACCGCCGGCATGGACGCCCAGGCCCGCCGCGCGACCTGGGACATCATCGCGGAACTGCGCGCCGACGGAGTATCCGTCCTGCTCACCACCCACCTGCTCGACGAGGCCGAACGGCTCGCCGACGACGTCGTCATCGTCCGCGCCGGACGGGTCGTCGCCACCGGCTCGCCGCAGCAGCTCACCGCCGTCGCCGGGATCTCCGTCCTGCACGTCGACGCCACCCCCGGCCTCCACCCGCCGACCGGTGTCGAGTCCGCACCCGGCTGCTACGCCTTCGACGGCCCGCTCGACGCGGCCGGGACGGCAGCGGTGCTCGGCTGGTTCGCCGGGTGCGGAGCGCACGTCACCGCCGTACGCAGTCAACGTCCCTCGCTGGAGGACGTCTACCTCACGATGACCACCCCGCCACTGCCCGAGGTCGTCGGGTGATCTTCGTTCCCGCGCCCGGACGCGCCCCCGCACTGCGGCTGCTCGCCCGGCAGACCCGGTTCGAGATCCAGCTGACCGTACGGCGGGGCGAGGCGCTCGTGCTCAGCCTCGCCGTACCGGTGATGGCCATGCTCGCCGCCGGGCTCACGGACGTCGTCAGACTGCCCACCACCGACCGGCTCGGGTACGTCGCCCCGGGCGCCATCGCCCTCACGGTCATGTCGACGGCGTTCGTCGGGCAGGCCATCACGGTCGGATACGAACGCTTCTACGGCGTACTGAAACGCCTCGGCGCCTCGTCGCTGACCCGGACAGGCCTGCTCGCCGGTAAGACGGCCGCCGTCCTCGCCCTGGTCCTGGCGCAGTCTGTGCTGCTCGCCGCCGCCGGAGTCGCCGCCGGCTGGCGTCCCGACCTGGGCCAGGTGCCCGCCGCGCTCGCCGTCACCGTCCTCGCCACCGCCGCGTACGGCGGGCTGGCCCTGGCCCTGGCGAGCCTGCTCCGCCCCGAGACCACCACCGCCGCCGCCACCCTGCTGTACGTCCTGATGCTCGCCGGTGGCGGCGCGGTCTTCCCCTCCCCCGGCGGCCTGCTGCCCGCGATCCCGGTCGCCGCGCACGCCGAAGCGCTTCGCGCGACTTTGACCGCGGGCACGCCCGTACCGCTCGCCGCCTGGCTGTCGCTCGGCGCATGGGCAGTCGTCGGGCTGGTCACGGCGGTCCGCACCTTCCGCTGGGAGTGACGGGCAGCGCCTACGCCCCGTTCGACCCGCACGTCGTCGCCGGGCAGGCCCGCGAACCGCAGCAACATCAGGCCCACGGCGGCGACGTCACCTTGCTCCCGGCCGGGGAGCGGCCCGAACGGCGAGACGTCGAGCCGCCGTCCCGGCCGGATCTGCCGCCACGGGAGCACTACTTCCTGTCGGACGTCACCGTTGTCGCGGTCACCGTGCCCTCGGCGTCGGCGGCGCCCTGGACCGTCACCGCGTCGCCGGCCTTGAGATCGGTCAGCGCGCTCCGCTGGGAGGCACGCACCGTGGTCTCGGCGTTCGTCCGGACCGTGACGATGGAGCCGTCGGCGGTCTGCACGTAGACCGTCGCGCCGTCGACCAGCTTCACCGTTCCCGTCGCACCCGCCGCCGCGGCGGACGGGGTCGCGCCCCCCTGGTCCGCACCGGTGGCCGGACCGGCGGCGTCGGGGAAGCGGCCGGTGCCCGTACCGGCGGGGAGGCCGGGGCGGTTGTTGTTCGCACCGGTGGCCGTCGCGCCCCAGCGCTTCTGGACTTCGACGCCGCCGAGGAGGCCGCCGACCAGGAACAGGAGTGCGGCGAGCACCAGGGTGGTCCTGTTGTGCCAGCGCCGTGGGGCGGCCGCCGACAGAGCCGCGGCCAGGTCGCCGTCGTACCCCGCAGTGTGGCCCGGCTCGGCCGACGGCATCGGCAGGATCTCGGTGTCGTCTTCTCGGCTCACGGCGGATCCCTACTCGTAACGGAGAGCGTCGATGGGGCGCAGGCGGGCGGCGCGGGCGGCGGGCAGGCCGCCGAAGAACAGCCCGATGACGATGGAGACGCCGAGGGCCAGAGCCACCGAGCTCGGCACCACCACTGGTTGCACGCCGACGATCGTGAACCGGGCGCCGATCAGGGCGACGGCCACCCCTACGACCCCCCCGAGCACACTGAGCAGCGTCGCCTCCACCAGGAACTGGGTGAGAACGGCACGGCGCGGGGCGCCGAGCGCCTTACGGATGCCGATCTCACGGGTCCGCTCGGTGACCGTCACCAGCATGATGTTGGTGATTCCGATGCCACCGACCAGCAGGCTGATCGCCGCGACCGCACCGAGCAGCGTCGTGAACGTGTCCGCCGTCTGCGTCTGTGTCGCGAGCAGCTGCGCCGCGTTCTGGATCCGGTAGGGCGTCGTGCCGCCCCTCACGGTGGGCAGGCGCTGGCTCAGAACCGTGGTGATCTGGGACTGGACGGCGCTCACCATCGCCGGGCTCGCCGCCTCGACCACGATGGAGTTGAGGGAGCCGTACCCCGTCAGGACCTGGCGCACCGCGGTCAGTGGGGCCACCGCGGTGTCGTTGGCGTCCTGGAAGCCCGTCGAGTTCTTGGGGGCCAGCACGCCGACGACCGTGAAGAGCGAACCCCCGACGGTCACCTGCCGTCCGATCGGGTCAGTGGCCGCGAACAGCTGCTCGGCGACGGTCTGACCGATGACCACCACCCGGCGGCCCTGCGCGTCGTCGTCGGCGGTGAACGCCGCGCCTGTCGCCACCGGGGTGTTCGAGGCGGTGAACCAGCTCGGCCGGGTACCCACGAACTGGCTGACCTCGTGATCCGTCCCCTCGTACGTCAGGGTCGCCGAAGCGCTGGTCAGCGGCGACACCGACCGTACGTCCGGGGCGAGCACCGGGTCGGTCAGCGCGTCGGCGATCGGCAGGGTCAGGACGCTCGTCCGGCCGGTGCTCTGGATGGTCAGCGTGTTCGTGCCGAGCGCCTCGATCCGGCTGCTGATCGCCTTCGCCGAGCCGTTGCCGACCGCGACCAGAAGGATCACCGACGCGACCCCGATGAGGATGCCGAGCATCGTCAGCGCGGAGCGCATCTTGTTGGCCGACACACCCCGCAACGCGAACCGGATCGTCTCGGCGAGCGTCACCGCGCACCCGCCAGGTCCTGGCGCTCGTCCGAGGACACCCTGCCGTCGAAGAGCCGGATCAGCCGTTTCGCGCGGGCGCCGACGTCCGGTTCATGGGTGATCAGGACGATCGTGCGGCCGTCCCGGTGCAACGCGTCGAAGATGTCGAGGACGTCGTCCGTGGAGTGGCTGTCCAGGTTGCCGGTCGGTTCGTCCGCCAGCAGCAGCGCCGGCTCCGTGACCAGGGCGCGGGCGACTGCGACGCGCTGCTGCTGACCACCGGACAGCTGATTCGGCTCGTGGTCCGCGCGGTCCACGAGGCCGACGATGTCGAGCGCCTCCCGGGCGCGGCGGCGGCGTACCGGGGCCTTCACCCCGGCGTACGCCAGCGGCAGCTCGACGTTGGCCAGGGCGGTCGTCCGCGGGATCAGGTTGAACGACTGGAAGACGAACCCGATCAGCCGGTTCCGGACGAGGGCGAGCTGCCGGTCCGACAGGTGGCTCACGTCCACACCGTCCAGGAGGTAACTGCCGTACGACGGCACGTCCAGACAGCCGAGGATGTTCATCAGCGTCGACTTGCCGGAGCCCGACGAGCCCATGATCGCGACGAAGTCGCCGCGGTCGACAGCCAGCGAGACACCCCGCAGCGCGTGCACGGTGGCCTCGCCCGCGCCGTACACCTTGCTCACGTCGCGGACCTGGAGAACCGGGCGGCCCTGCACACCGATCGAGCTCACCCCGACCGCCCGCCGGTCCGGCCGCCGTTGCCCGTTCCGGCGCCCCGCGGGCCACCCGGTTGGAAGCCGCCGAACCTCCCGCCGCCGGGAAAACCGCCCTGGTTCGCGCCGGTCGTCGTCGTGGTCTGCGGCAGCACCACCTGCTCGCCGACGTCCAGGCCGGAAATGATCTCGTACGCGGTGTCGCCCTTCAGGCCCACCTTCACCGTGCGGGTCTCCTGCTTCCCGTTCGCCAGGACGGTCACGGTGTGCCGGTCACCCGTCCCGCGTACGGCGGCCGAGTTGACCTGGATCGCGTTCGCGACGGTGCCGGTCACCACCGCCACGCTGACCGTCTGGCCCGGCTTCACGCCCTCCGGAAGCTTCGTCATGCCGACCGTCACCCCGTACGTGACCACGTTGTTGGTGGTCGTGGCCTGCGGGTCGATGGCCTGGACCTTGCCCTGCGCGGCAGCACCCTGAAGCGCGTTCCAGGTGACCCTGGCGGCCTGCCCCGTTTTGAGCTGCGTCGCGTCCGCCTCGGCGAACTTCGCGGTCACCTGCAGCTTCGTGAGGTCGGCGATGTCGATGAAGCCGGTGGAACTCGCAGCGCCCGAACCCGCCTGGGACCCGCCTGAGGGCCCGCCCAGCGTGCCGTTGATCGCGACCACCGTCCCGGCCATCGGGGCCGTCAGCGTTGTGCCGTCGACCGCGGCCCGCGCGTCGTCGACCGCCAGGTCCGCCTGGGCCACCTGGTTCTCGGCGGTCGTCGTGTCGGAGCCGGCCTTCGTCGCGCGGACCAGGGCGTCGCCCGCCGCGGTCCGGTTCGCGTTCGCCGTGTTGAGCGCCCGCTGCGCGGCCGCGGGGTCCACCTTCGCCAGCACCTGCCCCTTCGCCACCGTCTGCCCGACGGTCACCGAGATCTCGGTGACCGTCCCCGACGTGACGAAGCCGGCGCTGGCCGTCGCCGCACTCGACACCGACCCGTCCGCGGTCACCGTCTTCGAGAGGGAGCCCTGGCGGACCGTGACGGTGCGCATCCCGGTGGTCGTACCGGCCTGCGCGGTCGCCTCACCGCGCACCGTCATGAAGGCCCAGACGGCGCCGCCCACCACGAGCAGGGCCAGCACGACGTTCACCGCGCCCACGGGACGGCGCGGCACAGGAAGACGCACAGGCATGCGGACAGCCTCTCCGGCACGGCTGGGAAGATCTTCGGCGCAACCTCACAACTGCCTCGGAACGCCCTCCAGCTTCCCCGACGCACCTGGGGCCCGTGGGGCGAATGCCGAACTACGAGGCTGCTGGTACGGCCGGAAGGAGCACGCGGAACGTCGTACCCGGGCCCGGCCCGGTGTCGAGGTCCACGCGGCCGCCATGGGCGTGCACGGCATGACCGGACTCGGCCAACCGGACGTCGTACGACACGATCCGCAGGATCGCGGAGAGCAGGGCGGAGATGCCGGGTTCGTCGTCGACGACGTGAACCGGCCGATTACCAGGACCGGCGTACGACCTCGCCCGGGGTCAGCCCCGATCTCACCTCGGTGTACCGGTCTCCGCGGAGGCCGACCGTCACGCTGCGGCGGGTCGCGCCCGCGTCGAGCAGGACGGTGCCGTGCCCGTCGGCGACATCGTGGACGGCGGTCGACGGGACCCGCAGCGCGTCGCCGACGTTGCCGGTGCGGACCTTGACGGCCGCGGTCTGGCCCACCAGCAGGTCCTTCGGCGCAGCGGTGAACGCGAGCACGACGCCGAAGGTGACCATCGTGCCGTCGGAGGTGCCGACCGGATCGACCTGCACCACGGTCGCGGCGAACTCCTGGCCGTCGCGGTCGGCGAGCGTGACCGTGGCGGTCTGCTTGACGGCGATCGCACCCGCGTCGGCCTCAGGGAACTTCGCGCTGACCTGCATCGCGTACGTGTCGGCGAGCGTCACGAAGGTGGCCCCGCGGCTCACCTGACTGCCGACCTTCCCGGTGACGCTCAGGACCGTACCCGCGATGGGGGCGGTGATGGTCGTGCCCGCCAGGTTCGCGCGGGCCGTCGCCAGGTCGGCGGTCGCCCTGTTGACCCGCTGTTCCGCGGTGAGGATGGCGTCGCCGCCGGGGCCGGAACCGGCCTGGGCGCGCGCCGGGCACGACGCGCTCGGCTCCGCCGAGGGGCGGTACGCGGCCAGCCGCCCCGTCCCCTGCCCGGAGGAGCCGCACGGGGTCGGCGCGGGCGACGCGGCCGCCGTCCGGGCGCCGGTCAGGGCGGTCCGGGCCTCGGTCAGGGCGGTACGCGCCTGGGTGACCGCCGCCTGCGCGGCCGCGTCGTCCACGGTCGCGAGCACCTGACCGGCCTTCACGAGCGTGCCCGGCTGCACCGGCACCGTCTCGACCGTGCCCGTGACGGTGAAACCGAGGCTGCGGTTCTGCGCCGGTTCAACCGTGCCCGAGGCCGCCACGTCGACGGTGACCGGGCCACGGTCGGCCGCAACCGTGACCGGCTTCGGCGGTGCCGTCACCGCGTCGGCGGTGAACGAGCGCACCACGGCACCGCCGAGCAGCAGGACACCGACGGCGCCGACGCCCATCCACCGGGCGCGGTGGCTGCGCCGGAGTCGGCTGACGCGGTTCATGGTCGAGCAGTCTTCCGGGTGGTCCTCCCGGACGGCTCGACCGGAGCTCGGAGTTACCTCGGAGGAGGGATGCTCTTCCGAGGGAACTCCGAGGGTTGTCTCAGCCGACGGCGAGCTGGTCACGCTTAGCTGTACGCGCCTGCCGTCCGACGTAAGGAGACCGTCCCGTGTCGCTGGTCCGTGGACGCCGTGGTGTCGCTGCGGTGTTGACCGCCGTCGGTGCCGTCCTGTTCATGGCCGCGTGCGGCGGCTCCGGCGGCACAGCCGCGAAGAACGGCGGCAACCCGGACGGCGGGCCGAACGCGTTCGGGGACTACACCCAGTGCCTGCGGCAGAACGGCGTCACGCTCCCGTCGGTCAACGCCTCCCGCAGGCCCCGGCCGTCCGGCGGTCCCCGCCGCTCCGGGCAGCCCCGCCCCTCGGGGGCCCCGAATGCACCGGGACGGCCGGGCAGCGGGCGCGGCTTCACGAAGCCCGACGGCGTCGACGACGCGACCTGGCAGAAGGCCCAGCAGGCGTGCGCGAGCCTGCGCCCCAGCTTCGGCCCGGGTAACGGCCGCCGCCGCCCCGACGCCGCGTACCAGAACTGCCTCAAGGACCACGGCGTCGATGCGAGGGCCCTGAACACGGCCGACCCGAAGGCGGTTGCGGCGCTGGAGACCTGCAAGGTTCTCAACCCGGCCCCGGCGGCGAGCTAGACGCCGTGGGGGTGGGGGTCTCTCTCGAGTCCGTAGAGGCGCCTCTGGCCAGCGCTGGCGATGATTTCTCTCGGAAAACTACGGGGAGCCGACAGCAGGCACTCCCGCTCCTCCGGGCCCTCGACGTCGCGGTGCGGCCCGTCGGCTCGATGAGTTGGCCCGGCTGCCGGTGGATCCCGGTCAGCCGCGCCTGTCACCGGGCGCGTCTGCTCGTTGGTCGGGTCGCCTGTGGGCATGCGCCGGGTACCGCTGCGCCGGTCGTCGACCGTGGCGTGGGTCCCGCTCTGGCCGGTGCCCGGTGTGCGCTGGCCGACT
>CBIHNN010000077.1:0-22946 GCA_966211315.1 uncultured Micromonosporaceae bacterium | reverse complement strand
CTTCATGTCGGCCTCCCCTGAGTCCTGGTGATCGGATCGCTGCCCCCCAGCGTAGCACCACCGTCGACGCCTGTCGACAGCTGTCGACAACTGTCGCCAAATAAGCCCACGGCAGCTCCAGCATGTCGTCGCGGTAGTCAGCTCGTCGTCCTGCTCGACCGGCTGATGAGCCGGCCAATCCGGATGCAGGACCGCCGCCGTGGACTACGTGGCGGCGGTGGACCGCAGCGGTAGGTGCCGGCGTGGGGCGTGGCTGGCGTACTCCTGAGGGAGCTGTGCCGGCTGGTGACGAGGCGCAGCGCGTGGCCGGGTGGCCGCGGACGTCGTGATTTGCCGGGCCGGGGATCGCGAGCTGCGGCGCGGGCACCGGACCGGTTGTCGGCGCGCTGGTTGCTCGCCGCCGCGGGCCGGCTGGTACGAGACGTGGGTCGGCTCATCACCGCGTCCGACCAGGCCGGTCAACGGGTCGCCCGTTCGCGGTCGACGGGGGGATCCGGTTCGCCACCCCGGCGGACCGGGCCGCGTTCGCTGAGGAGCTGGCCACCGCGGTAGCCGGGCTCGTCGGCAAGTATCACGACGACACTCCCGAGGGTGGCCGCCCGCACCGGATCGTCGTCGCCGTACACCCGAGCGTGGGGTACAGCTGACATGGGCACACCGTTCGAGATCCGGCGGGAGGCGACCGTCGACGCCATCCCGGAGCAAATCTGGCAGGCCATCGCGACCGGCCCCGGGATCGACTCCTGGTTCGTGGGCACCACCGAGGTCGACGCCGGCAAGAGCATGAAGACGGCCTTTGGAGGATGCGGTCCGGAGCACACCGTCACCGCCTGGGAACCCGGCCAGCGCCGCGCCTACCAGGACAGCGGGACCGGCGGCCGGTTCGTGACGTACGAGTTCCTCGCCGAGCGGCGCTCCGGCGGCGCGACCGTGCTGCGGACCGTCACGTCGGGACTCCTGCCGGGCGACGACTGGGCCGACGAGTCTGAGGCGATGGGCCACGAGCTGTCCCGGTTCTGGGTCATCCTCGGTGTCGGTGACCACGCCGACCGGCAGCACCTGGCGGTCCGCACCGGCGGAGCCCTGCTTCGCTTCATGCACGGCTTCCACGGCCCGCCGGTCGCCAGGCACCACCTGGTCGACTCCGACGCCACCGACTGGGCGGCGTGGCTCACTGACATCTCCCGGGAGCACTGACATGGACACCATCGCCGGCAACGCCGTGATCAGTAAGGACGGCACCCGCATCGGGTACAGCGTCACCGGGTCGGGGCCGGCGCTGATCCTCATCGACGGGTCCCTGTGCTACCGCGACTCCGGTCCGGCGCGGTCCTTCGCGAAGCGGCTCGGCGAGCGCTTCACCGTCTACACGTACGACCGGCGGGGGCGCGGCGAGTCCGGGGACACGGCGCCGTACGCGCCCGAACGGGAGGTCGACGACGTGCGGGCACTGATCGAGGCGGCGGGCGGCCCGGCGTACGTGTTCGGGCAGTCCTCCGGCGCCGCGCTGGCCCTGCGGGCGGCGAAGGCCGGGCTGCCGATCCGGCGGCTGGCGGTGTACGAGGCGCCGTTCATCGTCGACGACACCCACGCGCCGAACCCGGCCGACATGGCTGAGCAGGAACGGGACCTGGTCGCCGCCGGGCGGCGTGGCGATGCCGTGAAACTGTTCATGCGGCTGGTGGGCGTGCCCGCGTTCGGCGTGACGATGATGCAGCTGACGCCGGTGTTCAAGAAGCTCGCCGCGATCGCGCACACGCTCGAGTACGACTTCCGGATCCTCGGCGACAACGGCTCCGGCCGCCCGCTGCCTGCGGACGCGTACGCGCAGATGAGAACGCCGACACTGGTGATGGCCGGGGGCAAGAGCCCCGCGTACATGCAGAACAGCAACCGGCAGGTCGCCGAACGGGTCCCCGGGGCTCGGTTCGAACTCGTCCCGGGGCAGACCCATCTGCTCAAGGCCGACGCCGTCGCGCCCTTCCTGTACGCCTTCCTTACGGAGGCGTGACCTCGTGCTGACGACGTCGATGTCCGCCCGACGGCGACATCGGCGCCGCCGGCGGCGACGTCGGATGGGTGTTCGCGACGCTGTCGCCCGACGCGGTCGCCTGAAGCCGTCGACGTCCGCGCCGGGGCGGCGGTCTTCTCCCGGGGCCGGGCCGCCGGTCTTTCGGCGGACGGCGTGACCTGGGGTTCGTCTCCAGCACGGCGTTCGACGGCGGGACGGTCCGCTCGTCTACCGGCGGGCTGAGAGCCCGTTCCGGCTGATCTCAAGCCCGCCCCGCGACCACCGCGAGCCGGGCTTGAGGGTTTTTCGCAGTGCAACCGGTCAGCAACCATGCGTGACCTCCGGTTGCACCCCGCGCTGACAAAAGTTCCCCCTTGCCAGCCGGCGCCGATCCGGCGAGTACGACGAGGGGGACACCAGAATGACCGCAGCCACCATCTCCGCCGCCACCGCCACCCGCATCACCGCCCGTGAGGAGGAGGAGCTGATCCGGGCCAACATGCCGCTGGTCGGCCACGTGGTCCGCGAGATGCTGGTCAAGGTCCCCGCCCACGTGTACCGCGACGACCTGACCTCGGCGGGCCTCGCCGCCCTCGTCACCGCGGTCCGCGCATTCGACCCGGACCGGGGCATCCCTTTCGCCCGGTTCGCCGCCGTCCGCATCCGCGGCGCACTGCTCGACGAACTCCGCGGCCTCGACTGGGCGTCCCGGTCGGTGCGGCAGCGTGCCCGCAAGGCCGACACCGCCCGCGAGGAGCTGACCCGCGCGCTGGGCCGCACCCCCACCCCGCGGGAGCTGGCCGAGATGCTCGGCTGCGCCGTCGCCGAGATCAACAGTGTCTCCGACGACGTGCAGCGCGCCGCCGTGCTGTCCCTGCAGGGCTTCGTCGCCGCCGAGGACATGGTCACGGAGACCTCCGCCGGTCCCGAGGAGATGCTGCTGCACCGCGAGCGCATCGGCTACCTGCACAACGCCATCGAGGCCCTCCCGGAGAAGCTGCGCTTCGTCGTCGCCGCCACCTTCCTCGACGAGCTGCCCCTCGGCGACGTCGCCGCCGAACTGGGCGTCAGCGAGTCCCGGGTGTCGCAGCTGCGCACCGAGGCGCTTACCCTGCTCCGTGAAGGTATGAACACCCACCTCAGCCCGGAGCTGGTGAGCGAGCGCGGCGACGGCTGCGTGGCCCGCCGGCGCGCCGCGTACGCCGCCCAGGTCGCCGCCCGCGGCTCCCTGCACAGCCGCCTCGCCATGACCAACGTCCACGGGATGACGGCCGGCGCCGCCGCCTGATCCGCGGCTCGGCACACCGGTCGTCCGGCACCGCCGGGCCTCACCACGCTCGCGTGGATGCCGCGCTTCCGCGAGGTCCGCCCTCCTGCGAGGTCCGCGCTGACGCCGGTGCGGCTGCTCCGGCCCAGCCCGACGGCGTACGCACCGGCGGCCCGGCCCGGGACCCCCTCCGCTTCCGTGCGGTGAGCACCGGGGGTGGCGCGGGGGGCACTGATGCGGTCGGATGGGCGGATGCGCCCCTCTTTCACGGAATTACGCCCCGTCAAGCCCGGTGACCGGGTGGCCGTCGTGTCACCGTCGTTCGCCGCCCCCGCCGTGTTCCCGCAGGTGCACGAGGCCGGGCTGGCCCGGCTGCGCGACGAGTTCGGCCTCGAACCCGTGGAATATCCGACGACCCGTCGGCAAGGTACGCCGCAGGAACGCGCGGCAGACCTGACGGCCGCCTTCACCGATCCGAGCATCCGCGCTGTCCTGGCCACGATCGGCGGCGACGACCAGCTGACCGTCCTGCCCTACCTGGACCCGGCCGCGTTCACCGCCGACCCGAAACCGTTCGCCGGGTACAGCGACAACACGAATCTGCTGAACTGGCTGTGGAACCTGGGCGTCCCGGCCCTGCACGGCGGGTCCACCATGGTGCACCTGGCCCGCGCCGGTGGCGTACACCCCGTGTCCGGGCAGTCGCTGCGGGCAGCCCTGTTCGGCGGCGGGGACCTGCAGCTGCACCCGGTCGAACGGTTCTGCGAGGACGAGGTCGACTGGGCCGACCCGTCCTCGTTGCAGACGGGCGGCCCCACCCGGCCGGGCCGCGGCTGGACCTGGCACCACCCGAGCACAGTCGTGACCGGTCCGGCGTGGGGCGGCAACCTGGAGATCCTGCACTGGAACCTGGCCGCCGGCCGGTGGATCCGGCCCGTGCAGGACTACACCGGCTGCGTCCTGCTGCTCGAGACGTCGGAGGAGATGCCGTCCGCGGGCGACGTGTTCCGGATGCTGCGCAACGCGGGGGAACGGCACCTGCTGCGACAGTTCCCGGCGGTCCTCGTCGGGCTGGCGAAAGCCGCCAATCTGACCACGCAGCCGCGCAACCCGGAACGGGAGCAGTACCGCTCCGACCAGCGGGCCGCCGTGATCCGCGCGTTCGACACGTACGCGCCGGACGCGATGATCGTGTTCGACGTGGACCTGGGGCACACCGACCCCCAATGGGTCCTGCCGTACGGCGGGAACATCACCGTGGACGGGCCGGGCCGGCGGATCACCGCGCACTTCTAGCGTGTCGCCGTGGGCGGGACGCCCCGAGTCCACCACGATGGAGGCCGTGCAGATCGTGGTGCCCCGCCAGCCCGGGCCGCTGACCGTCGCAGGGCAGGCCGACCAGGTCACCGAGGCGTGGCTGGCGAACCGGCGGCTGTCCGAGCACACCCGCGCCGCGTACCGGCGTGACGTGGCGGCGTGGCTGGGCTGGTGCGCGGAACGGGACCTCGATCCGCTGACCGCCTCCTTTCTGGACGTCAACGCCTACGCCCGTACCCTGGAATCGACCCTGGACCCGCGGACCGGGCGGGTCCTCGCGGCCGCGACGGTCGCGCGCAAGCTCTCCGGCCTGTCGTCCTGGTACGCGTTCCTGGCGAAGCTGCGCGCGGTGGACGCCAACCCGGTCGGCGGCGCCGACCGCCCCTACGTGTCCCGGGACCACTCCGCAACCGTCGGCCTGTCCGCCGACGAGGTTTCGGCCCTGCTCACCGCCGCGACGGCCCGCACCGGCCCCACGGCCGCCCGGGATCACGCCGCCGTTGTCGTCCTGGCCGACCTGGGTTTACGGGTCGGGGAGCTGTGCTCCCTCGACGTCACCGACCTCGGCGTGGAACGCGGCCACCGGGTGGTCCGGTTCGTCGGCAAGGGCGGCCGCGCGCGGCGCCGTGCGTTGACGCCGGGCGCCGCGAACGCCCTCGACACCTACCTGGACGGCCGGTCCGACGGGCCGCTGTTCGTCACCGCGACCGGCGGCCGCCTCGACCGGCACGCCGTGTTCCGGCTGGTCCGGCGCCTGGCCCGGGACGCGGGGCTGCCCGGGTGGGCGCGGCTGTCGCCACACTCGCTGCGGCACGCGTTCGCGACCACGGCCCGTGACGAGGGGGTACCCCTCGAAGACGTGCAGGACGCGATGGGCCACGCGGACCCGCGCACCACGCGCCGCTACGACCGGGACCGGCACAACCTGGACCGCGACCCGGCGTACCGGATCGCGGCAGCCCGCGCCCGCGGCTGACACGGGCGACCCCTAGGATCGTCCGGTCGATCACGGAACGGGGTAGTTGGCGTGAACATCTTCGAGGCAGTCCTGCTGGGCGCGGTGGAAGGCTTCACCGAGTTCCTGCCGGTGTCGTCCACCGGCCACCTCACCATCGTGGAGAAACTCCTCGGCTATCAGATCGACGGGGACGACATCACCGCGTTCACGGCGATCATCCAGTCCGGGGCCGTCCTCGCCACGGTCATCTTCCTGCGCGAAGACCTGTGGCGGATCGTCACCGGCTGGGTCCGCGGCCTGCTCAACGCCGACGAGCGCGGCCTCGACTTCCGCTACGCCTGGGCGGTGATCCTCGGCTCACTGCCGATCGGGATCATCGGGTACGCGTTCAAGGACGTCATCGAACACCAGCTGCGCAGCCTGTGGTTCGTCGGCGGCGCGCTGATCCTGTTCTCCGGGGTGATGTGGTTCGCGGACCACGCCGCCACCCAGGTCCGCTCCGAAAAGGAGGTGACCTGGAAAGACACTTTGATCATCGGCATCACCCAGTGCCTGGCGCTGATCCCCGGCGTGTCCCGCTCCGGCGCCACCATGTCCGCCGGTCTGCTCCGCGACCTGGACCGGGTCACCGTGACGAAGCTGTCGTTCCTCCTGTCGATACCGGCGCTGCTGGGCGCGACGGCGCTGCAGAGCGTGAAGGAGTACGACAACATCGCCAACGGGGTCGGCTGGACCAACACCCTCGTCGCGACCGTGGTCAGCTTCATCGTCGGCTACGCGGCGGTGTCGTGGCTGCTGAAGTTCGTGGCGCGGCACTCGTACACCATCTTCATCTGGTACCGGGTCATCGTCGGCGCCATCATCATCACGCTGCTCGCCACGCACACGATCACCGCGACGTGACGCCGGTCGCGGCCGCCGCCTCGTCGCGCCGCTGCACGAACCAGGATCGGCGCTGCAGGAACCAGGATCGGCCCGTGCACCGTCGCGTCCCGGCACGTCAACGCGGTTGTCGGCTCTCCGGCTCCGGATCGCCGAGCGCGGCCCGGACCAGGTCCAACGCCACCGCCGCCGAAACGCCCAGCGCCGCCACCTTCGCCGCGTACAGCTCGGCCAGGTGCTGAGCCTGCACCGGCACCCCCGCCGCCCGCGCCGTCACGACACTGCCGTTGCGGCCCCGCGTATCGACCAGCCCCGCCCGCTCCAACTCCCGGTACGCGCGCGCCACCGTGTTCACCGCGACACCCAGCTCCTGCGCGAGCGCCCGCACCGGGGGCAGCCGGGTCCCCGCCGGCAACCGCCCGTCCGCGGCCTGCGCCGCGATCCCGGCCCGGATCTGCTCGTACGGCGGCACCCCCGACGCGGGATCCACGCTGATCACAGCAGCTTCGGCGGGGTGTTACCCGCCGCCACGATCGCCCGGCGCATCGGCACCAGCGCCAGCAGCACCCCACCGACCACCATGAACGCGATCAGCGACAAGATCCCGAACCGGTAACTCGTGGTCAGCTGGAACACCAACGCGAACACGATCGGCCCCAACCAGCTCGTCCCCTTGTCGCTGATCTCGTAGAAGCCGTAGTACTCGCCCTCCTTGCCCTCCGGGATCAGCTGGCTGAACAGCGACCGGCTCAACGCCTGCGACCCGCCCAGCACCAACCCGATCGCCGCCCCCAGCAGCATGAACCCGACCGGCGCCCGGGCCGGCAGCCAGTACGCCGCCACCAGCACCGCCGACCACAGCGCCAGGCTGATCAGCACCGCCTTCCACGCGCCGATCCGCGCCGCCACCCAGCCCAGCCCCAGCGCCCCGCCCATCGCCAGGAACTGCACCACCAGGATCGTCAGCACCAGCGTGGACTGCTCCAGCTTCAACTCCTCCGTGCCGTACTGCGCGGCGAGGGAGATCACCGCCTGGATGCCGTCGTTGTAGATCAAGTAGGCGCCCAGGAAGAACAACGTCAAGGGGTACGCGCGCATGCCGCGCAACGTCCGGCCGACCTGACGGAACCCGGCGAGGACCACGTTGCCGTCCTGCCCGGCACTCACCGCCTCCGCCGCCGGGCGCTCCGTCAACCACGCCAGCGGCACCAGCGTGAACGCGGCCCACCACACCCCGGCCGACACGATGGACCAGCGCGCCAGATCCAACGCCCGCTGCGGGTCGTCCGACCCGAACACCGTCACCACCACCACATTGATCAGCAACAGCAGGCCGCCACCGGCGTACCCCACCGCCCAGCCATGGCTCGAGACACGGTCCCGATCGTCCGGTGCCGCCAACGCCGGCAGGAACGAGTTGTACACCACCGTCGCCGCACCGAACGCCACATTCGCCAGCACGAACAGCGCCCCGCCCAGCAGATACCGCGAATCCGTCACGAACACCATCGCGATCGTCGCCGCCGCCCCCAGGAACGCCGCCGTCGCCAGCAACCTCCTCTTGCGGATACTCCGGTCGGCCAGCGCACCCATCACCGGAAGCACCACCACCTGCAAGATCACCGACAACGAGACCACCGACGGAAAGTACGCCCCCGGAGCGATCGTGATGCCCAACGGCGACACCGTCCCCGCGCAGGTGTCCGCGCCGAGGCGGCAGCCCGCCGCCTGCTTCGTCACCGCCGTCAGGAACGGGCCCAGGAACACCGACGTCACGGTCGTGTTGAACGCCGACATGGCCCAGTCGTAGAAGTACCACCCCGTACGTTCACGCCGGGTGGACACCGGCAGCGGCGCGGCCTGAGCGGAGGAAGCGGTGCTCATCGGAGACTCCTGCAGGGCGAAGACGACGTAGACGGTGATCCGGTGCCAAACGGGCGGCGCGCCGTCATGATGCCACCTGCGCCCGGCCCGCGGATCATGCGCGCCGCGAATCCTCCACGTCGACCGTCCGAGCGCCACCTTCACGGCGGCTACGCCCGCCGTTCCCGCGGTTCCCCGTCCTGGCGCACCGATGCGGGCTCCCGTCGCCGACGATTCCACCGCGACCCGGGACCCCGAAGCGTCGGACATCCGACAGCGCTAGTCGGCACGGTTCGGCACTGTCAGCGACAATGACGTCACGGCGGTGCAAACCCCCGACACCGAACCCGAACCGACCACCGTCCCCACGCCCCAGCACGATCCCTCGGAGCCCAGCCACCAGCCGGCCGCAGACCGAGGGGGAGAGGAGCACGGGTGCCGCCCCACCCGTACGCCCACCACCCAAGCGCCCCAAACCCCGGCGCCCACCACCCCGGCGCCCAGCGCACCGCCGCCTCACGCCTCAGGGTTCGCCGCACCGCCGCCCGACGGCGAGCCCACACCCCCAGGACCGCCCGGTGAACCGATCCCATCACGACCGGCACAGCACCCCCCGCCACGTCGCCGCCAGCACCGCCGACGCCGCCGCCGTACTGCGCCGCCTCGCCCGCGACGGCTGGCACACCCGGGAAGGCTTCACCGTCGGACACCCTGACCGCGACCTCGCCGCCGCCCGCCTCGTCCTGTACGGCCGCGTCCCAGACCCCGACACCGCCCAAGCCTGCATCGACGCCGCCGCCCGCGGCGCCGGCATCGTCGCCGTCACCGACCCCGCCAGCGACACCGGCCGCGCCCTGCTCGACCACCTCCGCCGCCTCGGCCCCGTCGCCACCGGCGGCGCCGAACCGAGCCCCGACCCCATGGCCGCCCTCGCCCCCGAACAACGCGCCCTGCTCGACCGCCTCGCCGCCGGCGACACCATCGCCGCGGCCGCCGCCGCCGAATTCCTCTCCCTCCGCACCGCCAACCGGCGCATCGCCGAAGCCCGCACCGTCCTCGGCGTCCAGACCACCCGCGAAGCCGTCCTGCTGTACCTGCAACACCGCGACCAGCCCTGACTCGACCTCATCCTGCCCGCCGACGGCACGCCGCCGATGCCGCCCGGCTTTCGGCGCACCAGGACAAACACATCAACGTGCACTCGGCACCCTTCGTTCGCCCCGCCCGATCCGGACGGTGGCCGCCGTCCGCTGCGCGTCCCCGACCAGCCCGACGAACAGCAACCCGGCTCGCCTGACCATCTGCGGCGCCGTACGGGATCATCGGGCGGCTGGTTCTTCGCGACCGTGACGTAGCCTTCACGGGCCATCGAGCGAGCCGCTATCCCGGAGACCGGATGCCGATCCCTCGCTCATGATGCCGAAGCCACCACCCCCCGCGGGACCACGCCAAGCACGACGATGGCGAGGAGCATCACTTCTCGGACGCCTCCGACACCACCGAAGCCCGAGGGGTAGGTCCGCACGGCAACAAGCACACGGCACCCACACAACCGCAGCGTGCACTCGTGGCCGAGCCCCTGTCAGCCGACGCCACCGCCAGTCGCCCCTCCGGACCGCCGGACGCGGACCCGCGCCAGATCCACCGGCCGCGACGGATCCACGTAACGCGGCATGTCCGGCTCATCGCGGCGCAGCACCGCCAACGTCTCCGCGATACCCTCCATGATCAGATCCGTCGCCCGGACCGCCGCGCCCGGCGCCACCGGATCCACCGCCGACAGATCCACCGGCGTACCGAAACGAATGTGCACCACCGGCCGCCGCCACAAGGCCCGCCAGAGCCCACCCACCATGCCCTGCGGCGCCGTGTACGGCATCACCTCGTGCGCACCCCACTGCGCCACCGGAACCACCGGCGCCCCCGACGCCAACGCCATCCGCGCCACACCCGTCTTGCCGCGCTCCGGCCACATCCGCGGATCCAACCCGATCCGGCCCTCCGGATACACCAGCACCACCGACCCAGCCGCCAGCGCCTCCGCCGCCGCCGGCAACGCCCGAGCCACCTCCGCCGTATTGCGATCCACCCGGATATGGCCACACCGGCGCATGACCCACCCCGCCACCGGCGCCCGAAAGATCCCACCGGTCGCCATGAACCGTGGCGCCAGCCCCACCATCCCACCGACCGCCGTCATCACAATCGGATCGATGGGGGACACGTGGTTCACCGCCAGGATCAGCGGCCCGTTCCGCGGCACCACACCCGACACCCGCAGCCGCGCCAGCGGAAAGACCACCGGCCGCGCCACCTGCAACAGCAACCGCCACAACCACGGCACCGACCACACCCGCGCCACACCACCCTGACCCGCGCTCGGGCCGCCGCCGACAGGGCCGCCGCCCACAGGGCCGCCGCCCACAGGGCCGGCCACCGCCCGGCAAGCCCCGTCCAGGCCGGCCACCTCCAGATCGTCGCGGGTCATTCTGTCACCGGCCACGTCGCCCTCTTGATCACACATCACCATCAGGGCGTCGATGATGGCACGACCGGCATTCACTGCGTATCGCGCAACTCCGCCAACCGCGCCTCGATCTCCGCCAACTCCGCCCGCAACCGCGACGCCTGCGACTCCGCCTCGGCCCGCTCCGCCGCCAGGATCTGCTCCACCGCTTCTCGTACACCCGGCACGTCCACCAGCGCCACGAACCGTAACGCCTCCACCGGCCGCACCACGTACGGCCTCGCCAGCACCTTCGATCCCTGCTGCGCCGCCACCGTCCACTCACCGTCGCCGTACGCCAGCGTCACCGTCAATCCCGGCGGCGGCTTCGGCACCGTCTTCGCCTTACGCTGCGCCCTCGGCGAACTCGGCGCGACCGCCGGGGCAGGGGAGACGCGCGGCTCCGGCACCACTCGAGGCTTGTCGATCACGAACTCCGGCTCCGGCCGCACCGGTGGAGCCACCGGCCGCGCACCACGCGACGGTGCGATCGCCACATCGGCGGGGGAGAAGGGCAACTCGTCCCGACCGAACCGGACCACCACCCACTCGTCCGTCTCCGCCGGATCGTGCAACGCCACCACCTGACCGGCCTGACCGGCGATCTGCCCCGCCGCGTCCGTGAACACCACCCGTGGCTTGCGGTTGCGCGCCAGCAGAGCCCGGAAACCCTCGACCTGCTCGGCGGTCAACCCAGCCATCACGGCCACCCTTCTCGTACAGCTGTTTGATCGGACATTTCTAGCAGGCGGTACACCGTCCGTTCGATCCCGGGCGGCGCCGCACCGGGATACCGCCGCGTCGGCGCGCTGTTCTGTTGGGTTCTAGTCTCGGAGACGTTGGCGGGGGGTGTGTGTGCCGGTCGTCGTGGCCTCGGTTCACCAGGCGGGTCCTGGGACTACGTGCTCGGGGCTCGGCAGGCTAAGCGGCTTCCGATGATCGAAGCCAGGTCGATAATTGATATTATGTCAACTAGTACGCTCAGCGGTCGATGAGTAACGGGTCGCCGCACAGCGCTGATGGCGCGGAGCCGACGCGGGCGTCAACCGCGGCCCGTGACGCACGACGCGGGCATTCGTGGCGGTCCACGGCCGGTGCCAGAGGTGCCGTCTGCGTCATCGGCCATGAGCCGCGACAGCTCACCCCAGGAAGGCGGCGAGCGCGGACAAATGGCCGGAGGCCGGTCTCAGGCGATGGCTCGACCCGGTGTGCGTCCGGCGATCCGGCACAGGGGCGCCGTAGACGGCGGCGGGCCCGTGTCCGGTTTCCCCCGTCTCGGCTTTCCCTCGTCTCGGCGAGCGGACCGGCTTCCGGATCGCCTAGTCAGGGAGAAAGCTGCATAATATTCCTTATGCAGCAGGAGCAGGACGAAACCGTACATCACCTGAAGGACGAATTTCTGGCAGCGCGTGCGATCCGGAAACCGTCACCGCACACGCTGGCCGCCTATCGCCGGGATCTCGACGCCATCCTGGCGCTGCTGCCGCAGGGGCCACTCCCCCTCGCCGCACTGACTCCGCGCCGCCTGCGCGAAGCTTTTGCCGGATTTGCAGCGACTCGCTCCCCCGCCTCGGTCTACCGGGCGTGGTCGACGTGGAACACCTTCTTCACGTTCCTGGTGGCGGACGACCGGGCACCCGGTAATCCGATGCCCGCGGTGGACAAGCCGCGGGTGGCGGCTCCCTCCCCCAAGCCGCTACGGGGCGAGGACACTCCGGAGCGGCTGCTCGCCGGCATTACGCACAGTGACGAGTCGCAGCGGTATCCGTGGCCGGAGCGGGATGTCGCGGTGGTGGCGCTGGCGCTGTGCGCGGGTCTGCGGTTGTCGGAGTTGTTGGCGCTGCGGGTCGGTGACCTGGCTGGGCGAGCCGGTGAGCGGCGGCTGGAGGTGCTGGGTAAGGGTGGCCGGCCGCGGTCGGTGCCGATGGAGCCGGAGCTCGACGCTGTGGTCGCCGGCTATCTGGAGAGCCGGCGGCGTCGGTTCGGGGCTCGCACGGTGGTGTCGCGGGCTGCGTTACTGGTGGATCGGCATGGTGAGGCGCTGCGCCGGGGCGGGTTGCAGTACCTGGTGGAGTCGTGTTTTCGCCGGGCCGGGGTGTCGGATCGGGTGCCGCGGGGTGCGCAGTTGCATGCGTTGCGGCATACGTTCGCGACGCGGTTGGCGGAGGACGGTGCGAACGCGTCGGAGATCATGCGGCTGCTGGGTCACGCGAGTCTGACGACGAGCCAGAACTACATCGATGTGACAGCGGCGCAGCAGCGGTCTGCGGTGCGGTCGTTGCGGACGAATCGGGCGCTGCGGGGGTTGGCGGGGGATTTTCCCGGGTCGCTGGAGGCGGAACCGGACGGTGGTGCGGTGGGTCGGCGTCGGGACCGGTAGGCCGGGGGGTCATCTGTCCGTCGAGGCGTTGAGCGCTTCTTCGGCGCGGCCATGGAGGATCGACTGCGCGGCGTTGTTTTCCGGGCCGTAGGTTGCCGGCGGCCCGGACCGGCGGGGTTCGCGGGGCAATGTCAGCTGACGGTGGTGTCCAACGTCAGCTGCCGGCTGTGTCGCCGTGGCGGTCGAGGTGAACGACGAGGGGCCGGTGATCGGACAACGGTGCGTGCGGGGTGCGGACCTGGGCGACGCGGCCGAGGCCGTGGGCGCCGCGTGGGTCGGCGAGGACGTGGTCGAGTTGGGCGCGGGGTGTGGGTGCGGGGAATGTGGCCTGGCGGGCGAGCAGGCGCCAGCCGGTGGCGGTGCGGGTGACGGCGGCGGGCAGGTTGAGGTCGCCGAGCAGGATCCGCGGGGCGGGTAGGGCGCGTAGGGCGCGGACGGCGGCGCGGAGTTGCTTGATGTTCCATCCGGGGACGAAGGAGAGGTGGGTGGTGGCGACGGTGAGGGGGCCGTGGGGTGCGTCGATGACGGCGGCTAGGAGGACGCGGGGTTCGTCGCGGAGCAGGAGGAGGCCGCCGCCGGGGCCGGGGATCCAGACGGGGCTGCGTACGGGTGCGGCGGGCAGTGGGGTGATCTGCCAGTGGCGTACGGGCCAGCGGCTGATGAGGGCGATGCCGTAGCTGGGGTCTGCGTGGGCTTCGTCGGTGGCGGTCCAGGGGCGCCACTGCTCCCCCGGGGTGCCGAGGACGGCGGGCGCGAAGCGGTGTTCGGGGGCGTTGAGGGCGTCGGCCGCGAGGGCGGTGAGGTCGAGGTGGCCGCTGCGGGGTTGGCCGCGGTCGACCTCTTGCAGGCCGAGGATGTCGGCGTCGAGGTTGGTGACGGCGGCGGTGACCCGGTCGGCGACGACGAGGCCGTCGTGTGGGGAGCGGCCGTGGAGCAGGTTGAAGGTGGCGAGGCGCACGTATCGGACAGTAGTGGCGGGCCGGGAGGATGGCGCTTCGTGGACGCGGTGACGGTGGCGGGTTTGGTGGTGGCGGCGGTCGCCGCGGGGTGGGTCGACGCGGTGGTGGGTGGTCCGGGGGGGGGGGGCGGCGGGGGGGTGGGGGGGGGGGGGGTTGTGGGGGGTGCGGGCGTTGCTGGTCGGGGTGCCGCAGGTGCCGTTGGCGACGGTGTTGGGGACGAACAAGGCGACGGCGATCACGGGCACGGCGACGGCGGCGGTGACGTTCGCGCGGCGGACGAAGGTGGATTGGCGGGTGGCTGGTCCGGCGGCGGGGTTGGCGGTGGTGGCGTCGGGGGTGGGTGCGGCGTTCGCGGGTTCGGTGCCGGGGTCGGCGTACCGGCCGGTGGTGTTGGGGGTGCTGGTGGGGGTGGCGTTGTTCGTGACGTTCCGGCCGGCGTTGGGTCTGCGGGCGGAGCCGGAGCGGCGGACGCGGGTGCGGGTGGTGGTTGCGGTCGCGGTGGCGGGTGGGTTGATCGGGGCGTACGACGGGTTGATCGGTCCGGGGACGGGGACGTTTCTGGTGTTGGCGTTCACGACGATCGTGGGCGCGGATTTTCTGCACGGTTCGGCGATGGCGAAGTTGGTGAACGCGGGCACGAACCTGGGGGCGTTGCTGGTTTTCGGGGCGGGTGGGCATGTGTTGTGGTGGCTGGCCGGGTTGATGGCGGTGGGCAATGTGGCGGGGGCGTTGCTGGGGGCGCGGACGGCGTTGCGCCGCGGGTCGACGTTCGTGCGGATCGTGTTGTTGCTGGTGGTGCTGGTGTTGATCGGGAAGCTGGGGTTCGAGCTGTGGCGGGCGTGACGCGGCGTGGTGACCGGTCGGATCGGCGGCCGGTGGCCGGGTTCTCGGCGGTGTGGGCACGCACCGGGTGATGCGATGTCGGGTGTGGACGGCGCTGCGGGTGTGGGGGTGGCCATGTCGGCGGGCCCCCGGCGTGCGGGGCGGCGGTGTGCGACGCGACAATGTCGCCGTACCGTGAGGGGAGTTGCATGGTTTCGGGTCCCGGCACCACCCGCGCCGCGTTGCGGCGGTTGCGTCCCGATCTGGTGGCACGGTTCGACGCCGAGTTGCCGGGTGCGCGGGCGGCGGTGCTGACCCGGTTGTGGGGGGCGCTGCTGCGGGAGCCGTTGCCGGGGGTGGTGCGGTGCGCCGGCGGGGTACGGGTCGCGGGTGTCACGGTCGCCGGGGCGGCGGTGGCGCCGTTCGCGGGCGCGGTACGCAGCGTCGACGTGGACGGTGGGGGGTGTGACGACCCGGCGTCGCTGGTGCGGCGGCTGGGCTGGGTGGAACGGTTCGCCGTTGAGCTGGACGACAGCGTCGCGAACCTGGCTCTGGCTCGGGCGGACCGGCGCCCGGTGCGGCTGGCGGACCTCGGCGGTGGTGCCGGGCTGGCTCGGGCGGAGCAGGCTGTGGTGGACGGGCACCCGCTGCACCCGTGCTGCCGGACCCGGACCGGTATGGACACCGCCGATGTGCTCGCGTACGCCCCGGAGCATGCGCCGCTGGTCCGGCCCGTGCGGCTGCGGGTGCCCGCGGATCGGTGGGCGGGGGACGGGCCGGCGGAGTTGGCGGCGCACCCGTGGCAGGCGGAGCGGCTGCTCGGGGTGTATCCGTTCTTGGAACCGGTGGGTCACCTGGGTGACCACCGGCCGTTGATGTCGTTGCGCACGTTGGCACCGGTGGACGGCGGGCCGCACCTGAAGACGGCGGTGGGGGTGCAGATGACGTCGGCGGTGCGGACGGTGTCCCCCGCCGCCCTGCATAACGGGCCGTTGCTGTCGGCGCTGGTGGCGGAGGTGGCCGCGGACCTGCCGGTGGAGGTGCTCGCCGAGACCGGTGGCGGCGCGGTGCTGGTGGACGGGGTGCCGGACCGGCAGCTGGCGTTCCTGCGGCGGGACGCGCCGCGGCTGCGGCCCGGTGAGGTGGTTGTGCCGCTGGCGACGTTGGGCGCGGACCCGGGGTTGCGGGCGGACCTGCCCGGTATCGGGCCGGCGTTGGTGCGGCTGTTGGTGCCGACGTTGATGACGGTGCTGGGTCGTGGGGTGGCGCTGGAGGCGCATGGGCAGAACACGTTGGTGGTGTTGCGCGGCACCCGGCCGGTGCGGATCGTGTACCGGGACTTCGGCGGGGTGCGGGTTCATCCGGGGCGGCTGGGTCATCGGTTGCCGCCGCTGGTCGGGGACGTGGTCACCGCTGACGTCGCCGAGTTGCGTACGACGTTGGTGGCGGCGCTGTTCGGGACGGTCCTTGCGGAGCTGGTGGCGGCGTTCGGGGATCCGGGGTTGTGGCGGGTGGCTGCGGGCGCGGTCCGCGGCGGTGTCGACGGTGACGCGGTGCTGGCTGGGCCGTTGCCGGTGAAGGCGACCACGGCGATGCGGCTCGCCGAGGATCCGTTGACGCCGGTGTGGGCGTACGTCGACAACCCGTTGGCGGCGGCGTGACTGTCGTCCGGACCGCGGAACCGGTCGCCGGGTACCGCGACGCGCTGCCGGTGGCCGCCGATGTCGTGGCTCGGCGGCTCGCGGGGGCGCTGCTGCGCGAGGGACTCGGCGGGGTGCGGCACACGGGCCGCCGGTTCGGTTTTGGCCGGGTGGAGGTCGACACGGTCGACGTGGACGATCCGGTGGAGCTGTTGCCGGCGGGCGCGGGCCCGTTGCCTGCGGAGATCGGTAACGCCGTCACCAATTTGGCGGTGGCGCTGGCCCGCCGCCGTCACGGCTATCCGCCGCCGGTGTCCGGTGACGCCGACGATCGGGCGTTGGCGGTGGAACGCCTCGCCGTCACGGGTCACAACCTGCATCCGTGTGGCCGGACCCGGCTGGGCTGGGACGTCGCTGACGTCCTCGCCCACGACCTGGAGGCGGACCGGACCCGTATCGGTTTCGTGGCGGTCCGCGCGGACGCGTACCTGGGTGACGAGTTGCCGTTCGTGGCGGCTCCTGCCGGGTACCGGGCGCAGCCTGTGCATGTGTGGCAGCGTGACCATGTCGTCCGGCGCCGTCACGCCGGGCTGCTCGCCGACGGTACGCTGCGGATCCTGGACGCTGAACTCGACGCCGCTCCGACCGCGGCGCTGCGGACGTTGTTGTTGCCCGCTGATGGCACCGGATGCCGCCGGTATCTGAAGGTGTCTTTGGACGTCCAGGTCACGTCGACGCGGCGGGGCATTTCGGTGGCCAGCACCCGTAACGGCCCGGCGATCTCGGCGCTGCTGCACGCCGCGGTCGGTGACGACCCGGATGGGCACCGGTTGGTGTTGCTGGATGAGCCTGCGGGGTCGGCGGTGCCGGTGGGTGACGGGCGGGATCTGTCCGCGATTGTGCGTACCGGTCTGACCGGCCGGTTGACGGCGGCGGAGACTCCGGTGCCGGGGGGCGCGTTGCCCGCCGTCGACCCTGCCACCGGCCGGACCGTTGTGGCGGGGCTGTTGCGGGAGTACGCGCGTACGCGCCGCCGCCCGGCCGACGCCGCGGCCGCGCTCGCGTTCCTCACCGAGTACGCCACGTTGTTGCTTCCGCCGTTGCTGCGCCTGGCCCGCCTGGGCATTGCGCTGGAGGCGCATTTGCAGAACAGTGTCCCCACGTTCGTCGGTGGGGTGCCGCATCGGCTTGCCCTGCGTGACTTCGCCGGGCTGCGGCTGCATCCGGGGCGGCTCGCCGCGGCCGGGCACCGCGTCGGGTTGTGGCCCGGTTCGGTGGTCGGCACGGGCGAGCAACCGGTGCTGCTGGCGAAGCTCGGCTACACCGCCTTGCAGGCGCATCTGGGGGAATTGGTCGTTCGGCTCGCCGAGTCTCACGACCTCGATGAGGGCGCCGGGTGGGGGGCGGTCCGCGCGGTCGTGGACGCCACGTACGAGCCGCTGCGCGGTGACGCGGCGGCCGACGCCGACTACGCGTTCCTCACTGCCCCGACGGTGCCGCACAAGGCTCTTGTCACGATGCGGATCACCGGTTCCGGCGATCGGTACGTGCCGGTGGGTAACCCGCTGCATGTTCGCTGACGTCCTGTCCAGGGCCGCCCGGCCGGTCTGCGCGTACGTGTACGACACGGCGGCGCTGCGGTCGCGGGCTGCGCAGGTCCGCGCCGCACTGCCGCCCGGCGCGGAACTGTTGTACGCGGTGAAGGCCAACGGCCACCCCGCCGTGGTGCGGACCCTGGCCGAGGTGTGCGACGGCCTCGACGTTGCGTCCGGCGGGGAGTTGGAGCTGGCCGTGGCGGCGGGCGCCCGGCGGATCGTGTTCGCGGGGCCGGCGAAGACCGACGCGGAGCTGCGTGCCGCCGTGGCCGCGGGCGCGTTGCTGCACGTGGAGAGTTTGCATGAGCTGCGTCGCGTCCCCGGCGGTGCGCCGGTGGCGGTTCGGGTCAATCGGGCCGGCGGGGGGCTGGTGGGCAGCCACCGGATGGCGGGGGCGCCGACTGCGTTCGGGGTGGACGAGGTGCAGCTGCCCGCGTTGCTGGCCGCGGCCGGGGACCGGGTCGTCGGGTTTCACCTGCACGCTGTGTCGAACAACCTGGATGCGGCCGCGCATGCCGCGTTCGTCGCCGACGCGCTCGACTGGTCGGTACGCACCGCCGCCGCTCACGGCGTCGGCCTGTCGTACGTGAACGTCGGTGGTGGCTTCGGCGTCGACATGGGCGGCACCGCGACGATCGACTTGGCCGCCCTGCGTACGGGGCTGGCGGATATCCGGGTCCCGGAGGGGGTGCGGCTGGTGTTCGAACCGGGGCGCCTGCTCGCCGCCGACGCGGGCTGGTACGCCGCCGAGGTGATCGACGTGAAACACACTCATGGCCGGTGGTTCGCGGTGCTGCGCGGCGGCACCCACCATTTCCGGTTGCCCGCCGCGTGGGGCTACGACCACCCGTTCACCGTCCTGCCGGTGGACTTCTGGCCGTACCCTTTCGAACGGCCGACCGTGACGGGCGTTGACGTCGACGCCGTCGGGGAGCTGTGCACCCCGCGCGACGTGTTGTGCCGCGGGCAGCGGGTGCAGCGGTTGCGGGTGGGTGACGTGCTGGTGTTCGCCCGCACCGGCGCGTACGGCTACGACATCTCCCACCACGATTTCCTGCGTCATCCCGCCCCACAGATCATCGTCGTGTGACGAGGGTCGGCGTACGGGCGCGGCCTCGCGCGGTGCTGGCCTCGACCGTCGGCGGGTTGTGTCCCTGGCCGAGCCTGACCCCTGTGGCGCGGCCATCTGAGGTGAGGTGGCCCGGCGGCAGCCAGCAAGGATGTCGTGTTTCGCCGACGACGGGACCCAGTAGTAGCGGGAGAGCCAGACAGTACTGAGCGTCTGATCGCGGCGATAGGGGATTGTGTTCGAATTCGTTGCCGTTCATCGACGTTAGATGGATCGGCAATGAGTAGAACCTGGTCAGGCCGGTAGCCCGGGGAAGGAAACAGGCACGGGTCCGTATCAGAGTTCTCTACGCTCGGTGATTGACAAGAATCCCGTGCCCGCCTGCCGTCATCGTTGCTCAGAACCTGTCTGGGTCCAGCTCGGCGCGGTGCGTGGCGGGTCGTACCCCCACCCGGCCGTCCGCCCGCTCGCTGCGGGCCGGACCGATCCGGCGGATTTCGCGCAGCGCCTGCTTGCGGCGCTCGCCGCGCAGCGTGTCCACGTACAGCCGGCCGTCGAGGTGGCCGGTCTCGTGCTGCATGGCCCGGGCGAGGAACCCGTCGGCGTCGATGCGCACCGGCTCGCCGTGCTGGTCCACGCCGGTGACGGTGCAGGTCCGGGCCCGCGGTGTCGGAAACGCCAGGCCGGGCAGTGACAGGCAGCCCTCCTCGTCGTCCTGCTCCCCGGCGAGGTCACTCAGCACCGGGTTGACGACATGGCCTCGGTGGCCGTCGGCGCCGTACACGAACACGCGGGCGGAAACGCCGATCTGCGGGGCGGCCACCCCGGCCCGGCCGGGCCGGCCGGTGAGCGTGTCCATCAGGTCGGTCACCAGCGACCGCAGGTCCGCGTCGAAGCTCGTCACGGTTTCCGCTGGGGTACGCAGCACCGGGTCGCCGAAGAGCCGGATCTCTCGGATCGTCACCCGGGAAGCCTACCGAGCCGCTCACCCGTTACCTGTCGGCGTGCGTGGCATCGCCGTGTTCGCGGGCACTGCCCACCCCGCGGCTCGCCGCCGAGACCTGCGATCACCTCAGCGTTCCGCTGCATCCCGTACGGGTGGAACGGTTCGCCAACGACTGCCTGGAGGTTTCAGCTGCAGGCGAACTGCCGGGGAGCGCGACGTGTACCTGGTCCAGCCGCTGGTGCCGCCGGTGCAGGAGAATCAAGTCGAGCTGCTGCCCAGCTCCGTCACGGCCGCCGCCTGCCCCGCGGCCGTCGCGGGGCGAGCCGTGCGCGCAAGGGGGCGGCCTTCGCCGCGGCCTCGGCGACCTCGGCGGCGGGGTCGCTGCCCCAGGTGATGCCGCCGCCGGCCCACACGTGGACGCCGGTGGCGTCGACGGCGACGGTGCGGATGCTCAGGCCGAGGTCGACGTGGTCGTGCCCGACCCAGCCGAGGGCGCCCATGCTGACGCCGCGGCCGACGGCCTCCAGCCCGGCGATGTGATCGAGGGCGGCGTGTTTCGGCGCGCCGGTGACCGATCCGCCGGGAAGGACGGCGCGGAGCACGTCGGCGAGGGGGACGCCACGGGCCAGTGGCGCGGAGATGGTGGATTCGGCCTGCCACAGGTCACACCACCGGCGTACGGCGAACAGTTCGTCGACGCGTACGGGCCCCGCGCCGGGCAGTTGCGCCAGGTCGTTGCGTTCCAGGTCGACGATCATGATGTGTTCGGCGCGTTCCTTGGCGGAACCGAGCAGGTCGCGCAGGCCGTCGTCGGTGGCGGGCCGGGTGCCCTTGATGGGGCGGGTGACGATGCGGCCGCCGCGCAGCTCGACGAGGGTTTCCGGGGAGGCGGTGGCGAGGGCCCAGCCGGGGCCGGTGAGGATGCCGCCGTAGCGGGCGCCGGGCAGGGCGGCGACGCGGCGCAGCGCGGGCCGCGGGTCGCCGGTGTAGTCGGCGCGGGCGTGCCCGACGAGGTTGACCTGGTAGATGTCGCCGCGGGCGATGGCGGCGCGGGCGGCGTCGACGGCGGCGGCGTGCTGTGCCGGTGTCCAGCTGTCCCGCCAGGCGCCGAGGGACCAGGGGCGGGCGTGGTGGGGTGTGTGCCCGGGTTCCCCGTCGTGCGACCACACCACCGCGACGACGTCGGGTACGGCCGGCACGGGCGTACGCCGCCCCTGGGCTGCGCCGATCATCGCGGCCCCGGCGGCCGCCGACACGTACAGCGACGCCCCGCAGACAACGCCGCCGAACGGATGATGCCCATCCACCATCCGGCCGGTATCTCGCACCGGTAGTCCGCCGTCTGCAAGGAAGTCGGTTACAAGCTCGGCAGGGTCCCCGCCCTCACTGATCCACCAGGAGAAACGACGATGTTCCCGCAGGCGCCCGACACACGTCGCCGGGGCTCCCGGCGGGGCATTCGTAGCGGTCCGCGACGGGCCCGCAACACGGTGATGTCGGCGGATCATCTGAACAGTGGATTCTTGTCAACAGGTGCCGTCACCAGCTCGAAAACATGTCGTTCGGCTTGGTAGCGTTCACCACTGGTCATGTGAACCATGACACAGCAACCCCCATCGTCCGGAGAACTCTGATGTGCCAGCACCAACGACCTTGCCCCTCAGCCGAAGCCGTTGACCGGGAAGCCGCGACCGTCCTCGTGTCCTTCCCCGAGCAGGGGTGGAGCCTGCTCTGCAACGGTGTGATCCTCTTCGAGGACACCGGTGAACTGCTGCCCGACGGCAGCTCCGTGGCTCCGCACCGCGGTCCCGCCCTGCACGCCCTGGCGGCCTGAAGACATCCGATCTGCCCGGCGCAGATCATGCCTGCCAGATCATGCCGGACGCGCCACGGCGCCCGGCCACCCGCCCCCGCGGCCGCGGCCGCGCCCCGCGATGATGCGGCGCGGACCGCGAGGCCCGGGCTACGACTCGTAGGCCTCGGGTGACGGGCACGAGCAGACCAGGTTCCGGTCGCCGTACGCCCCGTCGATGCGCCGCACCGGCGGCCAGTACTTGCCCACCCGGTCCACCCCCGCGGGATACGCCGCGAGGCTGCGCGGGTAGGCGTGCGACCATTCGTCCGCGGACACCGACGCCGCCGTGTGCGGCGCGTTCGCGAGCGGGTTGTCCCCGGCGGGCCAGGTACCGGCCGCGACCTGGGCGATCTCGTCCCGGATGGCGATCATCGCGGCGCAGAACCGGTCCAGTTCGGCCAGGTCCTCGCTCTCGGTGGGCTCCACCATCAGCGTCCCCGCAACGGGGAACGACATGGTCGGGGCGTGGAAGCCGTAGTCGATGAGCCGTTTCGCGACGTCGTCGACGGTGACGCCGGTGGCCTTGGTGAGCGGCCGCAGGTCCAGGATGCACTCGTGCGCGACGAGGCCGCCCGCGCCCGCGTACAGCACCGGATAGTGTTCGCGCAGCCGCGCGGCCACGTAGTTCGCGGCGAGCACGGCGACGCCCGTCGCCCGCGCGAGGCCGTCCGGGCCCATCATCCGCAGGTACGCCCACGAGATGGGCAGGATCCCCGCGGAGCCGTGCGCGGCCGCGGACACGGCGTGCTCGGCGGCCGGATCGAGGGGGTTGCCGGGCAGGAACGGCGCGAGGTGGGCGCGGACGGCGACCGGTCCGACGCCGGGGCCGCCGCCGCCGTGCGGGATGCAGAACGTCTTGTGCAGGTTCAGGTGCGA
>CBIHNN010000076.1:0-23875 GCA_966211315.1 uncultured Micromonosporaceae bacterium | reverse complement strand
GGTGGACGTCTCGGACCTGCGGGTAGGGGCCGGGCGCGGGCGCCGGGGCGATGACGGTGGGGCCCGGCCCGGCCGGGGGGCGTCCGGCGCGGGGCACGCCGTCGGGGTGCACGTGCAGGTACGCCAGGTCGCCGTCGCGCAGCGCCACCAGATGACCGTACGCGCCGAGGTACGGCTGCAGGTCGGTGACCGGCGCCCCGTCCCGGCTGACCGACAGCGTGAGGCGGGACGAGCCGCCCGGCGTCAGGGTCCCGTCCACGGTGACGGTGTACCCGTCGACCGTGGTGACCCGCTCCGGCGCGGGCAGCGGTAGTGGCCGGTAGTCGCCGGGCGCCGGGACGTCGACGCCGAGCGTCAGGCCCTCCGCGCGCCCGGCCGGCCGGAAGTCGGCCAACACCCGGTACTGCCCCGGCGCGGAGACCGCCAGCGGGACCTCCCACGTGCCGTCGGCCGACAGCGTCGGGTGGACGTGCTGGAATCCGGACAGGTCCCGACGCACCACGATGAGGTGCAGGTCCCTGTCGTGGCCGGTGGTGTACCGGGTGACCGGTGCGCCGTCCGGGCCGAGGATCTGGAAGCGGAACGGCTCAGGCGCCGCGGTGCGCAGGGCCGCGGTCAGCGGCGCGAGGCGGTACCCGTCCTGCGTCACCTGGAGGCCGGCCGGCAGCCGGAGGACCTCCGCGTCCGGGGTGCTGGCTGGCCCCGAATGCCCCTGCGCGTGATTGGCGGGCGTACCGCCAGCGGGATCTCCGGTCAGCCGGCCGAGACCGAGGGACCCGGCGAAGACTGCGAGCAGGCCGAGCGCATACGCGCCGAGCCGTAAGGAGGTTCGCATCACTACCTCGCGAGTTCGTAACCGGCCTCGTCGACGGCGGCAGCGACGGCCGCGTCGTCCAGAGGCTGGTCGCTGATGACGGTGACGGCGCCGCTGGCCAGATCGACCTGGACATCGGTGACGCCGGGGATCTGCTTGATCTCGGAGCCGACCGAGTTGACGCAGTGCGAGCACGTCATGCCGGTCACGGTGTAGGTCTTGGTGGCCATGGTCGTTCCCGTTCTGTTCGAGGAGCTGGGGTCGGCGGGGGGCCGACCTTCGGAGACCAGCCTAGCATACCCCTGGGGGGTATCAAGAGGGAGGGGAGTGAAGGGCCTCATGAAGCAGCGAAGCGAGAACCACTGAACCGGGAGACCCGGGTGTCGATAGGGCAGTGACGGGCACCGCCGTGCCCGCGCACGAGAAGGGGTCACCCATGTCCGCAGCCGGCGTCGCCGCTGCTGTCGTTGCTCTTGCTGCCGCCGCTGTCGGCATTGCGGGAGCCGGATACGTCCTCGACGTCCCGAAAGTGATCTCCCCGCCCCCGTCCGTCGACACCGCGGTGGCCGGCGCGGGCGCGGATCGCTCAGCCGGCAAGGCGCCGGAAGGCCGCTCGTTCGTCATCGTCAATGAGGGCGGGAAGACACCGACTCGGACCACCGCAGACCGCAACTCCGGTTGGACCACCACGCCCACCTCCGCCCCTGTGCCGGCGTGCGCGGCCAGCGATCGCCAGCGAGAGGTGGAGGGGGCTCTGGCGACCCTGCCGGAGTACGACACCGTCGTCGTCGACGGCCGCCAAAGCGCCGCCGACTGCGCGGTCATCCGACGGTTCCAGCAGCGGTTCGCCGTCGCGCCGGCGAACGGCCAGACCGACGACACGACAGCCGACGTCGCGCGTCGCATCGCGGTCAGCGCCACCGCCGCGGAGCAGCGCAAGTGTGCCCCCGCCGCCGGCGTGACCGCCTGCGTCGACCTCACGCAACAGACCGCCTGGGTCGTTCGCGACGGCAAGATCGTCGTCGGGCCGACCGTGGTGCGCACTGGGTTCCGCGGCCACGCCACACCGGCCGGCACGTACCGGATCAACAAGCGCGACCTGCGGGAATGGTCTGAACCGTACGAGGTGTGGCTGCCGTACTGGCAGCGGTTCGTGGGCGGCATCGGCTTCCACGAGGCCACCACCTACCTGCACGACGGCAGCCTGGGCTCGCACGGCTGCGTCAATCTGCTTCCCGCCGACGCCCGGGCGATGTGGGACGCGCTCAGCCTTGGCGCCACCGTGCACACGTTCGGCCGCCGCCCGGGCACGTGAATCAGCCCTCAGGCGAGGAACGTGTTCGTACCGTCGACCGTCACGGCAAGAGCGATGAGCCCGCCGGGCACGGGACCTCCGATGACCGTGCCGTCGGTGTCGCGGAACGTCGACATGTGTTCGTAGCAGGTGATGACCCCGCCCGGCGGCGAGCTGACCCGGGCTCCCTGGTGGGCAGATCGCCTCGAAGGCGGGAATGGTTCCGGCGGTCGGCTGGACCAGGCGTACCCGGCCGACACGTAGGCCGCCGCCAACAGGAATCTCCGAGGTCCGTGCGAGCGGCCGCTGGTCGGTGTGCAGCGAGCGGCGACGGCTCGGCTGTGCCCGGGGAATCCTCCGTCGGGTCGGTGCCGCGGCAGCCGCCGAGTACCGCGGACACGCCGGCCGTGGCGAGCGCGCACAGCGCGGTGCGTCGTACGGTCCCGGCGGTCGCACCGGCTCCGGCGTCGCGCATGCCTTCCGTCCCGTTCCTGCTTCTCTCGAAGTTGACAACGGTAGCGCCGCCGCGGATGCGCCCCGGGAATCCGTGCTGGGGGAACCGGGTCACGTCGATGCGCGGACCCCTCGTGGCCTCGGCATGGTTATCCCCTGCCTGTGCGGGTACCGCCGCCGTCGAAGCTTCCGACGAAGGGGAAGGTCATGACGGCTACGACGATGCCGATGCTGGAGAACTACCCCGCCGAGATCAACCTCGACCGCGCTGCCCTCGCCAAGGCCATCGACGCGCTGATCGCGTGCAGTGAGGCGTGCACCGCGTGCGCAGACGCCTGCCTCAGCGAGGGCATGGTGGCCGAGTTGACGAAGTGCATCCGCACGAACATGGATTGTGCGGACATCTGCGGCACCACCGCCCGGGTGCTGTCACGGCACACGGGCTACGACGCCAACATCACGCGAACGCTGCTCGAGGCGTGCGCGATGGCGTGCAAGTCCTGCGGCGACGAGTGCGACTCGCACGCCGACATGCATGTGCACTGCCGGATCTGCGCCGACGCGTGCCGAACCTGTGAGCGGGCATGCCGCGAGCTGCTGGCCACCATCGCCGCATAGCGGTCGGTGCTACTTGTGCGAGGCCTGTCTGCGGAGTCGACCGCGGAGCAGTGGAACGGCCGATTGACGGACGCAGCACGGTCGGCCGCGGGGTGTTGCAAAGGGGGGTGCGCGTTCCCTCGATGTCTCCGGCTGCTCAGTCCCGCGGATGGCGCAGACGGTTGTGCGTTCGGGCCTCGCCCGGGGTTGGAGGCGCGATGCCGGCGACTCCGAGAGTCGCCGGCGTCGGTCCTCGGGTCACTGCGGGCCGGGCGTGAGCCGGCGGCGGCGCAGGAGTTGGGCGTTGAGTGCGACGACGATGGTGGATGCCGACATGAGTACCGCGCCGATCGCGGGGCTGAGGGTGATGCCGGCCCAGGCGAGCGCGCCGGCGGCGAGAGGGATCGCGACGATGTTGTAGCCGGCGGCCCAGGCGAGGTTCTGGACCATCTTGCGGTAGGTGGCGCGGGAGAGCCGGATGACGCCGGTGACACTGCGCGGATCGGAGGACGCCAGGACCACGCCGGCGGATTCGATCGCGACGTCGGTGCCGGCGCCGATGGCGAGGCCGACGTCGGCGCGGGCCAGGGCCGGGGCGTCGTTGACGCCGTCGCCGACCATGGCGACGCGCAGGCCGCGCTGCTGGAGTTCGGCGACCGCGCGGTCCTTGTCGGCGGGGAGCACCTCGGCGAAGACCTCGTCCAGGCCGAGGTCGGCGGCGACGGCCTCGGCGACCGGGCGCGCGTCGCCGGTGATCATGACGATCTTCTTGATGCCCTGCTCGCGCAGCTGCGCTATCGCCTGGCGTGCCTCGGGGCGGACCTCGTCCTCGAGCGCGAACGCCCCGAGCACCTCCGGCTTCGCGCCGAGCCGGATCAGGTGCAGCACGGCGGCGCCGCGCCGGGACCAATCGTCGCCGGCTCGGTTGACGTCCGCCGGCACGGCGGTACCGAGTTCGCGGAGCAGTGACGGTCCACCGACCGCGTAGGTGACGCCGTCCACGGTGGCCTGCACGCCGCGGCCGGTGAGCGAGCGGAAGTCGCGGGCGCTCGCGTGCAGTCCGCGTTGGTGGGCGACGGCGACGATGGCCCGGGCGAGGGGGTGTTCGCTGTCGGCCTCGACGGCGCCGGCGACGCGCAGCACCTCGTCCTCGTGGTACCCCGGTGAGGCGGCGACGCCGGTCACCGTGTGGGCGCCCTTGGTCAGGGTGCCGGTCTTGTCGAACAGCACCGCGTCGACATTACGCATCCGTTCCAGCGCCAGGCGGTCCTTGACCAGGATCCCGGCCTTGGCGGAGACGGCCGTCGACAACGCGATCACCAGCGGGATGGCGAGCCCGAGGGCGTGGGGGCAGGCGATGACGAGGACGGTGACGGTGCGGACGACGGACTGGTCGACGTCGCCGAGCGCCCACCACACCACGAACGTGACGACAGCTGCCGCGGTGGCGATGTAGAACAGCAGGGCGGCGAACCGGTCGGCGAGAACCTGGGCCCGTCCGCTGGACGCCTGGGCCTGGGCGACGAGGCGGCCGATGCCGGCCAGGGCGGTGTCCTCACCGACGGCCGTGATCTCGACCCGGATCGCCGAATCGGTCGCGACGGTGCCGGCGACGACGCGGTCACCCGGGCGGCGCGACACCGGGCGGGACTCACCGGTGATCATGGACTCGTCCAGCGCGGCGGCGCCGTCGACGATGCGCCCGTCGGCGGGCACCCGGCCGCCGGACCGGACGAGCACGGTGTCGCCGACCCGCAGGTCCGCGACGGGTACCCGCTGGATCGTGCCGTCGTCGGCGATCCGGTCGGCGTCGTCGGGCAGCAGCGCGGCGAGGGCCGCGAGGGCGCCCTGGGCCTGGCCGATGGCCTTCATCTCCTGCCAGTGCCCGAGCAGCATGATGGTGACCAGCGCCGCGAGCTCCCACCAGAAGTCCAGGTCGAAGGCGCCGAAGCTGGTGGCCAGCGACGCCGCGTACGCGACGCTGATGGCCATCGCGATCAGCAGCATCATGCCCGGCGCGCGGTCGCGTACCTCGCGGACGGCACCGACGAGGAACGGCCACCCGCCGTAGAAGAACACGAACGAGCCGAGCAGCGGGCCGACCCACTCCATGCCGGGGAATTCGAGGGTGTAGCCGAACCAGTCCATGACCATGTGGCTGGTCAGCACGATCGGAACGGTGAGCGCCAGGCTGAGCCAGAACTTGCGCCGGAACACCTCCGGGTCGTGCCCCGCGTGCTTGTCGTGCCCGCCGTGCGCTCCGTGACCCGCGGGCGCACCGTGCCCTGCGCGGGCATCGTCGTGCGAAGCATGGTCGGCGGGTCCGGCGTGCGCGTCGTGCATCACGGCGGTGGTGGCACGTGCTTCGTGCGAATTGTGGCGGGAGTGCTCGGCCGATCCGTGGTCATGGTGCTGATGCGGGGACGTGGCGGGTTCGTGAACGGTGTCGTGGTGTCGCATGGGGCCACCTCCGAAAGTGAGCCTATACCCCCAGGGGGTAAATACCAAGGCGTGCTTGATGGCTAGCACGGTCCGCTCCGGCGCTGTCGGAACGCTGTCGTGGCGGGTGCGCTGTGGCTCAGCCGCCCAGTGGTCCGGGGTGCCGGACCGACGTGACGACGTCGACGATGGCCTGAGCGGTGGCGGCGGCGTGTTGCTTGTCGGCGACCATTCCGCCGTGGGTGGCCCCGGCGATGACGCGGTGTGCGCTGTTGGTGGACAGGCCGGCCAGACGCTTCTGTGCCGTCGTCCAGGCGGCATCGTGTCCGCGGCCGGCGGTCAGGACGATCAAGGGTTTGTCGCCGACGTCGGCGGGCGTCTCGGCCGAGGTGCTGCCCCGGAGGTACTCCTCGATGGTGCTGCGCAGGCTGCCGGCGGACGCGGACCGGGCGCGGATCAGGTTGGCGGACTCGGGGGGTAGGTCGGCGGCGGCGAGCTTCCCGAGCAGGGGGCCGACGCCCAGCCGGGCCGAGGCCGACAACAGGACGGCGACCCGGCTCATGACGCTGTCGGTGAAGCCCTGGTCGGCGGCCGACGCCATGGAGCCCGGCGTGGTCGAGTCGATCAGCACCATGCCGGCCACGTCGTCGGGGTGTCGGGCGGCGAAGGTGAGCGCATAGAGGCCGCCGAAGGAGTGGCCCGCCAGGACGTACGGTCCGGGCACGCTGCCGCGCTGCAGTAACGTGTGCAGGTCGGTGGCGACCTGTACGGCGTCCTGCGGGGTGTCGGGGGCCTCGCTCCAGCCGCGACCGGCGCGGTCGTAGACGCAGACCCGGGTCTGCCGGGCCACGGCCGGGGTGATCCACCCCAGGTGCGACGACATCGCTCCGGCGCCGGGTTCGAGCACCACGGTCGGGCTGCCGGAACCGGTGCAGGACAGGTGCAGGCGGTGTCCGCCGACGTCGATCAACTGGCCGGGCATCGGGTACGCGTCGGCGCCGGTCGCTTCCCGCGCGGTCGCGTAGCCGCCGCCGATCGCGGCGAGAGCCAGCACCGTGATCACGGGATGGAGCAGCCAACGCCTGCTGCGACTGCGCAGCACCCGATGGGCGCCGATGGCCATCCAGACCGCCAGCGCCAGCGCGACCGCAGGCCACACCCAGTCGAGCGCCGGCCGCACCGACGGGCCGAAGGCCATCAGGAGGGCACCGGCCAGGCCCATGACCGCGGCCGGAACTGCCGCCCACCGTCGCGGCTGATCGGTGAACCGGGCGGAGAGCGCGGCCAGCATCGCCCAGCCGATGGCGAATCCGCCCAGGACGGCTCCGGTCAAGGCGCTCTCCTCCACCGCAACGAACGGGGCGACGACCAACAGGCCGGCCGCGATCAGGCCGACGGCCAACGAGCCGAGCACGATCCAGCCGATCGGCGCCCGCGGCGCGGGGTCGGTCCTGGCGGTCCTCGGGCCGTGACCCTCGGATTCGGCATGCGGGGTTAAGGCGAGTGCGTGGCTGCTGTCGTGCTGCATGGTGGCCACCTCCAGGAACGAAAATATACCCCCGGGGGGTATTACTCCAGGCGTGGGGGATGGTTGACACGCTGCGCCTGGCCTCTGTCGGAACGCTGTCGTGGCGGTTTGCCCGCCCGATGGGAGGGGCCGCGCCGGACACGTGGGTTCGTTGCGTCCGGGCAGATGGGGTGGGAAGAATCGGAATCCAGGGCCGCCGGGTGGCGAGGCGAGGGGGTACGGCATGGAGTTCCGCCTCCTGGGCACCTTCGAGCTGGCCGTCGACGGGGTGACCCGGACGCTGTCGGCGGGTGGCGAGCTGACGGTCTTGGCGTTCCTGCTGCTCAACGCCGGCCGCGTCGTTCCGGCCGATGCGCTCATCGACGCCGCCTGGGGCGACCAGCCGCCGGCCAACCCGGCGAACGCCCTGCAGATCCGGGTGTCGAAGCTGCGGCGTGCCTTGCAGGCGGCGGGTGTTCCCGGTTCGGTCGTGGTGACCCGGCGACCGGGCTACGTGGCCGACATCCAGCCCGGTCAGGTGGACGCGCACCACTTCGCGGCCCTCGTGGCGGAGGCGCGTCGAGTCGCCGATCGGGATATCTCCGCCGCCCGGGCGCTCTACGAACAGGCGCTGGGCCTGTGGCGAGGGCCCGCGCTACCCGAGTTCGCCGCCCAGGCGTGGGCCGTCCCGGAGATCACCCGGCTGACGGAGCTGCGGCTGACGGCCACGGAGGAGCGGGTCGACGCCGACCTCGCCGCGGGCCGGCACGCGGAACTGGTCAGCGAGCTCGACGGCCTCGTCGCCGTTCATCCGCTGCGGGAACGCTTGCACGCGCAGCTGATGCGCGCGCTGTACCGGTCCGGGCGGCAGGGCGACGCGCTGGCCGCGTACCAGCGTGCCCGGCAGATCCTCGACGACGAACTGGGTGTGGAGCCGTCGCCGGAACTGCGGGAGCTCGAGCGGGCCATCCTGCGCCAGGATCCGGGCCTGGCCGCACCACAGCGAAACGTCGCGGACGAGCCGGCTGCGCTGCCGGCGCGGCTCAACTCGTTCGTCGGCCGGACGGCCGAGCTCCGCCGGGTGCGCGCGCTGACCGGCGAGCATCGCCTGGTCACCCTGACCGGGCCGGGCGGCGTCGGCAAGACGAGCCTCGCTGTCGAGGCCGCCCGCGCGAGCGAGGGTGTGTGGCTCGTACGCCTCGCCGGCACCGTCGACGAGTCCCAGGTGCCTGCCGTCGTCGCGGAGGCCGTCGGACTGCGGCCCGGACCCGGCCCCGCACCGGCGGACCAACTCGTCGCGCACCTGCGTCATCGGCCGGCGCTGATCGTGCTGGACAACTGCGAGCACCTGGTCGACGCCTGCGCCACGCTCGCCGCACGGCTGCTCGAACAGTGCGGCCGGCTACGCGTGCTGGCCACCAGCCGCGAGCCGCTCGGTATCCCCGGCGAGGTGCAGTACCCCGTCGCTCCGCTGGACGTCCCGCCCGGCAACGCCGCCCCGGCCGACCTGCCCACGTACGACGCCGCCCAGCTGTTCGTGGAACGCGCGACGACCGCCCGGCCGGACTTCCGGCTCGACGGCGAGACGGCGGCGCGCGTGCTGCGCATCTGCCGCCAGCTCGACGGCATCCCGCTGGCGATCGAGCTCGCCGCCGCGCGCGTCAAGACCCTGCCTGTCGCCGAGCTCGCGCAGCGGCTGGACGACCGGTTCGGCGTGCTGACGGCCGGCCCCCGCACCGCCGACAGCCGGCAGCAGACGCTGCGGGCCGCTGTCGACTGGAGCCACCGGCTGCTCAGCGAACCGGAGCGGGTGTTGTTCCGCCGCCTGGCCGGGTTCCGCGGCGGCTGGACCCTGGCCGCCGCGGAGCAGGTGTGCGCGTTCGACGGCTTCCCGCGCGCCGACGTGTACGGCACCCTGGCTCATCTCGCCGACCGGTCCCTGATCGTCGCCGACCACGGTGACGGGCCGCGCTTTCACATGCTGGAGACGCTGCGCCAGTACGCGGCCGAACGCCTCGACGCCGCCGGGGAGGCGGCGGCCGTGCGCGCCGCTCACGCGCGGCACTACGCGGACGAGGCGGAACGCACCGAGCCGTTGCTGCGCGGCTCCGACCAGGGTCGTCTGCTGCGGTGGCTGCGCGCCGAGCGCGACAACCTGGACGCGGCGACGGCCTGGTGCGCCGAGCACGCCTCGGTCGACCCGGACCTGGGGCTACGCCTCGTCGCGGCCCTCGGCTGGTTCTGGTACTTCGACAGCCGCCAGGACGGCGGCTCCCGGGTCGCCGCGATGCTGCAGGCCGCGGGCGGCGGCGCGGACGGCCCGCACGCCCGGGCGCTGCTCGCCCAGTCGGTCGCCGGCCGGCCCGGGGCGTGCATCGTGCACCCTCACCCGGACGGCGCCAAGGCCGCCCACGCCAGCCTGGTGCTGTTCCAGCGGCTCGGCGACGCGCACCGCGCGGCGTACGCGCAGACGTTGCTCGCGGTGGAGGGCGTCGCCGGATCCGACGTGGCGGACTCCCTCGCTCTGCTCGACGAGGCTGACGTCCGCTTCGCGACCGAGGGTGACCACTGGGGTCAGGCCCTGACCCTGTTCGTCCGGATGGAACTGCACTTCGCCGTAGGCGCGGCTGACGAGGCGACCGGCTGCGGCGAGCGGGCGCTGACCATGTTCCGCGCCCTCGACGACCACTGGGGCATCTCGGCGGTGCAGTACCACCTGGGACTCGCGCTGCACCGCACGGGTGACTGGGCGCAGGCCCGCACGGTGTACCTGGGTGCGCTCGCCGAGGGCCGGCGCGTCGGGCTGGCCAACACCGTGCAGTACGCGCTGGCGAACCTGGGCCACGTCGAGCTGGCCCTGGGCGACCCGGAGCAGGCCGCGCGCTACTTCGCCGAGGCGCACGCCGCCGCGGTGCACCTCGGCGCCGAGGGCAACCCGGTCGCCGCCCTCGGCGAAGGGCTGCTGGTCCGGCGACGCGGCGCATACGACGCGGCCCGCCGGTATTACGCGACCGCTGAACGCCTTGCCGGAGAGAAGCCGGACTGGGTTGCGGCAGCCCTGTGCGGCCTCGCCTACGCCGCCGAGCACGACGGCGACCTGCACGAAGCCGAGGAGCTGTTCGGCCGGGCGTGGCGACTGGCCGCCGAGGCCAATCTCCCGCAGACCGCGGCCATCGTGTTCGAGGGCCTCGCGTGTGTCACCGCCGTACGGGGTGACGCCCGCGCCGCTGCGTCGCTACTGGGCGCTGCCGCTCGGCGGCGCGAGGCCGGGCACGCGCCGCCGACACCGGCGGAGCGAGACGACATCGACCGGGCGGCCCGAGCAACTCGGGCACTGCTGGGCGACGAGGCGTACGCGCAAGCGTTCGCGGCGCCCGCTCCGGAGCTACTGGAACTGCTGACCGCCGGCGTCAGTCGCTCCGCGACCCGGTGAGCGTCGTCCGGTCGCCGACGCCGGTGCGGCGCTGCCCGTAGCGGGTCACGCCCCGCGGCTTGTAGACGGCCAGAACCGTGGTGACGATTAGCACGAGCAGGGCCGCGCCTGCGTCCACCACCAGCTGCACCTGGAGGCTGTGCAGGTCCGCGCCGATCGTGCGTTGCCCGGCGACCTCGGCGAGGTGGCTGATCGGCTGCGCGTGGATCAGCAGGACGGCGGTGGCCAGGACGGTCAGCACAAGCTTGATCAGGACCCAGTAGTGCCGGAGCAGACCCCAGCTCGACCCGAGCGACGACACGGCGCCCGTGACCAGGGACGCGAATGCCAGCGGGACGATCACGGCGTACGTGGCCGTCTGTGCGCCGAGGTAGGCGGCCCGCGCCGTGAACGCGTCGTCGGTGGTGAGGCCGGTGACCGCAAGGGCGAGGAACACCGCGACGGCGCCGAGCCAGCCGACCGACACGACGACGTGCGTCGTCAGGGCGAGCTTGCGTAGCGGAGCAGGCAGCACCATCAGCGACCCAGGTGGTTGCCGATGCCGCCGCCCGCCAGGTGGACGATCAGGAAGGCGAGCAGCAATACGCCGGCGACCAGCGCGAATACCTTCACCCAGCCCGGCATGCCCGGCGGCGTAGAACGTGGCTCCGTCATACGGTTTACGATACACGCTGTCTTGCACGCGACAACGTGTCGTGCGTGTGCACGGTGCGTATGCTGGACGGGTGCCGAGGCTGTGGAAGGACACCATCGAGGAGCACCGCCGGTCGGTACGCGAGGCCACGCTGGACGCCGTCGGCTCGCTGGTCACTGAGCACGGGCTGCCGTCGATCACCATGTCCCAGATAGCCGAGGCCGCCGGCATCGGGCGCGCCACGCTGTACAAATACTTCTCCGACGTCGACGCCGTCCTGCTCGCCTGGCACGAGCGACAGGTCACCGAGCACCTGCGCCAGCTGGCCCGCATCCGCGACGACGTCACCGACGTCACCGACCGCCTCAGAGCCGTGCTCGCCGCGTACGCCGAGATCCGCCGCCAACAGCACAGCGCGGACCTCGCCGTCCTGCATCGAGGCGACCATATCGGCCACGCGACCCGGCAGGTGCGCGGCTTCATCCGTGACCTGGTCGCGGAAGGCGCCGCCCGCGGTGACATCCGCGACGACGTCAAGCCTGACGAGTTGGCCGGTTACTGCTTCCACGCGCTCGCCGCAGCCGGCGACCTGACCTCCTCGGCCGCCGTCCGGCGCCTGGTGACCGTGATCCTCGCCGGGTTGCGTCCGGCGAGCTGAGGCGTGCGGCCCGCCGACACAGCGTCGGCGAGCCGCAGGCGGACGGGTCAGGCGTCGCGGCGCCGCAGAACGACCGCCGCGCCGATCGCGGCGAGTGCCGCGTAACCGGTGAACACCGCCAGGCCGGTCCACGGGCCGAGCTGACCGCCCGGCTCGACCTGCATGATCGCGGTGCCCGCGTTGCCGGGCAGATTCGGCAGGATCGCCGCGGCGACGCCGTGGGGCAGGAGGTAGCCCACCACCGGCAGTACGGCGAAGATCCCGAACAGGGCGGCGAGCGCCCCGGCCGTACTACGCAGCAGCCAGCCGAGTGCGGCGGCGACCACCACCGTGCCCGTGAGATACAGCGCGGAGCCGACCAGTACCCGGGGCGCCCCCGGGGAGGTGAACGACAGGTCGATGCCGCTGCGGACACGATGGCCTGGGCGGTGACGAAGGCGGTGAGCACCGACAATAGACCGATGACCAGGGTGGTGGCCGCGAGCGCGACCGCCTTGCCGGCCACGAGCTGCGCTCGCCGGGGGACGGCCGCGAGGGTGGGTTTGATGGTGCCGGTGGCGTACTCGCCGGTCACCGCTACGACGCCCAGGGTCGCAACGGCCCAGGTGGCCGGGCTGATCCCCGTCAGTGCGCCGCCGAGTGGATCCGCCGCGGCTTCGGGCGACTCCTGCACGAGGGCGCCGACCGCGGCGAACGCGCCCGTTCCCACGACGAGCACGGCGGTGGTGACGGCGGCGGCCAGCAGCGAACGGGTGCTGCGCAGCTTGACGAGCTCCGCCGCGGCGACCCGCGCGAGCGTGACGGTGCCCGTGGCGGTCCGGCCGCGAGCGGCGACCGATGTGGCCCTGGTGGTGTCGGCAACGGTGGTCATGCGGGTGCCCTCCCGGATACGTCGGAGCCGGTGGTGTACTCGATCTGGTGGTGCGTCAGCGCCAGGTAGGCATCCTCGAGCGAGGCGTGCAGCGGGGTCAGCTCGTGGATCAGCAGGCCGCGTGCGAGAGCGACCCGGGCGATGTCGTCCGGGCTGAGACCGGTGACCGTCAGGGTGTCGTCGTCGCGGGTGACATCGACGCCAGGTCCGTTCAAGAGCAGGCGCAACTGGGCCGCCTCCGGGCTGCGGACCCGCACCCTCGCGGAGGTGGCGGTCATCTCGGCCGTCGACACGTCGGCGAGCAGCCGCCCCCGCCCCAGGATGACGAGGTGGTCGGCGGTCAGCGCCATCTCGCTCATCAGGTGCGACGACACGAACACGGTGCGGCCCTCGGCCGCGAGCCCGCGCAACAGCCCGCGGATCCACCGGATGCCGTCGGGATCGAGGCCGTTCACCGGCTCGTCCAGCAGCACCACGGCCGGGTCGCCGAGCAGCGCGGCGGCGATGCCGAGGCGCTGCCCCATGCCCATCGAGAAGCCACGGGTGCGCTGGTGAGCCACCGCGTCGAGGCCCACGAGGTCGAGCACCTGATGCACTCGCTGCTTGCCGAAGCCGCCGGTGGCCGCCAGCGCGAGCAGGTGGTGGTACGCGCTGCGGCCGGGATGGAACGCCCGCGCCTCCAGCAGCGCGCCCACCTCTCGTAGCGGCGCTGGATGCTCGGCGTACCGGCGCCCGTTGACCAGCACCTCGCCGCCGGTCGGCCGGTCGAGGCCGAGGCGATGCGCATGGTGGTGGACTTGCCTGCCCCGTTGGGGCCGAGAAAGCCGGTCACCATGCCCGGCTGCACCGTCACGGTCAGGTGGTCGACGGCGGTCTTGCCGTCGTAGACCTTCGTCAGGTCCTTGATTTCGATCATGTCAGTCCCCTCGCTTCGGCTGTGGGTGTCGAACTTCGTGCGGTACCGCAGGTCAGGAGGCGGCGGCGGTGACGACGGTCAGTTCCGGCGCCGCGATCGGCGCGGCTGGTTGGGCGATCCGCCCTCGACTCCGGTGCGCTCGCGGACCACGGCATGCAGCTGATGGCGGACAGGGGTGCTCTTCCGTCAGCTCTGGACGGTGACGGCGGCGCGACCCGGCAGTGCTGCGACGTCCACCGGGTGGACGACCCGGGGCAGCCGCACCGCGAGGGCGGACCCTGCCGGGTTCATCGCGGGCTTCGCCGGGGACGACCGGTTCGTCGTCGATTACCTCGTTGAGGAGGTGCTGAACCGGCAGCCCGAGCAGACGCGACGATTCCTGCTGAAAACGTCCATCCTCGACCGCCTCACCGGCGCCTTGTGCGACGCCGTCACCGGCGACACCGATGGCAGGGCGACGCTGGAACGCCTGGAGCGGGCGGACTGCATCGGCGCGCCAGCGCCTGGTACGACCGGGCGGGCGACCCAGTCGCCGCGGTACGGCATTCCTTCGCGGCCGGCGACATCCAGCACGCGGCCGACCTTGTCGAAGTGGCCGTCCCCGCGCTCCGGAAACGCCGGCAGGAGGCCACCCTGCGCCGCTGGATCGATGACCTACCCCGCGATCTGGTTGATCGCCGGCCGGTGCTGGCCATGGGGTTCATCGGCGCGTTGATGGCCGCCAACGAGTTCGATGACGTGCAGGACCGGTTGCGCGACCTCGAACAGCTGCTGGCCGGCGCGGAGGTGAATCGGCCGCCGGACTGGGTGGTCGTCGACGAGCGGGAGTTCGCCCGGCTGCCGGCCGCCGCGCAGATGTATCGAGCCGCGCTCGCCCTGATCGGCGGCGACCCGGCCGGCACCCTTGATCATGCCCACCATGCGGCCGCCCAGGCGCCGGAAGACGACGACCTGACCCGCGCGTCCGCCGCCGCCTTGGCCGGGCTTGCTTCCTGGACGCTCGGCGATCTCGACGCCGCACATCGCAGCTACACCGACGCGGCCGCGGGACTCCGCAGAGTCGGGTACCTCTCGGACGTCCTGGCCTGCTCCATCGCGCTCACCGACCTGGAAACCACGCAGGGGAGGTTGAACCGCGCGCAGCGCACCTTCGAGCAGGCCCTCGCCCTGGCTGCTCAGCACGACACGGGCATGCGAGGCACCAGGGACATGCATGTGGGTCTTTGCCGGCTCGCGATCGAGCGCAACGATCTGACGGCCGCCGCCGAACACCTGCACCACTGCGAAAACCTCGGTGAGCAGGCGGGTCTGCCGCAGAACGCCTACCGCTGGCGGGTCGCGCTGGCGCTGATCCGGGAGGCCGAAGGCGACGTCGACACCGCAGTCGGCCTGCTCACGGAGGCAGAACGGGTATACACCGGCGACTTCTCGCCGAACGTGCAACCGCTACCGGCGCTGCGCGCACGGATACTCGCCGCGCACGGCCGGTGGGAACCGGCGGTGCAATGGGCTCACCAACACGGCATCACGCCCGCCGACGACCTGTCCTACCTGCGCGAGTATGAACACCTCACCCTCGCAAGGGTGCTACTCGCCCGACACGCGGCCGGCGGCTCGCCTGGCGTGCTGCGCGACGCTGTCACGTTGCTCGAACGGTTGCACGCCGCCGCGGACGCAGGCGGAAGGCACGGCACAGCCATCGAAGTACTGGCGCTGCTGGCCGTCGCGCATCGGGCGTCCGGGAACGAGGTACGCGCGCTGGCCCTGCTGCGCCGCGCGCTCACCATGGCCGAACCGGAGGGTTACGTGCGCGTCTTCGCGACCGTTCGATCACCGATGACCGCCCTCCTGAAGACCATGCTGCGGCAGGACCCCGGCTCGGCCTACCTGCGCCGGCTCCTCGACGCGTCAACGGGCCCCCACCGGCAAACCCCGGCAGCGTCGGGCCGTGCGGCGTCCGAAGGTCTCGTCGACGCGTTGAGCCCCCGCGAGCTGGACGTGATGCGGCTGCTCCTGAGCGAGCTCGACGGCCCGTCCATCGCTCGGGAACTGGTGGTCTCGCTGAACACGGTGCGGACCCACACCAAGAACATCTACGCCAAGCTCGGCGTCACCAACCGCCGCGCCGCGGTGCGCCGCGCCCACCAGCTCGACCTGCTCTGAGATTCACCACCGTTCTCACCAGATGATGTGAGGTCCACTCACCACATCGGCTCCTACCGTGCAGATGTCCCGGACGGCCCCGCACCAGCGCGCCAGCCCACCGGGATCGTCCCGAGGAGCCCTTGTGAGCAGCGCAGCCCCCGGCCGGCCGCCCGACGGCAGCTGGTACGAGATCCGCCTTTCCGGGCGCCTGAACCCCCGGTGGTCGGCCTGGTTCGACGGACTCAGCGTCACCGCCGGAACCGACGGCATCACCACCCTGCGCGGCCCGGTCGTGGACCAGGCCGCCCTGCACGGGCTGCTGCAGACGCTCCGCGACCTCGGGCTTCCCCTGATCTCGGTCGCGCCGGTACAGCCCACCGCGCAACCCAAACACGACGATCCGCACGCCGACAGCCCTGGAGCCCCCTCATGACGCCCATCGCCCGACGCCTGAACGCCACCCGCTCGGCGGTGAAGTAGCCATGGCACACCCCGGCAACACGGCACCGCAACCCGCCACGGACACAACCACCACAACCACCACAACCACCACCCTCGCCGTGGTTCAGCACCGGTACGGGTCCCCCGACGTCCTGACCCTGCGCCGCGTGCCGAAGCCGACACCCGAACCCGGCGAGGTCCTCGTCACCGTCATGGCGGCGTCGCTCAACGCCCGAGACTGGCACGCCATGCGTGGCGAACCGCGACTCGCCCGCCTCATGGACCGCGCCACCTTCGGCCTCCGCCGGCCCTGGGCCGCGACCCGGGGCACCGACGTCGCCGGCGTCGTAGAAGCCGTCGGTGCGGGGGTCACCCGGTGGCAGCCCGGCGATGCCGTCTTCGGCGAAGGCACCGCCACGTTCGCCCAACACGCCGTCGTCCCCGCGGACCGGCTCGCCGCCATCCCCGACGGCGTCACCTTCGAGGAAGCCGCCGCGCTGCCGCTCGCCGCGACCACGGCGTTGCTCTGCCTCGACGCCGGCGAACCCGTCGCCGGCAGCACCGTCCTCATCAACGGCGCCTCCGGCGGCGTCGGCACCTTCGCCCTCCAGCTCGCCAAAACCATGCAGCTTCGGACCACCGCCGTGGTCAGTCCCCGTAACGCCGACCTGGCCCGAAGCCTCGGAGCCGAGCACGTCATCGACTACACCACTCAGGACTTCACCCGAAGGGGGCAGCGCTACGACGTCGTCATCGACCTCGTCGGCAACCGCGCCATTCGAGACCTGCGCCGAACAGTAAGAACTCGCGGAACACTCGTGCTCTCCGGCGGGGGTGTGTCCGGCCGAGGACGCCTCGTCGGCCCGCTCGCGCTGCTCATCCGCGCGCAGATCTACAGCCGCCTCACGAGGCTCCGCATCCAGACGCCCCAGGCACTACCCGCCACATCTCTCCTCGACCGCCTGATCGAACTGACCCGGACCAAGCAGCTAACTCCCGTCATCGACGGCACTTTTCCGCTCCGCGCCGCCGCCGACGCCATCCGATACATGGAGACCGAACACACGACCGGAAAGTTGATCATCACCATGTGCCCGTGACGGGCACGACGCCCGGCTTCTCACAGTGCCCGCGAACAGTCGCCGCACGGAGACAGCCCCGGCTTCCCCGCCGCCGCCGAGCGCTTCGGGCCGCCTCAGTAGGCCGTATCCACCCCACCATGGAAGGAACTCGTCACATGAACACTCGGAAGACCGCCAAGCTCACGGGCTGGCTGATGGTGATCACATTCGCCACGTCCATCCCCGCGTACTTCACCCTCTACGCCCCGGTGCGGGAGAACCCTGGCCTGATCACCGGAGCAGGCCCCGACCCCACCGCTAGCGTCGCACTGGGCGCCGTCCTCGAACTCATCCTCATCATCGCCGGCATCGGCACAGCCGTCGTGCCGTACGCGATCTTCAAGCGACTGAGCCACGGCCTTGCACTGGGCTTCGTTGCAGCCCGCATGGTCGAGAGCATGTTCATCGCCATCGGAGTTCTCAGCCTCCTCGCCTTCCTGTTCATGCGCCAGGAAGGCGCAGCCAGCGCAGATCCCGTCCTCGGCGAGGTCTTCGTCGCGATCTATGACCGGGCGTTCCTGCTCGGACCCGGCATCTTCGCCGGCGTGGCTAACGGAATGATCCTGGGCTACCTGATGTTCCGGTCGGGCCTGGTGCCGCGAAGCCTCGCGGTGCTCGGGCTCATAGGCGGTCCGCTGCTCTTCGCGTCCGCCATCGCCATCATGTTCGACGTCACCGAACGCGGGGGCCTCCTGCAAGGCCTGGCGACGATCCCCGAGTTCATCTGGGAGCTCTCCTTCGGGATCTACCTCATCGTCAAGGGCTTCAAGCCGTCTCCGATCCTCGCTGAGTTGGACAACGAAGCCGCCGCACAGAGCGCGGGCTCGACATCGACCGCAGCAAGCATGGTCGGCGCAGCCTGACACAGCGCGCGCCAGCAGCGCCATGCCCGGCGCTGCTGGCGTCCATGCCCAACGGGCGATTCGGTGCCGTTGGACGACCTCGTGGGTGCACGGAAGTCGGCGTCGACCTCACGGGCGACGTCCAGGAGCAGCACGGCGGCCCGAACGCGTGCGCCGACGTCTACCTGAGCAAGCCGTTCAGCCCTCGCCAGCTGGTCATCCGCATCAAGGCGATGCTCAACGAATCGTGATGCTCCGAACCGTCCAATCGCGGTACATGAGGAACGGCCGCCCGCCGGCATAGGTGCGACCGGCCTGGTTCCGTTCGTCGGTGGATCAGTCGAACAAGGCAGCCCCGTACGTGCTCACGACCGCCAACGCGAGGATCAGCAGCCAGATCGTCACGACGATGGCGTCGAGGTCGGCGTCGATTGCGGACTTGAGAACGCCGCGTGTGCGGTCCGGCAGTGGCAGGTTGTCGTCGCGGATGTTGACGTGGGTGAGCGTGGCGAACACCAGCGTGGTGGAGACGGTGACGAGTAGGCACCAGGGGCACAACGCCCCGATGTCGAACATCGACTGGTAGAACAGCCAGTAGGCGAAGATCACGCCGAGCGTGTAGACCGCCTGGGCGGCGAGCATGAACCAGCGCGGTAACCGGACCCCGCCGAGGCTGGCGACCGCAATGGTGATCACCACGGGTTCGGCGATCAGTCCGAGGAACGCGTTGGGGAAGCCGAACAGCTGCGCCTGCCATGACGTGGCGACCGTGCCGCAGCTGATCGCGGCGTTGATGTTGCAGGACAGGGCGGTGGTCGGGTCGGCCGCCAGGCGGACCGCGTCGATCGACAGCACGAGCGAGGCGAGCAGACTCAGGCACGCCGAGAACAGCATCGTGCTGTAGATCCAGCCGTCGGAGTGCCGTACCCGTCGGAGGGCGGCGAGTGTGGCAGTCACTACTTGCCTCGCGCGGCGGTGATGGCCTGGGTGAGCGGACCGGCGGTGTACAGGTCTCCGGTGAACACCTGACCGTTGATCTTCACAGTGGGGGTACCAGTGATTCCGCCGGCGAACACCTGTTCGGTCGACTTCGCGATCCATGGTTCGAAGCGGCGCTGCCCCATGTCCGCGACGACCTGCTTGGGCACCCCGGCGCCGCGGGCAAGGGAGGCGACCCTGTCGTCGGAGAGTCCCTTGCTGCCCTCGGCCGGCTGCTCGGTGAACAGCGCCTTGTGGAATGCCAGCAGCTTATCCGGCGCCCGGTCCGCGACCGTGGCGACCGCGTTCGCTGCCCGGGTGGAGTACCGGGTGCCGGCGGACATCCGGTCGAGGAACGACAACGGGTACAGGTGGAGACGCGCGGTACCGTCGGCGACCAGGCGCTCGATCTCCGCGGCGTTCGCCTGCTCGAACTGGCCGCAGAACGGGCACATGTAGTCGAGGTACAGCGCCAGCGTCACCAGCGCGGTGCTCTGCCCGACCGCCAGGGCGCCACCGGGCGTCGCGCTCGCGGGCGCGACCAGAGGCCCGCCCGGATCAGCGCTCTTTCCGGCTGCGTTGATCAGGCTGATCACGATCGCGATCACGAGCCCGAGGATGACCACGGCGCCGCCGGCGACAAGCCGGCGGCGGGTACGGCCGTGCTGCTGCGCGATCATCGCCTGAGTCGTGCGTACTTCCCGCGATCGCGTCCGTGCCTGCGTACCCATCGTTCCCCCGCGTGTCCGCTTCGGCGATGACCTCGGGCGGGCATGCCCCCCGAGGTCAGTGCGCCAGCCGGGCGGCTGGCCACCACCAATGCTCGGACCCGCGCGGCGGGGTGAACACGGCAGGAAGGCCCACGAATTCGGGCCGGAGTACCCCCGCAGCGCCCCGGTGGGCGCGAGGCAGGCCGCATCGGCAAACCGTCAGCGGCACCTGCGGGCCCAACGGCAGCTGTAACGGGACTTTCGGCCCGAGTGCGTCCGCATGACGGCGAGAAGAATCCGCTGTATCCGCGTGTTCCGGTGGCGACCGGGCGCGATTACCACGAACGTGTGTGCAAGGTCACCAATCGATGGGGCGGACATGACGGAGACCGTGAACGGTGCGGGCCGGGCGCTGCTGGCCGTCGGGGGGTTGGTACGGCGGGCCGAGGTGTCGACCGACGGGCGCACGCTGCACCAGATCGGCGGCCGGGACGCCGACGCGTTCTACCGGGACCGTTGGTCGTACGACAAGGTGGTGCGCTCCACGCACGGGGTGAACTGTACGGGTTCGTGCTCCTGGAAGGTGTACGTCAAGGACGGCATCATCACCTGGGAGCAGCAGCAGACGGACTATCCGAGCGTGGGCGCGGACCGGCCGGAGTACGAGCCGCGCGGCTGCCCGCGCGGCGCGGCGTTCTCCTGGTACACGTACTCGCCGACCCGGGTCCGGTATCCGTACGCCCGCGGTGTGCTGGTCGAGATGTACCGGGAGGCGAAGGCCCGCCTCGGCGGCGACCCGGTGGCGGCGTGGGCGGACATCCAGGCGGACCCGGTGCGCCGGCGTCGGTACCAGCAGGCCCGCGGCAAGGGTGGGCTGGTGCGCGTGTCGTGGGACGAGGCGCTGGAGATGGTGGCCGCCGCGCACGTGCACACGATCGGCGCGTACGGCCCGGACCGGGTGGCCGGCTTCTCGCCGATCCCGGCGATGTCGATGGTGTCGCACGCCGTCGGCGCGCGGTTCCTGTCGCTGATCGGCGGCTCGATGCTGTCGTTCTACGACTGGTACGCGGACCTGCCGGTCGCGTCGCCGCAGATGTTCGGCGACCAGACCGACGTACCGGAGTCCGGCGACTGGTGGGACGCGTCGTACCTGGTGATGTGGGGCTCGAACGTGCCGGTGACCCGGACGCCGGACGCGCACTGGATGGCCGAGGCGCGCTACCGCGGGCAGAAGGTCGTGGTGGTGTCGCCGGACTACGCGGACAACGTGAAGTTCGCCGACGAGTGGCTGCCGGCGCAGCCCGGTACCGACGGTGCGCTCGCGATGGCGATGGGGCACGTCGTCCTGAAGGAGTTCTTCGTCGACCGGACCACGCCGCGGTTCGTCGACTACGTGTCGCGGTACACGGACCTGCCGTACCTGGTGGCGCTGGAGCCGGTCGACGGCGGCGGCTACCGGCCGGGCAAGTTCGTCACCGCCGCGGACCTGGGGCAGACCGACGCGGAGGCGGCGTTCCGGCCGGTGCTGTGGGACACCGCCACGGACGCGGCGGCGGTGCCGAACGGCTCCCTGGGGGACCGCTTCAGCCAGGCCGGGGTCGGCCGGTGGAATCTGGACCTGGGCGGCATCGTGCCCCGGCTGAGCTGCGACGGGGGCGACGGCGTCGAGGTGGCGATGCCGCGTTTCGACAACGACACCCCGCAGTTGATGCGGCGCGGCGTCCCGACGGCGCGGGTCGCGGGCCGGCTCGTCACCAGCGTCTTCGACCTGATGCTGGCCCAGTACGGCGTACCTCGGCCCGGACTGCCGGGCGACTGGCCCACCGGTTACGACGACCCGGCCGTGCCGTACACGCCGGCCTGGCAGGAGCCGGTCACCGGCGTACCGGCCGCGGCGGTGGCGCGCGTCGCCCGGGAGTTCGCCGACAACGCCGAGCGCTCCGGCGGCCGGTCGATGATCCTGATGGGGGCCGGGACGAACCACTGGTTCCACTCCGACATCACGTACCGGGCGATGCTGACGCTCACGACGCTGACCGGCTGCCAGGGCGTCAACGGCGGCGGCTGGGCGCACTACGTCGGGCAGGAGAAGTGCCGGCCGGTCACGGGCTGGTCGCACTTGGCGTTCGGCCTCGACTGGTCGCGCCCGCCGCGGCAGATGATCGGAACCGCGTTCTGGTACCTGCACACCGACCAGTGGCGCTACGACCAGTACACCGCCGACGTGCTCGCGTCCCCGCTGGCCAAGGGCGAGTTCGCCGGGCGGCACACCGCCGACCTGCTGGCGAAGTCGGCGCGGCTGGGCTGGATGCCGTCCATGCCGACGTTCGACCGCAACCCGCTGGACGTGGCCGACGAGGCCCTCGCCGCCGACCCCGACGACCCGGCCGGGTACGTCGCGAGGGAGCTGGTCGACGGGCGGCTCGGGTTCGCGTGCACCGATCCGGACGCCCCGCAGAACTGGCCGCGCGTGCTGACCGTGTGGCGGGCGAACCTGCTCGGCTCGTCGGCGAAGGGCAACGAGTACTTCCTGCGGCACCTGCTCGGCACGGACGCGTCCCTGCGGGCGGGCGAGGCGCCACCGGAGAAGCGACCGCGCGACGTCGTCTGGCGCGACGAGGCGCCCGAGGGCAAGCTCGACCTGCTGCTGTCGCTGGACTTCCGGATGACGTCCACCACGATCTTCTCCGACGTGGTGCTGCCGGCGGCCACCTGGTACGAGAAGCACGACCTCAACACGACCGACATGCACCCGTACATCCACGCGTTCACGCCGGCGATCAGCCCGCCGTGGCAGACCCGCACCGACTTCGACGCGTTCCACGGCATCGCTCGGGTCTTCGCCGAGCTGGCCGGACCGCGCCTCGGCGTGCGGAACGACATGGTCGCCGCGCCCCTGCAACACGACACACCCGACGCGCTCGCCACGCCCGGGGGAGTGGTGCGCGACTGGAAGGCCGGCGAGGTCGCCGCGGTACCCGGCCGGACGATGCCGAAGTTCGTCGTGGTCGAACGCGACTACGGTGCCGTCGCGGCGAAGATGAGCGCACTCGGCCCGCTGCTGGACCGGCTCGGCACGACCACCAAGGCCGTCACGGTCGACGTCAACCCCGAGGTCGAGTTCCTCAAGAAGGTCAACGGCACCGTCCGCGGCGGCGTCGCCGACGGCCGGCCCCGGCTGGACACCGACATCCGCTGCTGCGAGACGATCCTCGCGCTGTCGGGCACGACGAACGGCCGGGTCGCGACGGCCGGCTTCCTTTTCCTGGAACGGCGGACCGGGCGGCCGCTCGCCGACATGTCCGCCGAGCACGAGGGCAAGCAGATCCGCTTCGCCGACTGCCAGTCCCGACCCGTCCCGGTGATCACGAGCCCGGAATGGTCCGGCAGCGAGCACGGTGGACGCCGGTACTCGCCGTTCACCATCAACACCGAGCGGCTCAAGCCGTGGCACACGCTGACCGGGCGGCAGCACTTCTACCTGGACCACGACTGGATCCAGGAGCTGGGCGAGGAGCTGCCGGTGTACCGGCCGCCACTGGACATGCACAAGCTGTTCGGTGAGCCGAGGCTCGGCCGCAGCGGCGAGTTGGAGCTGACGGTCCGCTACCTGACCCCGCACTCGAAGTGGTCGATCCACTCCGAGTACCAGGACAACCTGATCATGCTGACGCTGTCGCGCGGCGGGCCGACGATGTGGATGAGCGAGCTGGACGCCGCCAAGATCGGCGTGACGGACAACGAGTGGATCGAGGCGGTCAACCGCAACGGCGTCGTGGTGTGCCGCGCGGTGGTGACCCACAAGATGCCCGAGGGCACGGTGTACATGTACCACGCCCAGGAACGCGTCATCGACGTGCCGAAGGCCGAGACGAACGGGCGGCGGGGCGGCATCCACAACTCGCTGACCCGGCTGCTCGTCAAGCCCAGTCACATCGTCGGCGGGTATGCGCAGCTGTCGTTCGCGTTCAACTACCTCGGCCCGACCGGCAACCAGCGCGACGAGGTCACGGTCATCCGCC
>CBIHNN010000075.1:0-24393 GCA_966211315.1 uncultured Micromonosporaceae bacterium | reverse complement strand
CGCTCACCCAGCCGCATCACCGAGCCCTTGCCGAACTGCTTGTCGATCTGCGCCAACGCGAGATCGAGCGCTTTGTCCCGATCAGGTCCTGCTGCCATGTCCGCCATCCCTGCATTCGACTTCGCGGTCGTTTTCGCCGAAGAGCTTCTGTTCACGCGGCCACGCTAGGCGCTGGGTATGACAAAAAGCAGTCGCCAGGCCGTGACCTGTGGACGAGCACAACGCTGTGGACAATAGCCGAACACCTGTACGATCTTCGGACCGACACGCCAGAACACACGTACGAGTCTTCGACCTGTACTCAGCGCAGCCGCGCGGGCACGCGATCGGGGTAGGCGGCGACCACGGCACGCCACACGAGGGCCACGTCCTCGCCGTCGGCCAAGGCCTGTTCGATCGTCCGGCCATCGAGTCCGGTGAACACCTGGTCCACCGCCAGGCTCATGGCGTACGCCGCGCCGAACGCCTGCTCCAGCCGGGACCGGAAATCGGTCAGCCGCACCCTGTACCCCTCAGTCGATCCGCACCGGTGACGGACCGGCGCCCCTCCCATGGTGCCCGACCTGACCAGACCCGGCGAGCCGCCCTCCCCCGTCAGCGGCACACGGGCACCGGCCCCGCCCGGGGCCGCGACCACACCCAAAGCGCCGACGCGGTCGTTGCCCCAGGGGACGAAACGGCAGAAAGGAGCGTGGGCATGGTCGTGACCGTCGGCACCCAGGCGTCGGTAACGGCGCCTCCGGCCCGCGGCACGGGCCATCGGTTCCGTGGCGAGATCCAGGGTCTGCGCGCGATCGCCGTGCTCTCGGTACTCGGCTACCACGCCGGAGTGCCCGGGATGTCCGGCGGGTTCGTCGGTGTCGACGTGTTCTTCGTGATCTCTGGCTACCTGATCACCGGTCTGGTGCTGCGGGAGGTCGCCACGACCGGCCGGCTGAACCTGACGACGTTCTGGGCGCGACGGGCACGGCGGCTGCTGCCGGCCACTGCGGTCGTCCTCGTCACCGTCGCACTGTTCACCCTCATCACCCTGCCCGCGACGCGGTGGGCCGCGATCGCCCGGGATCTCGTCGCGGCGTCGGGGTACGCGCTGAACTGGCGGCTCGCCCAGCAGTCGACGGACTATCTCGCCTCCGACGATGCCGCCAGCCCGGTCCAGCACTTCTGGTCCCTCGCGGTCGAAGAGCAGGTCTACGTGATCTGGCCGATCCTGATCATCGGGTTGGTAGCGGTCCGTCGTCGGACGCGGTGGCGGCTGCGTGCCACACTGCTCGCCGGGCTCGCATTCATCGCCGTACCGTCGCTGGTCTGGTCGATCCACCTGACCGCGACCGCGCCAGGACCGGCGTACTTCGTATCGACGACGCGGGCGTGGGAGCTCGCGATCGGCGCCGGGCTTGCGATCGTGCCGCGATGGCTGCTCAGGCCGCTCCCTCGGGCCGTCGCCGAGGGACTGGGCTGGGCTGGGCTCGCGACGATCGCGGTCACCGTCGTCCGTTACGACGGCGCGACCGCGTTCCCGGGATACGCGGCGCTGCTGCCCACCATCGGGGCCGCCGCGTGCATCATGGCCGGCGAACAGCGGCGCCCGACCCGGATCGCCACCCTGCTGGGCATCGCACCGATGCGCGCCGTGGGCGCGTTATCGTACTCCCTCTATCTCTGGCATTGGCCGATTCTGGTCAGTGCAACCGCGCTCTGGGCGAGCGCTGGACGGGCCCTGCCGACGACGGTCGGCGTTGCCGTGGTGGGCGCTTCGGTGCTGCCCGCGTGGCTGACGTACCGGTTCGTCGAAGGTCCGCTGCACCGCTCCCCCCGCTTCGCGGCGCCGCGGCCCGCCGCCGTGCTCGCCGCGGCGTGCGCCGTCGCGGGCCTGGCCGCCGCCGGGACCGTCGCGTTCGCGGTCGACCGCAAGGCACGCCAGGTGTACGCGGCCCCCGGCGCCGCCGTCCTCGCGGACGACTCGGCCACCGATCCCGACGGCAGAGTGACCGACCGCGTCGAGCACATCACGCCCGACCCGGTTGCCGCCGGCAACGACCAAGGCAGCCTCGCCGGCAGACTGTGCATGCAGGGCTTCAACCAAGCCAAGCCCCTGAGGTGCCAGTACGGGTCCAAGGACGCTCCTGTGACCATCGCCGTCTACGGCGACTCGAAGATGCACCAGTGGCTTCCCGCACTACAAACCCTCGCCGACGAACACGACTGGCGGCTGCTCACCAGCCTGAAGAGCGCCTGCCCGCTGGTCCGGATCCCGATGGTCGGCATGCGTGGCGGCCGCTACGACGACTGCGCGACCGTGAACGCAAAGCGATACCAGGAGCTGCTGACGGATTCCGCCATCGACTACGTATTCACCTCCCAGCACTCGAACAAGGCCTACCTGCCGGGGCGGCCGCTCGCCGAGGCGCAACGGACGATGGCCGACGATCTGAGCCGTACGTGGAAGGATCTGACGGCGGCGGGCAAGAAGGTCGTCGTCATGCTCGACAACCCCGATCCGCAGCGCGAGATCATGGAGTGCGTGGCGCGGCACACCCGACAGCTGTCGGCCTGCGCGTTCCCGCGGGCGGCGGCGGAGACTGCGAGCGGGCAGCTCGCCCAGCGGGTGGCGCTGCGCGAGACCCCCGGAGTGCGATCGGTCGACCTCGCCGACTGGATCTGCCCGGGCGACATGTGCCCGCCGGTGATCGGCGATGTCCTGGTCTACCGACAGGGATCTCATCTCACCGCCACCTACGTACGGTCGCTGACGCCGCGGCTCGACGCGGCATTGGCCCGCGCCATGCGCTGACGGGGTGCGGCTAGCAAGGCCGCGACCGAGCAGGTGAGCTGGACCGGGCCCGCTGAACGACGGCCACCGAAGCCAAAGGAGTTGTCGAGCGCCGCCGGGAGGTCCATTCCGGCTACCGGTAGCGGGCCGCTCGACGCGAGGTGGCCCGGCCGCCACCGAAAGTCGCCGGTCGCCAGGAAAGCCGTCACGAAGCGGTCCGGCCGCCACGAAGCGGCACGGTCGCCACGAAGCGGCACGGTCGCCACGAAGCGGCACGGTCGCCGATCACCGTGGTCACGGGTCGGATCCGCGATCAGAGAGCCGCGGTCAGAGGGCCGCCGTCAGAGAGCCTTGGCGGCGACGGAGAGGTCGTCGACAAGGCTCTGATAGGCGACGTCACGATTGTCCGCCCGCAGCACCGCAGACGGATGGATCGTGGCCAGCGCCTGGCAGTCGGCCACGGGGAAGTCCTCGGGGTGCTGGGCGGACCCGGGCCACGGCATGAGGGTGCCGCGCGACTTGGTGACTCTGAACGACGGGCCGAGCAGCGCCTTGGCCGCAGTCGCGCCCAGGACCACGACGATCTTCGGGCGGAGGACGGCGAACTCAGCCACCAGCCACGGACGACAGGCGGTGATGTGTGCCTGGTCAGGGGTCTGGTGGATGCGGCGCTGCCCGCGCAACTGAAAGCGGAAGTGCTTGACCGCGTTCGTGAGGTACGCCTGCGCGGGATCGATGCCGGCGTCGTCGACGGCCCTGCGGAGCAGGCGACCGGCCGGACCGACGAACGGCAGTCCCTGCTCGTCCTCGACGTCACCGGGCTGCTCGCCGACGAAGACGATGCGGGCGTGGGGGTCGCCGCGACCGAAGACGACCTGGGTGGCCGGTTCGTACAGCTCGCAGCCGCGGCAGCGGGGCGCGGCGGACTTGAGATCAGCCAGCGTGTGGGCGTCGGCGGGGATGAAATTCTGGGCGCCAATTGCGGTGGTGGCCATCCGCTGTTCCTACCCCTAACATCCCTGGACATACCGCCGGGGTTCAGTACGCGAATCCTGTCCCCTTCCAGGGCCGGCCGCGGTCAGGATCACATCGGCGAGCGGTTCGATCGCGGCCGGGTCGAGCGAGCCGATGCTGATCCGGATAGCCTGCGGGCTGCCGATCCGGTAGAGCATGCCGGGTGAGACGGCGTACCCGGCGTCGCGCAACACTCCGACGGCCCGGGTCTCGTCGTGGACGCGTACCCACACGTTGATGCCGGTGCGGCCCCGCTCCTGACGCCTGGTCCGCCCGACGTGAGACTTCCGCCGACCAGGTCGGAGGAAACTTTGACACGACATGAGGCACGGCTGAGTCGAGGCGCTGCATACCTGATCAAGCGTCGGGAACGGGATGGAGCGAGGATGAGTTCCGTGTGGGGCGTTACCGACCTGTGGACGTACGTGCTGGGGACCGTCGCGATCATTCTGCTGCCCGGGCCCAACTCGCTCTTCGTGGCGGCGGTCGGGGCGCGGCAGGGCGTACGGGTCGGGTACCAGGCGGCCGCCGGCGTGTTTCTCGGCGACACAGTCCTCATGGTGACCGCGGCCGCCGGGGCAGCATCGCTGCTGCACGCGTACCCGTCGGTCTTCGCGGTAGTCAAGTACGCCGGGGCGGCGTACCTGACCTATGTCGGTTTCGGAATCGTGCACAGCGCCTGGCGCCGCGACCCCGACCCGACCACGACACCCGCAGAGGACCCGCGGACCGGGAGTTCGGGCACGCTCGCCGCACCGGCCGATTCGGTACCCGCGGACGGCTCCCCCGACGGCTCCGGCCGGTCGGCCGATCCGGTGACGGTACGACGACCGTTCCGGCGCGCGTTGTTGATCAGCCTGCTCAACCCGAAGGCGATCCTGTTCTTCGTGTCCTTCTTCATTCAATTCGTCGACCCGGACTACCGGTGGCCTGCGCTGTCGTTCCTGCTGCTCGGGGCGATTCTGCAGCTGTGCAGCGCGCTGTACCTGACCGGGCTGATCTTCGGTGGGCGTTACCTGGCTTCGCAGTTCCGGCGTCGGCGGCCGCTCGCCACAGCCGGGGCCACCGGGGTCGGCGCTCTGTTCGTCGCCTTCGGCGTCAAACTCGCCACCGCCAGCCTGACCTGATCCACAGGCCGCGCATCGAGTCGATCGACGCGCGGCCCAGCACAGCAGAAGCCGCGCGGGCTCGGGCCCGAAACCACAAGACCCGAGCCCCGCGCCGAACTCACTCGTCGAACGAACCGTCGCCCTCATCGTCGCCGCCGAACATTTCGCCGAGCAGCATCCCGCCGACGATCCCGCCGGCCACGCCCGCTGCCATCGCTCCGCCGCCGTGCCCACGACCCCGCCCATGACCGTGGTACCCGTGCGAGGGGTAGCCGGGTCCGGACGAGAAGCCGTGACCGGAGGAGAAACCGTGCGCCGGACCACGCTGGGCGGCCTGCTGGACCCAGCTCTCCACCACCGCGACCCAGTCGGTGCGGTCGACGGTCGCGTGGTCGACGCGGAAGCGGCCGAAGGAGTCGCCGCCCGAGCTCAGCAAGCCGCCGCGCTTGTCGAATTCGAGTATCACGTCGACACCGTGCGGGTCGGTGACGAAGGTGACCTCGACCTCGTTGATCCGGCCCGCGTACTGGGGGGCCGCGAAGAACTCGATCTCCTGGAAGAACGGCAGCGTCTGGTTCACGCCACGAATGTGGCCCTGTTCCACGTCGGCGGTCTTGAAACGGAAACCGAGGCGGGCGAACGCGTCCAGGATGGCCTCCTGGGCCGGCAGCGGGTGCACCACGACTGGGTCCATGTCGCCCTTGTCGACGGCCCGGGCCACGGAGAGTTCCGTACGCAGGCCCATGGTCATGCCGTGCAGGTGCGAACCGTACATGTCGGTGAGGGGCGTCTCCCACGGCATCGCGAACTGGAACGGGATGACCCGCTTCTCGCCCGGGGCCAGGGTGAACGTTCCCGTGACCGGCTGCCGGTGGAACTCCAGCAGGCCGCTGTGCTCGTGGTCGTGACTCTCCACCTCGACGCGGGTGACCAGCCCCAGCGCGACGTGTTCGATGACCACATCGTGGTCGCCGCCCGTCACATGGACCTGGCCGTCGAGCGACAGCCCGGGGCGGGTGTTCGGGTTACTGAGGACGGTGTCGACGGACGGGCCGCCGACGCCGAACGCGCGCATCATCTTCTTGAAGACCACCGGTGTCGATCCTCCTTGGTTCACGGTCAGTGTTCTAACGTTTCAACGCATCCGATGCCTCCCCGCCGCGCAGCCTTCCGCGGTCGACGGCGAGATAGCCGAACTCCTGGGGCCACGAACAAGCCGGTGGCGGTGATGGAAAGCACACCGACCGTGTCAACGCGGCGGAAGACTGCACGTTCGGGCGTTCAGCCGGGCAGGACCCGACTGGGTACAGCCACCCTCCTGGGTGGGCGGTGCGACCATGGCACCGAGGCTAGCAACCCCGTTCGAACGGTTGCTGTATGTCGCCGGGGTGAGCGACCGCCATCGCCCACCCCGGCCCCGATTCCTCCCGGCGCCCGACTGTGTGAAAGGCGTCGTTGCGCGCTCAGGTGGGGGAGAAGCTACTCATGATCATGTTGAGGTAGACGCGGTTCGCGGTCCAGTCGAACTCGCGGGTCACCCAGCCCACCGCGTACGCGCGCCCGCCCGCCGCGAACCAGCGGGTGTTCGCGTGCACGCCGGTCCCGGCGCCGCCCCGATACCGGTACTCCCACTCCGCCGCCTTGCCGAAGTACGTCACCGCGCCGATGCCGATCTCCCGGTAGTCCGGGAGCAGATTCGCCTCCGTCAGCTTCTTCGCCTCGCCGCGACACGCCGTCACCGGGTCACTGTCCGCCTTCCGGTCCGGATCGACGCTGAGCACGCGGAACCCATCCGGGTCCCGGAAGCAGAACGTCGAACCCACCCGCTGGTACGTCCAGCCGTCCGGCACGGCGATCCCGAACCCGTCCGCCACGTGGTACGACCAGCTCGGCGGCATCGCGTACCCGTTGTCGGCGATCCTCTTCGCGCCCTCACGCGGCGTACGCGGCAGGCCGTCGACGGCCGCGAGTTCGCACGCCGTCGGGCTGAACGTGCCGACGCCCGCCGCCCGGCCACCGGTGTTCGGGGCGGGCTCCACCGACGGCGAGGAGGGCGCCGTCGTCGACGGCCGCGGGAGGGACGCGGCGACATCGGAGTGGTCGAACCAGCGGCTCGCCAGGACACCGGTGCCGCCCGCCGCGAGCACCACCGCCGCGACGAAGGTGCCGATGAGCAGGACGCGCCGCCGCGACATCGGGGGCGCCGGTGTGCGTCGCGGACCGGTCGGCCAGGACGGCCCGTCAGGCGTGTCCGGGTGCTGCCGCGCCTCGATCGGCGGCTGCTCGGCAGCCGGGTCGTCGGCAGGAGCCTTCTCGGCACGAGTCTGCTCGGCGGGCAGCTCCGGTACTGGCTGCGGGGGCGCCTCCCGTGGCACCGGGACCTGCGCGCGGGCGGTCGCCGTGACACCGCGCCGCTGCCGCGGCACCAACGGATCGGCACCGTCGGCCACGGGACGACGCGGCGACGACAATGCGTACGGTTCGGCCGTCGCCAGGACCTTGCGAAGGACGTCGCCCACCTCACCCGCCGACAACCGCTCCGCCGGGTCGTGGCGCAGCAGGCCGGCCAGGACCGGCTGCAGGACACCAGCGCGGGCGGGCGGGTCGGGCGGCTCGGTGGCCAGTGCCAGCAGCGTCGCCGTCGAGGTCTCCCGGGCGTACGGGGAACGGCCCTCGACGGCCGCGTACAGCGTGGCGCCCAACGACCACAGGTCGGACTCCACTGTGGATGTTCCGGCACGGGCGCGTTCCGGGGACACGTACTGCGGGGAACCGACAATCGGTCCCGGGCCGGTCACACCACCGTCGTCGACGAACCTCGCGAGACCGAAATCGGTCAGCACCACCCGGCCATGGTCACCGATCAGCACGTTGTGCGGCTTCACGTCGCGGTGCAGCACACCGGCCCGGTGCGCGGCGTCGAGCGCCTGCAGCACCGACAGCCCCATCCGGGCCGCCCCGGCCGGGGTCAACGGGCCGTCCTCGCGGACCACCTGGTGCAAGGAGCGGGACGGCACGTACTCCATGACGATCCACGGCAGGCCACCGGCGTGCACGACGTCGTAGATCTGCACGACGTTCGGATGGTTCAGCCGGGACGCGGTGCGGGCCTCACGGAGAGTACGTAGACGAAGCCTGTCGCGATCATCGTCGGACATCCAGGGCGGAGGGATGAACTCCTTCACCGCGACGTCGCGGTCCAGCATCTCGTCGCGGGCCATCCAGACCGTGCCCATGCCACCACTGCCGACCGGCCGTGTAAGCCGATACCGCCCGGCGACGACATCCTGCCTGTCCGCCATGCGCCCCCACCCATCGAGCGTCGTCAGAATAGGTCAGGGCAGGTCCTGCGGCAGACCCGTTCACCCTGCCACCGCAGGGACCACGAGGTTGTTCCGGTACGAATGCGCCGCCCGGTCGAAGGCGCCTCCACCAGGTGATGCGCCGGAGCTGACGCCACACCACAGTGCCCCCTCCGTCACCGGACCGCCCCATGGCCTATCCGGTCAGTGACGACCGCTCGGCGGCGGTCCATCCTGTAACCGAGGTCCGATCGATGCCGCTGATCACGTTAGCGAGGATTCTGCGCCTGGTCAGGCCCCCGACTGGGTGACCTGCCTTTCGACGGACCGGCGGCGGATCGTCGCCAGTCCACTCCCGCCCATCCATCATGCCCGCCGCCTTCAGGTTTCGTCAGGCGGTCCGGCCGCGCCCACCGGCGCGGCGGGATCCGATCGAGGCGACACCGCAACCGATGGCCGATCGCGGCCCTGTTCACGCGCGCTTTGCGGCATCGCCAGCACGAGCTCTTCCGCTCGGCCGGCGGCCGGGCGCGTGGCGGTCGCCGCACACCAGCCCGTCGCAGGTCAGACGGGACCGACTTCCCAGGAGTCTGCGGTGAGCGCGACGTCGTCGCGGCCGAGTTGGCGGGCGATCTCGCCGATGACGCGCTGGTCGGCGGTGAAGGAGCGGACGGGGAGCCGGTCGAGGCGGGCGGCGCGGCGCAGAACGAAGTAGGCGACGGCTGCCCGGACCCGGGCGCGGTCGGCGGCGCTGGCAGAGGCCGTGTCTGTGATCAGTTGGCGGAGGCAGCCGGCCAGGCGTTCGGCGAGGTCAAGATCGTGGGTGCCGCGGGCCGTTCGCAGCCGGGCGAGGTGGCGGTCGACCTGGCAGATGAGCAGGTCCGTCTCCAGTGGCGCGCCGGACCCCGTGACCGCCATCGCTGCCCCCTCCGCTGTTCCGCGCCATCGTGCGCGAACGTACTTTATAAGGGCAAATCGGGCAAGTGGTCCGCGTGCCGAGGTTTTGTCGTACCCCCGGGGCAGGATGGGTACGTGCCTCAGGACGTGCTCGAACGGTTCGGCGTGGCCACTCGCGAGTGGTTCCGCTCTGCGTTCGCCGCTCCCACCGATGCCCAGACGGGCGCTTGGCGGGCGGTCGGCGCAGGGCACAATGCCCTCGTCGTCGCACCCACCGGTTCGGGCAAGACGCTCGCCGCGTTCCTCTGGTCGCTCGACCGGCTGGCGCAGTCACCGCTGCCGGAGGATCCCCGGCACCGCTGCCGCGTCCTCTACGTCAGCCCGCTGAAGGCCTTGGCCGTCGACGTCGAACGCAACCTGCGAGCGCCTCTGACCGGCATCCGGCAGGCCGCGGCCCGCCTCGGGTTTCCACCGCCCGACGTTACCGTCGGGATGCGCACCGGCGACACCCCGGCGGACGAGCGACGGGCGTTCGGACGGACCCCGCCGGACATCCTCATCACCACGCCGGAGTCGCTGTTCCTGCTGCTCACGTCAGCCGCGCGAGATTCGCTACGCGGCGTCGAGACGGTGATCGTCGACGAGGTGCACGCGGTCGCGGCGACCAAGCGCGGCGCCCACCTGGCGCTCTCGCTCGAACGCCTCGACGCCCTGCTGCCGAAGCCGGCGCAGCGCATCGGCCTGTCCGCGACGGTCCGACCGATCGACGAGACGGCCCGGTTCCTCGGCGGCGCCCGGGACGTCCAGATCGTCCAGCCCAAGGCCGCGAAGACCATCGAGGTGAGCGTCACGGTCCCGGTCGAGGATATGACCCGCCTCGACGAACAGCAGGGCGAGGAGCCCGCGACCGGGCGGCACGCGTCGATCTGGCCGGCCGTCGAGGAGCGCGTGCTCGACCTGATCGAATCGCACCGCTCCACGATCGTCTTCACCAACTCGCGGCGCGGCGCCGAGCGGCTCTGCGCCCGGATCAACGAGCTCGCGTACGAGCGCGCCCATCCCGAGGCTGCCGCTCCCGACCCGGGTCGGCCGTCGCCACGAATGCCCGCCGAGATCATGGCCCAGGCCGACGCGGTCACCGGCGCACCACCGGTGGTGGCCCGGGCACACCACGGCAGCGTCTCCCGCGAGGAACGCAAGCTGATCGAGGAGTCACTCAAGTCCGGCCGGCTCCCGGCGGTCGTCGCCACGTCCAGCCTGGAGCTGGGCATCGACATGGGGGCCGTCGACCTCGTCGTACAGATCGAGGCGCCACCGTCGGTCGCGGCCGGGCTGCAGCGCATCGGCCGGGCCGGTCACCAGGTCGGTGCGGTCTCCCGCGGCGTGGTGTTCCCGAAACATCGCGGTGACCTGGTCCCCTGCGCCGTCGTCGCCGAGCGGATGAGCGGCGGTGACATCGAGGAACTGCGGTATCCGCGCAATCCGCTCGACGTCCTCGCCCAGCAGATCGTCGCGATGGTCGCGCTCGACACGTGGCAGCTGGAGGACCTTTCCACGCTCGTCCGCCGGGCCGCACCGTTCGCGGAGCTGCCGGAGTCGGCGCTGCGGGCCGTCCTCGACATGCTCTCCGGGCGGTACCCGTCCACGGCGTTCGCCGAGCTGCGGCCACGGCTCGTCTGGGACCGCACGACCGACGAGCTCACCGGCAGCCGCGGCGCGCAGCGCCTCGCCGTGACCAGCGGCGGCACCATTCCCGACCGCGGCACCTTCGGGGTGTTCCTGGCCGGGGCGGAACGCGCGGCTCGCGTCGGCGAACTCGACGAGGAGATGGTGTACGAGTCCCGCGTCGGTGACGTCTTCCTGCTCGGCTCAACGTCCTGGCGGATCGAGGACATCACCCCTGACCGGGTGCTCGTCTCCCCCGCGCCGGGCGCCCCCGCACGAATGCCGTTCTGGAAGGGTGACACCCCGGGCCGTCCGGTCGAGCTGGGGCGGGCCATCGGCGCCCGGCTACGGACCCTCGTCAAGGACGACTCCACCGCATCGCTGGGAAACGTCGGCCTCGACGAGTGGGCGGCCGGGAACCTGATGGCCTACCTGCGGGAGCAGCGGGAAGCGACCCGGTTACTGCCGGACGATCGGACCGTCGTCGTCGAACGCTTCCGCGACGAGCTCGGCGACTGGCGGATGACCGTCCACTGTGTGTTCGGAGCCCGGCTCAACGCGCCCTGGTCGCTGGCGATCGCCCGCCGGCTCAACGAGCGCTACGGGCTGGACGCTCAGGTCATGCCGTCCGACGACGGCATCGTCGTACGCCTGCCGGACACCGCCGACGAGCCGCCGGGTGCCGAGCTGGTCAGCTTCGACCCCGACGAGATCGCCCAGCTCGTGGAGGAGTCCGTCGGTACATCAGCGCTGTTCGCGTCCCGGTTCCGGGAGTGCGCGGCCCGCTCGCTGCTGCTGCCCCGCCGCGACCCGCGCCGCCGCCAGCCGCTATGGCAGCAGCGCCAGCGCGCGGCGCAGTTGCTCGACGTGGCCCGCGAGTTCGCCGACTTCCCGGTGACCCTTGAAGCGGCCCGCGAATGCCTCCAAGACGTGTTCGACGTCCCGGGCCTGGTCGGACTCATGCGCGAGATCGCGGGCCGCAAGATCCGCCTCGTCGAGGTGGAGACGCAGCGCCCGTCACCGTTCGCGCGGTCACTGCTCTTCGGGTACGTCGGCGCATTCCTCTACGAGGGCGACGCCCCGCTCGCCGAACGCCGCGCCGCAGCCCTCACCCTCGATTCCACCCTGCTCGGTGAGCTGCTCGGCCGCGTCGACCTACGCGAACTGCTCGATCCGGCGGTGGTCGCCGAGACCCGGCTGCAGTTGCAGTGGCTGACCTCGCAGCGCAGCCCTCGCGACGCGGACGACGTCGCTGAGCTGCTGCGCGTCCTCGGTGACCTGTCCACTGAGGAGGTGGTCGAGCGCGGCGCCACGCTCGAATGGGTGGCGGCGATCGAAGCGGCACGGCGCGCGATCCGGGTGCGGATCACCGGCCAGGAACGCTGGCTCGCCATCGAGGACGCCGGCCGGGTACGTGACGCCCTCGGCGTCGCGCTGCCCGTGGGCATCCCGGAGGCTTACCTGGAACAGGTGGCCGACCCGCTCGGTGACCTGGTGGCGCGGTACGCCCGCACCCGCGGCCCGTTCGCCGCGGCCACCTGCGCGGCCCGGTTCGGGCTCGGGGTCTTCGTCGTCGAGCAGGCCCTCAAGCGGCTCTCCGCCACCGGCCGCGTCGTCACCGGCGAATTCTCCCCCGACGGGGCGGGCACAGAGTGGTGCGACGCTGAGGTGCTGCGTATGCTGCGGCGGCGGTCCCTGGCCGCGCTGCGCCGCGAGATCGAGCCCGTGCCACCGCGGGTTCTCGCCAGATTCCTGCCGCGCTGGCACCAGGTCGACGGCAACGCCCGCGGTGTCGAGGCCGTCGCCGCCGCGGTGGAGCAGCTGCAGGGTGTGGCGGTGCCCGCGTCCGCCTGGGAACGCCTCGTCCTGCCATCCCGCGTCGCCGACTACTCCCCCGCTCAGCTCGACGAGCTCTGCGCGGGCGGTGACGTGATCTGGGCGGGCAACGGTTCCATCACTGGCGGGGACGGCTGGGTCACCGTCGCGTACGCGGACACTGCCCCGCTGCTACTCCCTCCGGTCGACGACGGGCTGGCGTTGACGCCACTGCACGAGTCCGTGCTGGAGGCGCTGGCCGAGGGGCAGGCGCTGTTCTTCCGTTCCCTGTCGGACCGCGTGGGAACCACAGACGATCGTGGGCTGGCCGCCGCCGTGTGGGACCTCGTCTGGGCGGGGCACGTCACCAACGACACGTTCGCCCCGCTCCGTGCCCTGCTCGGCGCGACCGGCGCCCACCGGGCACGCGCCTCGGCACCCCGTACGCGGTATCGCCGCCCCGGGCGTCCGGTGATGCCGTCGCGTTCGGGTCCGCCGTCGATGGCCGGTCGCTGGTCCAGCCTTCCCGAACGGGACCTCGACCCGACCCGCCGAGCGGCGGCCGTCGCCGATCTCCTGCTCGAACGGCACGGCGTCATCACCCGCGGTGCCGTCATCACCGAAGGCGTTACGGGCGGCTTCGCCGGTGTCTACCCGGTTCTGTCTGCATTGGAGGAACGCGGCGCCGCCCGTCGCGGTTACTTCGTCGAAGGGCTCGGCGCCGCCCAGTTCGCCGTGCCTGGAGCGGTGGACCGGCTCCGCGCCCTGGCCGAGCCCGACGACCGAGACCGTACGCCCACGGCACTGGTTCTGGCGGCGACCGACCCGGCGAACCCGTACGGCGCCGCCCTGCCCTGGCCGGAACGGGTCGTCGACAGTGGCGACGGCACCCCGGCCGCGGCCACAGGCCACCGCGCGGGACGCAAGGCCGGTGCACTCGTCGTCCTCGTCGGCGGCGACCTCACTCTCTACATCGAACGCGGCGGTCGCACCCTGCTCTCCTACACCGATGACCCGGACCGACTCGTCGCCGCGGGTCAGTCCCTGGCCCGCTCAGTCACGTCCGGCGCGCTGGGCGCGATGAGCGTCGAGCGCGCGGACGGCGAGTCGGTACACGGGTCGCCGCTCAGCGACGCCCTGACGAAGGCGGGGTTCCGCGCCACACCGCGAGGTCTGCGCCTTCGCGGCTGACGTGGAGGCAGGACATCGTCGCCCGCCGTAGTGGCAAGCCTACGATGTGCCCCCAGGAGCGTCACCGAGCGCACAAGCATTGCATTGACACCGTCGGCTCCCGAATGTGCTTCCCATCACTGTGGAAGGTGAGGCGCCACCTGCGTGGCCACCACGTCGATGTGGTCCAGGTCCGTGAGATCGAGGGTCTGCAGGTAGATCCGGGTGGCGCCCGCGGCGGCGTACTCGGCGAGCTGGTCGACCACCTGGGCCGGGGTGCGTCTCGGGCCCTTACCACCGACGATGATCGGCGGGCGGGGTGACTGGACGGGTTTGGGAACAGCCGGCGAGCGCGGCCAGGTGAGCCAGGCGTCCGGGGGGCCGGCAGGCTGTCGAGGCCGCTCATCGCCACGTAGTGGTCGGACCGGAGGAAACCGTCGAAGCCGGCCTCCTCCGCGCGCTGTGCGACGCGGCGCACATCGTCGTAGAAGGCCCCCTGCTGGGGCTCGGCGAAGATACACAGACGCATGCGGTTCACAGTGCCGCGGATCCCGCTGGGACGCTACGGTGTGCGCATGGGCGGCTACCAATGGATCAGCCTGACCACGGACTACGGCACGTCGGACGGCTTCGTGGCGGCGTGCCACGGCGTGATCGGAAGGATCGCCCCGGACGTCCGCGTGCTTGACGTGACGCACCAGATACCCCCGGGCGACGTGACACGGGCAGCGAACGTCCTGGCGCAGACCGTCGCGCACCTGCCGGCGGGCGTTCACATGGCCGTCGTCGACCCGGGCGTCGGTACCGCCCGCCGCGCGATCGCCCTCGCGACACCGTCGGGGATCCTCGTCGGCCCGGACAACGGACTGCTGCCCTGGGCGGCACAGGCGCTCGGCGGGATCGGCGCCGCCCTCGAACTGACCAATCCCTCCTGGTTCGCGGCCGACGTGTCGCGCACCTTCCACGGCCGCGACGTGTTCGCCCCGGCCGCGGCACGGCTCGCGCTCGGCGCGGCCCTCGACGAGGCCGGTCCGCGCATCGATCCGGCAACGGTGGTCCGCCTGCCCGACCCGGTGGTCACCACCGGCGACGGCTGGCTGGAGGCCGAGGTCGTCACCGTCGACAGATTCGGCAACGTGCAACTCGCGGCCACCGGCGAGGCGCTGGCCGCCATGCCGCCCGAGGTCACCGTCGGTGGGGTACGCGCCCGGCACGGCAAGACGTTCGCCGACGCCAGCCCGGGAGACCTGGTCGTCTTCGTGGACTCAGCCGACCGTGTCGCGATCGCGGTCAACGGTGGCCGGGCGGCCGTCGTCCTGTCCGTCTCCCCGGGCGACGTGCTCCGGATCACGCCCCGCGCCTAGGCCTGTCTCTGCCGCCCCCGTACGACCGAAGGCGACGGTGGCGGTTGGAGTGAGCGGACCTGGGGCAGGATGGTCGGATGCCCGAGGGTGACACCGTCTGGAACACCGCGCGCGTCATGGAACGCGCCCTCGTGGATGACGTGCTGACGAAGTCGGACTTCCGGGTGCCCCAGCTCGCCACCACCGATCTGAGCGGCTGGACGGTCGCGGAGTCGGCAAGCCGGGGCAAGCATCTGCTACTACGGCTGGCACGGGGTGAACGCCGCTTCACGCTGCACTCCCACCTGCGGATGGACGGCGCGTGGCGGGCGTACGTGAAGGGTGAGCGGTGGTCCGGGCGGCCGGCGTACCTGATCCGGGTCGCGCTGCACTCGGCGCGAGCCGTCGCGGTCGGGTTTCACCTGCACGAGCTGGCGCTGGTGCCGACCGCCGAGGAGCACACCCTGGTCGGGCACCTCGGACCCGATCTGCTGGGCCACGACTGGGACCCCGAGGAGGCGGCGCGGCGGATCGGTGAGATGCCCGGCGCGCCGATCGCGGACGCGTTGCTGGATCAGCGCAACCTCGCCGGCATCGGCAACCTCTACAAGGCGGAGACGCTGTTCCTGCGCCGCCTGTGGCCGTGGACCCGGTCCGGCGAGGTCGACGATGTGATCGGGAGCGTGACCCTGGCCCAGCGTTTGATGGCGTCGAACAAGGGCCGGTGGACGCAGACCACGACGGGCTCTCTGCGCCGCGGCGAGACCACCTACGTGTACGGCCGCCGCGGCCAGCCGTGCCGCCGCTGCGGTACCGCGATCGCCAGGGACGATATGGGCGAGCGGATCACCTACTGGTGCCCCCGCTGCCAGGCCGAACCCTAGGCAGGGGTACGGAAGTCCCGCAGGGAGGCCAGGCCGTCGGCGAAGCCGCGGAGCAGGTCGGTGGCTTCGGTGAGCCGAGGCAGCGACGGGTGCGACGCGGTGGCCGGGAGGCCGTCCTCGGCGACGTACGTGGCGGCCGCCGAGACGAGGCGTTCGTACGCGGTGACGCCGTCCACGAACTGGGTGCTCAGGACGCGGTGCGACTCCTCCAGGCCGGGACGCTGGTCGGGCGGGGTGAGCGGCAGGGCGCGTGCGACGCTGGCGACACGCTGGCCCAGGTCGCGCAGCCAGTGTTCGGCTACGGCGGCTTCGAGCTTGGCGACCTCGCCGGGGCCGGTGAGCCGGTCGGCGAGCCCGTCGAGGGTGGCGCGTGCCCGGTCGAGGCGATCCCAGGTGACGGCGACGGCGGAGCCGCGCAGCGCGAACCGGCCCTTCTGGCGGCGGATCTCCTGCAGGGCGGCGCGGCCGACGGGGTGGCTTTCCACGGCGGCGACGAGGCGCTGGCCGGCGATCGGCAGGTCAGGCGCGGGCGGGGCGGGGAGTGCGGCGTGGGCGCGCAGATCGGACCAGCGCCACGCCGCAAGGGCGACGGCGAGCCCCGCACCACCGGCCCACGCGGCATCGGGCAGGCCGATGCCCTGGTACGGCGTCAGGACCGCGGTGGCGCCGGCAAGGCCCGCGCCGAGCACGCTCCACCGGCGTGCGGCAGCGCGCAGGCGCTTCAACCGGCGGAAGTATCGGGCCCGCTCGTCGGCCATGCCGTCCTCCTCTGAAACCACCGTCGCCGGGCGCCCCGGTCGGGAGCCCGGTGACGGGAACGTACAGAAAGGGTCAGCCGGCTGCCGTGGTGTCGCCGCGCTTGTCCTTCGCCATGGTGGCGCGGATTTCGTCGAGGCGGGCCACACTGGCCGGGTCGTTCTGCGGGGCGGCCTGGACGGCGGGCTGGGCCGGGTTGGCGCCCAGCTTGTCGCCGTTCATGCTGGCCCGGATCTGTTCGAGGCGGGACGAGCCGGCCAGGTCGAGGCTGGACTGCTGCACCTCGAGCATGCGGCCCTCGACCGAGTTCGAGGCCAGTTCGGCGCGGCCCATGGCGTTGGCGTACCGCTTCTCGATCTTGTCGCGGACCTCGTCGAGCGACGGGGTGTTACCGGGCGCGGCGAGCGAGGACATCGACTCGAGGGACTTGGCGACGGTCTCCTGCATCTTCGCCTGCTCCAGCTGGCTCAGCAGGCGGGTCCGCTCGGCGATGCGCTGCTGCAGCACCATGGCGTTGTTCTCGACGGCCTTGCGCGCCTGACCTGCTGCGCCGAGCGCCTGGTCGTGCAGGGTCTTCAAGTCCTCCATCGCCTGCTCACCCGAGACGAGCTGGGTGGCGAGCGCCTGGGCGGTTCCTTCGTACTTCTGCGCCTCGGCCTCGTCGCCGGCGGCACGCTTCTGGTCGGCGAGCACCAACGCCTGCCGGGCCATGCCCTGTAGCTTCTCGACCTCACCCATCTGGCGGGACAGCTTCATCTCAAGCTGGCGCTGATTGCCGATCACGGCCGCCGCCTGCTGAACGAGCGCCTGGTGCTGGCGCTGAGCATCCTCAATGGCCTGCTGGATCTGCACCTTGGGATCGGCGTACTCGTCGACCTTGGCGCCGAACAGCGCCATCAGGTACTTCCAGCTCTTGACGAACGGGTTCGCCATCTCCGCGGTATCCCCTCACACAGTCACTCAGCCAGCCGCGCCACGAGGTGCCTGCCGGCGCCGTGCGGCGTGGGTTCCATGGTGGCAGCCGGTCGCCACCCGCGTCAGGGGGCTGGGGGAGATATCAGGGTCTCCCCGGGGTCCCCCGATGGTATGACCCTACGCGCCGCGCCCGCGCTGGACGAGACCGGACGTATACGGAGCGGGTCAGGCCGCGTACACCACGTCGCGCTTGTCACGGGTGACCGTCCGGGTGGCGCGCAGCGTGGCCTTGAGCGGGGTGTCCTGGTGGACGGACACGTGGACGTCACCGTCCGTGGCGACCTGATGCACCGGCGCGTCGGTCTCGACGGGCACGAGAACGCCCTGCATCTCCTCGGCGAGCGAGAGCGTGTCGCTGACCTCGCCCAGCAGCTCGGAGAGCCGGGCACCGAGGGCTTCACAGATGGCGGCCAACAGCTCGCTGGACGCCTCCTTCTGCCCGCGTTCGATCTCAGAAAGGTACCCCAGGCTGACATTGGCGGCCGTGGACACCTCGCGCAGGGTACGGTGTTGACCCTGCCTGCGCGCACGAAGTGCGTCACCGATCACCCGGCGTAGCAGGACCATCGCACCTCCTCCTGCGGCGGGGCCTTCGGCACGTGCCGGAGGCTTCCCGCAACCGTACCCGTTGAGTGCCCACTCGACATACCGCCCCGCCGAGATGGGTGACATGCTCAAACCGGCGCGGACGCCGCCGGGAGGTGCTCGGCGAGCAGTTCAAGCGCGTTTGCGACGGTGACGGCCCGTACGGTGGCGCGGTCGCCGTTCACGTGGAGTTCGCGGACGGCGGAATCACCGGGCCCCGCCACGGCCACGAAAACGGTGCCGACGGCCTTGCCGTCCTGGGGATCGGGGCCGGCGACGCCCGTGGTGGCGAGGCCCCAGTCCGCCCCGCAACGCTCGCGGGCGCCCTCGGCGAGGGCCCGGGCCACGTCCGGATCGACCGGTCCGCGCTCTGCCAGCAGCTGCGCGGGTACGCCGGCCAACTCGTGCTTGAGGTCGGTCGCGTACACGACGAATCCGCCGCGGAACACGGCACTCACCCCGGGGACCTCCACGAGGGTGGCGGCGAGCAGCCCACCGGTGAGCGACTCGGCGACGGCGAGGCTCTGGCCACGTGCACGCAGGACGCGTACCACGTCGGCGACCGTCACCGGAGCACGACCCGGCGCAGCCGCACCGCCCGCAGCACGTAGTCGGCACCGGTGACGACGGTGACCACGACCGCCGCCGCCATCAATCCCGCCCCGACCAGGTCGTACGGCTCCGGCACCGGCCACAGGTACCAGGCGATCGCGGCGATCTGGAGGGCGGTCTTGAGTTTGCCGCCCCGGCTGGCCGGGATGATCCCGAACCGGATGACCCAGAACCGCAGCGCGGTGACGCCCCACTCGCGGACCAGGATCAGGGCGGTCACCCACCAGGCCAACTGGCCGTAGATCGATAGCAGGACCAGCGCGGACCCGGTCAGTGCCTTGTCGGCGATCGGGTCGGCGACCTTGCCGAACGAGGTGACCAGGTCCCAGCGGCGGGCGATCCAGCCGTCGATCAGGTCGGTCGCGGACGCCACGCAGAAGGTCAGGCATGCGGCGATGCGCCAGCCCGGGTCGATCATCTCGCAGGACGCGACCAGCACGACGAAGACCGGCACCAGGACGATCCGCAGGACCGTGAGCAGATTCGCCGCGTTGTGCAGAGGCACGACTCGCGGCACGGCGACGGCCGGCGCCGGCTCGTCGCTCACCGCGGGGCCGCCGACACCATCTCGGTGGGTACGGCGAGCAGGTCAACACCCTCCGTACCCGTCACCCGGGCCCGGACCAGGTCACCGGGACGCAGGGAGGCCAGATCGACGTCCGAGTCCCCCGCCACGAGCGTCGTGGAGCCGTCGACCTCCGGCGCCTGGTGGGCGGCGCGGCCCTCGACCTCGCCGCCGACGATCACGTCGACGAGGACCTCGACGGTGGAGCCGAGCCGGTCCTCGGCGCGCTGCGCGCAGAGCTCGTCGGCGAGCGCGACGATCCGGTCGTACCGCCGCTTGATGGTGTTCTCGCGGACCTTGCCGGGCAGGTCGGCGGCCTCGGTGCCGTCCTCGTCGCTGTAGTCGAAGACGCCGATGGCGTCGAGCCGCGCGTCGGTGAGGAAGCGGACAAGCTCGTCGACGTCCTGCTTCGTCTCGCCGGGGAAGCCGACGATGAAGTTACTCCGGGCACCCGCCTCGGGGGCGAGCCTGCGGGCCGACTCGAGCAGTTCGAGGAAGCGCCCGGTGGACCCGAACCGCCGCATCCGGCGCAGCACCGGCTCGCTGGAGTGCTGGAACGACAGGTCGTAGTACGCGGCCACGCCTGGTGTCGTCGCGATCGCCTCGACAAGCCCGGGCCGGGTCTCGGCCGGCTGAAGGTAACTCGCCCGGACCCGGACGATGCCGTCGACGCGGGCGAGCTGCGGCAGCAGCTTCTCCAGCGCGCGCGGGTCGCCCAGATCCTTGCCGTACGAGGTGCTGTTCTCGCTGACCAGCACCAACTCCCGTACGCCCGACGTCGCCAGCCACTCGGCTTCGGCGAGCAGTTCCTGCGGGTCCCGGGAGACGAACGCGCCCCGGAACGCCGGGATGGCACAGAACGCACAGCGGCGGTCACAGCCGCTGGCAAGCTTCAGGCTGGCGACGGGGCTGTTGTCGAGCCGCCGGCGCAGCACCTGCCGCAGGTGCGCCGGGGTGTGCTCGTCGACGGTGGCGTGGCCCGGTACGACGACCTTGGTGCCCGGCCGCTGCACCGGGGTCAGCGGGAGGAGTTCTCGCCGGTCACGCGGGGTGTGCGCGCCGAACCGCTCCCCCGCGAGGACGCCGTCGAGGCGGGCCGCGATGTCGGTGTAGTCGTCGAAACCGAGGACCGCCTGCGCCTCGGGCAAGCTCTCGGCGAGCTCCCGGCCGTATCGCTCGGCCATGCAGCCCGCGGCGACCACCTTGGCACCGGTGTCCGCCGCCGCGAGCAGGGTCTCGATCGAATCCTGCTTCGCCTTCTCGACAAACCCGCAGGTGTTGACGAGCACCACGTCGGCGCCGTTCGCGTCGGTGCTGACCTCCCAGCCCCCCGCGTCAAGGCGGGCAGCGAGCTCCTCGGAGTCCACCTCGTTACGGGCACAGCCGAGGGTCAGCAGGGCGACACGGCGGGAAGCAGGAGATACCGACACTCCGTAGAGGCTACCGGTCGACCCCGAGGCGCCCGACCCCCCGCACGGCCAAACTCCTCAGGAGGGCCCGCCGCGCACGGCGGGAACCGCGTCACAGATCCGAGTCAGTCGTCCAGGCGCAGGGCAGCGAGCGCCTCGGGGAGCTCGTCCGGCTTGACCAGGACGTCACGGGCCTTCGAACCCTCGGACGGGCCGACGATGCCGCGGGTCTCCATGAGGTCCATCAGCCGGCCGGCCTTCGCGAACCCGACCCGCAGCTTGCGCTGCAGCATCGACGTCGACCCGAACTGCGAGCTGACCACCAGGTCGATGGCCTGGATCAGCACCTCGAGGTCGTCGCCGATCTCCTCGTCGATCTGCTTCTTCTTGTCCTGCACGGGTGTCAGCACGTCCGGCCGGAACTCCGGCTCGCGCTGGTCCTTGCAGAACTTCACGACCGCGGAAATCTCCTTCTCGTCAACCCAGGCGCCCTGCAGGCGGGTCGGCTTGGAGGCGCCCATCGGCAGGAACAGGCCGTCGCCGCGACCGAGGAGCTTCTCCGCGCCCGGCTGGTCCAGGATGACCCGGGAGTCGGCCAGCGACGACGTGGCGAACGCCAGCCGGGACGGCACGTTGGCCTTGATCAGGCCGGTGACGACGTCGACCGACGGGCGCTGCGTGGCCAGAACCAGGTGGATGCCCGCGGCCCGTGCCAGCTGGGTGATCCGCACGACCGAATCCTCGACGTCGCGCGGCGCGACCATCATGAGGTCGGCCAACTCGTCGACGATCACCAGCAGATAGGGGTACGGCTTCATCACGCGCTCGCTGCCCGGCGGAGCGACGATCTCCCCGCTGCGTACCTTGCGGTTGAAGTCGTCGATGTGCCGGACCCCGTTCGCGGCCAGGTCGTCGTAGCGCATGTCCATCTCACGGACCACCCACTCGAGGGCCTCGGCGGCCTTCTTCGGGTTCGTGACGATCGGCGTGACCAGGTGCGGGATGCCCTCGTACGCGGTCATCTCGACGCGCTTCGGGTCGACCAGCAGGAGGCGTATCTCGTCGGGGGTTGCGCGGGTCAGCAGCGAGACCAGCAGGGTGTTCAAGCAGGAGGACTTACCGGCGCCGGTAGCGCCCGCGATGAGGATGTGCGGCATCTTCGCCAGGTTCGCGACGACGAATCCGCCCTCGATGTCCTTGCCGAGGGCCACCAGCATCGGGTGGTGGTCGGCCGTGGCGGCCCGGGACCGCAGTACGTCGCCGAGGGACACGTTCTCCGGGTCGGAGTTCGGGATCTCCACGCCGACGGCGCTCTTGCCGGGGATCGGGCTCAGGATGCGGACGTCGGGGGACTTCACCGCGTACGCGATATTGCGGGAGAGCTGCGTGATCCGTTCGACCTTGACGCCGTGGCCGACCTCGACCTCGTACCGGGTGACGGTCGGGCCGCGAGTGAACCCGGTGACCGCCGCGTCAAGGTTGAACTGGTCGAAGACCCCGGTCAACGCCGCCATGACCTCGTCGTTGGCCCGGCTGCGGGCCTTTGCCGGCGCGCCCTTGCCGAGCAGGTTCGGCGGCGGCAACCGGTAGTCGCCGGGTACGGCGGAGATGTCCAGCTGCTCGGCCCGGGTGGGCGGCGCGGAGTGCTCCGGCGGCTCGGGCGTCTTCCGGCTGGCGGGCACCTTACTGGGCCGCGGGGTACGCGGAAGCGCGACCGTGTCGTGCACGATGATGTCGTCGTCGGACTCGACAGCGGGCTCCGGCTCGCCGTCCAGCGGATCGAGAGCCGGCAGGGGGCGGCGGCGCTTGGCAGGGGCGGCGGCCTCGTCGACGGCGACGGCGCCGCGACCCATGATCGTGTCCGTCAGGCCCATCAGCCGCTCGGGGATCTTGCTGATCGGGGTCGCGGTGACCACGAGCAGGCCGAAGAAGAACAGCAGGGCCAGCAGCGGTACGGCCACCCATGTGGTGACCGCCCACTCCAGCAACGAGCCGATGCCGTACCCGACGAGGCCGCCGGAGTGGTCGACCTTGTCGTAGCCGGGGCGCTGGGAGAGGTGCATCAGGCCCGCTGTGGCGATGATCAGTGCGGGCCAGCCGACCAGCGGCCGGCCGCGCTGCAGGTCCTCGGGGGGCCGCCGCATCAGCCGCAACGCGCCGTAGAGCAGCAGCAGTGGCAGGATGATCGCGACGCTGCCGAGGAAGAGCCGTACCGTGTCCGCGACCCAGGTGCCGACGGCGCCCGCCCGACCCGACCAGACGGCGAACCCCAGCAGGATCGCGCAGCCGAGAAGTAGCAGTCCCGCTCCGTCGCGGCGGTGTTCCGGGTCCAGCTCCCGGGCGGTCGCGGCCTTGCGTCCGGCGGCGCGGGCGAGGAAACCGACGCCGTGCGCGAGACCCATCCAGAGGGAGCCGACCGCGCGGCCCGCTCCCTGGGCGGCCACCGAACTCGCGCTCGGGCGCCGCGCAGCCGGGCGGCGGGCCTGCCCGGCCGGTTGACGGGTACGGGTGGTAGCCGCACCGCGCGTCGCGGGCGTGCCGCGTCGCCGGCTCGCCGGAGGAGTACGGCCCGCCATGAGGACACCGTAACCGCGCAGCGCGACAAACCCTCGCTTTTGCGGGGGCGTGGCCCGCCTTCATGTCAGGTCAGCGTCGGCCGCTCGCGAGCTCCTCCGTCCCGGTACGGCGGGAGGCCAGCACGCGCCGCGCGAAGCCCAGGTAGGAGACGACGATGGTCAGGCCGAGCAGGAGCCGCGCGACCCACTCGTAGTGCGTGGGAAAGATGACGCCCTCGACGTACCGGTCGATGAACCCGGGGTAGGGCTCCGGCTCACCGGCATGCCGCCGCGCCCAGTGCTCGGCGTACGTGAGTGGACAGTTGGGCCCGCCGGAAATGACCATCACGATCCACACCGCACAGCCGAGGTGCAGCCAGATCAGGCGGGGCCAGCGCCACGCGAGGAATCCGCCGGTCAGCACGTAGGCGAGGAAGGCGAAGTGCAGTCCGACGATGACGCCGATCACGATTCCCACGCGCCGGAGGATAGCGCTTCCCAGACGGTGACGACGCCCGCATCGATGGGGAGGAGGTCGATGCGGGCGTCGCTGGTACCACGGCTGTCGGCGCGTCTACTGCACGTCGAAGCTGAGGGTGTACTGGCCGCTGCCCCGCGTCGCCACGACCACGTACCGGTAGGTGCCTGCCACGCCGTTGAAGCTGAGCGTCTTGTCGCCCCTCCCGGTCGCCTGGGCGACCGTCTTGAACGTGCCGCCGCTGAACTGCTGCAGGAACAGGTCCATGTCGGTGTCGTTCGGAGCGTCCAGGCAGGCGACCTGCTGGCCGGCCGCCGCACGGAACGCGCCGCCGTTCGGCTGGGCCTGAGCTCCGCCGGAACGGGTCATCGTGCCCGTCCGGACGGCCGCGAGGGCTGCGCAGTCGGTCCGGCCATCACCGCCGTTCCCACCACCGCCGTTCCCGTCACCGCCGTTCCCGTCACCGCCGTTCCCGTCACCGCCGTT
>CBIHNN010000074.1:0-24555 GCA_966211315.1 uncultured Micromonosporaceae bacterium | reverse complement strand
GCCAGGTAGTTCATCTTGATGTCCGGGTTGATCCGGCCCTCGAAGTTCCGGTTGCCGGAGAGCACCGACACGACACTCAGATCGGCCTCGTTGATGCCCGCCGAGATCGCCTCGGGTAGCGGGCCCGAGTTGCCGATGCAGGTGGTGCAGCCGTACCCGACCAGGTAGAAGCCGACTTTTTCGAGGTACGGCGTCAGCCCCGCGCGATCGTAGTAGTCCATGACCACCTTGGACCCCGGCGCCAGCGTGGTCTTGACCCACGGCTTGCGGGTCAGGCCCTTCTCGACGGCGTTGCGGGCGAGCAGCGCGGCACCGATCATCACCTGTGGGTTCGACGTGTTGGTGCAGCTGGTGATCGCGGCGATGACGACGGCGCCGTGGTCCAGCTCGAACTCGGTGCCGTCCTCGCCGACGACCCGGGTCGGCTTCGACGCGCGGCCGGTCGCCCCGCCGGCGGCGCTGACCAGCTCGTGCGGGTGGTCGGCGGGGTCGTCGCCGTTGCCGCCCATCGCCGGTGGGTCGCTCGCCGGGAACGACTCGGCGCTGGCCTCGTCCGCGCGGCCCTCCACGCCGTCCGATTCGACGTAGTTGCTCAGCACGTCGCGGAACATCTGCTTGGCATTGTCCAGCGGGACGCGGTCCTGCGGGCGCTTCGGGCCGGCCAGGGACGGCACGATCGTCGACAGGTCGAGCTCGAGGCGGTCCGAGTAGTTCGGCTCGGCGGCCGGGTCGTGCCAGAGGCCCTGCCGCTTGGCGTACGCCTCGACGAGCTTGACCTGGGCCTCGGTGCGACCGGTGAGCGTCAGGTACTTGATCGTCTCCTCGTCGATGGGGAAGATCGCGACGGTCGATCCGTACTCCGGTGACATGTTGCCGATGGTGGCGCGGTTGGCCAGGGGCACGGCGCTGACGCCGGGGCCGTGGAACTCGACGAACTTGCTGACCACGCCGTGCTGGCGCAGCATCTCGGTGATCGTCAGCACCAGGTCGGTGGCGGTCGTGCCGGCCGGCATCTCGCCGGAGAGCTTGAAGCCGACGACCCGGGGGATCAGCATGCTGACGGGCTGGCCCAGCATCGCGGCCTCGGCCTCGATGCCGCCGACGCCCCAGCCCACGACGCCGAGGCCGTTGACCATCGTGGTGTGCGAGTCGGTGCCGACCACCGTGTCCGGGTACGCCTGGCCGTTGCGCTCCATGATCGTGCGCGCCAGGTACTCGATGTTGACCTGGTGCACGATGCCGGTGCCCGGCGGTACGACCTTGAACTCGTTGAACGCGGTCTGACCCCAGCGCAGGAACTGGTAGCGCTCGCGGTTGCGCTCGTACTCCAGCTCGACGTTGCGGGCGAAGGCGTCCTCGCGGCCGAACAGGTCGGCGATGACGGAGTGGTCGATGACCAGCTCGGCGGGGGCGAGCGGGTTGACCTTGGTCGGGTCGCCGCCCAGCTCCTTCACGGCCTCCCGCATGGTGGCCAGGTCGACCACGCAGGGCACGCCGGTGAAGTCCTGCATCAGCACCCGGGCCGGGGTGAACTGGATCTCCACGCTGGGCTCGGCGGTCGGATCCCAGCCGCCGAGAGCACGGATGTGCTCGGCGGTGATGTTCGCGCCGTCCTCCGTGCGCAGCAGGTTCTCCAGCAGGATCTTCAAGGAGTACGGCAGGCGCTCGTGGCCCTCCACCTTGTCGATCGTGAAAATCTCGTAGCTCGCGTCATCGACGCGCAGCTGGCTCTTCGCACCGAAGGTGTCGAGGCTTGCCACGTCGTACTCCTTCACACCAGCGACTGTGAGTCTTCCTCGCCAGTCTTTCGCACCGCTTTGCAGGGCCCAGGGCCAGGTGACACTTACCTGTCCGCGGGGCGGCGTCGTTCCATAAACCGTACGTCCGTCTTGCTAGCGCTCGCAAGCCGGGTGCACCACGCACATCGAGAACTCGTTCCGCATCGGGTAACACGGCCCGACGCGGGCGCCGCCGGACGACACCGCGAGCGCGTTTGCGGGCGGTCGGCCCGGGATATACCGCTGCGCGTGACGGCTCCCACGGATCTGAACGACCTGACCGACTTCTTCGGCCGGTACGGGGCCGCGCTCACCGCGGGTGACCTACCGGTGATCGCGGGCTGCTACACGCTCCCCGGGATGGTCGTCTCCGGCTCGTACAGCTTCACGTTCAGCTCGCCGGCCGCCGTCGCGCTGTCGTTCCTCGGGGCCGCCCCGTCGTACGCCGACCGGCGGATCGTCGCCGCCCACGCCCAGTTCATCGACGTACAGCAACTCGGCGCGGCGCTCGCGCTCGTCGCCGTCGAGTGGGAGTACCTCGACTGCCACGGCAACGCCCTGCCGGGCGAGCGGTACCAGTACCTGATCCGCGCCGAGCCGACGGGGCCACGGATCTGCACGGTCATCGCCACCGGCTGAGCGACCATCGGCTCACGCGCTCAGCGGAACGGGTTGCCGCCCGCGCCGAGATCGGATACCAAGCGTAGGTGCAGGCCACTCTCGAAGCCCCCGTGACCACTGCCCCGCACCGCTTGCTCGTGCACTACCACCGCGCCGACGGCCATTACGACCACTGGAGCGTGTACGCGTGGGGCGACGTCGCCGGGTCGCACGCGTTCCCGTCCGGGGCGGCGTTCACCGGTGAGGACGCGTACGGCCGGTTCGCCTGGGTGGACCTGGCGCCCGGGGCGCGCACCGTCGGCTTCCTCGTGGTGAACCGTGAGGGGGGCAAGGACGTCGACGGTGACCGGTTCGTCGACCCGGCCGTCACGCCGGAGATCTGGCTGCGTGACGGCGACGACGCCTTACAGGAGGGCCCGGCCGCCGCCGAGCCGGGGCCCGGCGTCGCGGTGATCCACTACCGCCGCCCGGCCGGCGACTACGACGGCTGGGGTCTGCACGTCTGGGAGGGCGCGGCACCCAGGACCCACTGGCACGAACCGCTGGAACCGAGCTCGTTCGACGCGTTCGGCGCCGTCTTCCGGGTCGCGGTGCGGCTCGACGCGATCGGGTTGCGGTTCGTCGTGCACCACGGCGCGCACAAGGACCTCCACGACGACCAGCGCCTCGACCTGACCGTGGTCCGTGAGGTCTGGGTGGTCGCGGGCGACCCGGTGCCGGTCCGTCCGGCCGCGCTGCGCACCCTCGGACCTGACCTCGACCCGGCCCGCGCTCTCGCGCACTGGGTCGATCGGGGCACCCTCGTGCTTCCGGCCCACCACGCCGACCTCGCCGTCAGCCACGAACTGCTGCATGCCCCCGAGGGCGGCGTCCGCCTGCTCGGCGGCGTCCTCGTCGGCCCTTGCGGCCAGGTCCCGGATCTCGTCGACGCAGACGCCGGTCCGGACGCGATCACCCGTCACCCGCTCCACGCCCGTCCCGGCGGCCTGTTCCAGATCCAGCGTCGCCGGTTCCCGCACCTGGTCGCCGGGCACCGGACGTTCGCCGTGGGCGAGCTCCACCCCGACGTTCTGCGCGGACAGCTGCTCGTCGCCGGGCGGGACCACGACGGGCGGCTGGTCAGCGTCACCGGGGTGCAGATCGCCGGTGTCCTGGACGATCTCTACGCCGACGCGGCCACCGCACCGATCGGTCCGCGCATCGAAAACGGCAGGCCGTCGCTCGCCGTCTGGGCCCCGACGGCCCGGACGGTCACCCTCGAACTGTTCAAGGACCTCGACCACGAGCCGCGGCTGCACGAGATGACCCGGGACGACGAGACCGGCATCTGGCGGATCGACGGGAAACGCAAATGGCTGGGCCGCTGGTACCGGTTCGTCGTCGAGGTGTGGCATCCCGAGGCGCAACGGGTGATCGTCTCCCGAACCACGGACCCGTACTCCCAAGGTCTTTCCGTGGACTCGACCCACAGCCGCCTCGTGGACCTCGACGATCCGGACCTCGCGCCCGAGGGCTGGGCGACGCTGCGCAAGCCCGCGGCGGTCGCGCCCGCGCGCAGCCAGATCTGGGAGGTGCAGGTCCGCGAATTCTCGATCGCGGACGCGACCGTGCCCGCCGCGGACCGCGGCAGTTACCTCGCCTTCACCCACGACAGCGCCGGGATGCGACACCTGCGGCGCCTCGCCGAGGCTGGGCTGACGCACGTCCACCTGCTGCCCGTCGCCGACTTTGCGACCGTTCCGGATCGTCGTGAGGACCAGGCCGTGCCCGCGGGCGACCTGGCCTCGTTCCGGCCGGACTCGCCGGAGCAGCAGGCCAGGATCGCCGCGGTCGCGGACCGCGACGGCTGGAACTGGGGGTACGACCCGCTGCACTGGAACACGCCCGAAGGCTCCTACGCGACCGATCCCCATCAGCGAACCCTCGAATTCCGGCAGATGGTCGCCGCCCTCAACGCGGCCGGTCTGCGGGTCGTCATCGACGTCGTCTACAACCACACGATGGCCAGCGGGCTCGCCCCGTTCAGCGTGCTCGACCGGATCGTGCCCGGCTACTACCACCGGCTGCTGCACGACGGCACCGTTGCCGAGTCGACCTGCTGCGCGAACACCGCCGCCGAGAACACGATGATGGGCCGGCTGATCGTCGACTCGCTGTTGCTCTGGCGGCGCCACTACAAGATCGACGGTTTCCGCTTCGACCTGATGGGCCACCACCCGCGCTCCGTCATCGTCGCCGCCCGCGATGCACTCGGCCCCGACGTCCTGCTCTACGGCGAGGGCTGGAACTTCGGCGAGGTCGCCGACGACCACCGGTTCGCTCAGGCCAGCCAGCGCGGCATGGCCGGTACGGGCATCGCCACCTTCAACGACCGGCTGCGGGACGCCGTCCGCGGTGGCGGATCACACGAGGGCAATCCCCGCCGCCAGGGCTTCGCCACCGGCCTCTGGACCGACCCGAACGGTGACGGCGTCAGCGGCGACCTGCCGCACCAGCGCACCGCACTGCTGCGCCTGCAGGACCGGATCCGCGTCGGGCTCACCGGTAACCTCGCCGGCTACCAGTTCACCGACCACACGGGAGCGCTGGTGACCGGCGCGCAGATCGACTACCACGGCTCGCCGACCGGCTACAACGCCGCGCCGGGAGAGTGCGTCAGCTACGTCGATGCGCACGACAACGAGATCCTGTACGACGCCCTCGCCTACAAGCTGCCGGCGTCCACGTCCCCCCTCGACCGGGCCAGAATGCAGGTCCTGGCGCTCTCTCTCGTCGTCCTCGGGCAGGGCATCGGGTTCCTCGCTGCCGGCTCCGAGCGGCTGCGCTCCAAGTCGTTCGACCGCAACTCGTACAACTCGGGGGACTGGTTCAACGCGATCCGCTGGAACCCGGCGACCGGCAACGGCTTCGGGCTCGGGCTTCCGCCCGCCCCCGACAACGCGTCCGCCTGGGACTACGCCCGGCCGCTGCTCGCCGACCCGGCCCTGGTCCCCGACGCCCGGACGATCGCGTTCGCCACCGAGCGGTACATCGAACTGCTGCGCATCCGCCAGGAGTCGGCGGTCTTCGGGCTGCCCACCCTGAAAGAGGTACAGCACCGGGTCAGCTTCCCACCCTCGAAACCAGGCGTGATCGCCATGCACCTGGACGCCGCCGCCCCGCTTCCCGGCTGGTCCGCGGTGACCGTGGTCTTCAACGCGAGCCCCGATCCGGTGTGGCAGGACGTGCCCGCGATCGCGGGCACCGACGTCGCCCTGCATCCCGTGCTGGCCGACTCGGTGGACCCGGTCCTGCGTACGGCCACCGTCGACCCGGTCACCGGGGTCTGCACCGTCCCGGGCCGCTCGGTCGCCGTGTACGTCGTCCCCTGAGGCCGTACACATCACGGCGGCCACGGCCGCATGGTCGTCGGCAGTGTCCGCCGGCGGCAGCGTCCGCCGACGGCAGTGTCCGCTCGGCGCCTACGGCAGGCGCGGGCCGGCTTCGCGTTGGGAGGCGACCCAGGTCTCGACGTGGTCGGAGGAACGGGGCAGGGCGGCCGACAGGTTGACCATGCCGTCCGCGGTCACGAGAACGTCGTCCTCGATCCGGATGCCGATGCCGCGGAGCTCCTCGGGAACGAGGTCGTCCTCCGGCTGGAAGTACAGGCCGGGCTCGACGGTGAGCACGTAGCCCTCGTCGAGGGCGCCGTCGCGGTAGTTCTCCTTGCGGGCGGCGGCGCAGTCGTGCACGTCGATGCCCAGCATGTGGCCGAAGCCGTGCAGGGACCACCGTCGGTAGATCGTCGAGGACGGGTCCATGGCCTCGTCGACGCCGGTGGGAAGGACGCCGAGGTCGCGCAGTCCCTCGGTGAGGACCCGCATGCAGGTGAGGTGGACGTCGCGGAACTTCACGCCGGGGCGAATGGCGTCCATGCCGGCCTGCTGGGAGGCGTGCACGATGTCGTACACCTGTTTCTGCAGCGGGGTGAAGCGGCCGGTGACCGGGATCGTGCGGGTGACGTCGGCGGTGTAGAGGTTGCGGCCCTCGACGCCCATATCCATCAGGAGCAGGTTCCCGGGCTTGGTCGTGCCGTCGTTGCGGATCCAGTGAAGGATCGTCGCGTGCGGGCCCGCGCCCACGATGGAGCTGTAGCCGACGTCGTTGCCGTCGTGCCGGGCACGCAGGCCGAAGACGCCTTCGAGGAGGCGTTCGGACACGGGCCGGTCGGCGGGCAGGATGCGTACGACGTCCTCGAAACCGCGGACGGTGGCGTCGACGGCGGCCTGGAGCTCGGCGATCTCCCAGGCGTCCTTGATGAGCTTCTGCTCGGAGATCGTGGCGGCGAACTCGCGGTGGCGGTCGGGGTCGTAGGCCAGGACCGCACGATCGACGTTTGCGTCGAGGCCGCGCAGGACGCGGGTGCGGGCGGGCGCGCAGTCGGCGAGCGCGCGGCCGAGGTCCGACCACGGCCGCGTCTCGATGCCCAGTTCGGTGGACTTCTCGGCGAGCGTGTGCCGGCGGCCGACCCAGAGTTCGCCGTCGCGGCTGCGGAAGAACTCGTCGTTCTCGCGGGAGGAGCGGGGGCGCATGTAGAGGACGGCGTCGTGGCCGGAGCCGGACGGGTGCAGGATGAGGACGCTGTCTGGATCGTGGTCGCCGGTGAGGTACGCGAAGTCGCTGCCGGGCCGGAACGGGTAGGTGGTGTCGTTGGCGCGTACCTTCTCCGGTCCGGTCGGGACGATCAGCGTTTCGCCGGGGAACGCGGCGGATAGCGCCGCGCGGCGGCGCGCGTAGTGCGGAACCTCCTCGCGCGGGGTCACGGCCAGCGGATCGTCCCGCCAGCCGGTGCGCATGAACTGTAGGAACGTCTCCGGGAAGTCCGGGTCATGGGTCTCGGTCCGGGGCTGCTCGGCGTTCGGCTGTTCGGTCATGACGACCTCTTTCTCGCGGTGCGCCGGAACACGCGGTTCGGGGAACACCCCGGTTCGGGAAACACGCGGTTCGGCAGAACGACCGTACCGCGAAGGTCTGACAGAGCGCGGTCAACCCGGCACGGTCAAGCACGCGGCCCGTGGGCCGGCCGTACCGGCCGTACCGGGCGCGGTCTGGGTCTGCCGGGTGTGGATGACCAGCGACCGCGGCACGGCCGCGCCGAATCCCCACGCCTGGGTGGCGACGGCCTTCGCCCGGCCCGACGCGTCGGCGGTGAAGTCGAGCCAGACCTCGTTGCGCGGGTTGGCGTAGGACGGGTCCACCGACGGCGCCCGGGGGTCGCGGCTGTGCTGATAGTGCGGGCCCGCCTGCTCCGGGGCGGCGGCGCACGGCGCCGTGTGCAGGTGCGCGCCGTAGGCGCGGCGCGGCACCATGCCGGTCACGGTCAGCGTCACGGCCACGCCCGCGCCGGTCATCGTGATGACGACGTCCGCGGTGGCCCCGGCCGGGACGACCGTCGGGTCGTAGGTGATCGCGGTCGCCTGCGGGGTGTACGGCAGGAAGGTCCCGTACGCCGTCGAGGTGTCGCCGTCCGGCGTGCCCGTCGGTGCGGCGGTGGACCCCCATACGCCGCCGGTGCCGTCGGACGGCTGAGCGCACCCGCTCAGTAGGGCCAGGAGCAGGGCCGGGGGGAGGATGATCCGACGCACCGTCACATTGTGGCAAAACGGGTGAAGGGGACGGACATCGGGCTGCCGCTGGTGCTCCCGCGCACGACAGGCGAGTCTGGACATACGTCGGCTGCAGGGAGTTCGTCATGGGCTATGCGGTGGTACTCGGTGAGGCGTTGGTAGACCTTCTGGAGACCCAGATCGGCGGGGAACCCGCGTACCGCCAGGTGATCGGCGGGGGACCACTCAACGTCTCCGTGGCGGTCGCCCGGCTGGGCGGGCACGTCGAGTTCGGCGGCTCGGTCGGCGACGACGTGCTCGGCGACCGGATCACCCGGTTCCTCGTCGACGCGGGCGTCGACACCAAGGCCGTACGGCGGGTGCCCGCCCCGAGCGCGCTCGCCATCGCGACGTTCGAGGGCGCCGAACCCGAGTTCCACTTCTACGGGGACCCGCCCTCGTACGCACTCTTGACCAGCGGTGACGTCGGCGGACCGCTCGTGAGCGACGCGAGTGTGCTGTACACGGGCTCGATCTGCCTGCTGCGCGAACCGTTCCGCAGTACGGCCTGGGCGGCGTGGCAGCAGGCCGGCCCCATTCGCGTGTTCGACCCCAACGTGCGCCCCAAGCTGCTGCCCGACGTGGCCGCGGTGAACCGGTTGCGGCACATGGTCGAGGAGTTCATGGCCACCGCGGACCTGGTGAAACTCAGCTCCGCCGACGCCGCCGTGCTCTACGACGGCGCGTCGCCGGAGGTGGCCGCCCAACACCTGCGCGAGATCGGCGCCCGCGCCGTCGTGGTCACCATGGGTTCGCGCGGCGCCCTCGTGTCCGCGGCCGGCGGCACGATCATGCTGCCGGCGCCCGCGGTCGCCGCGGTCGACGCGACGGGCGCCGGCGACTCGGTGATGGGTGCGCTGATCAGTCGGCTGCTCGTCGACGGCGTTCCGGTGGACCTGGAAGCCTGGCAGCGCAACGTCCGCTTCGCCCTGGCCGTCGCGGGACTCGTCTGCGAGCGGCGGGGCGGCGCGGTCGCGATGCCCACCCTCGACGAGGTCACCCAGCGCTGGGGGCCCCTGGACTGAACGGACTGAACGCCTTCTCCAGGAAGCGCTGCCGCTCGACCGCGACGCGCTCGATCCGGGCCTCGGCGACGACGGTCTCACCGTCGCGGATCTCGACCTCGAAGACGAGTTTGCGGCCGTCCACCTTGGTCAGTGTGGCGACGGCCGTCACCGTACGGCCGACCGGTGTCGGAGCCTTGTGCTCGAGTTCGACGCGGCTGCCGACTGTGGTCGTGCCGGTCGGCAGGGTCCGGGATGTGACCAGCACGGTGGCCGTCTCGGCGAGCGCGAGGACCCGTGGCGTGGCGAGAACCGGGACGTCCCCCGAGCCGATCGTCTGCGCGGTGTCGGCGTCGGTAACGGTCAACTCCACCCGGCCGATCGAACCCGGCGCCCACTCCGGCAGCTGCTCCATCCACACAGCGTAGTCCCACGGCGTCCGGTAGTGCTCTCAGCTCGCGGCTACGGCGTCCTCGAGGAGCTCCCGGTCCTGCTGAACGCTGCCGTGCCGATCGGCGTGGCGGTGCTGTCCGAACGCTTCACGGGCGGGCATGCCGGGCACGACGGGCCCGGACGGCCAGCTCGGACGCCATCGCCCACGCCTCGCTGAGGTCCCGGTCCACGGCAACGCCGGAACGGCCGCCTGCGGTGTCGGCGTACACGGTGGCGATGCCGAGCCGGCGCTGGATCGGGCCCTGGACCACCCGTACGCTCTGCACCCGCTCGTACGGAACCAGGGTCACCTCGCGGGTCAGAGCACCGGACCGGAGTACGAACACCTGGTCCGTGAGGCCCGCGCCCAGCCATTTCCACGCGAACGGGTGCAGCCAGCGGACCCGCTCCGGAGTACGCACCGTCGGCAGTGCGAACAGGTCGACGCCGGGTAGCACCTGGGCCAGCAGGTGCCGCGCGGTCGGGTCGTCGCCGACGGGGAGCAGCCGGTCGGGCTGGTTGCCGTCACCGTTCTGCGGGCCGGCGTACCCGGCGATGTCGAGGCGCATCCGCAGCCAGCGTTTCGGTCGCCAGATCAGCGGCCACGTGACGACGACGGTCTGGACCCGGTTCAGCGGGACGGTCTGGTGGCGGGTCTCGACGAGGCCGTACCGCAGCCGCAGCCGGCCGGCCCCGTCGCGGGACAGCCGGAAATTCCAGTCGGCGAGAATGCGGCGTACCGGCTGAAGCAGGACGCCCGCAGTGGCCGTGATCGCGCTGGCGACGCCGACGAACGTCCAGGTCGCCTCGAAGACGAACTGCAGCACGACGAACGCCACGCCGAACGGCACGAAGAACACCTGCGGGGTGAGCAACTGGCTCAGGACCAGGTCCTGGTTGTCGACGGCGTGCAGGGGGTACGTGACCGGCTCCGGCGCTGCTGCGCCCGGTTCGGCGGCGGCCTGGGGCAGGCGGTGGGCCAGAGCCAGCAGGCGTTCCCGCAGCCCTTCCGCGTCGGCGACTGACAGGTATGCCAGCGGCGCCTCCGTCTTGCCGCCGCCGACAACCTCCAGGCGGAGTTCGGCGAGGCCGCTCAGCTGGGCCAGCAGGGGCCGGACCACCTCGACGGCCTGCAGCCGTTCGAGTGGGATCGCCCGGGTCCGGCGCCAGACCAGGCCCTCGTGGATGCGCAGCTCGCGACCGACGACGTGGTAGCCGGTGTTGAGCCAGCTCACCAGGAACACGGCGACGGCCAGCACGGCGACCACGCCGACGATGATCGCGAACCAGCGGAATCCGACGGAGCTCAGCGTGTTCCAGCTCAGCCCGACGACGACCAGCACGAGCGCCTTGGCGCCACGTAGCAGCGGGCTCAGCGGATGCAGCCGCCGCCGCGGCTCCGGATCGTCGGCGACGACAACGGCGGCGGCGTCCACCACGGGCTCGGTCACAGGCCCTCCGCGCGGTCCTCGCCGAGCGCGGTGAGGCGGTCGCGCAGCCGGGCCGCCTCCTCGGGTTTCAGGCCCGGGATGCGGGCGTCGCTGGCAGCGGCGGCGGTGTGCAACTGGACGGTGGCGAGGCCGAAGCTGCGCTCGAGGGGCCCGGCGGTCACGTCCACGAACTGCATCCGGGCGTACGGCACGATGGACAGCCGCCGGATCAGCAACCCATGCCGGACGAGCAGGTCGGTGTCGCGCTCGGCGTACCCCCAGGCCTTGACGGCGCGGACGGTGACGGCGGCCCGCCACACGGCCAGCACGACGACCACGACCAGGCCCGCGACGAAGATCCAGTGACCGACGGTGACCCGGCCCAGGACCATGACGGCCGCGAGGATCAGAAACCAGATCCCGCTGTCGATCAGTTCGACCTTCACCAGGTCACGCGAGACGGGTCGCCACGTCACCACGTCGGGATGCAGCGCATCGGGCGGGGACGCGGGCGGCGATTCGTTGCTCACGCCTGAAGCTTATGGCTTCGTCGCCTCCTCGGCCCCGCCGTCGATCTCAGGCTTCGCGTCCGAGCCCGACTCCCCATGGGCGGCGGACGGCAGCTTGCCGACCGAGTGCAGGAAGCCGCGTGCGCGCAGGAAGTCCGCCAACCACTCCCGATGTTCCTCGCACGCCAGCCAGGTCTTGCGGAACTCCGGCGCGTGCAGCTGCGGATTGTTCCAGTACAGCTGGTATACCGCGTCGGCTCGGCAGCCCTTGGAAGAGCACTCGAGGCGAGACGGCCCGGTGCGGTCGAACATCTCGTCGTACACGCCACGAAGTCTACGGAATCAGCACGTGACCGCGGGGCGGTATGGGAAGTAACGGGATGAATGGTGCCAAGTGGGTGCGCCGGGCAACCACGGGGGAAGTTGCCCGGCGACGGCGCAATCGTACACGGATGAGCCGATGGCTCGTCCACCCAGGTTCCGATCCCCGCTGCGGCGCATCGCACGGAAAGTCTTATGACGCGACCGGTCGTGATCCATTCGGGGCAGCGCGTCGCGGAGTCTCCGTCGGTCGTACGGTGGAGGCTCGTGTAACGCTTGCAGGGTCGGCGCGCGCCGGCACCAGCACAGACGGATGACCCGTATCGGAGGACCGGTGGCCCAGCCGACCACGCCCCACACCGCCAGCGACGGCAGTACCCCGGCACAGGACGCCTCCCAGCTGGAACGGGCCCTGTTCGAGGTCAAGCGCGTGATCGTCGGCCAGGACCGGATGGTCGAGCGGATGTTCGTGGCGCTGCTCGCCCGTGGCCACTGCCTGATCGAGGGCGTTCCCGGTGTCGCGAAGACGCTCGCGGTGGAGACCCTCGCCAAGGTCGTCGGAGGTACGTTCTCCCGCGTCCAGTTCACCCCCGACCTCGTCCCCGCGGACATCGTCGGCACCCGGATCTACCGGCAGTCCAGCGAGAAGTTCGACGTCGAGCTCGGCCCGGTCTTCGTCAACTTCCTGCTCGCCGACGAGATCAACCGGGCGCCCGCCAAGGTGCAGTCCGCGCTGCTCGAGGTCATGGCCGAGCGGCACGTGTCGATCGGCGGCGAGACACACAGCGTGCCGGACCCGTTCCTCGTCATGGCGACGCAGAACCCGATCGAGCAGGAGGGCGTGTACCCGCTGCCCGAGGCCCAGCGCGACCGGTTCTTGATGAAGATTCTCGTCGGCTATCCGACCGACGCGGAGGAGCGCGAGATCGTCTACCGGATGGGCGTCAAGGCGCCCGAGCCGGTGCCGGTGTTCACCTCCGGCGACCTGCTCGCCCTGCAGCGAAAGACCGACCAGGTCTTCGTGCACAACGCGCTCGTCGACTACACGGTCCGGCTGGTGCTCGCGACCCGTGCGCCCGCGCAGCACGGCATTCCGGACGTCGCGCAGCTCATCCAGTACGGCGCCAGCCCGCGCGCCTCGCTCGGCATCGTCCGGGCCACCCGGGCACTCGCCCTGCTCCGTGGCCGCGACTACGCGTTGCCGCAGGACGTGCAGGACGTCGCCGTGGATGTGCTCCGGCACCGGCTGGTGCTCAGCTACGACGCGCTGGCCGACGACGTACCGGCGGACCACATCGTGGGGCGGATCATGGCGGCTGTTCCGACGCCGTCAGTGTCGCCGCGGCAGGGTGCCAACGGCTCGAACGGGCACAGCTCGACGCCCCCGCCGTCCTCGGCTCCGCCGATGTACGGCACGGTCGGGTTACCCGGCCTGCCCGCTACGATCGGCGCCCCGACGCAGGGCGGCGGCGCCCCGAACGTCGGACCGGGCGGCGCCCCGAACGTCGGACCGGGCGGCGCCCCGAACGTCGGACCGGGCGGCGCCCCGAACGTCGGACCGGGCGCCCCTGAGGGTGATGCCGGATGGCCCGGCCCCCGGTGACCGCCCCACCCGCCGCCACGGCGCCCCCGGCCGGCAGCGGCCGGGCCGACGCGGTGCTCAGCCGCCTGCAACTACTCGTCACCCGCAAGCTCGACGGACTGCTCCAGGGCGACTACGTCGGCCTGCTGCCCGGCCCCGGCAGCGAACCGGGGGAGTCTCGGGAGTACCGCCCCGGCGACGACGTCCGCCGGATGGACTGGCCGGTCACCGCCCGCACCACCGCCCCGCACGTCCGTCGCACGGTCGCCGACCGGGAACTCGAGACGTGGATGGCGGTCGACCTGTCGGCCAGCCTGGACTTCGGCACCGCACAGTGGCTCAAGCGCGACCTCGTCATCGCTGCGTGCACCGCCATCGCCCACCTGACCGTACGCGGCGGCAACCGGATCGGCGCGGTCGTCGGCACCGGCGGCGGCATGGTCACCACACCGCAGACCGGCGTGTTCCGCCGCCGCCGGCAGTCCGTCGCGCCGGGCCCACCCGCGACGGTACGGCTGCCCGCCCGCCCCGGCCGCAAGGAGGCGCAGGGCCTGCTGCGGTCCATCGCCCGTACCGAGGTGAAGCCCGGACGGGCCGACCTCGGCGAACTCGTCGACATGCTGAACCGGCCTCCCCGGCGCCGCGGCGTCGCGGTCGTCATCTCCGACTTCCTCGGCCCGGTGGACGGCTGGGCCCGGCCCGTCCGCAAGCTCGGCGTACGGCACGACGTGCTCGCCATCGAGATCGTCGACCCGCGCGAGCTCGAACTGCCCGACGTCGGGGTGCTCACGCTCGCCGATCCCGAGTCGGGAATGCTGCATGAGGTGCAGACCTCCGATCCCGTCCTGCGCGCCCGCTACGCCGAGGCGGCCAACGCCCAGCGCACCGCGATCGCGCAGGCGCTGCGGGCCGCCGGCGCCGGGCACCTCCGGCTGCGCACCGACTCCGACTGGCTGCTCGACATGGTCCGCTTCGTCGCCGCCCAGCGGCACGCCCGTACGCGAGGAACCACCCGATGATCCGTTTCCTGCAGCCGTGGTGGCTGCTCGCGGTCCTGCCGGTCCTGGCCATTGCCGGCGTGTACGTCTGGCGGCAGTTCCGCCAGCGCGCGTACGCGATGCGGTTCACCAACGTGGACCTGCTCCGTACGCTCGCCCCGAAGGGCCTGGGCTGGCGCCGGCACGTGTCGGCGACCGCCTTCCTGCTCAGCCTCCTGGCTCTCGCCGCGGCCCTGGCGAGGCCGTCGGTGGACACCGAGCAGCCCCTGGAGCGGGCAACGGTGATCCTCGCGATCGACGTGTCGCTATCCATGCAGGCCAACGACGTCGCCCCGAACCGGATCCAGGCCGCGCAGGAGGCCGCGAAGTCGTTCGTCAAGGAGCTCCCGCCGGACTTCAACCTGGGTCTGGTGTCGTTCGCGAAGTCGGCTAACGTGCTCGTCCCGCCGACGAAGGACCGTGCCTCGGTGACGAGCGCGATCGACGGCCTGCAGCTCAACGAGGCGACCGCGACGGGCGAGGCGGTGTTCACGGCGCTGGAGGCGATCCGGTCCGTGCCGTCGGACGGCGTGACCGAGTTGCCGCCGGCGCGCATCGTGCTGCTCTCCGACGGTTACCGCACCTCGGGACGCTCCATCGAGGACGCCGCCGCGGCGTCGTCCGCGGCTAACGTGCCGGTGTCGACGATCGCGTTCGGCACCGACAGCGGCCGGGTGGACATCCGCGGGCAGTTGCAGCCCGTACCAGTCGACCGGGCGTCGCTGCAGCAGTTGGCGGAGACCACCAAGGGCTTCTTCTACGAGGCGGCGTCGGTGGCGGAGCTCAAGAAGGTGTACCAGGACATGGGCTCGTCCATCGGGCACCGCGTCCAGCCTCGCGAGGTGACGCAGTGGTACGCGGGCGTGGGGCTCCTGCTGGGTCTGCTGGCCGCAGCGGTGAGCATGGTCTGGACCTCCCGGTTGCCGTGACCGGCGGCCGGGCGTCCGGCGTGGAGTTCGGTCAAGGCTTGCTGACCAGGACGAACAGCAGGACCACCCAGGCGGCGGCGAGGGTGAAGCTGAGCGGGGCGACGTAACGGCTCATCGGCGGCGGCTCTCCGGTGGCAACGGATGGTGGCTGCGCACACGTGCAGAGTCGCGGCGGGGCTCACTTCCCGTCGTGGCGCGACACGACAAACCCTGCCGGTGTTCACTGGCAGTGATCAGGGAAGTGGTGACGGACGTCAGAAGGACTGACGGGCGGCCCGGCCACGACTCGGAGGATCGCTATCTCGCACAGCGAACACCTCCTGCTGTCGTCGGACTCTGTCGTCCGGGCCGTTGACCGGCCGTCAGCATACTCCTCGCCGCCCACGCGATGGTGGCCCGCCACACCCTGACCCGGCTTCGGCTTACCGGCAGGTAACGCCTAGTCTCCGTACGCAGCCACTGATCTTTTCACCGAGGGGGACCCGTTGGCCCGAACCGTGTTGGTGACCGGAGGTAACCGGGGAATCGGCCTGGCCATCGCGCAGGCGTTCGTCGAGCAGGGCGACCGGGTCGCGATCACGCACCGCGGCAGCGGGGCGCCCGAGGGCATGTTCGGTGTGCAGTGCGACATCACCGACTCCGCCGCGGTCGACGCCGCGTTCGCGGCCGTCGAGGCCGAGCTGGGCCCCGTCGAGGTCCTCGTGGCCAACGCCGGGATCACCGACGACACGCTGCTGATGCGGATGTCGGAGGAGCAGTTCACCCACGTGGTGGACACGAACCTGACCGGCGCGTTCCGGTGCGCCAAGCGGGCCAGCACGAAGATGCTGCGCGCCCGCTGGGGCCGGATGATCTTCATCTCCTCGGTCGTCGGCATGTACGGCGGACCCGGCCAGGTGAACTACGCGGCGAGTAAGGCCGGACTGGTGGGTGTCGCCCGGTCCATCACCCGGGAGCTGGGCTCCCGCAACATCACGGCGAACGTGGTCGCGCCGGGCTTCATCGCGACCGAGATGACGGCGGTGCTGCCCGACGAGAAGCGCGCCGAGTACGTGAAGGCGATTCCGGCCGGCCGGATGGCTGAGCCCGCAGAGGTCGCGTCCGTGGTCACCTGGCTGGCCGGCGACGGTGCCGGATACATCAGCGGCGCCGTGATCCCGGTCGACGGCGGTCTCGGCATGGGTCACTGAGAGCACGGAGGATTAACAGTGTCTGGACTGCTGGCCGGTAAGCGGCTACTCGTCACCGGTGTCATCACCGACGCCTCCATCGCGTTCTCGGTGGCGAAACTCGCCCAGGAGAACGGCGCCACGGTCGTGCTCACCGGCTTCGGCCGGATGTCGCTGGTCGAGCGGATCGCCAAGCGGCTGCCCGAGGCCGCCCCAGTCATCGAGCTCGACGTGACGAACCCCGAGCAGCTGGCCGGGCTCGCCGACAAGGTCCGCGAGCACGTCGACGGCCTGGACGGGGTCGTACACTCCATCGGGTTCGCGCCGCAGAGCTGCCTCGGCGGCGGCTTCCTCGACGCCCCCTGGGAGGACGTCGCCACGGCGCTGCACGTGTCCACGTACTCCTACAAGAGCCTGGCCACGGCGTGCCTGCCGCTGATGTCCCCCGGCGGGGCGGTCGTCGGCCTGACCTTCGACGCGCAGTTCGCCTGGCCGGTCTACGACTGGATGGGCGTCGCGAAGGCCGGGCTGGAGTCGGCGTCGCGGTACCTGGCGCTCCACCTGGGCAAGCAGGGCATCCGCAGCAACCTCGTCTCGGCGGGCCCGCTGCGCACGATGGCCGCGAAGTCGATCCCCGGCTTCGAGCAGTTCGAGGAGGCGTGGGTCAACCGGGCGCCGCTCGGCTGGGACCTCGCCGACCAGGACTGCGCCGCCCGTGCCTGCCTGGCGCTGCTGTCCGACTGGTTCCCGGCGACGACCGGCGAGATCGTGCACGTCGACGGCGGGTTCCACGCAGTAGGCGCATGATCGTTACCGTTCGGGCGGGTCCGGTCCCTGCCGCAACGGCGGCAGGGCAGACTTGCCGGGTGCAATACGACGCGTTCCTCCTGCTGTCCTTCGGTGGGCCCGAGCATCCCGACGACGTGATGCCGTTCCTGCGAAACGTGACCCGTGGCCGTGGCGTGCCCGACGAACGCCTCGCCGAGGTGGCCGAGCACTACCACCACTTCGGCGGCGTCTCGCCGATCAATGGGCAGTGCCGCGAGCTCCTCGGCGCGGTCACCGCCGACTTCGACGCGCACGGCGTGGGCCTGCCCACGTACTGGGGCAACCGGAACTGGCGGCCGATGGTCGAGGACACCGTGGCGCAGATGCGCGACGACGGCGTCACCAGCGCACTGGCGTTCGCCACCAGCGCGTACGGCGGCTACTCCTCGTGCCGGCAGTACTGGGAGGACATCGACCGGGCCCGCGCCAAGGTCGGACCCGGCGCTCCCTCGATCACCAAACTGCGCCAGTTCCATGACCACCCCGGCTTCGTCGAGCCGCACGCGGACGCGGTCCGCGCGGCCCGGGCGACCCTGGGCGGCACCCCGCGGCTCGTCTTCACCGCGCACTCCATTCCCAGCTCGATGGCGGCGGCGGCCGGGCCTACCGGCAACCGCTACACCGCCCAGCTGGAGGAGACGGCCCGGCTGGTGCACGCGGCCGCCGCCCCCGACCTGGCCTGGGACCTGGTCTGGCAGAGCCGCTCCGGGCCGCCGCAGGTGCCGTGGCTGGAGCCGGACGTCAACGACCACCTCGAGATGCTCGCCGACAACGGCGTCACCGACATCGTCGTCAGCCCGATCGGGTTCGTCTCCGACCACCTCGAGGTGGTCTGGGATCTCGACAACGAGGCTGCCCAGACGGCCCAGCGCCGCGGCCTGGGCTTCGCCCGCGCGGGTACGCCGGGCACCGACGCCCGGTTCGTCGCGATGATCCGGGAACTGGTCACCGAACGCCTGGAAGAAACCGGCCCGAAAGACCACCTGGGTACGCTCCCGCTGTGGGACACCTGCCCGGTGGACTGCTGCCCGGCGCCACGGCGCCCATCCACCCGAGGAGCCGCATGAAGGAACGCAAGGTCATCGAGAGCTGGCTGACCGACATGGACGGCGTGCTCGTGCACGAGGGCCAGCCGGTGCCCGGCGCACCCGACTTCGTCAACCGGATGAAGGCTTCCGGCAAGCCGTTTCTCATCTTGACGAACAATTCCATCTATACGCCCCGGGATCTGCAGGCCAGGCTCGCCCGGATGGGCTTCGACGTCCCCGAACAGTCGATCTGGACGGCCGCCCTGGCCACCGCCCAGTTCCTCGCCGACCAGCGCCCCGGCGGCACCGCGTACGTGATCGGCGAGGCGGGTCTGACCACGGCCATGCACGCCGTCGGCTACGTCCTCACCGACTTCGAACCGGACTACGTGGTGCTGGGGGAGACCCGTACGTACAGCTTCGAGGCCATCACGAAGGCCGTCCGGCTGATCAACGACGGTGCCCGGTTCATCTGTACCAACCCGGACCCCACCGGCCCGTCCATCGAGGGTGCGCTTCCCGCCGCGGGTTCCGTCGCGGCGATGATCTCCAAGGCGACCGGCGTCGACCCCTACTTCGTGGGTAAGCCGAACCCGATGATGATGCGATCGGCCCTGAACACCATCAAGGCGCACTCGGAGACCACGGCGATGATCGGCGACCGGATGGACACCGACGTGCTCTGCGGCCTGGAAGCGGGCCTGGAAACGATCCTGGTGCTCACCGGCATCAGCACGATGGCAGAGGCGGAGGGTTACCCCTACCGCCCGTCGCGCATCGTCAACTCCGTCGCGGACCTCATCGCCGAGATCTGAGCGGGCTGACGTCCGTCGCGAAACCACCGGTGCAGGACCCGGGTGTGCAGGTCGAAGCCCAGGTTCGCCGGACCGGGCAGCACCTGCCAACCCTCGATCTCCGCACGGGCGACCGAGGGCGGTAGGTCGCCGGCCGTCAGTGGGGGCAGCACTCCGAATACCAGCAGGGTGCCGTCCGGGGCGCTGTGCACGTCGTACAGCTGAACGTCGGTGTGCTCCACGACCAAGCCGGTCTCCTCGCGGAGCTCCCGCACGACGGCCTGCTGCCAGCTCTCGCCGACGTCGATGAATCCGCCCGGCAGGGCGAGCCGGCCGAGGGCCGGTGGGATGCCGCGGCGCACGACCAGCAGGCCCGCGTCGACCGGCTGCACGGCCACGGCGACCGGCGTCGGATTGCGGTACGTCGTCCGCCCGCAGCCGCCGCAGGTGCGCGGCCAGTCCGAGCCGGTGAACCGGGTGCCGCAGTGCGGGCAGAAGTCGTTCACCGGTGCAGCGGTGAGTTGCAGGCGGCCACGAGCGCCCGCCGGCACGCCGCCAGCAGCGGCCGCAGGGCGGCGTCGCGCTGTCGGGCCTCGTAGCCGTTGACGGCGCCGCCGGGTGCGTTGTGCTCGGCGAGCACGAGGACCTGGTCGAGGGTGCTGGCCCGGGCGAACAGCCGGCGGGCCCGCGGGTCGAAGCCAGGCGGCAGCGCGCCGGCGTTCTCCGGCTTGCGTAGCGCGGCGAGCGCGCCGGCGAGCTCGGGCCGCCAGTGCGCCACGTCGAGCCGGGTCAGCTGGGTGGTCGCCTCGGCGAGGGCGGTGGTGAGTTCGGCCTCCGCCTCGGCGGCGGCCATCTGCACGCCAGGGTTGAAGCCGGTCGCCGGTACGGGGTGGGCCCGCCACAGCACGGTCTCGAACTCCATGCCGGACCCGGAGGTGTGCCGCCGGACTTCGGGGACGAGACCGAACTCGGGGGCCATCACCGCCTCGCCGCTGAGCAGCGCGGCGCCGGTCAGCGGCCCCGGGCCGGGCAGTCCGCGCGGGTCGCCCGGCGCGGGCAGGACCAGCCGGATGTCGTCGGGGTGCAGCTTGGCGAAGGCCGGAAGGCCGTCGCGCAACGGCACGTCGTGCCAGGTACCCGGCGCGTCACAGACGAGGTGTTCCTCGTCGCCGGCGATCTCGTCGGCCAGTTCGTCGAACGGTACGATGCCGGCGCGCCAGGCGCGCACCCATGCGACGAACCTGGTCGACCGGCGCGCGACGAGGGTTGCCGCACCTGCTGCGGGGGACATGCGGCAAGGGTACGTGCTGGCCGTCGTCGTTGTCCCGTCCTGCCTGCGCCGCGTCCCGGCCGCACAGCGTGTCTACGGGCGCGTCGGTGTGACGGAACGTAACCTGCGGTTCATGTATGGGGAGGACGTGCTCGCCGGTAACTGGCGCAGACGCAAAACCGTACCCGAGGTGGACGCCGAGCCGGGGCTCGTGGTGGAGGACGCCGACTCCGGCTTCTGCGGCGCGGTGGTCGGCTTCCAGCTGGGCGCCGTGATCCTGGAGGATCGCAGGGGCGGACGCCGCAACTTCCCCCTCGCGCCCGCGGGGTTCCTCCTCGACGGAGCCCCGGTCACCCTGCGCCGGCCGCAGCGAGCGCCGGCCCAGCCGGAACGCCGCCGGACCGCGTCCGGTTCGCTCGCGGTCGCGGGCGTACGCGCCCAGGTGGCGCGGGCCAGCCGGATCTGGGTCGAGGGTGTTCACGACGCCGCCCTGGTGGAGCGGATCTGGGGCGACGACCTGCGGATCGAGGGGATCGTCGTCGAGCCGCTGGACGGCATCGACCGCCTCGCGGACGACGTAGCCGAGTTCGGGCCCGGCCCGATCCGCCGACTCGGAGTCCTCGTCGACCACCTCGTCCCCGGCTCCAAGGAGAGCCGGATCGTCGCCGCGGTCGACTCGCCTTACGTGCTCGTCACCGGCCACCCGTACGTCGACGTGTGGCAGGCGGTGAAGCCCGAGCGGCTCGGTATCCGGGCGTGGCCCGACGTTCCGCGCGGACGGCCGTGGAAGGAGGGCGTCTGCGCCGCGCTCGGCATGACGGATCCGGCCGATGTGTGGCGCCGGATCCTCGCCGCGGTCAACGGCTACAAGGACGTCGAGACGCCGCTGATCGGCGCGATGGAACGGCTGATCGACTTCGTGACGGTCACCCCAGATTCGATGGGTCCCGCGTGAGCACCGCGGTCGCGATGTCCAGCGCGACCACGTCGCCGGCCTGATCGCGGACGACGGCCAGGATCTCGCCCTCGTTCTCGCCGGTCCGGCCCCGCCAGCGGTCCCGGGACTCCGGCACGAACCGCCACGGCTCTCTGCCCTCCGCGGCGCCCTCCGCGGCCACGAGCAGCGTGTCGCCCGCGATGGTCACGGCGAACTCGCGCCCCATCCACCACCAGCGCCCGCACAGCGGCGCCAGTTCGGGGTCCGGCACGGTCGCGGCGGGACGCCACGGGGCGGGCGTCACCGGTTCAGCGTCGAGGACGCAGGTGAGCGCTTCCAGCCCGACCTGCCTCACCGACGTACCGCGCAGGCCGTACGCATTGGCGAGGACGACGACGCCGGTCCGGCTGCGCCGGTGGACGAGCAGCTGGGCGACGTAGCCGGGCATGGAGCCGCTGTGGCCGACGTACACCCGCTCGCCGACGCGGTACAGCTGCGGCCCGAGCCCGTGTCCGGCGGTCCACGACTCGAGGTCGCTGATGACGACGGGGGAGCACATCTCGTCCACGGTGTCCCGGGACAGCACGGTGGGCAGTGGATCGGCCAGGAACGCGGCCCACTTCGCCAGGTCGGTCGCGGTGGACCAGAGCTGCCCGGCGGGGGCCATCGCGCCGGTGTCGGCGTGCGGCTCCTCGTGCAGCGTCTGGTGCAGCGGGTGTACGACGTACCCTCGGGCGTACGGCTCGATCGGCTTGAAGCTGGTGCGCTTCATGCCGAGCGGGTCGAGCACCCGCTTGGCGACCAGCCCGGACCACTCCTCTCCGGTGACCCGCTGCAGGACGGCGCCGAGCAGCCCGTACGCGAGGTTCGAGTAGTGGTAGGTCCGCAACGGCGGCCCGGCGAGCTTGTCGAACGACAGCTCGGCGAGCAGTTGGTCGACGTCCCCGCCGGTACGCCGTTCCCACCAGGCGCCGTCGGGTTCGCGTTGCAGCCCGGACACGTGCCCGAGGAGCTGGCGCAGGGTGACGCCGCCGATGGGCGTACCGGGTAGGTGCCGGTAGAGCAGGTCGTCCAGGCCGAACGCGCCTTCGTCGCGCAGCTGCATGACCATGGCGGCGGTCATCGTCTTGGTGATGGAGCCGATCCGGTACTGGGTGCTGGCGTCGGGCCGGGGCAGTTCGCCGGCGCCGGCGACGTGGGCCAGGGCGCGGTCGCGGACCACGGCGAGGACGACAGACGGCGCGCGGCCCGTGACCTGGGCGCGGGTGACGATCTCGGTGAGCCGGCGGCCGGTCTCGGGGGAAATGGACACACTTCTCCCTTCGGTCGGGCGGCCGGCGGCGAGGCCTCGGCTCGCGGAGGGAAATTCGTACCAAATGTACTTGAAAGCGGGAATTCGACGGGATGACGCGTCGGGGCCGTTCGGCCCGATCTGCACAGCGCGACCGGGCACGTGGCCGCGCGTGCGCGGGCGTGTCACGATCACAGCGTGGAGCCCATTCTCTGGATCGTGCTAGGCGCGGCCCTCGGTGTCGCGGAGATCTTCACGACGACGCTGTTCCTCATCATGTTCGCCGGTGGGGCCTTCGTCGCGGCGGGTGCCGCGGCTCTCGGGGCTCCGGTCTGGCTCCAGGCGCTGATCTTCGTCCTCGTCTCGGCCCTCACCATCGTGGCGGTCCGCCCGGCGATCAAGCGCCGGATGATCGACCCCGACTCCTCCGGCACCCCGATGGGGATCGACGCGATCCGCGGATCGTCGGCGCTCGTGGTGGAGCGGGTCGACGCCGACCATGGCATGATCAGGATCGACGGGGAGTTGTGGCGCGCCCGGTGCCTCGAAGGGTCGGGCACGTATGCCCCCGGTGAAAGGGTCCGCGTCATCGAGCTGAGCGGCGCCACCGCGCTCGTCTGGCGCGAGGAACTGCCCGGCGGCCCCCCCGATTTCCAACCCTGATGCTTCGCAAGGTTTGCCTGACCTTTCGCAAGGTTCGCCTGACACAGAACTTCGCAAGGTTCGCCTGACACAGAAGAGGTGAGTTTTTTGGAACCCGTCGTCGGGATCCTCGTGGCGGTGATCGTCTTCTTCGCCGTCATCGTGCTGGTGCGGTCGATCCGGATCGTGCCCCAGCAGCGCATGGATGTGGTGGAACGGCTCGGCCGGTACAAGAAGACCCTCACCCCCGGTCTGAACCTGCTCGTCCCGTTCGTCGACGCCGTCCGTACCAAGGTGGACATGCGGGAGCAGGTGGTCAGCTTCCCGCCGCAGCCGGTGATCACCTCTGACAACCTCGTCGTCTCCATCGACACGGTCCTGTACTTCAAGGTCGTCGACCCGGTGCGGGCCACGTACGAGATCGCCAACTTCCTGCAGGCCATCGAGCAGCTCACGGTCACCACGCTGCGTAACGTCATCGGCTCGCTCGACCTGGAGCGCGCACTGACCAGCCGCGAGGAGATCAACAAGCATCTCTCGGGCGTGCTCGACGAGACGACAGGCCGCTGGGGCATCAAGGTGACCCGCGTCGAGATCAAGGCGATCGAGCCGCCGCCGAGCATCCGCGACTCCATGGAGAAGCAGATGCGCGCCGAGCGGGACCGCCGCGCCGCGATCCTCAACGCCGAAGGTCACAAGCAGTCGCAGATCCTCACCGCCGAGGGCGAGAAGCAGGCGGCGGTCCTGCGCGCCGACGGTGACCGGCAGGCGCGGATCCTCACCGCCGAGGGTCAGGCGAAGGCCATCCGTACCGTCTTCAACGCGATCCACGAGGCCAACCCCAGCCAGAAGGTCCTCGCGTACCAGTACCTGCAGGCGCTGCCGCAGATCGCCAACGGCACCGCCAACAAGGTGTGGATCGTCCCGACCGAGCTGACCCGGGCCCTCGAGGGCCTCGGCGGTGCCCTCGGCGGACTGTCCAGCATGGTCGGTGACGTACCCGTGTCGAACGGTGATCCCGGCGCCATCGAGCGGGAGGCCGCGGAGGCCGCCCAGGCCGCGGCGGCCGAAGCGCAGCGGATCAACGCCGAGGTCCGCGCGGCGGAGGCTCAGGTCGCCCCGTCCGCCGGTCCGCGTGGCCTGCCTGCCACCACCGTCGACTCCCCGACCATCAACCTGTCCGCGGAGCTGCCGCAGCGCGAGCAGGCCTGACCCACCACCCGACGGCGGGCGTGGGCTCCCCTTCCACGGGCCCCCGCGGCCCCCCGCCCCCGCCCACTGGGCACCAAACCCACAACCGCCCCCGCG
>CBIHNN010000073.1:0-24802 GCA_966211315.1 uncultured Micromonosporaceae bacterium | reverse complement strand
ATCAAGATCCAAAAACCGCAAGATCAAAGTCTCTACGGTTTCAGGGGATTGCCAGGTGCCCTGGTAGCCGCAGTCGCCGATCATTCCCGGGCCACCGGGAGCGAAGTGGTCTGCCCAGCGTTCGGCGATACCGGAGATGTAGAACGCCGCGGCGTCGTGGCGGGCACCGTTGACGGGCTCGCCCACGTCGGCGACCCGGCCATCGAGATCCGCGACGACCTGTACGTTCTGCCCGCACAGGTGTTTCTTGCCGGAGAACAGCCCGTGGTAGGACTCGCGTTCGCCGACCGGAGCGACGAACCCGTCGACCAGCACGCCCTCGCGGCCGGCCCGTTCGAGACGCTGGCCTACCGCGGGACGGGTCACCCACCGCAGGATCGGCTGCAGGATCTCGTGATAGCGGGTGATCGTGGCCTGCGAGCAGCCGAACACCTCGGCCACGACCTCGTCGGCCATGTTGTGCCGCAGTCCGAACAGCACCGCGATGACCGCCGTGGGCAGCGGCAACACGTGCGGACGCCCGACCGGCGGCTTCTCCCACTCGTCGCCGACGATTTCCCGGAACCGGTCGATCAGGTTGGTGAGCTGTCCGGCCTGGAGGCCTGTCATACTTTCGCAACGCAGCGGCCGGCCCTCGATCAACTTCCACACAGAGATGATCTATCGGATCCCGGCCGCCGCGTCTACTCGGACAGTCGACCCGAGTCACGGGCATCCCCGAATCTTACTCACCGTGACATCGGCAGGCATCGACCTAGTTTTGAATGGCCCTCCCGGCTCCGGCCCGGCGTGGCCGCCGTTTCGCGTCCCCGAGCGCCGCATCCACGAGCGAACGGACCGTCCCAGGACTCCGGCTGCTCGTGCACGTAGGTGTTCGGGTGACCGTGGGGTGCTGCCCCAGAGTCGGGGCGCGGGTCCTCCGGTGGCCTACTCAGCCAACCGGGCGAAGAGGGTGGAGTCGACGAGGGTCCGCAGGGCAGCCGCGGTGAAGGGCTTCGCGAGGTGTGCGGACGCCCCCAGCGCGGTGAGGCGTTCGATGGTCGCCGGCGAGGTGTCACCGCTGACGATGACGACCGGAACCGAGCGGGTGCGGTCGTCGGCCCGCAGGCGCCGCAGGACAACCTCGCCGCTGGTGTCGGCCAGGTGCAGATCGATCAGGACCAGGACGGGTCCGTGCGCTACGGCCAGGCCGGGAGCCGCGTCCCCGTCCGACGTCGTGAGCAGCCTCAGTCCGGGTCGGCCACCCAGGATCCGTTCGACCAGCGTGACCACCATGGGGTCGTCGTCCACGTAGAGCACCACGTGGTCGGTCGCCTCCACGGGACGGTCGGGGGTCGCCGCTATCACCCGGGCCATGTCTGCCAGCTCGACGGGTTTGGCGAGGAAGTCGTTCATGCCCGCCATCGCGCAGGCGCGACGGTTCTCGGCCGTCGCGCCGGCGGTCATCGCGACAATACGTGGCCGGCTGCCTGGTAGTGCGTCTCGCACCTCACGCGTGGCGGCGATCCCGTCGAGGTGCGGCATGTGCAGGTCCATGAAGACGAGGTCGTAGTCGCCGCCGAGGATCGCGGCGAGTGCCTGCTCACCGTCGCCCACCACGTCCACGCTGTATCCGAGGCGCTCAAGCATCAGCGTCGTCGCACGCTGGTTCACCGGGTTGTCCTCGGCGAGGAGGATGCGTAGGGCCCGCGCGGCGGTCATGGCGACGACCTCGCTGCCGGTCTCCTCGCACCGGCCGCGGACGCCGAGGACCGCCCTGCGGAGGTGGCGGCGCTGGACCGGCGCCGAGACCACCGCCCGCACGTCGTCGGTGACCTCCTGCGCGGAGCACGCGGCCTGCCTGGACGCCAGCGTCGCGACGGCGACGATCGGCAGGTGCCGGCCTCCGCGAGCGGTGGCGAGAAGGTCCGCGGCAACGGCGAGGGCGTCGGGCTCGCCGGTGGCGGCCACCACGGCGAACTCCGCCTCGCGCCAGTCGCCGGCGCGGCGGGTGGCGTCAGCGATGGTCGTGGCGGTGACCGTGTCGGCGCCCCACGTGGCCAGGTGGCGGCTGATGGCGTCGGCGGTGAGCGGCTGTTCGTGGACGACCAAAACCTGCATTCCCGACAGCGGCCGGTCGATGCCGGTGTTCAGCCGCATCGCGTCGACGAGCCGCACGCTGACGGTGCAGGTGAAGGTGGTACCCACGCCCACCTCCGAGTCCACGGCTATGCCACCGCCCATCAGCGCGCAGAGTTGGCGGCAGATCGTGAGCCCCAGGCCCGTACCGCCGAAGTTGCGGGTGGTTGAGGCGTCAGCCTGAGTGAACGGGGCGAAGACCCGGTCGATCGCGTCCGCCGGGATGCCGACACCGGTGTCGCGAACCCGAAGGATCAGCTCACATCGATCATCCACTATGGACTGTGGCTCGACCTCGACGGCGATCTCTCCCTTAGCGGTGAACTTGACCGCGTTGGAGAGCAGGTTCACCAGGATCTGGCGCAGCCGCACCGGGTCCCCGACGGCGCTCACCGGGGTGTTCAGCGCGAACAGGGCGGCCAACGCGAGCCCCTTCTGCTCGGCGGCCGGCGCCACGATGCCGACTGCCTCCTCGACGCAGGTGACCAGGTCGAACGGGATGTCCTCGAGTTCGAGATGGCCGGACTCAATCTTCGACACGTCCAGTACGTCGTCGATCACGCCACGCAGATGGTTACTGGCGGACTGCACCATGTCCACGTACTCGGCCTGCTCGGCATTGAGCTCGGTGTCACGCAGCAGACCCGTGAAGCCGACAACGGCGTTGAGCGGTGAACGGATCTCATGACTCATGTTGGCCAGGAACGCCGCCTTGGCGTGGCTGGACTGCTCGGCCGCGGCGCGCGCCAACTCGAGCTGGTGCTGGTGGTCGGAGAGCTCGGCGTAGACGGCGAGCAGGCCGCGGTTGGTCTCGTCGAGCTCCGCGCGCAGTTCGCACGCCTCGGTGTCGGCCGCGGCAAGCCGGTCTGCCTGCTGCTCGACCGTGGCGAGCGCTGCGGCGAGAAGGCTGTGTGCGTCGAAGCCCCGGCAGGCGGCGTCGTGCAGTGCCGCCTCCAGCGACGGCGCGGGTGATGCACGTGTCGGACTGCCGCGGACCAGCAGTTCCAGCTGGGGTCGGCCGTCGCCGGGTACCCGCACCACCTCGACCGAGCTGGAGTCGCCCGATTCGTCGCTGCCGAGCAGTTCGATCGCGGCGAGGGCCAGCCGGGCGGCCGGCAATGATGCAAGGCCGCTGGACGACGCCGCCTCGTACACCGTGGTCCATACGCTCTGTGAACGGTCCACCGTCGTCATGGCGCCCCCGGATCAGTGATCACGACCACGGTGGCGTCGTCGCGTTCCCTGGCGTGGTTGCGGTGCAGGGTCGCCGCGACCACGGCCGGGTCGTGGGCCAACAGCGAGGGTTCGGTCGACAGGTCGAGGCGGCTGTGCAGCCCGTCACTCCACAACACGAGGGTGGCACCGGCGGGCCAAGGGTAGCTCGACGGCTGGGCGCGGGGCGGCCGTTCCAACAGGCCGACGGTACCGCTGCGGGAGAGCAACCCACGCTCGGCTCCATGGGCGAGGATGCGCCCGCTGATGTTTCCGAGCGCGACGCATTCCAGCACGCGGCGCGTGAGATCGAGCCGGCACACGGCTACGGCTCCGCCGCGGGTCGTCCGCATCGCGGCGTTGGCGCGCGCCAGGAAGGTGTCGAGGTCCGCCGCGTCTCGCGCAAAGGCCGACAGGGCCGCGTCGGCGGCGATCGAGGCCTGCGGGCCATGTCCCAGGCCGTCGACCACGGCGACGGCGAGGCCGTGGTCGACCTCGGCGACCGCCCATCCGTCACCCGACTCCTCGGTCAGCGCTACCTCGACTCCGGCCCAGCACCGCCGCCGCGGCGGCGCGGAACTGCCGTCGAGATCGACGATCGCGAGAATCGTGGTGCCGCGGCCCGGTCGGGTGTAGACGTCGAAGACTGAGGCGGCGCGGCGTACGGCGGCCAGCCCGCAGCCGAGCCCCTCCGGCGTCGGCACAGGGTACGCGCGCCCCGACAGCGCTACCGCCATGTCGGGGATACCGGGTCCGCGATCGACCGCGATCAGCTCGATAGCGGCCGGCAGCGGGCGTACCAGGATCCAACCGCCGGGCTCGGCGTGCCGCAGGAGGTTGGTCGCGAGTTCGGTGGCGACCAGCTCCGCCCTCCCGCGGCGCTCCGGCGCGGCGTGCTGGGCGTCGGCGTAGCGTGCAACGGCCCGGCGCACCGCACCGGCGTCCACCTGATCGGCGATGAGATACCGGTCATGGCTGGGCTGTCGCAACGGCAGCGTCGGCGGGCTCAGCGAGTCCATCGCGTCATCGGTTCCATCGCGTCATCGGTTCCATCGCGTCACCGGTTCCATTGCGCGATCACCACCGTGGTACCGCGCCCAGGCCCGGAATCGATCGAGAACTCGTCCACCAGGCGGCGGCTGCCGGGTAGTCCCAGGCCGAGGCTCCCGGCCGTGCTGAACTCGTCGGTCATGGCCAGGTCGAGGTTGGCGATGCCCGGGCCGATGTCGGTGAAGACGGCGCGTACGCCCAGCCGTCCGCCGCGTTCAGCCTGTTCGACCGAGACCATGCCCTGGCCGTGGGTGGCGTAGCGGACGATGTTGCGCGCGAGCTCGCTACCGGCCGTGACCAGCTTGGTGGCCGCGGTCAGCCCGAGACCGGCGCGCTGGGCCTCGGCGCGCAGCACCGACCGTACCCGCAGGAGGTCGGACTCTGCGTTGATGGCGGCGGTGACCACCGGAGTGTCAGTGGACTGACTCATCGTAAAGTTCCCGTAGCCGAGCCATGCCCTGTTCGGCGTTGAGTGCGGTGTGCACGTGCGCGAGCGGCACGCCCAACTCGACCAGGGTGATGGCCACGGCGGGCTGGATGCCGACGAGCGCCGCCTGGGCGCCCAGCAGGCGGATCATCGCGACCAGACGGGCGATGACGCGGGCCACGAACGAGTCGACCACCGACAACCCGCTGACGTCGATCAGGGCTCCTTGGGCCGCGGTACGCGCCACTTCGCGGGTCACCTCACGTTCGATCTGCTCGACCGTGGAGTCTTCGAGGTCACCCTGCAACGTGACCAGCAGGTTCCTGCCCATCCTCATGATGGGAACGTGATCAGACATGGACGGGCATCTGTTCCGTGCGCAACGCGTCCGAGCCGACCAGCCGTAGCGCGAGCTGGAGCGCGTCCTTGAGGTTGTTGCAGCTCCGCAGGCTTCCCAGCGCGATACCCAGGTGCACGATGGCCTGCGCGGTCTCCGGCCTCACCCCGGACAGCACGCTCACGGTGCCCATCAGCCTCGCCGCCTCGACGGTCTTGAGCAGGTGCTGGGCGACGTCGGTGTCGATCGCCGGTACACCGCTGATGTCGAGGATGACCACCTCGGCCTCCTCCAGGGCGATGCGCTCCAGCAGCGCCTCCGTCAACCGCGAGGCACGCAGGCTGTCCAGGGTGCCGATGATCGGCAGGACCAGTACCTTGTCCCACACCTGGATCACCGGCGTGGACAGCTCCAGGATCTCGTCGCGCTGGCGCTGCAGGAGGCGCTCCTGCTCGCGGCGTTCGGTCAGGTCCCGGGAGATCTTCACGAAGCCGAGCAGCTTGGCGTCGGCGTCGGCGTCGGCGTTGGCGTGGATCGGGCTGAGGATGACGTTGGCCCAGAACCGGCTGCCGTCCTTGCGTACCCGCCAGCCCTCCGTCTCGAAGCGCCCCTCCCGGGCCGCCGTGGCGAGCTCCCGGTCGGCGAGGCCGACGCGTACGTCTTCCTCGATGTAGAACATGGAGACGTGGTGACCGAGCACCTCTTCAGCCGTGTACTGCTTGAGCTTCTGCGCACTGCGGTTCCACGACCGGATGTTGCCGTTTCGGTCGAGACGGATGATTTCGTAGTCGGCAATGCTGTTGATCATTTGTTCTGCGCTCCGCAGGGCGATGTCCTGCTCCCGGCGCTCGGTCACGTCACGAGCCACCTTGACGTACCCCTGCGCTTCCTTGCCGCCGCCGCGGATCGGGGTGAGTACCTCGGAGGCCCAGAACCGGCTGCCGTCCTTGCGTACCCGCCAGCCCTCCGTCTCGAAGCGCCCCACCTCGGTGGCCGTACGCAGCTCGACGTCCACCAGGCCCGTGGAGACGTCACGCTCCTCGTAGAAGGTCGTGACCGGCTGGCCGATGATCTCGTCCGCGGTGTACTGAGTGAGCCTTTCGGCGCCGGCGTGCCAGGTGCGCACCAGTCCCTTGTCGTCGAGCATGATCACCTCATAGTCGGTGATGCTGTCGATCATCTGCCGGTACAATGCCTGGCCCTCGGCGACAAGCTGTCCGTTGCCCATCGGAACCCCTCTGCTCAGCCACTCTCAGTAGCGCTTTCGCTTCATTTGGCTACTGTCAGCGTAGGCTGATGCCGGCCCGTCGCGGGGCGGTACACCCAAGGCCGGCCTCATGACCTGCTCTAACGATCCCCACCCGGGCCGTGCCCGCAAGGTCCGACCACGCGTCCGTACGAGGACGCGTCGCCCTCGCAACATCCCCAGCACCCCGCAGCCCCGGCGGAACACACCCGGCCCCCGCTCCACATGCAGCAGAACGCACCGGAGCATGGAAGCGGAGCGAAAGTGCAGGCCGTAGCGCTCCCCCACCACCGTGGCAGGGCGTCGGCCGGCGTCAGCGCGGCGGGATCCTGTCGTTGGCGACTGCGCTCTCCAGATCGTGGGCGAATGCCGCCGGGTCGCGCGTACGCTCATAGGTCGAGACGGCGTTGTAGAAGCCCTCTTGGAACTCCGGGCTTCTGGCCTCGCCATGAGCGACGGACAGCAGCACCGGTGACGTCCAGAGACTCTTCGAAGAAGCCTGCTGGTAGGCAGGCAACGACGAGACATCGACGTCGCGTATCACCGGCACCGAGCCCTTCGCCTTGTGGAACGCGACCTGCGTCGACGGTGTGTTGATGCTGCCGAGGAACTCGAGCGCGTTCTTGGCGTTCCTGGCCTTGGTCGCGGCGACGAAGACGTCGACGACCGCGAGGAAGCTGTCACCGGTACCCGGGAAGGCCGCGGCCCCGAAGGTCCTGCCCTCCTGTCCGCCACCGGCGACGAGTTCGCCGTAGGCCGAGTCGTTCATGGACTCGAACGCGCAGCCACCCGTCGTCAGTTTCCTCGTTGCCGTGTCCCACGTCAGCCCACTCGCCTCGGGGTCGGCGTACGTCAAGATCTCGCCGAAGGACTGAAGCGCCGTACGCACCTTCGCGCCGCGCCAGTCGAGCCTGTCGTTGGCCATGTCCTGCCAGCCGCTGGACCCGATCGTGCTGAGCAGCACGTTCTCGAACAGTTCGACGGTGGTGAACGGGTCCTTGCCACCCAGGCACAGCGGCGCCGCCCCGGAGGCCTTGATCTTTCCCAGATCGTCCAGGAACCCCCGGAGCGTGTAGCCGCTCGACGGCGGTTCGACGCCGGCGTTCTTGAGCAGGTCGATGTTGAACCACAGCACGTTGCTGCGGTGCGCACCGGTCGGCATCCCGTACGGACGGCCGTCGCGCAGGACGGACTGCACGATTGTCGGCTGCATCGTCGCACGTAGATCAGCGCCGAAGACCGGCGTCAGATCCCGGACGGTGCCGCGGGCGGCGTAGCCCTGGACCGATTTGCCGGCGAACGTCTGCCAGACGTCCGGCGGGTCGCCGTTCTGCAGCCGCTTGGCCAGCGCCACGATCGCCTGCGACCCGGCGCCGCCCGCGATCGCCGCGTTGACGGTCCCGACGTCCGGGTGCGCCTGGCGGAAGTCGGTCAGCAGGGCGTTCAGCGCGGCGGCCTCGGACCCGGACGTCCACCACGACATGATTTCGAGCTGCTTCGTGGCTGTCGTCGCGCTCGTCGGGGACTCGCCGCCGCAGGCACCCACAGCCAGGGTCATGACCGCGACGGCGGCGATAGCGCGGCACCGGCCGTTCATGCCGGGCTCCCGGTGACGGCGTCCGTCTCGGCGCTGAGGTCGTCCGTGCCCGCGGTGAGGTCATAGAGCGCGTACATCCCGACGACGGCGAAGCAGACGGCGGGAACGATGAACGAGAAGGCCGCGCTGGTCGTGTCGACCAGCCTGCCCTGGACGAGCGGCATGATCGCGCCACCCACGATCGCCATCACGAGCCCGGCGGCGCCGAACTTCGTCGCCGGTCCCAGGCCCTTGAGGGCGACTCCGTAGATCGTCGGGAACATGAGAGACAGGCAGAGGGACAGGGCGACCACGGCGATGACTCCCGCCATATTGGGGCTGAACATCGCGAAGACGCACAGCAGGACTGCCAGGAAGGCGAGGACGGCGAGCACCGACGTGGCGCGGACACGGCCGATGACCCACGTCATCAGGAACCGGGACCCGAGGAAGACCAACAGGCTGAGCTGGAGGTAGAAACCGCCCTTCTCCAGGCTGCCGCCGAGCGCCTGCTGGACGTACTGGATCACGTAGGTCCACGCGCACACCTGCGCCGCGACGTTGAAGAACTGTGCCACGACGCCGAAACGGTAATGCCTGCTCCGCCAGAGCACCCGGAACAGGGTGCCCGTCCCGCCTTCGTGCGGGCCGGTGTCGGGGAACTCCTCGACGATCGGGGGCACCTTCTGGCTGGCGATCGCGGCGGCGATGAGAACGAGCAGGACGGCGAGACCGATGTACGGTCCCATCACCGCGCTGAGTTCGCCCGCCCGGATCGTCTGCAGCTGTTCGGGCGTCAGTGACGAGGTGTCCACCGGGTCGGCGAGCTTGGGCAGGATGAACGTGGAGGCGAGCAGCACGCCGAGGTTGGTGCCCACGGGATTGAACGCCTGGGCGAGATTCAGGCGCCGGGTACCTGTCTCCTCGGGCCCCAGCGCCAGGACGTACGGATTCGCGGACGTCTCCAGGATCGAGCAGCCGGCCGCCATCGCGAACAGGGCCACCAGGAAGGCCTCGTAGGTCATGATCTTGCTCGCGGGATAGAAGGCGAACGCGCCGAGCGCCGCGAGGCCGAGCCCGGTCAGGATGCCCGTCTTGTACCCGAAGCGCTGGTTGATGAAGGCCGCGGGGAGCGCGAGCAGGAAGTACGCGCCGAAGTAGGCCAGCTGAACCAGCGACGCCTGGAACGTGCTCATGTCGAAGATCCGCTTGAAGCCCGCCACCATCGGCGTGGTCAGGTCCTGTGCCACACCCCAGGCGGTGAAACAGCCGATCAGCGCGATGAAGAGCACGAGCATCCCGCGGCCGATCAGCGGCGGCTTCCTCCCTCGCTCAACCTCATCCGCGACTGACGCCGGGGCCGTGCTCGTCATCGGAGCTCCTTCCGACAGACATCTGCATCGGCGAGGTCTTCGACGGCAACCCGTGCCTGCAACAGACATCGGCAAGGTCTGAACCATCAGTCATTGCCCGTTGCACGCCGATCAATGCATTCGGCCCGCGAGAAACCGAGGAGGCCGACGCCGCCATGGCCTCCATGGAACACGTCGGGCCCGTACGCGAACGCCGATCTTCCGCTCACTGGAAAGAGTTCTCCCCTTACGGTTCCACGGGTGGCTCATTCGCTCCATGCGGTCGAACGGGAGAGGCTGCACAGTCCGAGAAGGAGTAGGAACATCCCATGAGACACCAGGAACGGGCCTTCTTCCTCGTGGTCACCATCAAGCCACGACCGGATCGGTTGGAGGAGGCTGAGGCGCAGCTGCAGAGCATGCGCCGGAACAGCCTCACGGAGCCGGGATGTGTGTTCATGCATCTGGCGCAGCCGCAGGACGATCCAACCATCTGGATCATGCTGGAGATGTTCCGGTCCCGTGCGGCCTGGGATGAGCACATGCGGCAGCCCTACAACGTGGAAGGAAACATCATCCTGGAGGACCTCCTGCGCGAACCGTCAGATCTTCGCCTCCTCGACGAGAAGTAACGGACTCCAGTCGGCCTGCATCGACCGGCGCCAGACCTACGAGGCAGAGCCCAACCGGTCCACCAGTTCCCGGACCACCTGGACGAGCTGGTCCACGTCCGACTCCGTTGTACGCCAGTTGACGATCGCCGGACGCAGGGCGACCTTCCCGTCGTACACGGTCGTGCCGGCGAAGACCCGTCCGTCGTCGAGGAGCGCGGCGCCGAGCCGCCGGTTCAGGTCGTCCAGCCGTTCCCCGGCGACCCCGGCCGGTGCCGCGCGGAAGCACACGATGCACAGCTGCGTCTCGGCGAGGCGTTCCAGTTCTGGGGCGGCGTCGACGGCGGCGGCGAGCCGCTGCGCCAGGTCCAGGTGGCCCTCGATCATCTCCCGGTAGCCGTCCCGGCCGTACGCGGCGAGGGTGGCCCAGATCGGCAGAGACCGGGCCCGGCGGGACGACTCGGGACCGAGCATGGCGTAGCCACCCCCGGCCTGCGACGGCATCGCCGGTGGCGGTCCGGCGGCTTCGGCACCGGGCAGGTACGCCGCCCCCGGCATCCCGAACGCCGCCGCCAGCCGGTCCGGATCCCGGATCAGCGCGAATCCGCTCTCGTACGGCACGTTGAGCCATTTGTGTGCGTCCCCGGCGATCGAGTCGGCCCGCTCGACGCCTCGGACCAGGTGCGCCGTACGGGGTGACACGGCGGCGAAGATCCCGAAAGCGCCGTCGACGTGCAGCCAGGCGCCGTACCGGGACGCCAACTCGGCGAGGTCGGCGATCGGGTCGAAGTCGCCCGCGTTCACCTCGCCCGCGTTGCCGATGATCACGGACGGCGCGTCGAGCTCGGCGAGGCGGCGTTCCAGCGCGCCCAGGTCGACCCGGCCGACGGAATCGCGCGCGAACACCTCGACGCGATCACGGCCGTGGCCCAGCAGCTGCAACGCCTTGCGGGCGCTGGGGTGCACGTACCCGCCGGACAGCACCGGCATCGGTGGCAGCCCGGCGAGCCCGTCCCGGGCGACGTCGGCGTCGTTGCCCTCGGCCCACCAGTGGGTGGCGGCGGCCAGCCCGGTGACGTTGCCCAAGGTGGCGCTGGAGGTGAGCACGCCGCCCCAGCCCTGCGGCAGGCCGAAGAGCTGCCGGAGCCAGTCGACGGCGACGCGTTCGGTCTCCGTGGCCAGCGGCGACCCGGCCTGGAACGCGGCCATCTGGTCGAGCAGCGACACGGTCCAGTCGGCGGCGAGCGCAGCCGGTGTCGCGCCGCCGACGATGTAGTGGAAGAACCGCGGCCCGGCCGACGCGGTGGCCGCGGCGGTGCCGACGCGCAGCAGCTTCGCGACCGCCGCCTCGGCGCCGATCCCGTTCTCCGGGAACCCGGTGCCCGCCAGCTCCGCGAGCAACGGCATCGCGGCCGGATCGAACACGGGCCGCTCAGCCAACGAGTCCAGGTACGGGCCCGCCGCTTCATACACCTGGCGGAGAACGTTCGAGGAGTCCATCCCGCCACCCTGGCATCGATCTCGTCAGGCGTCGAGGACCCGCTCCATCGCGGCCCGTGACCACCGCGTGACGCGCAGGTAGTGGTCGACGAACTCCCCGGGATCGCGCCCGCCGAGCAGCTGAACCACCCCGGCCAGTTCCGGGCCATGCCGGGGCAGCTGGTCGCTGGGTCGGCCCCGGACCAGGGTGAGCGCGTTGCGGACCTGCGCCGCGAGGGTCCACCCAGCGGCCATCGCGGTGGCGTCGCCCGGGTCGAGCAGGTCGGCGTCGCGGGCCGCGGCGAGCACGTCGAGGGTACGGGTGCTGCGCAGCTGCGGCACGTCGTACGCGTTCCGGAGCTGGAGCAGCTGCACGGCCCACTCCACGTCGGCGAGCCCGCCCCGGCCCAGCTTGGCGTGGGTGGCCGGGTCGGCGCCGCGGGGCAGGCGTTCCGACTCCACCCGGGCCTTGATCCGCCGGATCTCGACGATCTGCTCCCGGCTCAGCCCGCCCCGCGGGTACCGGACCCGTTCGGCGAGCGCTTCGAACTCCGTACCGAGTGACTCGTCGCCGCAGACGAACCGGGCGCGCAGCAGCGCCTGCGCCTCCCACACCCTCGACCAGCGGGCGTAGTACTGCCCATACGCGGCGAGGCTCCGGACGAGCGGACCCTGACGGCCCTCCGGGCGCAGGTCGGCGTCCACGCCGAGCGGCGGGTCCGGGGCGGGCATGTTGAGCAGCCTGCGCAGCTCCTCGGCGATGTGGTGCGCGGCGGCACTGCCCTGCGGCTCCGGCACCCCGTCGTAGACGAAGAGGACGTCGGCGTCGGAGGGGTAGCTCATCTCGTACCCGCCGAGGCGCCCCATGCCGATCACGGCGAACCGCAGCCCGGACGGGCCGGGCCGGGCGAGCCGGGCAGCGTGCAGGGCGGCGGACAGGGTGGCGTCGGTGATGGCGGTGAGCGCCCCGCCGACGGCCTCGACGGAGAGCGGCGGGGGCAGCACGTCCGCGCATGCGACCCGGAAGAGCTCCCGGCGGCGCTGCGCCCGTACGGCGACGATCGCGGCGTCGGGGTCCGGGTTGCGGTCGACGGCCGCGACGAAGGACGGTAGGAGATCACCGGCGTCGCGCGGTACGAGCGACGCGTCGTCGGCGAGCAGCCGGAGCGCCTCGGGGTCGCGGGTGAGCAGGTCGGTGGCGTACCGGGACAGGCTCAGCACCCGGGTCAGGCGGCGGGCCACGGGGCCCTCGTCCCGCAGCAGGCGCAGGTACCAGGGCGTACTCCCGAGCTTGTCAGAGACCTGGCGGTACGCGAGCAGGCCGCGATCCGGTTCCGGGGCGTCGGCGAAGTCCGGCAGCAACGCAGGCAGCAGGGTGCGCTGGATCGCGGCGGTCCGGGACACGCCGCCGGTCAGCGCCTCGATGTGCCGCAGCGCGCCGGCCGGGTCGGCGAATCCGAGGATGCGCAGGCGCTTGCCGGCCGACGCGGTGGTCATCCGCAGGTCCTCGGAGGAGACCCGCGCCACGGCCTCCAGCAGCGGGCGGTACAGCAGCTTGGCGTGCAGCCGCCGGACCTGCGCGGCGTGCCCGATCCAGTCGGCACGGAACGCCTCCACGGCGTCCCGTCCGGGCAGCGCGGTGTAGCCGAGGGAGTGCGCCAGCCAGCGGACCGCGGCCGGGTCCGCGGGCACGGTATGGGTACGTTTCAGCTGCTGGAGCTGGAGCCGGTGTTCGACGCCGCGCAGGAACCGGTATCCGCGCAGCAGCGTCTCGCCGTCCTGGCGGCCGACGTACCCACCGGCGACGAGGGCGCGCAGGGCGGGCAGCGTTCCGGGTTCGCGCAGGGTCTCGTCGATCCGGCCGTGCACGAGTTGCAGCAGCTGCACCGCGAACTCGATGTCACGCAGGCCACCCGGCCCCCGTTTGATCTCGCGGTCCAGCTCCTTCGGAGGGATATGGTCGATGATCTTGCGGCGCATGGCCCGGGTGTCCTCGACCGCCTCGGGACGTTCCGCGGCGTGCCAGACCAGCGGCGAGAGCGCGTCGATCCACCGCCGGCCCAGCTCCAGGCTGCCCGCCGCGGGCCGGGCCTTGAGCAGCGCCTGGAACTCCCACGTCCGCGCCCACCGCCGGTAGTACGCGACGTGGCTGGCGAGCGTCCGGACCAGTGGCCCGCGGTTGCCCTCCGGACGCAGCGCCGCGTCGACCGGCCACGCGACCTGGCCGCAGATCTGGATCACCTGTGCGGCCACCGTCGTCGCCGCGGCCAGGTCGTCGTCGCTCTCGGCGACGAAGATGACGTCCACGTCGGACACGTAGTTCAGCTCGTTGCCGCCGCACTTGCCCATGGCCACGACCGCGAGCGCCGGCGGCTCGGCGTCGCCGACCGCCAGGACGAACGCGGCCTGCAGGGTGGCGTCGGCCAGCGCTGACAGCGCGGCCATGGTCTGTTCGAGCCCACGGCCCTGCGTCAGGTCGGCCGCCGCGATGCGCAGCAGGGCCCTCCGGTACGCCTTCTTCAACCGGGGTACGCCGCACACCTCCGGAATCGCCCCGGACACCTCAAGCGTCCCGTCGGCGTCCGGTGCGACGCGGTTCGCGCCGGTCTTGAGGACCTCCACGTCGTCCGGGTTGGCGACGAGGTGGTCGCCGAGCGCCGACGACGCCCCGAGCACGGCGACGAGCCGACGGGTCAGCCCAGGGTCGTCCGCCATCGCGGGCAGGACGGTCGCCGGGGCACCGCCGCGGGTGTCGGCCTCGGCCAGCCGGTGCAGCTGCCGCAGCGCCAGGTCCGGGTCGGCGCCGCGGGACAGCGCGGTGAGCAGGTCACCGGCCTCCTCGTCCACCGGCTCGTGACGCTCCGGATCCCACACCCGCAGCCCGGACGGGCCGAGCAGCTCGGCGACCCGGTTACCGCCGTCGAGGCTGAAGCCGTACCGGGCCAGCCTGCTCGCCCGGCTCATCTACCGGCCCAGCAGCGGGAGGGTGCGCGGGCCACCTCCGAGCGGCAGGTCCGCGTCCGGCAGCGTGCCCAGCGCGAGCGCGGCGAACCGGGCGGCGAACGGCTGCCACACCTCCTCCACGTCCGGCAGGACAGCCTCGACGGCGGCGACGACGGCGTCGGCGTCGTACCCGAGCCCGTCCAGCGTTGCCGTGTCCGTACGGGCCCACTCGCCGAACATGTCGGCGTCACCTTCGATGTGGAACTGCAGGCCCCAGGCCCGGTCCCCCATCCGGAACGCCTGGTTCGGGTACCGGCTCGACGCCGCCAGCAACACCGCCCCGTACGGCAGTTCGGTGATCTCGTCGGTGTGCCACTGCAGCACGTCCGGCATCAGCGGTACCCGTTTGAACAGTGGATCGGTGTCGGCGGCGTCCCGCTTGCCGACCAGCGCCGGGCCGATCTCCGGGCCGGACGTGCTCCGCTCGACCAACCCGCCGTGCGCGGTGGCGAGCAGCTGCGCACCGAGGCACACGCCGAGCGTCGGCACCCGGTGCCGGACCGCCTTGCGCAGCAGCCCTTCCAGGGCCGGGAACCAGGGCGCTCCCGGTGTCCCGTCCGGCCCCGCGTACGCGCTCTGGTCCCCGCCCAGCACCACGAACGCGGCGTAGCCGTCGAGGTTCTCCGGCAGCGGATCACCGGCGTGCGGGCGTACGACCTGCAGCGGGAACCCCGCTCCGGTAAGCCATTCGCCCAGCCGCCGCAGGTCGTCCGTCGGGTCGTTCTCGATCACCAGCGCCGTTGCCACCTCATGAGGCTATCGCCCGGTCCCGCCGTACACCGTGGGGTGGTTGCCCAACGGCTTCAAGACTGCTCCTGCCGGCCTGCGGCACCGCCGCCCCGGACCGGGTCAGCTGATGCAGGCGCAGACGATGAGGGCGGCGCCGAAATGGGCGGCCGCGCTGACCTTCGCGCCCGGGTGCGGGTCCGGGGTGCAGATGACCTCGCCGAGCTTGCCCGGGGTGAGCCAGTCGAGGACGACGAATCCGAAACCCATGGTGGCGATGCCGATGACGCCGAACAGCGCCGTGGACGCCAGGCCGCGGGTGAACGATGCCTCGGTCGTCCAGATGGCGGTGAAGACGATCAGGGCGATGCCGACCTGGTTCGCGGTGAGCAGCAGCGCGGCGTTGGGATTGCGCTCGCGCCAGATGAGGTCGCGCAGCCTGCCAGGAGTCAACAGATCCACGAGGACGTAGCCGAGCGCCATCAGACCGATGCCGACGACTCCGAACACGACGCTCTTGCCGGCGCCCGACAGCAGGTCTTGCAGCAGCACGGTACCTCTCCTCTACGCGGGACGACACGCAGACGGTAGCGGAAAGATCGGGTCAGAGGGCGCCGAGGTAACGCTGGCGCTCGTACGGGGTGACCTCCCGGCGGTACTGCTCCCACTCGGCGCGCTTGTTGCGCAGGAACTGATGCACCCATATACCCACCTGCCGTGACTCGCCCCCGTATGCCGTTGACCTGCGAGCGAGCCGTCAACGTCTGGCATCGTTTGTCAGCGTTGATCGGCCCCGGACGGCCCACAGGCGGCCCGGCCGGAGTCGTCAGGTCTTGAGTTGGTGGAGCTGAGGAGAGTTGAACTCCTGACCCCCTCTTACCGAACGTCACGGCTTCCGACTTGTCATTGACCGTCGAAACCTGTCGCTGAGCTGCGCCGACCCGTTCGTCGGCTAGTCAACGCTTGTCACTCCCAGTCGATACTTCGCAGGGCTTTTCGGGGGGTAAACAGGGGCACCAGCGCGGTGCGCGGCACCGTCTGGCGGCGGGTGGCGCCGGTCGTGGTGCGCATGCTGCCGGAGACCTTGACGCGTAGTTTCGGCATCCGGATCGTGCGCTCGCTCGAATTGTTGTCGAACGGCACGGCGGGGTCGGTGACGAAACGTAGGTAGTCGTCGCGGCGATCGCGGAGCCGGACGAACAACGCGTGGTACTTGCGTTCCAGTTTGCTGCCGCGTGCGGCGGTAGCCGCGACGCCGAGCACGACCGCGCTGTGTAGGACGTGCTGGTAGAAAGCAACCTTCTCGGCCTCGGGGGCCTGCTCGGCGGTGCGGGCGTCGGCGATCAGCCGGTTCAACCGGCGGAGCGCGGTGGCCGCCTGCGCAGCGTGGTCGGCGACCTCGTCGGCGGCAGTGTCGGTCACGTAGATCAACTCACGTAACGCGTGCGCGTTGCGCAGAGCGTGGATCATGTTCGTGTAGGTGTTGTACGGTGCCCACGCGTCATGCACACCGACCCCGGTGAACGTCGGCAGGATCCCGATCGCCTCCATCGCTTTCGTGCCGCGTTTCGCATGGACCGCGAGGAGCACATCGGGTGGCCGTGGACGCCGAGTGCAACCAGGCCAAGCGGCCGGCGACCCGCATCCCGGTCTCGTCGAAACCGGCGACCGGCGTGCCTGCGATCCCCCCGGCGATCACCGGCAACACCGTGTCGATGATGCCCAGCGCGGTGCGTTTCACCCAACCGGCCACCGTGCCGGCCGCGACCGGCGCCCCGAACAGATCCTTGAGCGCGGCGGCGGTCCGCGACACCGACAGGAACTGTCCGTGCAGCAGATACACCCCGATCCCGGCCAGCCGAGGCCCGTACACGATCGGTGCCGTCGCTTCCGCCGGTGCGGCCGCGGTGGTGTGATGCCCGCACCGGCACCTGAGGGCGATCATCTGATGCTCGGTCACCTGCGGGGTCACTGGCGGGACGTCGACCACCTGCCGCCAGGTCATATCGACCTCGTCCGCGTCGGTGAGGCTGTCCCCGCACCCGGCACACACCGCGGGCACATGCCGGACCACGTCCGCATCCGCGAAACGTTCCAGCGTGACCCCGTCCTGGCCTTTCGGCCGCCCCGGACCCTGACCTGAGCGAGGCCGCAACGACTTCGGCGACGGCTGCCAACCCGTCCGACGAGGGAGGCCGAGAGGAGTTCAACGACGACTGCTTTCAACCGGGCCTCAAGCTCGGCCACCCGCGCCAGAGCCTTCTCCAACAGATCAGTCAACTCCGCAACCCGCGCGACCAGCTCGTCATACGACGGCGACGGCTGCGGGGCGGACACAGCTGACCAACCTACCAACCTCCACAACGGACGTTGTCACCGCCCCGCCTACCTATCCAGACACCTTCCGGCTTGACCGGTGATGACCTGCGGCGCGGGCGAAGCAGAAGGCCGCGCCGACGAGCGACAACAGGACGGCGGGCCGGAAATAGCGAATCCACGGCTCCATGAAATCCGGCCAGTCGACCGACCCGTAACCCACCGCCAGGAGCCAGGCGAGCCCGACAGCGAGGGCGACGACTCCGGCAATGACCCAAGCGACGAACCTTCTCTTGTGAAGAGAGCGTCGGTCCACGTCAGCAGTCACATTCCCTCCAGCACAAAGGCAACAAGAGCGCCGCAACATTACCGACATGCTCAGAAACGGGCAAGGCGCCCTTCGATCAAAGCCGCATTACGGTCGAACCTCATCGAGATAGCCTGCCGCCTGCAAGCCGAAGAGTTTGGCGTACAGGCCCTCGTTGCGCATCAGTGTGGTGTGATCCCCCTGTTCGAGCACCCGGCCGTCATCGATGACGATGATGTGATCGGCCAGCCGCACCGTCGAGAAGCGATGCGCGATGAGCAGCGTCGTGGAGTCTCGGGCGATGTCGGTGAGCTGAGAGAAGATCTCGGCCTCGGCGGCGGCGTCGATGGAGGCGGTCGGCTCGTCGAGCACGACGACCGGGGCGTCCCGCAGGAAGGCCCGGGCCAGGGCCACCTTCTGCCACTGGCCGCCGGACAGCTGACGGCCACCCTCGAACCAGCGGCCAAGCTGCGTGCCCATCCCGCCGGGCAGGCCCTCCAGGAACCCCAGAATGCCGGCGTCCGCGGCCGCTCGGCGCACCCGCTCCACGTCGTCGAGTGAGTCGAGCCGCCCGTATCCGATGTTGTCGTTCGCGCTGGCCTCGTAGCGCACGAAGTCCTGGAAGATGATGCCGATGTTCGCGTGCAGGTCCTCGATACGGTACTCGGTGAGCGGGACGTCGTCGATGAGAATGAGCCCGGAGTCCGGCTCGTAGAGCCGGGACAGCAGCTTGACCAGCGTGGTCTTCCCGGCGCCGTTCTGACCGACCAGGGCGACACACTTGCCGGCGGGCAGCATGATGCTGAGGTTGTCGAACACCGGCTGGGCGGAGCCCGGGTAGGTGAACGTGATGTTGCGCATCTCGATACCCTTGCGCAACTTCGCCGGGAATGGCCGGTTGCCGCTGGTCGGCACGGACTCCGGCAGGTCGAGGAACCGAAAGAGGTTGCCCAGAAACAGGTTGTGCTCGTACAGCGCGCTGAACCTGGTGAACAGCTGCTGGGCGGCGGTCTGAACTATGGAGATCGCCGCGACGTAGCCGGCGAACTTACCGACGTCCCCGACCTCGATGCTGGACCGGACCGCCATCAGGATGGCCAGCGCGGCGCCGGCCACGCTCAGAATGCCGAGCAGCCCGGAGACCAGCGACTGGCGCCGCTCCAGGGACCGGTCCACCCGGTAGAAGCCCCGGATGAGGTCGCGGTAGCGGTCCAGGAAGAAATCGCCGAGGCCGAAGAGCCGCGTCTCCTTGTACGTCCGGTCGGTGGTGACCAGGTACTGCAGGTACGCGCCACGGCGCCGATCCGCGGCCCGGTCGTTCTCGATCCGGAAGCCGATCCGGCCGAACACCACGGACGACAGTACCGTGGGCACCGGCGCGAGAATCACCGCGAAGGCCACCCAGACGTCCCAGGTGAGCAGCACAGCCGAGACCGAGGCGAGGGCCACGAAGCTCGTCACCGTCGCTGTCAGGTCGTTGAAGATCTGGTACGGCCGGTACGACGCCTCCCGGTTGGCCAACTGCAGTGCGTTGTAGGTCTCCGGGTTCTCGAAGTGCTCCAGCTGCAGGCGGATCGCCTTGGCCATGATTCGCTCGCCGGCACTGTTGGCCATCCGGAACTGGAGGAGAGTGGACAGGTGGGTCTGACCCACCGTGAACAGGTGGGTGACCAGTGCCAGACCGGCGAGCAGCATGCCCGCGGTGACGGCCTGATCCATGAATGGCTGAGCGCCGCCTGCCGTGATCGCGACGGACACGGCACTCACCGCCACAGTGGTGAGGTAGACGCCGACGGCGGGAATGGCCGCCATGGCGATCGTCACGACCAGGACCGACACCATGTGGGCGGGGCCGACCTCCCACAGCAGGCGCAGCCCCCGGTACCAGTACCGCCTGTTCGGCAAGGTCGCGTGCCCTTTCCCTCGTTGCCCGTCCGTCGTTTTCATCCGTCCACCGGCCGACGTTGGATGGCCGCGAGCGCGAGAGCAAGTATCTCGTGGCAGCGCCGCTCCTGCTCGTTGTCCATGCCGAGGAGTCGGTTCATCTGCATGTGTGCCACGCTGGCGAAGATCCGCCGCGGGGTGCCGACCAGCTGTTTCTCCGCCCCCAGGGCCCGCAGGCGCTCGGCCGTCGCGGTGACCACCGGAGCGCTGCGACTCAGGATCTCGTCGATCACCAGCGCCAGGCGCTCCCCGTCCGGGTGTCGGTGCCGCGGCCATGGCTCGAGCAGATCGCAGAGCAGCTTCTGCGTCTGCCGGAACCGGGTGCGGGCCGCGTCCGGGACATCCGGCGTGCCGGTGGGCGGCGGCACGGCACCCGGGCTCCAGGCCCGGTCCAGCGCGTGCAGCGCAACGATGGCCAGCAGGTCCGGCTCCAGGTCGAGCAGTCCGGACCGGCGGGCGGTGAGGAAGTCGACGACCATGGCGCTGCTCGCCTCGAAAAGCTTCTCGACGTGCTCGATCGCGGCGGGTCCACCGTACCGCTCGACTTCACGGTCATAGCTCGCCACGACCAGGTCGTTGGCGTGTCCCACGCGTACCAGCTCGCGTGCCCGGTCGACGGCCGCGAGCAGCAGCGGGCCGACGACGTCCGCGGACGGGGCGCGCAGCCGCAGCCGCAAGTGCGTGTGCGGGTCGCCGTAGCGCAGGAAGTACCAGCGGTCGAGCAGTCCGGCGGCGCGCAGGTCCGCCACGAGCGCCGGGAACGTTTCGGTGATGATGTCGTCGTGTCGGGAGACGCCGGCGTAGAGCTTCAGGTGCACCCATTCCTCCCCCACCAGACGGCGACGGGGAGCAGTGGCGGGCAGTGTGGCGGCCGGCGGCGTGGTGACCGGGCTCGGACGGCGTACGGGCTCGCGTGCCAGCAGCGGGACGACGATCTCGGCGAGGTACCACTCGCCCTCCACCGTAGGCAACCAAGCGTGCTCCGGCCCGGGCAGGGCCTCCTGAACGAGCAGCCGACCGTGCCGGTCACCGCGCCGGGTGCCGCGCAGCTCGGCGTGCAACTCGTCGACCATCAGCGGATTCTCGAGGTCGAGCAGCAAGCGGTTGTCCAAGAAGGTCAGATAGACGTGCCGCGGGACCCGCCATGCGGCGCGCCACTCCTGGACCATCCGGTAGAAGGTGTTCTTGTCGGGCAGCACGGCGGTCGCGGACAGCCCCAGGCTCTCAACGCTGAGCAGCCACTGCGCCGGAGCGAGGACGATCCGACCCCGGGTCACTCGCGGCAGCCGGGGCGCCGCGCTCATCACGCCCCAATTCCACATGGGCAGTGGGGTGAACCCGTCGTCGGAAAGCTCCAGCAGCAGCCGGCACACGTTGGGCGCGCTGGTGCCGACAAGCATGTGGCTCTGTGTCACCCGCAGCTCCTGACCGGTCGCGGCCCACCGCAGGTAGAACCGCTCTCCGGTCGCCCCGACCAGAATGTCACCGAGCGCGATCTGATCCTCCGGTGGAACCGATGCCGCAGTGTTCACGACGATCTCGCGGCGCCGAAGCCTGGGATGTGCCGTCACGTTGCCACCCCGTCCGTACGGCGGCAGGTAGCTCAACTCGGCGTAGACGACGTCGGGGTTCAGCTCCTCCTCGCGGCGGGCGAAGGTGCGCAGCGCGTCCACGTCGGCCTCGTCGAACAGGTCGAAGAATCGGCCGAAGGTGCGGCCACCGTCCACCACGCCGGCGGCGCCCACCACGAGCTGCCAGTCGCCCCGGTCGACCGCCTCCGTGGACTCGGCCACCAGTTGTGCGTACAGATCAAGGGAGGGCCGTGGCTGCGGCCCGGACACCGGATCCCACACGGTGATCCGGCGCAGCATCTCGTCGGTCAGCTCCAGACGGTCGGCGCCGGTCTGCTGCGCGTGCACCACCAGTGCGGCCAACGCCGCGTCTCGCCGCGTGTCGTCCTGCTCCGACCGCGAGGGCAGCGGCACGGCGGGAGCCGGCGCGGTGTAGGTGGCCGGAGCATCCAGGCCGGTCTCCGGGCTGAGCACCTCCAGCAGCGGAATCTCCGCGTCGACGCCATATCGCTCGAGGAAGGCGGTGTGATAGTCCTCGATGTGTCGCGGGCGCGACCGCAGCGAGCCGGTCCGCAGCAGCAGATCGGCCGCCTCCGCGGCAGCAGCGCCGACCCCGTGGTGTAGGCCGCCGTCCGCGACGGCCAGTGCGGTGTCGACCTGATAGGTGGCGCCCTCGAAGGTCGGCGTCATCGCCCGCTGTTCGTCGGCCAGGCTCTGCAGATCCGCGATCGGCGCACGCCCACCCGACTCGTCCACCCGGTCAGCGAGCCGCCGCACCTGTGCCAACTGCTGCCGGACCGCTCCGGGCACGTCCGTGGAGGCCAGCCGCTTGAGCAGATCCACCTCCGGCAGCGGCGAGGTCGGTGTCGGGCGCACGTCGCTGACCAGCACGTGCAGCTTCCACAGTTGATCGAGGAGCGCCTGAGCCCGCTGCTCGGTGGCGCCGGGCACCTCCTCGGCGATCCGCTCGACGATCTCCGGGATGGTCACGCCGCCTGCTCCGGCCATCCGCATGGCGATCTCCACCGGCGCGGTGACGCGGAAGTCGACGAGCCGATTGTCCTGCGTGCCGTGCACGTCTGCGAACGGCAGGATCGCGCGATCCCCGCTGCGGTAGAGCAGCGGGTTCAGCGTGGTGCTGAGCACGCGCGCAGATTCGCCGTCCTCCAGCCCTTTGATGACGCCGAGCAGCCAGCCGCTGTCGGCCCGCGTCCGGGTGCGTCGGACCGGATCGGCGGCGAGCGCGATGGTGGTGTGGTCCGCCCATCCGCCGATGCCGACGCCGGCGAACAGCCCGTACGGGGTCGGCCGCGTCGTCATCCGGATCAGGTAGCGCAGCAGGGTGGAGTAGGCACGGCCGGCCCGCTTGTCCTTTCGGCCCGGCTGGGCGCCCAAGCGGGCCACGGCGGTGGCCGTGCTGGGGCTTGCGACGTGGATGGCCTGCATCACCCGGGCGTCGGCGGCCAACGCCCGCAGGCGATCGCGCATCACCGCCCGAGTCGCGTCGAGGTCGTCGCCGCTCGTTTCCGTCAGCTCCCGGTACGCCGAAATTGTCAGCACCGGGGCGCGGAGGAGGAAAAAGCCGGCCGGGGCGTACAGCTGCGATGTCATCCCTGGTCCTTCCAGCTAGGCCGCGGCCAGGGCGCGCAGCCACCGGCGATCAGCACCGGAATCAGCGGTCCACAAGGTCAGCGCCACCCCGGCCGCGCCGGTCAGCAGGGCCGGGCTGTCCAGGAGCACGCCGGCCGGTTCGTAGTCCTGCACGCCGAGCGGCAGATCCGGATCGCAGTGCTCGAGGAGCTGCTCGATCAGCGATGGCAGGCTCGTCCGGGCCGCCGGGTCACCGGCGTCGGCGAACTCGGCGCAGAGGATCACGAGCCCGGCGGCGCCGTGGCACAGGGTCGCGGAGTGCGGCCGCCAGCCCGCGGCCACCTGCTGCAGCACGCCACCGAAGGCGGCCACGGCGAACCGGCGAGTCTCCTGGTCGCCCAGGGCCTCCGCGGCGTGCAGCAGAGCACGGGCCACGCCGGGGCTTCCGTAGCACCACGCGATCTGGGAGGGCCCGCGCTGCTCGGGACGCGGGTCGCCGGCCTCGTCCAGCGCGACCCCGGTCCCCCACACCGGGCCGTACGCGCCGTTGCTCGCATAGGTCCGCGCGTACTCCACGATGTGTTCCATGGCGGTGCGCATGCCGGGTCGCCGGTGGCCACGCGTCCACGCGATCGACAGCGCGGCGAGCACGCCGGGCAGGCCGTGCGCCATGCCGAGGTTCACGTAGCCGTGGGGGAAGTCGTGCACGTACTCCGGCGTCGGGAAGTGCCGCGGCGGGATGAACCAGGGGCGGCGGCCCGAGGGTCCCGGCGTACACAGCCAGACCAGGTCGTCGATGAGCCGGTCGACCGCCTTCTGCGCGGCTCCGCCCGGTTCGGTCGACCCGCCGAGGTAGGTCAGGACACTGGCCGCGCCACCGATGAGGTCGTAGTCGTCTGCCGGTAAGCCGTCCTGGACCCGCCACGACGGCGCCTCCAGGACCTGGGCACTGAGCTGGCTGCGGACCGAGTCGAGCGCCTTGGCGTAGCGGAGGTCGTCGACGACGGCCTCCTCCAGCGCCATCGCCAGCCCGGCCGTGCCGCCGGCCAGACCGGGGTCGACGATCGGATCCTCGTGAGTGCTGCGGACGGCTTCGACCACGTGCCGGTGCGCCAGGGCCAGCCACTCCTCCGTCGGCTGGCCGGGCACCCGGGCGGCGTACCGGAACAGAAGGCTGCTTCCCGCGTTGCCGGCGAGCAGGGATGGTCCGCCCCAGCCGAAGGGGTAGGTGGCCCGCTGCTCCGACAGCCGTACGGCCTCGGTAACCCGATCCGGGTCCGCGAGTCGCCGAGAGATCATCTCGGCGACCTGAGTCGTCGCCTCGGCCCGTGAGATCAACATGCTGCCCCTTTACTGGATGTGGTGGGGGCGTGCCGCCACCACGGGTTGGTGACGGCACGCCGGCTCAGCTTCAGAGCTGGGTCACTCGTCGGTGCTGAAGGTGATGCAGCCGATCGGGCACTGCGTGATGCAGCTGGCGCAGGTGCAGGTCCGGCAGGTGACCCGGGTGAGGATCGTTCGGGTGGTGGTGATGCTGGCCGGCTCGGCCGTGCCGGCGCTCGGGGTGGCGACTCGGACGTCGAGATCGAACGGGTCCGAAGTTTGCAACATTGCGGTTCTCCATTCGTAGCGGCACGGCCTTTGCCGAGCCGTCATTGGATGTGCCCGCGCCTTCGCGAGAGGCGCGAGCGGAGGAATCAGTCGACACGAATGCGAGAATGTAGTGACCCTCGCAGGAACGGCGACGGATCCGCAAACGCCGTGAAGTACAATTGCCGACCGACAAAAAGAAATGTAGCACCGGCTACACCCTCTTTCAACATCGTCGATCTACACCTTTGATGCATGCCCGCAACTTTTGATGCACGATCCCTATTTGGATGTAAGTAGTCGCAAGTCCCGTGGGTGACTGTGGGTGACGCGGATAGGCGGGCATG
>CBIHNN010000072.1:0-25055 GCA_966211315.1 uncultured Micromonosporaceae bacterium | reverse complement strand
GCACCCGGACCCGCGTGTCCCGGCGCGCGCCGAGCCGTACCGGGAGCCGCTCGCTGCGGAACGGCACCCCGCCCGCGGTGATCAGGGTGAGCCGCAGGGCGCCCTCCCGTCCGGCGGGCCCGTCGCCGTCCTCCGGAGGTCGGCGCGCCGCCCACGACGGAGCCGGCGCCCGCCGAATGACCTGGGCCTGGGGCACGGCACAGCCGCACCCCCACCGTCAGAAGGCGCCGGCGGACAGCGCGGCGAGCGCGGTGTGGACCATGACCCGGACGCCGTAGGCGATGCAGCGTTCGTCCACGTCGAAGCCGGACTGGTGCAGATCGTGCCGGACATCCGAACCGGGGGTGCCGGTGCCCAGGCGGATCATCGCGCCGGGGACCTGCTCCAGGTAGAACGAGAAGTCCTCGCCGCCCATGCTGATCTCGGCCTCGACGACGCGGTCGGCGCCGAGAGCCGCGCCGGCCGCGCCGGCGATGATCGCCGACGCCATCCGGTCGTTGATCACCGGTGGCACCCCGCGCGTGTACGTGACCTCGGCCTCAGCCCCGGTCGCGGCGACGACGTCCTTGATCAAATTTGTGATCATCTCGGGCGCCGACTTCCAGGCTTCCCGGTTGAGGATCCGGACGGTGCCCTTGACGAAGCCCTCGCCGGGGATCGCGTTGTACGCCTCCCCCGCGTGCACGGTGCCCCACACCATCGACACCCCGGCCCGGGGGTCGACACGGCGGTCCAGCAGCGACGGCACGTCGACGATGACCCGTCCCAGTGCGTGCACCAGGTCGGCGGTGAGGTGCGGGCGGGCCGTGTGCCCACCGGACCCGGTCAGCTTCACGTGCACGGTGTCGGCCGCCGCGGTGAACGGACCCGAGCGCACCCCGACCAGGCCGGCGGGGAGCTGCGGGTAACAGTGCAGCGCGTAGATCGCGGCGACGTCGTTGAGTACGCCGGCCGCGATCACCTCCGGCGCGCCCGAGGGAACGGCTTCCTCGGCGGGCTGGAAGAGTAGCCGTACCCGGCCCGGCAGCTCGCCCTGTTCGTTGAGCTGGGCGAGCGCGAGGCCGAGGCCCAGCAGCACCGTCGTGTGTACGTCATGGCCGCAGGCATGCGCGACCTTCGGCACGGTGGAGCGGTACGACACGTCCTTGGAGTCCTGCAGCGGCAGCGCGTCGAGGTCGGCGCGGAACGCGATCACCCGTTCACCCTCGCCGATGTCGCAGATGACGCCGTTGCCCTTGGGGAGGAGCTTCGGGGTGAGTCCGGCCAGCGCCAGCTCCCGGGCGACGAGGGCGGCCGTCTCGAATTCGGCGTGCGACGGCTCGGGGTGCGCATGGATGTGCCGTCGTACGGCTACCAGTTCGGCGCCCCGGGAGGCCAGCCAGCGGTCCAGTTGCCCCGGCAGCGGGTCGGCGCCCGGCGGTGTCTCAGGCCAGGACGACGTCAGCTCGGTGTCCGCGGACACCGTCAGCGCACTCGTCACGTCGAATTCTCGTTCACTCGTCGCGGTTGGGTCTTCTGGGCCTCGGAACGGCCAAAACCGATTCTCATGACGCTGCGCAACGTCGTTTCCGTGACGGTCCGATAACGTTCCGTCACGGAAGCGCTGGGCGCGATCGGACACTGCCCGCGTGGAGGGGTTCAGTGACGCGTCGTGTTCGAATGCATTCATCCGCCCCACACCTCCCTCAACGCACGACGGCTCACCGGGTGACGCGAAAGTCGTCTATACGCACGCTGCCGGTGATATGGCGACGTTAGCCACACCAGGCCTCCGTCGTGTTTCCGTACCCGAAATCCGACTGCTCAAAATCGTTCGACCGGCCGGTGCACGCCCCACACGTCTCGGAGCGCACCACAAACCTCGCCGACCGTCGCCCGCGCCCGCAGGGCCTCGCGCATCGGCGGCAGGACGTTGTCGTGCCCCGCCGCGGCCTCCGTCAACCGCTTCAGCAGATCGTCGATCGGGCCCCGCTCTCGCCGCAGCGCCGCCAACCGGGCCGCCTGAGTGACCTCGATCGCCGGATCCACCCGGAGCGGCTCGTACGGCTCCTCGGAATCCGCCGCGAACCGGTTCACCCCGACCACGACCCGCTCGCCGCTGTCGATCTCCTGGGCGATCCGGTACGCCGATGCCTCGATCTCGCGCTTCTGAAACCCGTTCTCGATGGCCTCGACCGCGTCCCCGACCCGTTCCAGCAGGTCCATGACCTTCTCCTCAACGGCGTCGGTCATTGCTTCGACCGCGTAGGAGCCGGCGAACGGATCCACCGTGGCGGCGAGGTCCGTCTCGTACGCGAGCACCTGCTGGGTGCGCAGCGCCAGCCGGGCCGACTTCTCGGTGGGCAGGGCGATGGCCTCGTCGTAGGCGTTGGTGTGCAGGGACTGGGTGCCCCCGAGAATCGCGCCGAGGCTCTGCACGGCGACCCGGACCAGGTTGACCTCGGGCTGCTGGGCGGTGAGCTGCACGCCCGCGGTCTGGGTGTGGAACCGCAGCATCCACGACCTCGGGTTCTGGGCTCCGAAGTCCTCGCGCATGATCCGGGCCCAGATCCGCCGGGCCGCCCGAAACTTCGCGACCTCCTCGAGCAGGGTGGTACGGGCGACGAAGAAGAAGGAGAGCCGGGGCGCGACATCGTCCACGGCGAGCCCGGCGGCGACCGCGGCCCGCAGGTACGCGATGCCGTTGGCGAGGGTGAACGCCACCTCCTGCGCGGGTGTCGCCCCGGCCTCGGCCATGTGGTAGCCGGAGATCGAGATCGTGTTCCACTGCGGAAGCTCGGTCCGGCAGTACGCGAACGTGTCCGCGACCAGCCGCAGCGACGGCTTCGGCGGGAAGATGTACGTCCCGCGGGCGATGTACTCCTTCAGCACGTCGTTCTGAATCGTGCCGTTGAGCGCCGAGCCGGGCACCCCGTGTTCTTCAGCGACGAGCTGGTAGAGCAGCAGGAGGACCGCCGCGGGCGCGTTGATCGTCATCGACGTGGAGACCCTGTCGAGCGGGATCGAGTCGAACAGGATCCGCATGTCGTCCAGGGAGTCGATCGCCACGCCGACCTTGCCCACCTCGCCGTGCGCGATGGGGTCGTCGGAGTCGTACCCCATCTGGGTGGGCAGATCGAACGCGACCGACAGCCCGGTCGTGCCGTGCGCGAGGAGCTGGCGATACCGCGCGTTCGATTCGGCGGCCGTGCCGAAACCGGCGTACTGCCGCATAGTCCACGGGCGTGCCGTGTACATGGTCGGGTAGACACCGCGGGTGTATGGATATTCGCCCGGACGGCTAGGTGCGGTGTGCGGGAGGTCGGTCTCGTCGTAGACCGCTTTGATCGCGAAACCCGACTCAGCATCCATATCGGCGATCGTAGGCCGATCTGTCCCACCCCATCGAGTAACCGAATTGCTCCGCCACGTCCCGAATTGCCTACGGAGCGCGATCTATCCGCCACGCTCCGTTGGTTCACTCACAAGTAGCCGCTAGCGGGTAGCCATCGGCGCGACCAACCAGCAAGATGGTGGGGTTGTCAGCGGCTCCCTCCGATATCCCCCGGCGGCATTTCCAGTGACTCAGATTCCGACGTGGAGCGGTGGACACACCACTCCGACCAACGGGCGGGCAGCTCCGGGCGCCGTCATCGGCGGCCGTTACACCCTGCGCGCCGCCGTCGGCCATGGCGGCATGGGCACGGTGTGGCGGGCAGCGGACACGCTGCTGCGCCGCGACGTCGCCGTCAAGGAGGTCATCCTCCCGCCCGGCCTCGCACCCAGCGACCGAGACTCGATGTACGAACGCACCATGCGCGAGGCACGTGCCGCCGCGGCCCTCCAGCACCCTGCCGTCGTCCAGGTCTACGACGTCGTGCAGGAGGCCGGGCGGCCGTGGATCGTCATGGAACTGCTCGACGCCCGCAGCCTCGCCGACATGGTCATCGAAGACGGACCCGTCGCACCGCGCGTCGTGGCGAAGATCGGCATCGCCCTGCTCGGCGCGCTCGAAGTGGCGCACGCACACGGCGTCCTGCACCGTGACGTGAAGCCCGCCAACGTGCTGATCTGCTCCGACGGCCGCTGCGTACTCACCGACTTCGGCGTCGCCCGGATGCCCACGGACGTGCAGCTCACCACGCCCGGCATGGTGCTCGGGTCGCCACACTTCATCTCCCCCGAGCGCGCCATGGGCAGCGATTTCGGCCCGCCCAGCGACCTGTTCTCGCTCGGCGTGACGCTCTACACCGCCGTCGAGGGACGCCCACCGTTCGACAAGGGCGACCCGATCGAGACGATGCACGCCGTCGTCGAGGACCCGCCCGCGCCCCCGGTACGCTCGGGTCCCCTCACCGAGGTGCTGATGGGCCTGCTGGAGAAGAACCCGGACCGGCGCTGCGACGTGCCGGCCGCCCGGACGCACCTGCGTCAGCTCCTCGCCGGCCCCCTCGCCAGCAAGGCACCCGCCCATCTGATGACGGACCCGTACGCGGTCGTGCCCGCCCAGCGGCCGCCCGCCCCGCAGCCGAAGCCGGTCTCTTTGCCCACCCCGACGCCCAGCGGACAGATCGGCGGCCGGGCCATGCTGGCGCCCGGCGAGTCCCTCACCGACCGGCTCGCCCATCAGCGTCAGAGCGGCGCGGCCGAGCACTCCGCTCCGGCCTCGGCCTGGAGCCCTGCCGACACCATGCCCGGCGCCGTCGCGCCGGGCGGCGAGGCGACGAGCGTCATCCCGCCCCGCAACGACTGGGATCAGCGCGGCCAGCGCAACGACGGCGACGACGTCCGCCGGGGCACCGTCGTGGTCGGCGGCGGCGCCCGCCGCCGCGCGGCCGTCGGCACCGTGATCTCCACCGTCCAGCGCACCGCCGGAACGGCCGCCGCGAAGGTGCGCGGCTGGCCCCGCACCATGCGGCTCGGCGCCGCGGGCGGGCTCGCCGTCGTCGTCCTGCTCGGCGCGATCATCGCCGTCTCCGGCGGTGACGACTCGAAGACGCCCGTCAACCAGGCCGGTCCGAAGTCCGCCGCCCCGGCCGTACTGAGCGTCAAGATGCAGCCGGTGACCGAGAGGAACGTGACCGTCGACGTGCCGAAGGGCTGGATCCGCAAGGAGTCCGGCTCGTACGTCGACTTCACCGACCCCAACGACAGCGGGCGGAAGGTCCGCATCCTCAAGGAATCAACGAAGGCGACCTCGCCGACGAAGTTCCTCGCCGGCGCCGAGGGAAACCAGAAGTCCAACACCTTCGGCAGTTGCCCGTCGCCGTACAACCGGATCGGGCTGACGGACGCGACGCTGGGCGGCCAGCCGGGAGCCGTCTGGGAGTTCACCTGCGGCGCCGGTGAGCGGCACGTCATCTGGGGCGCGGTGGTGCAGAACGGCAGCGCGTACGAGTTCTTCGTGCACTCGGCGGAGGCCCGGTTCCCCGGCACCAAAGCGATCTTCGACGACATGGCGAAGTCGTTCAGCGTGGTCGGTAACGGCTGATCCCGGGCGGGGTGTTATCAACCGAGGATGGCATCCGATGACGAACTCCGGGACCTCGCGCACGCGTGGCTCACCGCCGACCCCGACCCCGCCGCGCGGGCCGAGGTCCAGGGTCTGCTGGAGGCGTTGCCCGGCAGCGCCGCCGAGCTGGCCGACCGGTTCGCCGGGCCGCTGACGTTCGGCACCGCCGGGCTGCGCGGCCCGCTGCGGGCCGGCCCCAACGGCATGAACCTCGCCGTCGTCACCCAGGCCGCCGCCGGGCTCGTCGCCTGGCTCGCCACCCGGCAGGCCGACGGTCCGCTGGTCATCGGGTACGACGCCCGGCACGGCTCGCGGGAGTTCGCCGAACGCACCGCCGAGGTCGCCACCGGCGCTGGGCGGCCCGCGCTGCTGCTACCCGGCCCGCTGCCCACACCCCTGCTGGCGTACGCGGTGCCGGCGCTCGACGCGGCGGCCGGGGTGATGGTCACGGCCAGCCACAATCCACCGCGGGACAACGGGTACAAGGTCTACCTCGGCGCCGCGCTCGGCGGGCTGGCCGGGGCCGGCGCCCAGATCGTGCCGCCCGCCGACCGCGAGATCGAGGCGGCGATCCGGTCGGTGGCGGTGCCCGCGTCGGTTCCGCTGGGAGCGCCCGGCACGGTCCTCGACGACACGATCATCGAGGGGTACGTGCACAGCAGCGCCGACGTGGTCACACCCGGCGGACCCCGGGACCTGGTGGTGGCGTACACGCCGCTGCACGGCGTCGGCCAGGACGTGCTGCTGCGGGCCTGGACCGCGGCCGGGTTCCCCGCCCCCGTGGTCGTCGCCGAGCAGGCCGAACCGGACCCCGACTTCCCGACCGTGGGATTCCCCAACCCCGAGGAGCCCGGCGCCACGGACCTCCTGCTGGCCCTCGCGGCGAAGACCGGCGCCGACATCGCGATCGCCAACGACCCCGACGCGGACCGGTGCGCCGTCGCGGTGCCCGTTCGGGGCGACTGGCGGATGCTCAGCGGCGACGAGCTCGGGGCACTGCTCGCCGACCACCTGATGCGGCGCGACGTCCCCGGCACGTACGCCACCACCATCGTCTCGTCATCGCTGTTGCGCGCCCTGTGCGCCGCTCGGGGCCGTACGTACGGGGAGACGCTCACCGGGTTCAAGTGGATCGTCCGGGCGGCGGACGAACTCGCGTACGGCTACGAGGAGGCGCTCGGGTACTGCGTCGCTCCCGGCCTCGTACGAGACAAGGACGGCATCACCGCCGCGCTGACCGTCGCCCAGCTCGCCGCGGACCTCAAGGCACAGGGCCGCACGCTCACCGACCGGCTCGACGAGATCGCAGCCCAGTTCGGCGTGCACGCAACCGACCAGCTCAGCGTACGGGTGGACCGGCTCGAAGAGATCACCCGGCTGATGGCCACGGTCCGCGGCGCGCCGCCCCGCTCGCTGCTCGGTGCCCCGGTGAGGGTCGAGGACCTGCTGCCCGACGCCGACGTGCTGATCCTGCGGAGTGCCGCCGCGCGGGTGGTCGTCCGGCCCTCGGGGACCGAGCCGAAGCTCAAGGCGTACCTCGAAGTGGTGGAACGGGTCCGCGACGGCGACGTGGCGGCAGCCCGGGCGCGCGCGGACGCCGGTTTGGCGGCGCTGCGGTCCGTGATCGCCGCTGCGCTCGGTCTCTGATCCTCAGTTCCTCTTGGGAGTCCCCAGGGCATTCTGAATCGCCCGGCTCAGGGTGGCGACCACCAGGGCGACGCTGGGCCGCACGATCGAGTCCTCGAGGCTGACGCCGCCGGAGAAGCCGGCACCGTTGGCGATGGCCTCCAGCCGCCGGTGGGCGCGCTCGGACTCGTGTGGCTCCAGCCGCAGCGACGGCTCCATCCGGGCCGCCACCAGCAGCGTGCACAGCGCGGATGTGCGCTCGTCGGGCAACTCGTCGGCCATCAGCGCGGCCGCCAGCCGGGCCCGGATCTCCTTCTCGAACGCGGGATCGGCGACCGGGTACCGGTGCAGGTGGATGTAGCCGAGAGCGGTCTCGTCGACGTCCCGGACCACCCCGCGGGCGACCAGGTCGGCCAGGACCTCGTCGCGCAGCTTGTGCCGTAGCCGCTGCACCCACTGTGACGGTGTGTGCGGGCCGTCGGCGGCCACCCGGGCCAGTACCGCGTCGGCGATCGGGTCACCGATCGGGTGCGTGTCCACGGCGATCAGGGAACCACTCGAGTACGCGATCCGGCCCGCCAGGGCCAGATCGACCAGCACCGCCGCCGCCATGCCCAGGTCGAGACCGATCCGGGAGACGGTCGCCTTTCCGGTTTCGTCGTCGTACGCCAGAAGCAGCAGTTCCTCGGCGAGTGCGATGGAGGTCATGCCAAGAAGATAGTGCCGGGCGTCATCCTGCCCGCGTGCGCCATCCACCAAGGACCGCAGTTGATGTTTGTCTGCCATCCATCGAACCACGATGTAGCGTCTCCGCATGGATCACATCACCGAACGGGAGATGCCGGCGAGCTTCGACGACGTCCTCGGCTGGTTTTTCCCCCGGGACCAGGCTGTCGTCACCTGGTTGCTCGACCGTCAGGAGCGCCTCGAACCCCCGGGCGACCTCGTCGAGATGGGCGCATACATGGGCAAGAGCGCCATCGTCATCGGCACCCATCTGCGGCCCGGCGAGACGTTCACCGTCTGTGATCTGTTCGGCGACAGCCTCGACGGGGACGATGCCGTGCGGGCCGAGCAGGACTGGGCGTACAACAACCTGACCCGTCAGGCGTTCGAGCGCAACTACCTCGCGTTCCACGAGTCGCTGCCCACGCTGATCCAGGCACCGACGTCCGCGATCCTCAACCACGTCAAGCCCAACAGCTGCCGCTTCGTACACGTCGACGCGTCGCACATGTACGAGCACGTCGCGCCCGACATCGCGGCCGCCCGCACACTGCTGCGCACCGACGGCGTCGTCGTCTGCGACGACTTCCGGGCCGAGCACACGCCCGGTGTCGCGGCCGCCGTGTGGAACGCCGTCGCGAGCGGAGGGCTGCGTCCCATCTGCGTCACGTCCAGCAAGTTCTACGGAACGTGGGACGACCCGACCGAGGTGCAGGACGAGATGATCACCTGGCTCAGGTCATACGAAGCGAACCCGTGCGAAGTGCAGGACATCATGGGCCACCGGGTCATCCGGGTGTGCCCATGGGACGACGCGCCCGTCCCGACCGTCCCGCCGTTGCACCCGCCCGTGATCGACGAACCCGCCGTCGAAACCGCCCCCCCGCGGGCGCGCACGCGCACGTGGTCGGCGAAGGGCATCGCCCGGGAACTGCTGCCGCCTCTCGTCACCAAGGCGATCAAGAAGGCCCGCCGACGCTGACGATGCGCTGAACCACGACCACCGTGGCCCCGCGCGAACGGGACCACGGCCGGCCTACGTTTCAGGAACGCGCCACCAGCCAGTCGACGACGCGGGCCGAGGCGCGGCCGTCGGCCGACTCCAGATACCGGTCGGCGAACGCCTTGTACGCGCCCTCATGCTCGGCGGCCACCGTGTCGAGTTCGGCCAGCGCCGCCACGACCTCCTCCGACTGGAACAACAGCGGTCCCGGTGCGTCGGTGTGCAGGTCGATCTCCAGGCCCGGCGCCCGGCTGAACACGTCCAGATCGGGGACATAGAGCAGGATCGGCCGGCCCGTGGCGGTGAAGTCCACCAGCGCGGCCGAGTAGTCCGTGATCAGCACGTCCGCCACGACGAGCAGCTCAGCCGCGTTGGCGTACCGGGACACGTCGGCGACGAGCCCGCGCGAGCCGGAGATGTCGTCCTCGAGCGCCGGGTGCCGGCGGGCCAGTAGGACGGTGCCCTCGCCCAGCCCCTCCGCCACCTTCGGCAGGTCCAGCAGCCGGCCCGGGTTGCTCCAGCCGCGCTGCCGCATCTCCTGAGTACGCCACGACGGCAGGTAGACTGCCACCCGCTTCGCCGGGTCCACGCCGAGCCGCTGCATGGCGGCCGCCCGGATCGCCGACCGGTTCGGGTCGACGAGCAGGTCGACCGAGGGACGGCCGAACTCCAGCACCTCGCCGGAGTAGCCGTACTCGCGGCGCAGCACCGGCGTGGCCGCGGGACCGGGCGAGACCAGCGCCGACCACTGCGCCGTGTCGGCGGCGATCTGCTCGATCAGCGTGCTGCCCAGCGGATGCCCCACCGCGCTGGCGCCGAAGTGCTTCACCGGCCAGCCCTGCGCCACGTGCAGAACCGTCTGACCCTCCCGGCGACGGAACCAGCGCGGCAGGTCGTCGTTCGTCACCACCGTACGGCTGGTGGTCAGCGCCTCGTACCAACGCTCGCTGTGCAGCGTGATCCGTTCCACCCCGGCCGGTACGTCCTGCCCGAGCTCGGCGGTCCACAGCACCTGGGGGGCGTCCGGCCGGGTCGCGAGCTCGTTCTTGAGCGCGATCAGGTCGTCCGCGAAGCGTCGACCCTCAGCGCCGTCCATCAGCAGGGTGTTCCGCAGCACCGGCGTCGCCGATGTGTCGGAGTACCGCTGACGGAGCCGCTGCTGACCGTTCACGCCCTGCTCGGCGTGAGCCAGATCGGCGTGGATCCGGATGCCGCCACGCTCGTCACCGGTGCCTTCGAGGTCGTACTGCACGCCGGTCGGGCCCTCGGTGGTCAGCGGCATCCGGTGCAGCAGTTCCTCGGCGAAGCCCAGCGGCGGCGTCACGTCGTACGGGGCGCCGAGCGGCCGGTACGTGATGTCCCAGAGGCCCGGCACCATCGCCACGGTCGCCCCGGCGACGTACGAGTGGTCGGGGCGCAGGGTAGCGGTCCAGCGATCACCATCGGTGATCATCGGGACCCGGACGTCACGCCGGCGGCCGCGGACCCGCAGCACCAGCACGTCACCCGTCGCGCCGGAGCTGTCGCCGCCGAGCACGAGCGAACCGTCCGCCAACCACCGGGCGTCCGTCACCACGGGCCCGGCGGGGCGGGTGTTCAGATAGAGGTATCCCGCGCTCGAGACGTGGGTGTAAACCTCGTCGCTGCTGTAGCGCTCGCGCACCGGCGGCAGGTCGGTGGCGGCGACGACATGCTCGGGCTTGGCGCCGTCCCAGCCCAGCTCGACGGTGAAGCGTTGCCGGAACAGGCCGCGGGCGTGGTTGTGGGTGTCGTCGTCCACACCGACGCGCGACAGCGGGACCGTCGCCGTGAACGCCACACCGCCCGACGACTGCGGCGTCGTCGTCACGGGCGCCGAGAACGCGGCGAGTCCGCGGGTACGGCTCAGGCGCAGCACCGGGTTCGACCCGGGCTCGGACCGCGTTTCCCCCTCGAACACCAGGTCATCACCGACCCGCCGGATCGCCGTGACGGAGGTGCGGCTCGCCACCACCCGCAGTTGCAGCACACCCCACGACTGCACCGGCATCAGCCGGACGCCCGGCGCGACGTCCAGTGGTGGGAGCTGCAACGACAGCTCACCCGTCCGCAGGCCGTCGCGGCGCATCCGCGGGCCGTCGGTCGCCGCAACCGCGAACGACCACGTACCCGAGCGCCATTGCCCGTTGCGGCGCAGCGACTTCGGGTCCACGGTCAGCGAGAAACCGGACCAGTCGTACGAGAGCTCCGGGTCGGCGCTGTCCGCGACCGGGCCGGCCAGCCGATGAGGCAGAGCCGGCTTGAGCTGCACCCGCCGGGAGCCGCGCTCCCGCAGCCAGAACATCCTCGCCGCGCTCCACGGCTTGCTCATGCCCTTGCCCTGTGGGTACGCGTACCCCTCGATGTGCAGCTTGCCGTCGCGCCACTCGACGCTGTGCATGCCCGAGATCAGCCCGCTCCGGCTGCGGGAAGCCTTGTTCCGCTTCGGCCGCACGTCCGCGTCGACCAGCTCGATCAGGGCGTCGATGTCCCTGTTACGTACCGCGCGCCAGTGCTCCCGCCGCTGCGGCAGCCGGTCGATCACATCGACGCCGATCTGTTCGACGTACTGGTTGGCCAAGTTCAGATAGGTGTCGCGGTACTCCTGGGTGGCCGTGGGGAGGAACTTCTGGTAGTTGCTCAGCTCCTCCCAGACGGCGTACTCCTCGTAGATCTTGCGCAGGTCGCTGTAGCCCGCCTCGTCCAGGCCCTGACGGACGAGATCCACGCAGTAGAACCGGTCGACCATGTTCTTCACGTCGTTGTCGAGCTGGGTGATCGACCGGTCGACGCCCTCCCGCTCCCGCCAGAAGTAGATCGGCAGGTCGACCATGCTGATGTGGTTCGCGCGGGCGTGCGCCGGCAGCGACACCGGCATGTCCTCGTAGAGGCGGCCCGGCGGGAACCGCCAGCCGTGCTCGTCGAAGAACGGCTTCGAGAAGATCTTGTTCCAGATCGTGCGATCCAGCAGCAGCTGCTTGTGCTCAGAGATGTGCGTCTTGAGCTTCGTACCGCGGAACACCTCCCAGTGCGGGTAGCCCAGGTGATGGCCCCGGCTGTTCAACCGGTGCACGCTGCCCGTCGCGATCTGCGAGCCGGTCTGCTCGCAGGCGCCGACCAGCACCTCGTACGCGAACGAGGCGAGCACGTCGTCACTGTCGAGGAACGCGATGTAGTCACCCGTGGCGTACGGGATACCGGTGTTGCGGGCGGCGCTGAGGCCCGCGTTCGCCTGCCGGATCAGCTGGAAGCGCGAGTCCATCGCCACGTACTCCTCGGCGATCTCCGCGCTGTTGTCGGTCGATCCGTCGTCGACGAGGATCACCTGCATCTCGCGGTGGGACTGGCTTCGTACCGAATCCAGACAGTCGCGCAGGTACGGCGCGACGTTGTAGATCGGGACGATGACGCTGACCAGCTTCGACACGATGTCAACCATTCGTACGGGGTGAGGAATGTGAGCCGGCCGCCACCGGTTCACGAAGGAAGACGCGACGGATGAGACGCTCGGTTGCGCGCCCGTCGTCCAGATAGCTGAAGCGTTCTCGGAACTGGTGCCGAGCCTTCGCGGCCTGGTCGCCGGACACGTCGCCCGACGAGAACGCGTTCACAAGCTCCGGCAACGAGCGGGTGAAGACGCCGGGAGGTTCGGCCGCCAGATCGAACGTGACCCCGCGAACCGTCCGGTAGATCTCCCAGTCCGGCGCGAAGATCACGATCGGCCGGTTCAGGACGGCGTAGTCGAACATCACGGAAGAGTAATCGGTGATGAGAGTGTCGGCGGCCAGATACAGCCGCTCGACGCAGGGGTGCCCGGAGACGTCGACGACCCGCGAGTGCCGTGGCGGCATCGCCGTACCTGAATAGAAGTAGTGCGCCCGCAGCAGGATCGTCGTGTCCGGGCCGAGTTCCTCGGCGAGCTGGTCGACGTCGAGGACCGAGGTGAACGCCGGGTGCCACTCGCGGTGGGTGGGCGCGTACAGGACGACCCGCTGCCCGGGCGCCAGCCCCAGCGACTCGCGGGCCCGGGCGACGTCCTCCGCGGTCGCGGTGGCCAGTACGTCGTTGCGCGGGTACCCGATCTCCAGGGTCTCGCCCGGGATCGGGAACTGGCGGCCCCAGAGCAGGGTGGTGTGCCGGTTCGAGGTGATGCTGTAGTCCCACAACTCGCAGTTGCGCTTGACCATGGGAAGGTCCATCGACGCCGCCGACCCGGGGAACTTCGCCTGGTCGTACCCCATCATCTTGAGCGGGGTGCCGTGGTGGGTCTGCACCTGGACCTGGCCGCGGCGCTTGACGAACTCCTCCGGGAAGCCGACGTTGTTGACCTGCCACTTGGATCGGGCCAGCAGCTTGAAGTACGCGCGGGTGCCGTCGACGACGTAGTCGACGCCTTCGGGCATCGGCAGGTCCACCGCCCCCGTCCGGGCGGTGGCCTCCGGATCACCTGTGATCCACACACCACGCAGGTGCGGAGCCAGGTCCTTCGAGCCCTCATAGATGGCGGCCGGGTTGCACGCGTAGCCGCGGTACCAGTACGCCGCGTACACGACCAGGTTGTCATCGAGGGGAAGCTGCCGCTGGAGGAAGTAGTAGAGGAGCAGTCCCCACCGCCGGACCACCTTCGCGCCCAGCCGGAGCAGTGTGGCCGCCTGGACCGCCGGGGGGCGCAGCCGCCGCAGCACCTCGTACGGCAGGTACAGGTCGTGCGCGGCGAGCTCCTGCTTCAGCCCGGCCAGCCCGCTCGGCTTCGCCGCCCCAGCGTTGCGGTGCCGGCGCAGCAGCCCGGCGATCCGGCCGAAGAAGTCCCGGCGGTCGGCGTCGGACACGCGGCGGTTGTCGCCGTACACGGTGAGGATGTGCGTGGCGGCGCGCCGCATGAGGCGGTTCTTCTGCCGCGGGTCGGCCGCGACCGCCGGCAGCGACAGGACGTGGTCGTACTGGTCGACCACCTCGGCGTGCCGTTTCGAGCGGACCTGCCTGATGGAGCCGTCCCGGTCGAGACGGCGGATGTAACAGGCGGAGTCGAGAGTCGCGACCGTGTCGGCCGCCAGGAAGACCTCGTAGTAGAAGCTGATGTCCTCGTACCAGCCGGGGCGTAGCCGGATGCCGCTGCGCTCCAGGAACTCCCGCTTGATGATGAGGCTGCCGATCGGGGGCAGGGGCCGGTCCACCGCCGCGGCGACTCCGGGCTGCACCGACGTGGTGCTCTCCGGCGAACGCTCGCCGTCCCGGACGACCGTGCGGGTGTATCGCTCGCGGGCGGCGCCGACGATCAGCAGGTCCGGGTTGCCGGCGTTGCGGAGCCTGTCGGCCACCGCCTCCAGCGCGCCGGGCGCGAGCCGGTCGTCACCGTCGACGAACCACACGTACTCCCCGGTCGCCAGGTCGAGGCCGACATTGCGGGCGAGGCCGGGGCCGACGTTCTGATCGAGGTGAACGACGGTCAGCCGGGACTCACGGGCGGCACGGGCGGCGAGGACCTCACCACCATGATCATGGGTAGCGTCGTCGACGGCGATCACCTCGACGTCGCCGAACTGTTGGCCGAGTGCGGAGTCGAGACATTCGTCGAGGTAACTCTGGACGCCGTACGCGGGAACTACGACGCTGATGAGGCTCGGCATCATAGAACGATATCCGTCCAGGCATCGGTCAAGGGAGTGGTCACACTAGCATCCAGCAGAGGCCGTCCGGGTCCCGCCGAGTCCGATACGGAGAGCGAACCGGCATCTCCCGCCCCCGATTTTCCCGACCGATGTACGCCGTTCCGCGGTGGCACACCGTTCCAAGAAGGGTTGGGCCGCGGCTGGAGATCCAGCCCGCTCTAGAACCTCGGCATGCCGCCGAACTGCCGGTCGCCGGCGTCGCCGAGGCCAGGGACGATGAACATCCTGTCGTTGAGGCCCTCGTCGATCGACGCTGTGACGAGCCGCAACGGCAGGCCGGACCGCTCCAGGCGGGCGATCCCCTCCGGCGCCGCCAGCACGCAGCAGACGGTGATGTCGGTGCAGCCACGCTCGGCGAGCAGCCGGCAGCAGTGCTCCAACGAGCCGCCGGTGGCGAGCATCGGGTCGAGCACCAGGACCGGCAGGCCGGTCAGGTCGCGCGGCAGCGATTCGAGGTAGGCGCGGGGTTCGTACGTCTGCTCGTCGCGGGCCAGGCCGACGAAGCCCATCCGGGAGTCGGGCAGCAGGGCGAGTGCGGCGTCGCTCATGCCGAGCCCGGCCCGTAGGACGGGCACGATCAGCGGCGGGTTCGCGATCCGGGTCCCGGTCGTGGGGCCGACCGGAGTCGTGATCCGGTACGTCCCGGAGGGAAACGAGCGGGCGGCCTCGTACACCAGCATCGTGGTGAGCTCGTGCAGTGCGGCCCGGAACGCACTGTTGTCGGTACGTTCATCGCGCATCGCGGTGAGGCGGGAGAGGGCGAGCGGGTGGTCAACCACGAGTACGTCCACGGTGGTAGACCGTACCGGCCGGTGAAGTCTCGCCGTCACCACCACGCACAAGATCAACAGAATAGGGTGGAGGGTATGACCGCCACCGATGTCGTCGGCCTCCGGACGATGCTGCACGGGTTGCCGGGAGTCGACCGGGTCGGCGCGGAGCAGCGGGCCGCGATGCTCTCCACCCGTTCGATCAAGACCACGGCGAAAGCCGAGGCCATCGACCTGGCGATCCGGATGGTCGACCTCACCACGCTTGAGGGTTCCGACACCCCGGGCAAGGTTCGCGCGCTCTGCGCGAAGGCCCGCCGTCCCGAGGCGGACTGCCCGGCCGTGGCCGCGGTCTGCGTCTACCCGGCGATGGTCCCGGCCGCCTTCGAGGCCCTGCGCGGCTCCGGCGTCCACCTGGCCAGCGTCGCGACCTCCTTCCCGTCCGGGCAGGCTCCGCTCGAGGTGAAGCTGGCCGACACCAAGGCCGCCGTCGCGGCCGGCGCGGATGAGATCGACATGGTCATCAGCCGGGGCGCATTCCTCGCCGGGCGCTACGAGCTGGTCTTCGACGAGATCCAGGCGATCAAGCAGGCCTGCGGCGACGCCCACCTCAAGGTCATCCTGGAGACCGGCGAACTGGGCGGGTACGACAACGTGCGCCGGGCCTCCTGGCTGGCGATGCGGGCGGGCGCCGACTTCATCAAGACATCCACCGGCAAGGTGCCGTCGGCGGCCACGCTCCCGGTCACGCTGATCATGCTGGAGGCGGTCCGCGACTTCTACGCTGAGACCGGCCGCCGGATCGGCGTCAAGCCCGCGGGCGGCATCCGCACCACCAAGGACGCGATCAGGTACCTCGTGATGGTCAACGAAACAGCCGGACCCGACTGGCTGACTGCCGACCTGTTCCGGTTCGGCGCGTCGACGCTCCTCAACGACCTGCTCATGCAGCGCTCGAAGCTCCGTACCGGCCACTACAGCGGCCCCGACTACGTGACGCTGGACTGACTCATGCCCGCGTTCGAGTACGCCCCCGCACCCGAGTCCCGCTCGATCGTCGACCTCGCGCCGTCGTACGGCCACTTCATCGACGGCCAGTTCGAATCGTCCGCCGACGGCGGTGTCTTCAAGTCGGTGAACCCCGCCACCGAGGAGGTCCTCGCCGAGGTCGCCTCCGCCGGACCGGCCGACGTCGACCGGGCTGTCGCCGCGGCTCGCCGGGCCTTCGCGTCGTGGTCCGCTCTCCCCGGAGCCGAGCGGGCCAAGCACCTGTTTCGGATCGCCCGGATCGTCCAGGAACGCTCCCGCGAGCTCGCTGTCCTCGAATCCCTCGACAACGGCAAGCCGATCCGGGAGTCCCGGGACGTCGACCTCCCGCTCGTGGCCGCGCACTTCTTCTACTACGCGGGCTGGGCCGACAAACTCCGGTACGCGGGCTACGGCACCCGGCCGCTCGGCGTCGCCGCACAGGTCATCCCGTGGAACTTCCCGCTGCTCATGCTCGCCTGGAAGATCGCCCCGGCCCTCGCCACCGGCAATACCGTGGTCCTCAAACCGGCCGAGACGACTCCCCTGTCCGCACTGTTCTTCGCGGACCTCTGCCGCCAGGCCGGCCTGCCGCCCGGCGTCGTCAACATCATCACGGGCGCCGGGGACACCGGCCGCACCCTGGTCGAACACCCCGACGTCGATAAGGTGGCGTTCACCGGATCCACCGAGGTCGGCCGGCAGATCGCGGCGTCCGCGGCGGGCACCGGCAAGCGGGTGACCCTGGAGCTCGGCGGCAAGGCCGCCAACATCGTCTTCGACGACGCACCGATCGACCAGGCCGTCGAGGGCATCGTCAACGGCATCTTCCTCAACCAGGGCCACGTCTGCTGCGCGGGGTCCCGGCTGCTCGTCCAGGAGTCCGTGCACGACCAGGTCCTGGCGTCCCTCAAACGGCGGATGGCGCAGCTGCGGGTCGGCGATCCACTCGACAAGAACACCGACATCGGGGCGATCAACTCCTCGGCGCAGCTGGACCGGATCCGGTCACTGGCGTCGATCGGGGAGGCGGAGGCCGAGCGCTGGTCCCCGCCATGCGAGCTTCCGGACCAGGGGTTCTGGTTCGCGCCGACGATCTTCACCGGGGTCAGCCAGACGCACCGGATCGCCCGCGAGGAGATCTTCGGGCCGGTGCTGTCCGTACTGACGTTCCGCACCCCGGCCGAGGCGGTCGAGAAGGCGAACAACACGCCGTACGGGCTGTCGGCCGGGATATGGACCGAGAAGGGTTCCCGGATCCTCGCCGTCGCCGACAAGCTACGCGCCGGGGTCGTCTGGGCCAACACGTTCAACACGTTCGACCCCACCTCGCCGTTCGGCGGGTACAAGGAGTCGGGCTACGGCCGCGAGGGCGGCCGGCACGGGCTGGAGGCGTACCTTGCCTGAGCGTCTCTCGGTGCTGAAGACGTACAAGCTCTTCATCGGCGGCACGTTCCCCCGCAGCGAATCAGGACGGACCTTTCTCGTGGACGGCAACAACGTCGCGCTGGCGTCCCGCAAGGACGTCCGGGACGCGGTGGTCGCCGCCCGCGCGGCCCAGGCCGGCTGGGCGGCCGCGACGGCGTACAACCGGGGTCAGATCCTCTACCGGACCGCAGAGATGCTCGAGGGCCGCCGAGCCCAGTTCACCGACCTCGGCGTACGCGCCGACGAGGTGGAGGCCGCCACCGACCGCTGGGTCTGGTACGCCGGCTGGGCCGACAAGATCGCCCAGGTGCACGGCGGCCCGAATCCGGTCGCGGGACCGTACTTCAACCTCTCCGCGCCGGAGCCCACGGGCGTCGTCGGCGTGGTCGCGCCCGCCTCGTTTCTCGGGCTGGTCAGCGTGGTGGCCGCCGCGATCGTCACCGGCAACACGGTCGTCGTCCTGGCCGCCGACGCGCTGCCCGCCCTCACCCTCGCCGAGGTGCTCGCCACCTCCGACCTGCCGGGTGGTGTCGTGAACATCCTCACCGGGTCGCCCGCCGAGCTGGCGCCCTGGATCGCCTCACACGACGACGTGAACGCCCTGGATCTGAGCGGCGTCACCGACCCCGCGCTCGCCACCGAGTTGGAGCGCTCGGCAGCCGGCACGCTGAAGCGGGTGCTGCGCCCTGAGCCGTCCCCGGACTGGGCCGCCGATCCGGGCACCGGACGGATGACCGCCCTGCTCGAAACGAAGACCGTCTGGCACCCGAAGGGCCTCTGAGCAGCGCCGCCGCCGCATATCCGGGGGTATGGGCTCCCGGCCGTCAGGCGGGCCGACTAGGGTGTGTGCCCAGAGTCACCCGATCCAACTCACCCGGAGGTCACCGTGGCCCCCCAGTCGTCCGACGAGCCGCTCGAGAATGACGAGCCTGCTCTCGACACCGACGCGCCCGCTGCCACAGAGGCCGTCGAGGTCGGTAACGCCGACCGCTCGATCTGGGAGGAGGCGCGGATCACCCCTGTCGAGATCGCGCTGCCCGCCGGAGTGGGCTTCACGCTGCGGGCGTACCGGCTATCGACCACGGTGACGCCGACCGAGATCGACGACACGGACGAGGACGACCTGTTCGAGTCGCGGACCCGCGTGAGTGCGGAGGACGACGAGGACGAGGAGATCGTGATCCTCGACGAGGAGTACGAGGCCCTCGTCGCGGCGTCCGACGACGACAAGGGCGACGAAACGGACCGTACGGCCGAGGCGGACGACGAACCAGATCCGGAAGACTTCGCAGACGAGGAGAAGCTCCCTGAGGAGGAGGTTCCGCTTTTCCTCAGCCACCGCGGCAAGCTACTCCTGTTCAAGAGCCAGGAGTCGCTGGTCTCGTTCGTCCGCTCCGGCGCGCCGAACGACCTGACACAGCTCGACACCTGGGACGAGTTCGCCGGCAAGCTGGACGTCGGCGATGTGACGGTCGCCGAGGGCGACAGCTACGAGCTCGACTTGGTCGTGGAGAATCTCCGCGGCGGGCACGACACCTGGGACTTCGACCTGCTCATCGCCGCCGGTGAGCTGGCCCGTGACCTCGCGTACGGGCTGCGCATCAAGCCGGTGTCGCTGGCCCTCTCGGCCGGTTCGCCTCTGGACGACCTCGACGAGGCGCTCCGGAGGGCGGCGGGCGGCGGTGTCGTCGGCTTCATGGGAAAGCGGCGGCTCCGGAAAATCGGGGCACAACAGGCAAGTCTCGGATGGCGGACCGTTATCGGCAAGATCTCTGCTTCCGTGGACTGGCGCGACTGACCCCTCAACGGGGAGCATTTGTCCTTGGCACACGATCGGGGTCCCGGGGAGGAGACGACGCCGTGGCGCTTGTGCGGGTTTACTGCGGTCTGACGTCCGCTGATTCGTCGGCAGGACGGGCCGCCGGCTCGCCGGAGCTGGCCGTCGCCGTGGTGGACGACACCGGACGGCTGCTCGGCGTCCACGAGGTCACCGACGATCCGGCGGGTTACGCCTGGCTCGGCGCGTTCCTTGCGGCACGCTCGAGCGGTCTCGCCGGAATGTCGATCGCCGCGGACAGCGACGACCACCTGCTGACGTCGCTCTGCGCCGCTGCCGGCCGCCCCCTCGCCGTGGCCGACGACGACTCGGTCGACGACTGCGCCGAGCGGTTCGCCGACGACGACTCCCTCAAGGAGATCCAGGCGCCGCAGGCGTACCGCCGCGCCGTCGGGCTGGCCCGCGCGCTGCAGGCCGGTGCGCTCGACGCCACCACTCTGCCCACGCCCCGCGAGCTGGCCAGCCACAAGCCGATCCTGGCCGGGCACGCCGCGATGCTGACCGGCCGGCACGCCGCGGCGACGGCGCTGCGCGAGGTGCTGCGCGAGCTGTACCCCGCCGCTCTGCGCGCCTATCCGGACCCTGCCCAGCCCCTGCCTATGGCCGTACTGGAGGCTTTTCCCGAGCCGGGCCGCCTGCACGGCAGTGCCGGCAGGGGACGGGACGCGGACCAGGTCACCGAGGAGGTGGTCAGCCGGCTCGCCGTGCACCACGTCGCTGACCCCCGCACGATCGAGGACGCCGTCACCGCGCTGCGAGTCGCCGTCGACGAGTCACCGCGCCGGGGCGGCGTCAACAAGTCCCTCGCCGGCACGGTCGCCGACGCAGTCGGCGCGGCTATCGCCGCCGTACGCTCCTGCGACGCCGCCTGCGACGCCCTACTGGCCTCGCTGGCGGCCCGTTCCGGCTCGCCCACGGGCATCGCGGCCGCCACGGGACGCCGCAGCGCGGCCCGTCGCGCCGCCGAGATCGGCAGCCGACCCACCAGCCTGCCCACACCGCCGGACGGTGAGCCGTCGCGGATGGGCCGCCGCAGCCGCCCCGAGCCGGCCGCCACCGGTGGCGCGCCCGCCTTGCCCCACCCGCTCACCACCCCGCCGGTCGCCCCACAGCCGCTTGTACGGCCTCCCGTGGCGCCGCGCCCTGTGGCCCCGCCGCCGGTGGCACCCGCGGCCGCCGCCCGGCTCCCCAACTCCGGGCTCCCCAACTCCGGGCTGCCCAATTCGGGCCTGCCCAGCCGCCCCGTCTCCGCCCCGCCGCCCCCGCCGCCCGGCATCCTGCCGGCGCCCCGGGGTAACGTCCCGCCCGCGGAGGCCGGCCAGCCGTTCCGGCCGACGATCACGAACGCGGCGATCAACAGCGCCCGTGCGGAGCGGCAGCGTACGGTCATCCCGCCACGGCCGGTGCTTCGCCCGCAGCCCGGCCAGGTGTCGTCCAACCCGATGTCGTCGGGCCCCGTGTCATCCGGCCCCGTGTCGTCCAGCCCGCTGTCGTCCAGCCCCGTGTCGTCCAGCCCCGTGTCGTCCAGCCCGCTGTCGTCACGGCCGGTTTCGTCCGGCTCCGGGCTGGGAGGTCCCGGACTGGGAGGTCCCGGACTGGGAGGTCCCGGACTGGCGGGCCCGGCGCAGCCGTCGTCGGCGCCACCGATCGGCAGTGGCAGCGTCACCGACTACTCACCGCCCATCCTGCCGAGCAGCACCGGCAGCAACATCCCCACCCCGGGCTCCCGCGACAACTGGCCGCTGGCCAACCAGTCCGACGACCGTGCCGCCGCGGCACCGACCTCCACACCGCCTAGCGACGGCCGGGTGCGTCCGCCGTGGCAGTCCGACGACCTGCCCGCCGAGCCACCGTCGCTGCGCCTCGTGGAACCGCAGCCCGACAACGGCCGCTTGAGCCTCGACGAAACCACCGAGTTCGAGCGCCCCCTACGCCTCGTCGACGGCGAGGCAGCCGACCGCAACGTCAAGCCGCCACGCCGCTCCACCCTGACCGCGCTCGACCGCAGCGCCCCCCCGCCCATACCCGACGAGGGCGACGGTGACCTGCTGATCTTCGCGGAGGCGCGGTCCGCCTGGTTCGTCGGCCACACGGACGACGACACCCCCGAATGGCAGTCCCAGGCCGACACCGGCTGGGCCGCCGCGGAACAGGCCGCCCGCCCAGCCGTCGGCGACGAAACGTCCGCGGGTCTGCCCAAGCGCGTCCCCCAGGCCAACCTCGTCCCTGGCTCCCCGCTGCGCGATGAGCGCCCGCTGCGTATCGTCCGCGACGCGGCCAGCATCGCCGCCCACACCACCGGCTATTTCCGAGGCTGGCGCCGCGGCCAGGAGATCGGCGGCTACGCCATCGGCGGGCGCCCGGGCCGCGAGGCGGCGGGCGGCTGGGACTTCACCCGAGACGGCGGCAGCCGCGACGACGACTACCGCCCGGCCGGATACCCCAGCAGCTGACCTGGAGGCCCAGGCCACGAGCCCTCCTGCGGCCAAGGAATGCGACGCGGTCGGCGCCGACGATGATCTCCAGCACGGCACCGCCGTCGGCGAGCGGGGCGAGGAAGTCCACCGCCGGGCTGCGGGCGGGGTTGTCTCCCGCGTCGTAGTGCGCCACGTCATAGTGCGCCGCCAGAGCCGCCGAGAAGGTCGGTTTGATCGAAGATCAATATGGTCTTCCCAGCGCCGTGTCTTCCCAGCGCCGTGTCTTCCCAGCGCCGTGCCCCTCGTCACCTGACCGTAGGGACGCGGGCACGGGGCAAAACGCCTTGACGCACAAGACCCACGTCGGCATACCGGCGTGGGTCTTGTGACGAAGCGGGTCAGGCAGGCGCGACCTGGCGCTGGCGGCGCATGGTCAGGACGTACTCGACGAGGGAGATGAGGACGTTCTTCGTCGACTCGCGATTCCGGGCATCGCAGCTGACCACGGGTACATCACCGGAGATCGCGAGCGCGTCGCGGACGTCCTGCGCGTTGTGGTACTGCATGCCGTCGAAGCAGTTGATCGCGATCAAGTACGGCAGCCGCCGGTGTTCGAAGAAGTCGATGGCCGCGAAGCAGTCGGCGAGCCGACGGGTGTCGACCATGACGACCGCACCGATGGCACCACGGACCAATTCATCCCACATGAACCAGAAACGGGTCTGGCCTGGGGTTCCGAACAGGTAGAGGATCAGATCGCGGTCGATACTGATCCGGCCGAAGTCCATCGCCACCGTGGTGGTCGTCTTGCCCGGCACCTGGCGGTTGTCATCGACGCCGACACTGGCCGACGTCATGATCGCCTCGGTGGTCAACGGCGTGATCTCCGATACCGAACCAACCAGCGTCGTCTTGCCGACGCCGAATCCACCGGCGATGACGATCTTCGCCGATGTCACGCGCCCGCCTGCCGGGCTGTGCGACATGTCAGAGCCTGCGAAGTCCACTCAACACCCTCTCCAGCAGTTCCGTGCCCACCGCGTCAGACTCGTCCTCGAGAGACGTCGGCTCATGCACTGCCACAATGCCGTCTGCGGCCATATCGGCGATGATGACCCGGGCCACCCCGAGCGGTAGTTGCATGCGTGCGGCGATCTCCGCGAGCGACTGGAGCCGCCCCTGATCGCACATCGCCGCGATGTACTGATGTTCATGCCCCGTCCCGCCGGTGCCACCGCCGGTGGTGCGGCCCCGAGCGGTCGTCTCCACGAGCGCTTCGAGTGCGATCTCCAACCTCGGCCGGGTTCGGCCGCGGGTCACGGCGTAGGGGCGTACCAGCGCACCGGTCGGCTCATCACGTTCTGCCATCGTCACCGTCTCACCCCTTCCGTACCCGTAGTGACTGGATCGTCCGTCGATTGAGCTCGTACTCAGCTGAGCACTCCTGCAGCGCTGCGTGGCGCCGGAGTCAGCGCGTCGCCGACCCGGTCGACGAGCAGTGCCATCTCGTAACCGACCTGTCCGACGTCGCAGCTGCGGGCAGCCAGGACCGCGAACGACGAACCGTCCGAGATCGACATCAGGAACAGGAAACCGTTGTCCATCTCGACAACGGTCTGCAGGACGGCACCACCCTCGAAGCACCGGGCCGCCCCCTGGGTGAGACTGACCAGACCGGACGAGATTGCCGCCAGTTGGTCAGCGCGATCACGCGGAAGGTCCCGTGAGGCCGCCAGGAGAAGCCCGTCAGCGGACACGGCGATCGCGTGAGCGACCCCCGGGACCCGGTCGGCGAAGTTGGCGAGAAGCCAACCCAAATCCTGCGTAGATGTCATGCTTCATGCTCCTTGCCAGCCTGCGAGGACTGCTGCCCACCCGGAGTGTCCTCCGCGACGGTCGGTTGATCCTTGGAACGGCCGCGCTGGACTCCGCGATGGTACGCGGACAACAGCCCACGCACAGCCTCTGGAGTCCGACGTTGAACGGAGGAACCACCCCGGTCGACACCGCCGGGGACGAGTTGCGCCATCGGCGTGCGCTTCGGCAGACCGGCGCTCGTGGTGGTGGAACCGGAGGTCTCGGAGGCGGCGCGGGCGGCCTGCCAGCCCTCGTCGGCGGCCGTCTGCCAGGCAGCCGACCCGTTGCCTGGTGCCGTGTTCGCAGAGGCGCCGTTACGGCCCGGGGCGGGGGACTGGTTGTCGCCCAAGGAGAGGTTCATCTCGGCCACCCTGGAGTTTCCACTGTCCGATGGACCTGCCTGCTGCGGCACGGCCACGCTGCGCATCGGCTCGGCGGTACTGTACCGCTGCGCACTCTCGGCGAGCGCCGGACCCGTACTCTTCGCCGCGCCGTTGCCGTTGGCCGCGCCGATGCCGTTGGCCGCGCCGATGCCGTTGGCCGCGCCGATGCCGGTCTTGGCAGCCGACTCCTCTGGGCGTCCGGTGCGGAACCAGACGGACTCAAGCTCGCGGAAGATCGGCAGTTCCATGGTCTCGTCCGAGATCCGGGCCTGCGTATCTGCCGCCTCGCGGCGGGCCGTCTCCGCCTGTTCGGCGGCGCGCTGCTGAGCGGCGGCCGCCTGACTGGCGGCCTGGTGCGCGGCCTCGGCGGCCTGCTTCGCAGCGGACCGCTGCTCGCTGGGGTTCTGGTCGATCACGGAGTTCTTCGGCTGCGGGGTGTCCGTGGTGGGGCGCAGCCGGGGAATCTCGGCAGTCATGTCGAGCGCGGCGGTAAGGCTATCGGGCGCCGTCGGCGTGCCGGTGTCGTCCCGGTCGGCGGCGACTGGCGGCCACACCGGCGGCGCCGATGCGGGTACGTCAGACGCCGGTGCCCCGGAGGCCGGTGCCCCGGAGGCCGGGGCGGCTGAAGCCGGTGTGCCGGGAGCCGGCCCGGCCGGCGACGTGGGACGCAGGATCGAATACGAGCCGCTGGGCGTGACCAGCGGCGAGTGCGGCGCCGGGTGGACCGGTGACGTCAAGGTCACCGGGGGCGCCGACACGGGCGGCGCCGAGACCGGGGACGCCGACACGGGCGGCGCCGAGACC
>CBIHNN010000071.1:0-25390 GCA_966211315.1 uncultured Micromonosporaceae bacterium | reverse complement strand
CGGAACCGGCCTCTGCCCCCCCACCTCCGGGGGGGGGCCCTTGGGCCTGCGGGGATGTCAGAGGGTGAGGGTCCAGGTGTTGATGCGGCCCGTGTCCGAGGAGTAGACGTCGCGGACGGAAAGCTTCCACGCCCCGTCCGCCGCCTCGCTGCCGAGGTTCGCGGTGTAGGTCGTGTTCACGTTGTCAGCGCTGTCGAACGCGCTGCTGTTCTTGAGCCGGTACGAGGATCCGTCCGGCGCGACCAGGTCGATGACCAGGTCACCACGGTACGTGTGGGCGATGTTCACCGCGACCGAGGAGGTGGTGGAGGCCCTCCGGGCGCATCCGCCGATGGTGATCGTGCTGGTCACGGCGGAACCGGCGTCCGGGATGGCGACCGCGGTGCCGTTGGTGCCGGCGCAGCCGCCACCGGTCCCGGTCACGGTCAGCGCATACGTGGCCGTGCGGGTGATGGCGCCCGTACCGGTGATCGTGACCGGGTACGTGCCCGCGGGCGTCGACGCCGACGTCGCGATCGTCAAGGTGGACGAGTTGCCCGAGGTGACCGAGGCCGGGCTGAACGTGGCGGTCGCGCCGGTCGGCAGGCCGCTCGCGGTCAGGGCGACCGTCTGCGCCGAACCGGAGGTCGTGGCCGTCGACACCGTGGTGGTGGCGGACGAGCCCGGTGCCACGCTGCCGGAGGTGGGCGACGCGGCGATCGAGAAGTCGTCACCCGGGTTGCCGATGGTGCAGGTCGCCTCGCCGGCCTGGGCCGGGACGCTGACCGCGTTCCACGCCGCCTTGACGCTGTTGAACTCGGTGCAGCTGGTCGGGAACAGGTTCTTCGCCGCGTTCAGGGTGGCGGTGCGGATGTTGACGTACTTCCAGGTGGAGGTCTTCATCAACATGGCGTTGTAGTAGATCTTGCCGGCGGTCTGGATCGAGAGGCCGGTGACGCTGGAGTTGTTGCAGGTCGGGCTGGACGGCTTGCCGCCGCCGGGCGCGGAACCCTCGGCGAGCAGGTAGAACCAGTGGTTCAGCGGACCGGCCGCGGCGTGCACCTCGGTCGACGGGATCGCGCTCGAGTAGCAGTTCGGGTCACCGGCCAGCGACGGGTCGTACATGTACCGGATCGGGCCCTGGCCGACCAGGTCGACCTCCTCGCCGACCTGATAGTCGGGCGGGTCCAGCGGGCTGTTGGCGAACGCCTCGCTCATCGCTCCGAAGATGTCGCCGGTGGCCTCGTTGATGCCGCCGTTCTCGTTGCCGCTGCCGGTACCGCCCGGGGTGTTCTGGAAGATCGCGTGGCCCAACTCGTGGCCGACCACGTCGATGGGGGTCGCCTGCCGGTCGTTGGCCTGGTTGTGACCGAAGTTGACGTACGAACCGTTCCAGTACGCGTTGACGTCCGCCAGGCCGACCCGGATGGGAGGGTTGTTGCCGTTGCCGAGGACGCCGTTGCGGCCGAACCACTGCGTCAGCATGTCGACCTCGCGCTGGGCGCCCCACATGGCGTCGACGCAGGCGGTCTCGAGATCGGTGCCGCTGCCGTTGCCCCAGGCGTCGTCGGTGCCCGTGTACGCCGTGCCGCTCTGCCCGCCGCACCGCAGGCCCGGGCGGATGCCGTCGGTCATCGAGAACGACGAGCCGGACCTCGACGTGTCGATGGTGACGTTGCCGTAGTAGTAACCGTTGCCGGTACCCTCACGGACCTCGTCGTACGTGTCGATGACCGCGCCGCTCTTCGCGTCCACGAAGACGTGCAGTTTGGTGGGCTTGTTGTCGGCCTCCCGGCCGGTGACGACGGTCTCCCAGGTGAGCTTGGGGCTGGCGCCCCAGGCCAGCACGACCAGCTTCGCCGCGCTGGACTCGTCGACCGCTGCCAGCCGCGACGTCGCGGTCGCGGTGGCCGTGCCGGCGCTGACAGCGGCCCTGGTGTCCACGGTGATGGCGGCGTTCTGCGCCACCGACGTGGCCGTGACGGCACCCGCGGCGTTGGTGGAGACGACCACGTCGCCGCCGACCACGGGCAGGCCCTTGTGGGTGCGGGCGTAGGTGACGTAGTGCAGGCCGTTCGTCCCGGCGACCACGCCGGTACGGCTCAGGGCGTCACCGTCGGCCCGGCGCAGGGCCGTCGCGGCGCCGGGTGCGCCGACCGCGGCGTCGGCGGCCTCGGCGGCCCGGTCGGCTGCGGTGGTCGCGGCCGGCGTGGTGGGGGCGGCCTGCGCCGCCGGGGTGCCGGCCATGGTCAATGCCGCGCCCGTGGCCACCGCCAGGCCGGCTCGGGTCAGGATGGTTCGTCGCACGCTCGTGTCTCCTTCCTCGACCCGGTAGGGCGAGGTCAGCGGGGTCGCGGCGCCGTGGGGCGGGTAGGCCCCACGCCGGGATCGACAGTGGTTGGCACCGCGGTGACATTGAGGTGGACGGTAGGCATCGACCGCCGTCACCGAATCAGGGAAAACCCTTGCTGGATCCTCCAAACGGGTCGGTATGACCTAACCGGGATGTCAATTGTGTACGCGAACGAACCCCCAACTTGCGGTACACCCGGGTGAGCGTCGCCTCCACCGTCTTGACACTCAGATACAGCCGGGTAGCGATCTCCCGGTTGGTGGCGCCATCGCGGACCAGCCCGGCGATCCGCGCCTCGGTGCCGGTGAGCTGGTCCTCCGGCGGTGATCCGGCCGGTGGGGCCTTCGGCTGGGTGACGGTTCGCTCGGTACGGGCGAGGGCGCGTTCGGCCTGCTCCGCCCAGGGCTTCGCATCGGCCTGCTGGAACAGGGCGAGCGCCGAGCCGAGGGCGACCCGGGCGGCCGCGTACCGCCGGCGACGGCGTTCCGCACCGCCCTGCACGAGGAGGGCGTGGCCCTGCTCCAGGGGCTGCTGCGACCGGGCGAAGTGGTGCGCGGCGGCGGACGACAGCACGACCGCCGATTCCGCCTGGCCCCGTTCGGAGAGCACGATCGCGGTGGCCCGGTCCAGGTGACCGGCCAGGCGGGCGGTCGCGCCGAACCGCCGGGCGGCGCTGCGGGCGGCGGTGAGCGCGTCGGCGGCCTCGGCCTCCTCGCCGAGCGCGGCGAGACCGGCGGCGAGGTCACCGCGCCAGCGCAGGATGGCGGGGTCGGCGGACCCGAGGGCGGTCTCCAGGTCGCGCAGTCGGCGCAGCGTGTCGACGGCGACACGGGCGTCGCCGTCGCGCAGCGCGCAGAGCCCGAGCGCGTGCAGGTTGCGGCGCAGGTAGACGGTGTCGTGCTCCTGTTCGGACGCCAGCACGCCGCGCCTGGCGAACCCGGCCGCCCGGGTCAGACTCCCCCCGGCCAGCTCGGCCACGGCGGCCGTATACCACGCCGGTCCCGGGCTGAGCCCCGCATTCTCGGTGACATGCAGGGCCCGGACGGCGAAGTGCAGGGCCTCCTGGCAGCGCCCCGCGCGGACGGCGACCTCGGCTAGGCTGCACAGGATGGCGGCCAGCTCGTCGCCACCCGGGTCCTGACGCGCGACCGCGAGCAGGCCGAGCAGCTCCGTACGGGCGTGTTCGGTGCGGTCGTCGAGGATCGCGAACCGGGCGGCGAGCAACCGCGGCCCGAGATGCGCACTGCCCGGCGGCACGGGGCCGTCGAGGGCGAGCGCACGGCGCAGCGTCGCGGACCAGCCGGCGTCGGCGCGAGCCCGCCGGGCGTACGCGCAGGCGCCGAGCGCCATGGCCTCGGTACCGGTGTCGCCCGCGGCGGCCGCCCGGTCGGCGGCGCGGCCGGCCTCCACGGCGGCGCGCTGCGGCGACCCGGCGACGAGGGCACGCCAGGCCAGCCGCAACCGGACCGGTGCGAGCAGGGCGGGGTCGTCGCCCGCGTCCGCGAGGGCCGCCGCGAACGTCTCGTCCATCCGGGTCAGCGCCCGTCCGGCGAGGTCGATGAGGACGAGCCGGGCCCGTACGCGGTGCGCGGCGGGGGCGTCCGCGGCGAGCAGCATCGTGGCGGCGCGCCCGGCGAGCTCCCCGGCACCGGAGGCGGCGGCGGCCTCGGCCGCCGCGACGAGCCAGTCGAGCCGGGCCGCGGCGAGCTGCCGCGGCGCCCGGTCCGCGGCCAGCAGGACCAGCTGGGCCGCCGTGCCGCCACCGGCGGCGGCGCGGGCAGCCGCGGCCAGGTCACCCGCCAGCTTCTCCGCCGGTACGCCGCTGCGCAGAGCCCGGTGCCGCAACTCCTCGACGGAGTCCACGGCCACCTGGGCGAGCATGTCGTGGATCGTGCGCCGGCGCTCGGGCGGAGCGTCGTCGACGAGGACGGCCCGAACTCCGGCCGGGGTGAACCGGATCACGTCCCCCTCTACCGCGACCACGCCCGCCGCCGCGGCGAGCCGAAGGTCCCGCTCCACGTTGGCGCACCCGGCCCGCGCCAGGCCGGTCAGCGAGGGCGGGTTCGCGAGAGCGGCCACGAGCAGCGTGTCCACGACGGACGCGGGTAACAGCCCGAGCCGGTCGCGCAGCATCACCCGGACCGGTTCGGGCAGCGACACCCGGCGCCACGGCGGCCACGGCACCACCGCCCCGGCCAGCGCGAGCGCCAGGTACGGGTTGCCCCCGGTCTCGGCATACAGGCGGCTTGCCGCGCGGGCGGGCAGACCGGACGAGGTCAGCAGATCGATCAGATCGGCGGCCGCCAGGGGCGGGACCCCCAGCTCCAGCACCGGCGACGGGCACAGCCGCGCGGCCCGCCGCTCCCCCGCCGGATCCGGGCGGCGCTGGGCGGCGACGACGCGTACGCGGGGGCCGGGGCGGCGGCGGGCCGCGAAGCCGAGCAGTTCCGCCGACGCCCGGTCGAGCCACTGCACGTCGTCGACGACGATCAGCACCGGGGTACGGCCCGCCAGGTCGCCGAGGAGTGCGGGCAGGACGAGGCGCCGGGCCAGCGCGGGCGGTCCGGCACGCAGCGGCAGCCCGGCCCGGATCGCGGCGACGGCTCGCCGCTGAACGCCGGTCAAGGCGGTGAGGGCATAGTCCGGCACCTGGTCGAGGAGAGCGCCGACGGCCGCGTACGGCAGTCTCCGGTCGGCTTCGGCGCAGCGTACCCACAGGACGAGCTCGCCCCGGGCGGACGCCGCGGCCGCGACGGCCTCAAGAACGGCGGACCGGCCGATGCCGCCTGGGCCGTGCAGGGCGACGCCGCCGCCGTCGGCGAGTCTGTCCTCGATCGCCGCGAGCAAAGCGGGCCGGCCGAGGAGGCCGTGTAGCGGCACGTCCGCGCCCACCGCCATCTCCCCGGTTCGTTGCACACCGCCGGGGTCCACCCTAGGAAATCCACCGCCACGCATCAATACGTGGACATGATTCACGTCTTGAACAACCACAGTGGATCCACGGACACCCCCCCTGCGGCACCGGCCGCCCCCACGAGGCCCCTGCGCTCGGGTGGTGGGTGTACTGCCACGTTGTTGTCGGCATCCCGTACTTGACAACCGGCGCCAGCATACCGATTATCGATAATATCGTTATTCGATACGGAGGGGTGGCATGAACGTCATCGGACGACTCCGCAAGCCGGACTGGCTGGGAGAATTGCAGATCGCCCTCGTCGCGACCGTCGCGCTGCTCGGCGTCCTGGCGGTGGTGGACGTCGTCGCGATCGTCGGCGGCTGGCCCCTGTCGGCAGAGGTGCCATCAGGGGCGGTCGACGGCGTGGGCGGCGCGACGGGAGGCCTCGCCGCGGGTGTCTCGGTCGATCCCCACGGCACCGTTGACGTCCTCATCGACGATCCGTCGACCCGGCAACTCTTCGCCGCCGCACTCATCTCCATGCCGACGCTCCTGGTCGTCATGGCACTGTTCGCGATGCTGCTCGGCGTCGTGCGCCGGGTTCGCAAGGGCGGCCCGTTCGATAAGCACGTCGTGTGGCACCTGCGCCTGATCGGGGTGGTGGCGATCGTCGGCGGAGTCGTCGCCCGCCTGATCGAGTTCTTCGCACAGCTGAATCTCATGTCGACCGTCACCGACCGGTTGACGACTGCGACCGTCCCACTGCAGGACCTGTTCGGCTGGTTCCTGGGCGGCATTGCGCTGTTCGCGATCGCCGAGGTCGTCAGACGCGGTCTGACGATGCGCGCCGAGCTCGACACGGTGATCTGATGCCCTCGGAGGAGGAACACCGGGTCGAGATCAATCTCGACAAGCTGCTCACGGCCTTCGGCCTCACCCTCACCGAACTCGCCGAACGGGTGGGAGTAACCGTCGTCAATCTTTCCGTGCTCAAAAACGGCCGAGCCAGGGCAATTCGGTTCAGTACCCTGACGGCGCTCTGCGATGCCCTCGAGTGTCAGCCGGGTGACATTCTCTCGGTTCGATCACGCGAGCAGTCGCCGCGCGACTCACCCGTCGGCTGACAATCCGGAATCGATGATTCTTGATCACGCCCCCCACCAGGGCCAACTTCGTTTTCCTCTGACCACAGTGGATGACAAGGTCGTTTAGTCGGCATTTCCAAATCATGAACGTCGAAGCAATTTTGGGGTCAAGGAACCCGTTTATGTCGTGAATGTGCCTCAGGGGCACACGCGGGTGGACGTGGGCGTACGGTATTCCCCTGCCGGGGTCCACCGGTACCAATCAGATAGAACAGGGGAAAGTGCATGGTCGTCTCTACGCTGCCGGAATACGTATCGAGCAGGTTCGCGATGCGTTCTCAGATCGTCGATGCCGCGAAGCAGAAGCTCGACAACGCGCTCGTCCGCTACGACGCGTGGTTCCTCGTCTTCGTCGCGGTCATTCTTGCCCTGGGTGCGGCTCTGCTCGCGGGAATGGCGGTCTGGTGCGTGGTGAAGCAGAACAAGACGTTCACCGGAAGGTGGGAGTTCCGCAACTTCGGCCTGAAGGTGTACTTCGAATGCCGGTGACGCCGATCACCAGGTGATCGGCTGAACCTTCACCTTACGTGAGGGTGTCCGGCCTTCTCCGGGGCTGAAGCCCAAGGGCTGGCCGGGCACCCTCCCATCGAGTCTCAATCGGGGTGCATACGATCATGATCCGGCTGGATGTCAGCAATGTCAGCTACTCCTACGACGGTGTCGTCAATGTCCTCGATGACATTTCCTTCTCGATCGATGCGGGCACTATCGTCGGTCTCATCGGCCCGAACGGTTCAGGCAAGTCCACGTTGATGAAGAACATCTTCGACCTGCTCCGCCTGCAGTCGGGCGCGATCAGCGTCGGTGGGCACGACCACGAGTCCGCCGCGTCGAAGTCTCAGGCCATGTACCTGGCCAGCAACGACTACCTGCCCGAGTTCCTCAGCGCGCACGAGTACATCAGCCTGATGGGTCGGTTGTTCCAGGTCGACACGGATCACGCTCGGGCGCGCGAGCTCTTCCGCAGCTTCGCGATGGAGGGACGGTACGATCACCTTATCGAGGACTACTCGCACGGAATGCGCAAGAAGACCCAGCTCATATCCGCGCTTCTTATGCGCAGGCCGTTAACCGTGATCGACGAGACCCTTAACGGGATCGACCTGGAAGCCCTCCATCTGTGCGAGAGGGAGTTCCGGCGCCTTCGAGAGGAAGGCCTGTCCATCTTGCTGTGCACCCACGACTTCGCGCTCATCGAGCGGCTGGCCGACCGCATCGTCTTCCTGGATCGCGGTCAGATGGTGTTCGACGAACCCACGGACAGGCTCACCGCCGAGCATGGCTCGCTCGCGACGATGGTGTTCGACTATCTCGATTCGGACGTTCACTGACCCATGAGGCTGACACACTCGCTCGCTCTGGCGCGGATGCTTCTGCTCTTCTTCGGCCGCAGAGTCCTGCGGATGGGCGTCCTCCGCTCCACACCGGTCAGGATCCTCGCGGTGACCGGAACCTTGACTCTTCTGGTAGCCCTGTCCGCGGCGGCCTACCTCTTCCTCGAACCCATCGTCACGGACACCGCCGCCTGGGACCTGCTGTTCGATACATCGACGATCTCCCTCATCCTGTGGACCCAGATCGCGTTTCTCTTCGTCAAGGTCCTTTTCGTGAACGCGGACGGGATCCTTGAACTGAGCTTTCAGTTGCCGCTGACCAACAGGGAACGCTCGGCGGCTTTCATGATCTACGAGGCGACCATGACGGGCGTGGTGGCCGGTGCCGGTTCGGTCTCGCTCGTGGTCACCGCGTTGCTGTTGCTGGGACCTGCGGCGATTCCCTCGGTGCTCGAGTCGATCATCTTCCCCGTCATCCTGACCTATCTCGTCCTGAATGTCATCCACCTGGCTCTGGTGCGAGTATTCGCTGTGTTGAGACTCCGCTCGATCGAGAACATCCTGCTCGTCCTGACCATGTTCGTTTTCGTGGTGGTGTACTCCACCCAGATGACGGCACTGGTGTCGGATGTGAGCCGGTCTTACGTGGACAAGAGGCACGACTTCGCCTGGGTCACCGCCGTGTCATGGCTGTCGGATCGGTACGGAACAGTCGTGACACTCGCCGCGGCCGCTCTGGTGGCGACCGCGCTGGCGGTCCTCGCGTTATGGCTCACCCCTAACCAGCACGTTCGCCATTCGCGCTACCTGAACGTTCCGGCCGGGCGGTGGTTCCGCCGCGTCCTCAGCCCCTACGAGTGGTGCCTCCTGCGGAACTCCCAGACCGTCATCACCGCTGCGGTGGCGCTGCTGCTGTTCGCCTATCTGATCGCAGATCCCGTGGTAAATCCGGTCTGGAGCTTCGCCGTGCTGTCCGTCGGGGGCCTGTATCAGTTCGCGGCCACACAGCCGCTGCGTGGCCTGGCCGGTGCCGCGTCATCTCCGTGGCGGATCTACGGTCGGCTGATCCGGGCACAATTCATCCTCCTAGCACTATTCGTCACGCCCGGCCTCCTCATACTCGGAATCGTCGATACGCAGGCCTTGGCCGGAAGTCCGGTGGCTCTCCTGGGCAGCATCGGTGGCGCAGCACTCAGCGTCTGCATCGGCATCGTCTTTCCCGCCGAGAAGGACAATCCCTTCTCGGTATTCATCGGTCTTTCAGTCACTGTGGTCGTTCTTGCCCTCGCGGCCATCAGCGTCGGGATTCTCCAGCTGCCGACGCCGGCGGTGATCGGATGTCTCGCCGCCGCATCTGCGTTGTGTGTCTGGTACGCCGTATACGGAATTCAAACAAGCGAACTGCGGAGACGAAATGCAAAAGGCACTCTGGGTCATAAATTCCGTCATCGGGGCCGCACTGCTGACAGCGGTGACAGCAGTGGCGGTCCTGCTCTTTCTCATGTTCTCAACGGGTAAGGAAGCGGTTCACAAGGAGGGTCTTTTCGGCTCGGTCTTCTTCGAGACGAAAGTCCAGCCTGACGGAGCCACCGGAATCGTCATGGGCGTGGCAAATCCCGCCGGGCTGATCATCCTCTTCCTCTTCTTCGCCGTCGTCCTGGCATTTGCCCAGATCATTTACCGGCAGCTGAAGCAGCACCGTGCACAGCTCATCAAGGAGAGGTCCGATATCTGATCTCAGGGTCCGCGCCCGAAAAGATTTCGCGGCTCGGACGGTCATCGTCGCCGTGGCCGCTCAGGTCTGGCCCTTGCTGGTGTTCCTGGGCGCTCTACTGGCAGCATCAATGATCTGGGTCATCACGTCGGGGGACAGCATGCCGGCCAAGATCGCCTGGTGGTTCTTCAAGGCAGCCGCGCTCGGCCTGGTGGGTTCGTTCGCATTGCACGAGTCGGCGCACGTGATGGTGCTGAAACGCATCGACGCCGTGACCCACCTAGCGATCGACCGTACGAGATGGCGTATCTCGATTATTCCGTTCGGAACACTGACCGCTCGTCAGGTCGTGAGAGTGGCCATCGCAGGACCGCTGTCCTGCGTGGGGGTCGGCTCCGCGCTCTGGATCCTGGGGCTCGATCGGTCTCTGGCCTGGTGGTATCTGGCGCACGCGATCTTCCTCCTGCCGTTCTTCGGCGATGGCCGGAACCTCCGCAGAGGACTACGCGGGCGCGGGGCGGGCTCTGGATGAGCTCGATCTTCAGACCAATGGTGGCTCGTCGACGTTGAGCGGTGTTCACGATCGGGGCCGATCCGGGTGTGCAGGGCGCGCAGCTCATCGCGATCATCCCAGCGGGGTGGGGGGGGGGCGCCCGCCGCCCCCCCCCACCCGAACACCGCGCCCCGCGCCCCCCCCCCGCCCCCGCGGGGGGGGGGGCGACCGCGGTCGCCGCCCACCTGCGAAATCGGCGCGCTCAGCGCCCGCGCTGCCCGCGGTAGAGCGCGATCAGCGTGTTCGTCGACGAGTCGTGGTCGCCCGCCGGGGCGTCGGGCTGGGTGAGCAGCGGGGCCAGCTGGTTGGCCATCACCTTGCCCAGTTCCACACCCCACTGGTCGAACGGGTTGATATCCCAGACGGCGGCCTCGGTGAAGGTGATGTGCTCGTAGAGTGCCACGAGCTGGCCGAGGACCGGCGGGGTCAGCTTCGGCGCGACGATCGTCGTGGTCGGGTGGTTACCCGGCATGACCTTGTGCGGTACCACGTCGGCGGGCTCACCCTCGGCCTCCACCTGCTCCCGGGTCCGGCCGAAGGCCAGCGCCGCGGTCTGGGCGAAGAAGTTCGACATCAACAGGTCGTGCATGTCGCCGACATCGTGGTTGGGCTGGCTGAAGCCGATGAAGTCGGCCGGAATGAGCTTCGTACCCTGGTGGATCAGCTGGTAGAAGGCATGCTGGCCGTTGGTGCCCGGCTCGCCCCAGAAGATTTCACCGGTCTGGTGCTCCACCGGCGAGCCGTCCAGCCGGACCGACTTGCCGTTGCTCTCCATCGTCAGCTGCTGCAGGTACGCCGCGAACCGATGCAGGTACTGCGCGTACGGCAGCACGGTGTGGGTCTGCGCGCCGAGGAAGTTGTTGTACCAGACGTTGATCAGGCCGAGCAGGGCCGGCACGTTGCGCTCGACGGGCGCGGTGCGGAAGTGCTCGTCGACGGTGTGGTATCCGGCCAGCATGTCGCGGAAGTTGTCCGGCCCGATCGCCAACATCACCGACAGGCCCACCGCGGAGGGCAGCGAATAGCGCCCGCCCACCCAGTCCCAGAAGCCGAACATGTTCTCCGTGTCGATGCCGAACTCGGCCACCCGCTGCGCGTTCGTGCTGACCGCTACGAAGTGCTTCGCGACCGCCGCGGGGTCGCCGCCGAGCCCGGCGAGCAACCACTTGCGAGCCTCGGTGGCGTTGGTCAGCGTCTCCTGGGTGGAGAAGGTCTTCGACACCACCACGAAGAGCGTCGTCGCCGGGTCCAGGTCGTGGGTCTTGTCATACAGGTCGGTGGGGTCGATGTTGGAGATGAAGCGGCAGGTCAGGCCCGCGTCGCGGTACGCCTTCAGCGCCTCGTACGCCATCACCGGGCCGAGGTCGGAGCCGCCGATGCCGACGTTGACGATCGTGCTGATCGGCTCGCCGGTGTGCCCGCGCCACTGGCCGGAGCGGACACGCTCGGCGAACGCGGCCATCCGGTCGAGGACCTCGTGCACCTCGGCGACGACGTCCTTTCCGTCCACCACGAGCATGGCGTCGCGCGGCATCCGCAGCGCGACGTGCAGCACGGCACGGTCCTCGCTGCGGTTGATGCGCTCGCCGGCGAACATCGCGGCGATCCGGTCGGCGAGCCCCGCCTTCGCCGCCAGCGCGGTGAGCAGGCCCAGCGTCTCGTCGGTGACGAGGTGCTTGCTGTAGTCCACGTACAGGTCACCGACTCCGGCGGTGAGGCGCTCACCGCGTTCCGCGTCACCGGCGAAGAGGTCCCGCAGATGCGTGTGGTGGATCTTCTCCGCGTGCCCGTGCAGCGCCTGCCACTCGGAGCTCTTCGAAATCTGCGCAGCCATCACGTGCTCCTACTTGTCGGCGAAAATCGGGACCCCGGCCCATCGTGGCACGGAACCATACCGGCCGCCGACGTTCATCGGCGGAACCGCCCCGCCACGCGGAATTCCCTGTCGCCGCCGTCGGACCCGGTCGTGGACGACAGCTGTCGATCGGGCGGGCCGCCGGTGAGAGGTCCCGCCGCGGATGTATCAGCGCGACGATGCCGCCCCTCTGATCCTGTGCGACGTCCACCCGGACGTTGAGTCGGACGCCCGACGCGAGCGTGGACGCGCCGATCCCCGCTCACGAGAATTGATCCATAACTGTCATACCCACAGATGCGAGGCCGCGATGGACGATCTTCGTACACTCGAGCCCGCCGACCTCATCGCCCGGATCCGCGACGGCGACCGGGCCGCCTGGATCGCGCTGACCGACCGGTACACCCCCCTGCTCTGGTCGATCGCGCGCAGCATGCGGCTCACCACACCCGACGCCGCCGACGCGGTGCAGACCACATGGCTGCGGCTGGTCGAACGGCTCGACAGCGTCCGCGAACCCGAACGGATCGGCAGCTGGCTCGCCACCTGCATCCGCCGGGAGTGCCTCGCCGTGCTGCGCCGCGGTGCCCGAACGGTCGTCCGCGATACGTGGGACGACCTCCCGGACAGCGCCGAGCCTCCCGACCAGGCGCTGCTGCGCGACGAGCGCGACACCGCCCTGTGGCGGGCCTTCCAGACCCTGCATCCGCGCTGCCAGCGGCTGCTGCGGGTGCTCATGACCGACCCGCCGCCGAGCTATGTGGACGTCTCGGCGGCGCTCGGCATGCCGGTGGGCAGCATCGGCCCGACGCGCCGTCGGTGCCTCGGTACGCTGCGCGGCACCCTGCTCGCCGGCCACCATCCGTTCGACGTGCCGTCCGGCACAGGCTGAGAGGCACGTGCCATGACCGACGACGACGCTCTGCTGGGCCAGCTCCGCAGTCTGGCGAGCGATTTGGATCCCGTACCACCGGACGTGGTGACCGCGGCCCGGGCCGCGATCGACCTGCGCACACTCGACGGCGAGCTCGCCGACCTGGTCGCGGACTCGGCGGCGGCCGACGTGCCGGACCTGGCCTACGCCCCCACCCGGGACAGTGCCACCGAGGATCGGATGCTGTCGTTCGACGGCGGCGGGGTGCACATCGACATCGAGGTCGTCCAGGAGGACGACGTACTGACGGTCGTCGGCCAGCTCACCGGCGCCGATCCCGGGGACTGCGTGCTGGAACGCGGCGACGGGTCCACCGTGCCGGTGCGCCTCGACGAACTCGGCCGGTTCATGCTCGCCGGGGTGCCCGCCGGACCGGTCCGGCTGCACTGCCGGTCACCGCACGGCCACCGCGTCCGGACGGTGTGGATCGGCCTGTGAGGTGAACGAGCTGTGAGCCGGTCAGCGACCGAGCGCCACCAGGGACAACGCTGCCCCGGCACCCACGGCGTCGCCGTCGCGGTCGGCGGCCACCCGGACGGCGCGCAACGCGTCGCCGAAGGAGTGGCCGGCGCGCAGCCCGCGGTGGAAGCCGACCATCAGCGGTGCCGTCGCCACATCGTTGACGGGCACGACGCTCGCGAGCAGGCTGGCCGTGCCCAGCGGCACGAGTGCGCTGACCATGCCGAGCAGCTCGTCCGCCCCGACCTGGGCGGCGACGGCCGACTCGCAGCTGGCCAGGACCAGTCGCTGCGGGGCGCGGCGGAGCCGGGCCAGGTCGTAGACCGTCAGCGGGCCGTCGTCGAGGGCGAGCGCGGAGAAGAGCGGGTTGTCGGCGCGGAACACCCCGTGCGCGGCGACGTGCGCGGTCCACGCCCCGTCCAGCGCGGCGAGCGTCGCCTCGGCGGTGGCCCGGCCGTCGGCCAGCACGAACGCGTCGGGGTGCACCGCGCCGATCCGCCGCACCTCGGCCGCGGCGCCGGGCAGTCCCGGGCCGATGACCAGCGCGATCCGGCGTCCCCGCGGCGGGCGGACCTCGCCGGCCCGCAGCCACACCTGCGCCGACGGCGCCACCACGAACGGCGCCGCGCGCAACGCCGGCAGCATGCCCCACGGCACCGCGTGCAGCCTCGCCGGCGGGACCACCACCACGGGGGCGCCGTCCAGCTCGGCGGCCGCGGTACCGAGCAGAGCCTCCTGCAGGCGACGCCCGGTGACGGCGAGCGCGCCGAACGCGCCCGCGTGCGCCCGCCCGCGCGCCAGCCGGCGCAGCGTGAACCGGGCCAGCTCGATCTCACGGACCGCGGCGTCGACCGGACCGACCCGGTGCAGCCGGACCCGCCGTTCGATCATCGTGGTCGCCCAGAGGATGCCGTCCACGCTGGTCAGCTCGACGAGACGATGCCCGCCGAGACCGTCGTGCAGCGTCGCAAGGTCCGCAGGCGACACGTCCGGAGGATGCACGCCGACGGTGCGCCGGGTGCGGGCCCGGATCGACTCCTCCAGGCCACGGCGGCGCTCCTCGAGGGCCGGGTCGCCGGGGGCGGCAGAGAGATCGCGCACCACGCCGCGCAGCGCCGCCAGGTCCGCGGTCAGCTCCCGGTCCTCCACCACCGGGACCGGGGGTACGGCGAGCGCCCCGGCCCGCCACCGTTCGCTCCACCGCAACAGCATCCGGCCATCGCCCCGCCGAACCGCCTCCCGCTGGGCGAGCAGGGCCAGCTCCACCCCGTACGCGGCCGCGTGGGCACGCAGCTCAGGGGCGGCGAGGGCGCGCAGGTGCTCACCGGCGGCGTCGAGGCCCCGGCGGCACGCCGCCAGCATCGCCGGGACCGACCGGGCCCGCAGCGCCTGCGCCAGCCAGCCCGCCGCCCGGCCGTACGACGGGCCGCGGTGCCGGAACCGGGCCGCGCGGGCCAGATGACGGTCGGCGTCGGCCGTACGGCCGTGGGCCGCCGCGACACGGCCCGCCAGCAACAGCGCGACGACGGCCTCCGGGGCCTTGCCGGCGTCCAGCTCCTCGGCGAGCAGGCCCGCCTGGCGGCGCAACCGCGCATCGTCGGCACCGGCGACGTACCGGGACTGGAGCAGGACGAACGCAGCCCGGGCCTGCCAGCCGGGCCGGCCCTGGCGGCGGAACAGGTCCCGGGCCTGGGCGGCCCGGTCCCGGGCGAGCGACGGCCTGCCCGCCGCGAGCGCCGCCTGTGCCGCCGCGAACAACAGTTCGGCCCGCCGGGTCGGCTCTGCGTTGTGGGCGAGCGCCTCCTCGGTCGCGGCGACAGCCTCCTCCGCCAGCCCGGCCGCCAGCAGCACGGCACACCGGTCGATCGCCAGCGTGGGCCGGTACGCCTGCAGGGCCGCGTACCGGGCTCCCGCCTCGTCGAGGAAGCCCAATGCGACGGGCAGATTCCCGGCCATGAACGCCACGTCGGCCCGGTTGTGCACGGCCATCGCCGATTCGAGGTCCTGCCCGGCGACGGCGAACAGCCGCTGCGCCACATCGAGGTCGCGGTCGGCGCGGGTGGTCTGCCCGAGGGCGGAGTACACCAGGAAGCGGTGCATCCGCGAGCGGGCCTCCCACACGCCGTCGCCGCCGCGGCGCAACAGCGCAATGGCCTGCCGGAGATCGGCCAGCGCCTCCTCGTGGCCGCCCAGTGTCCGGGCGAGGCTGGCGCGGCGCATCAGGGCCCGGGCCCGGACGACGCCGCGGCCGGTACGGACGGCACGGCCCAGCGCAGCGCGGCCCTCGGTCACCCGCCCCGCCAGACCGAGGGTCAGGCCGAGCGTCGCTTCGGCGTCGGCGAGGCGTTGTGGCTCGGCCGAGCGGGCCGCGAGCCGGGCGGCGTGCCGCAGCTCGGCAATCGCCTCGCCGGTGCGGCCACGGTCGCGCAGCACGATGCCCCGGGCCTGCCGCGCCACCGAGGCACGCAACGGATCAGGGCGGGTGGCGAGCACGCGGTCCGCCTCGACCAGTGCGTCGACGGGATGGGTGACGGCTCGGGACAACAGTTCGTCCACCGCGGTGGCGCCGCGGACGCCAGCAGACACGTCAGCAGCTTAGGGGAGATTCGATGAACGACGACATGCCGGAAAGTGCGGAGACGACGGCGGAACGGCCGGAACTCGACAAGCACGAGGTGCAGCGCAACTGGATCGCCGAGCGCCTGGGCGTGCCGATCGGACGGGGACCGATCGGATGGCGGGGAACCGGCGTCGACTACCAGTACCGCGTCGGTCAGCTGCTGGTCAGAGAGCGCTACGTCGACGCGGTGCGGCGGACGATCGAACGGCTTCAGGTCAGCCTCACCGGCCAGGAAGCCGCCCGCGACGGCGCCTCGGAGACCGTTCTGGCCGGGCTGTCCGTGCTGTACTTCCGGGAGGACGGGGTGCTCAACACGCTGGCCATGATGGAGCTGGTACGCAACGGCGGGGTCGACCCGCGGTTCCCCGACGGCGGGCTCCGGGTCACCGGTCTGGGGGCGGGCGCGGTGTCGCTCAACCACATCGTGTCGATCACCGGCGACGCGGCGAACTGCCCGGACGACGAACCACGGCCCGTGCCGCCGGGGACGCCGCCCGGGCCGGCGTGCAATCCGGCTTCGGACGCGGGCGCGGGCGTCCGCGTGGTGGTCGTGGACAACGGCTTCGACCCGGACGCACCCTCGCGCAGCTCGTGGCTGGCCGGGGTGACCGGCGACCCGGACCCGGGCATCTCCGGCGGCACCCTCACCGGTTACGCAGGGCACGGCACGATGATCGCGGGTCTGGTCCGCCAGGTCGCGCCGCAGGCCGAGGTGCACGTCAGGGCGTACTTCCCCGCCGCCGCGGCACTGTCCGAAGCCGATCTCGTGCGGGCCCTCGACACGACGCTGCAGGAGGACGACCCGGACATCATCAGCATGTCCGCGGGGGCACGGTCGTACGACGCCACCGGGCTCCTGTCGTTCGAGGTGTTCCACGAGACCCTGCTGCGCCACCACAAGGGCGTCGTGCTCGTGGTCGCCGCAGGCAACGACGGGGTCCGAACGCCCTTCTGGCCCGCGGCGGCGCCGTACACCGTCTCGGTCGGCGCGCTGTCCTCGACGCTGGACGGGCGCGCCACCTTCAGCAACCTCGGCGGCTGGGTGGATGTGTACGCACCCGGCGAGGACGTGGTCAACGCCTTCCCGGTCGGCGACTACACGTGCTGGTGGCCCCCGTACGTCGGCCAGGTGAGGCACTTCGACGGAATGGCGAGGTGGAGCGGCACGTCGTTCAGCACCCCGATCGTCTCGGGGCTGATCGCGGCCCGGATGTCGCGTACGGGCGAGAACGGCACCACTGCGGCCGCGGCGCTCATCAAGGAGGCCCAGGACCACGCCATCGCGGGCATGGGAGCCGTCGCCACATTGCCCTGACGGTGGACCTGGCGTCCGTCAGGACAACGGGCGGCGGACGCCTGCGATGCGTCCGGGGCCGCCGACCCGCCTCTCGGGTTCGGGATGATGGGAGGACTCGAATGAGGTGGTTGTCAGCGAACGCCCCGGACGGACAGGACGACGACGCCACCGAGGGCCGCGCAGACCAGGCTGAACCAGAAGATGGCGGTGTAGGTGTGGAAGCCGCTGATCAGGGCCGCGGCGATCAGCGGGGACAACGCAGCGGCCGCGGAGGTGGCGATGGCCAGGATGCCCAGGTCGCGGCCGGCGTCTTCGGGGCGCGGCAGGACCAGCGACATCAGGGCGATGTCGACGGTGAAGTAAACGCCGACAGAAGCACCGTTGATCCCAGCATAGATGATCATGCCGGTCCAGGTCGGCAGGACCAGCGGGATCACCAGGCCGACGGCCATGCCGAAGGCGCTCAGACCGACGATCAGCTTGCGCCGGTTGAGCACGTCGGCGAGTCTGCCGAAGATCAGCACTGCGACCACCTGGCTGATGGTGGAGATGGTGGCGATCGTGGCGACGGCGGCGGCGTTGCGGCCGGGAATCTTGTCGACGCCGATGTAGTCGGTGACGACGTAGAACACGTAGGCCGCGACGGAGAAGTAGCCGAAGAAGAACAGGTTCCGGCTGAGGAACACCATGGTGTAGTCGCGGTTCTTGAAGGCCGAGAAAAAGGCGTGCCGGTCGGCCTTGCCACTGTTCGTGGCGGCGGCGGCAGGACGGGCCCGCGCCGGAGCTTCCCGGTCGACGAGCACCAGCACCAGGGTGGCCACCACCAAGCTGGCCGCCAGTAGCAGGTATCCGGTGAGCTGGCTCACCCGCGCGACCAGGTTGACGAAGATCAGGATGCCCAGCGGCACAGACAGGCCGACGACAGAGGACGCCGTCCCTCGAGCGCCTTCGGGGATGCGGTCCGGAATGATCGCGTAGACGACGCCCTGGTAACAGTGGGCGGCGGACCAGAGCAGACCGATGGTGATCGCCATGGCCACGATCGTGGTGGAGACGCCCATGGCGAAGGCGAATCCGGCGCAGGCTACCGCGCTGGCCACCAGCCATGGGCTGCGCTTGCCGAACCGGCTCACGGTGCGATCCGACAGCGCGCCGAAGATCGGCAGGGCGATCGAGCCGGCGATCGCCGCCACTGCGCTGAGCAGTGCAAGGGCTGCGACCTTGCCGTCCGGGTCGATAGCCTGAACTTGGGCCGGCATCAACACCTGCCCGATGCCTTGGAACAGGCCGATCAGCGCGACGTTCGCGGGCAGCAGCACCGTCAAGGTGCGCCATAGGCGCCCTCTGTTGAAACCGGTGCCGGTCGTGACGGCTGGGCCGGTGGGGGCTTCCGACGACATGGTTCAACTCCTCGTCGCTGATGACCGTGCGGCAGTCCGGTCCCTGGTGTGGCATGCCGACCTGGGGCGGTCCGCGCGTGTCGGGTCAGGTAGGACGGGTCTAGGTTTCCCAGGCGGTCGGGAGGTGGGTGAGGCGGCAGCTCCCGACCGCGGTGGCGATCCGGTTCAGTCTCCCAGGGCCGTCGATGGAACGGCCGGCGCGTCTACTCACGAGCGCCCGCGGACCAGATGACCTGGACCTCTACCCTGGCTGACGCGCGTTCTCGACGCCATCGATCGTCCGGGTGGACCGGTGCCGGGAGGGCTGCGGGTATTGACGCTGGCAGTCTTGAGGTCTGGGATGGAAGAAGGCGGCCGGCTGGGTCGTGAGGGGTGGGCGTCATGCCGAGGACAGATTCTTCGGCCGCTGCGAACGTGCCGGTGGAGTTGACCAGCTTCGTGGGTCGGCGGCGGGAGCTGGCCGAGGTCAAGCGGCTGCTCGGTGAGGCGCGGCTGGTGACGTTGACCGGGGTGGGTGGCACCGGGAAGACCCGGCTGGCGGTACGGACCGCGGGTGAGTTGCGGCGGGCGTTCCCGGACGGGGTGTGGTTCGTGGATCTGACCACGCTGCGCGCGCCGGAGCTGCTGAGCCTGCAGGTGCAGGATCCGGACGTGTTGGCGTATCTGGTGCTGGTCGCGCTGGGGGTGCGGGAACAACCGGGGGCGGGCACCTCGACGCAGCAGCTGGTCCGGTATCTGGCCGATCGGCGGGCCCTGCTGGTGCTGGACAACTGTGAGCATCTGATCCCGGCGGTCGCGGTCCTGACCGGCACCCTGCTGGCGTCCTGTGCGCGGCTGCGGGTGCTGGCCACCAGCCGGGAACCGTTGACGATCAGCGGCGAGGCGATCTTTGCGGTGCCGCCGCTGCCGACCCCGGCGCCGGGGGCCCGGGGCGGGGTGGCCGAGGTGGGCCGGTGGGAGGCGGTGGCGCTGTTCGTGGCGCGGGCGCGGGGGGTGGCGCCGGAGTTCCAGCTCACCGCGGACAATCATGAGGCGGTGGCGGAGCTGTGTGCCCGCCTGGACGGACTCCCGTTGGCGATCGAACTGGCCGCGGCCCGGGTGCGGGCATTGGCGCCGGCGCAGATCCTGCAGCGGCTGGCCGAGCGGTTCACGCTGCTCTCCCGCGGAAGTCGTAGCGCGCCGGAACGGCAGCAGACACTGCGCGGCTGCGTGGACTGGTCGTTCGAGCTGTGCACGAAGCCGGAACGGGTCCTGTGGGCGCGGCTGTCGGTGTTCGTCGGTGGCTGCGAGCTGGACGCCATCGAGGGCATCTGCGCCGATGAGGTGCTGCCGGTTGAGGATCTGTTGGATGTGGTCGCCGGCCTGGTGGACAAGTCGGTTCTGATCAGCGAGAACGTCGGTGACATCCGGCAGTTTCGGCTGTTGGAGACGCTGCGCGACTTCGGCCAGGACAAGCTGATCGAGGCCGGGAAGCGCGACGAGCTGCGCCGCCGGCACCGCGACTGGTACACGAACCTGGCGCGCCGGTTCATGGCCGACTGGATCAGCCCACGGCAGCCGGAGTGGCTGAACCGGCTGAACCGCGAACTGCCGAACCTGCGAGCCGCGCTGCAGTGCAGCCTGGCCGATCCGGACGGCGCCGAGGCGGCGCTGGTGATGGCCACGGATCCGTATCCCTATTGGTCCGTCCGCGGCCTGAACACCGAGGGCCGTTACTGGCTGGACCGGGCCCTGGCCCGACCCACCGCCCCGAGCATGACCCGGATCAAGGCGATGTACCTCAACGCCGTGCTGGCCTGCATGCAGCATGACCTGCCCGCCGCGATCCTTCGCGTGCGGGAAGCACACGAGGTCGCCGCCCAGCTCGCGGATGCGCGCGCTGACGCGATCGTGGCCCTCGCCGAGTCCGACGTGGCGATGACCCGTGGGGATCTCGCCGAGGCGGAGCGCGACCGGCAGCGTGCCGTCGACGGGCTTTCGGTCGAGCAGAGCGAGGAATACCTCGCGTGGCGACTTCATGCCCTCAACCGGCTCACCCTGATCAAGGCGATGCGCGGCGACGTCGACGGGACGGCCCACGGCCGTCAAGCGATCCTGGCCCTGTGCCGACCGCGCGGTGAATTGTGGTTCTCCGGATTCGCTCTGTACGCACTCGGGCTCGAGCTGTGGCAACAGGGCGATGCCACCGGTGCGGCCGCTCAGGTGCGGGAGGGTTTACGGCTGCTGCACCGCCTGGACGACGCCACCAACACGAACTGGATCCTGGAGACGCTGGCCTGGATCGCGTTTGACGAAGGCCTGCCCGAGCGGGCGGCCACCCTGCAGGGCGCCGTCACCGGGCTGGCGCAGGCCCTGAGTACACCACCGCCCGTCTGGCCGGAGCTGTCGGCCCATCACGAGGAGTACCAGCGGCGCACCCGTGCCGCGCTCGGCGAGCGGGCCTACCAGGCCGCCTTCGCGCACGGCGAACGGCTGTCCCTGGACGAGACCGTCGCGTACGCCCTGGACGAAGACCCGCACCGGCCCGCGACGCCACCACGTGAAGACCCCCGGGCCGCCCTGACCAAACGGGAACAACAGGTCGCCGACCTCATCGCCCACGGCCTGTCCAACAAGGAGATCGCCGCGAAGCTGGTCATCTCCCAACGCACCGCCGAATCCCACGTCGAACACATCCTGACCAAACTCGGCCTCACCAACCGGGCGCAGGTCGCGGCCTGGATGGCGCGGCAGGGCTGAGCGCCGCACCCTTCGATCACTCTTCAGAAAAACCTTCATCTGTCGAAGACTGTCGGGTGGGCCGCCGGCTCGGCGGCGATCTCGCGGATCTCGCCCGCGCCGGCGGACCACTGTCCGCCGATGCACTGTCGCACGTCAAACGTGCCGGTGGAGATGCCCCAAAGAACTGTCGGCAAACGGTGGTTTGAGAAGCGCTTCTCGCGGTATCCGACCGTCCATGAAGGTGCTCGGCATCAATGCGATCTTTCATGATCCCGCCGCCGCGCTGGTCGTCGACGGCCGCGTCGTCGCCGCCGCCGAGGAGGAGCGCTTCAGCCGGCGTAAGCACGGCAAGCGACCCGTGCCGTTCTCCGCCTGGGAGCTGCCGGAGCTCTCGGCCGCCTGGTGCTTGAAGGCAGCCGGGGTACGGCCGGAGAACCTCGACGTGGTGGCGTACTCGTTCGACCCGGCGCTCTGCGGTGACGTCAGCGCGACCGACCCGTGGGACCACCTGCGCGTGGACTACGCGCGGAGGGCGCCGCAGTTCCTCGCGACGGCGCTGCCCGGCCTCGACCCCGAACAGGTCCGATTCGTCCCGCACCACGTCGCGCACGCCGCCTCCGCCGGCCTCGCCACCCCGTACGGCGACGGCGCCGTCCTCGTCCTCGATGGACGCGGGGAACGGGCCAGTCACCTCGCCGGGATCTACCGCGACGGGCGGCTCGAGACGCTCGCGGCGCAGGAGTTGCCGCACTCGCTCGGGCTGCTCTACGAGAACCTCACCCGGCACCTCGGCTTCCAGCACTCCAGCGACGAGTACAAGGTGATGGCGCTGGCCTCGTACGGCTCGCCGAGATTCCTGCCGCTGCTGCGCGACCTGGTCCGGACCACCGACGACGGCGGCTTCACCGTGGACCGCATAGACTGGTCCGCCCTCGCGAAGCCGGCCGACGGCGAGTTGACCGACGCGCACGCGGACCTGGCGTCCAGCGTCCAGACCCGGCTCGAGGAGGTCATGCTCGACCTGGCCCGCTGGACGTACGACGCGTCGGGCGGGGCCCGGTCGCTGTCACTGGCGGGCGGGACCGCCCTGAACTGAGTCGCGAACGCGCGGATCGCCGCCGAGGGCCCCTTCGACCACGTGTGGGTACAGCCGGCCGCCGGTGACTCGGGGACGGCGCTCGGTGCCGCGCTGCACCTGTCCGGATCCGTGCGGCCGATGGCCGGGGCCGATCTGGGGCGGGGCTGGTCCGATGAGGAACTGGAGGCCGAGCTCAGGCGGGCGGCGCTGCCGTACACCCGGCCGGCATCGATCGCCGCGGAGGCCGCCCGGGTGCTCGCCCGCAACGGCATCGTCGCCTGGTACCAGGGCCGCAGCGAGTACGGCCCTCGCGCCCTCGGGCACCGTTCGCTGCTCGCCCACCCCGGTGACGCCGACACGACGGCCCGGATGAACGACGTGAAGGGCCGTGAGCAGTTCCGGCCGATCGCCCCGATGGTCCGCGCGGAACGGTTCGCCGACATCTTCGACGGGGTCTACCCGAGCCCGTACATGCTGTTCGTGCATCGGGTGAAGCCGGCGTGGAAGGACCGCATCCCGGCGGTCGTGCACGTCGACGGGACCGCCCGGGTGCAGACGGTGCACGCCGGGACGGAGCCCCTCGTCGCGGAGATGCTCGCCGAGTTCGAACGGCTCACCGGGCTGCCCGTGGTGGTGAACACGTCGCTGAACACGGCCGGGCGGCCGATGGTCGACACCCCGCGCGAGGCGATGGAGCTGTTCGGTTCCGCGCCCGTGGATCTGCTGGCCATGGGCCCCTTCGCGGTTCACCGTTCGGTGGCATACACATGATCTCGATCGTCGTTCCCACGCTCGGTCGGCCGAGCCTGGGCGTGCTCCTCAACGCCCTGGCACTTCCCCACGACGCCGAGGTGCTCGTCGTCGACGACCGGCCGTGGCCCGCGCCGCCGCTCACCGTCCCCCGTCACGTGAAGGTCCTCACCGGACCGGCCGCCGGGCCCGCAGCCGCCCGCAACACCGGCTGGCGGGCCGCCCGCTACGACTGGGTGGCGTTCCTCGACGACGACGTCGTCCCGGACGAGGAATGGTTCGCACGGCTCGACGCCGACCTCGCCGTCGCGGCCGACGTGGGCGGTGTGCAGGGGCGGCTCCGGGTTCCGCTGCCCGCCGAGCGGCGCCCCACCGACTGGGAGCGCGTCACCGCCGGGCTCGCCGACGGGGCGTGGATCACGGCCGACATGGCGTACCGGCGGGCCGCGCTGGAAGCCGTCGGCGGCTTCGACGAACGGTTCCGGCGCGCGTTCCGCGAGGACGCCGAGATCGCGTACCGGATACGCACGGCGGGCTGGCGGCTGATCCACGGGACCCGTACGGTGACCCACCCGGTCCGGCCGGAGGACCGCTGGGTCAGCGTGCGTACGCAGCGGGGCAACGCCGACGACGCCCTCCTGCGCCGCCTGTACGGCCGCCGCTGGCGCGATCTCCTTCAGGTTCCACCGGGCCGTCGGAGCCGGCACGTCGCCGTCACGGTCGCGGGCATCACCGCCATGGCCGGCGCGGGCCTGGCCTGTGCGGAACTGGCCTGTGCGGAACTGGCCTGTGCGGAACTGGCCCGCGCCGCATCCGGCCGCACCGGACCGGACGGGGCCGGGCCGGGCCGTCGCCGCATCGCCGCGATGGCCTGCGCGGTGGCCGGGGCCGTCTGGCTGGCGGGCACGGCCGAATTCGCGGCAGCCCGGATCGCTCCAGGGCCGCGGACCCGCGCCGAGGTCACCACCATGGTCGCCACCAGCGTGATCATCCCTCCGCTCGCCGTGGCCCACTGGCTGCGCGGCTGGTGGCGGCACCGCAACGCCGCCGAGCCCGACGCCGCCGCCCAGCCCGGCACCGCCACCCAGCCCGGCACCGCCCAGCTCGGCACCGCACACCGCGACACCCCGCGGACCGACATCGCGCATCGCGCATCGCGACACCATCGTGGCGAAGGGTGGCGGTAGATGACGTCCACCTGCTCCGTACCAGGGCTGCTCGGCACGATGACGACAGCCGGGCGCCTCTATGACGCAGTCCTCTTCGACCGCGACGGCACCCTCGTGCACGACGTGCCGTACAACGGCGACCCGGCCATGGTCCGGCCCGTCGACGGGGCCCGCGAGGCCCTCGACCGGCTGAGGCGGGCCGGGCTGAGGCTCGGTGTGGTCTCGAACCAATCCGGGATCGCCCGCGGGCTGCTCACCGCCGACCAGGTCGACGCGGTGAACCGGCGCGTCGACGAGCTCCTCGGCCCGTTCGACGTCTGGCAGGTGTGCCCGCATGACGATGCGGCCGGGTGCCGGTGCCGCAAGCCCGCCCCGGGCATGATCCACGCGGCCGCCGCGGCGCTCGGCACCGAGGCGCGCGACTGCGTCGTGGTCGGTGACATCGGGCGGGACATCACCGCGGCGCTCGCCGCCGGTGCGGCCGCGTTCCTCGTTCCCACGCCGGTGACGCTGCCCGGCGAGGTGGCCGCCGCGCCGAACGTCGCCGCGGATCTGCCGTCCGCCGTGGACGAGATCCTGCGCCGCCAGTCATCCGTCGAGGGAACACCGCACCGGGCCCGGCGGGTGCTCGTCGCGCGGCCGGACTCGGCGGGCGACGTGCTGTTGACGGGCCCGGCGATCCGGGCGGTCGCGGCGTACGCCGAGCACGTCACGCTCCTGTGTGGACCACGCGGGCGGGCCGCCGCCGAGCTGCTTCCCGGGGTCGACGAGCTGGTCGAGCACCGGCTGCCGTGGATCGATCCGCAACCCGGGCCGGTCCGGCGCACCGACATGGACGAGCTGGTCGGGCGGCTGGACGCCGACGAGGCCGTCGTGTTCACGTCGTTCCACCAGTCGCCGCTGCCGCTGGCGCTGCTGCTGCGGATGGCCGGGGTCGGCCGGATATCGGCCATCAGCGACGACTACCCGGGATCACTGCTGGACGTTCGGCACCGCGTACCCTCGGACGTGCCGGAACCGGAGCGGGCGTTGTGGCGGGGCCGGGGGGGCCGCGGGCCCCCCCCCCCCCGGCCCCGCCCCCCCCCGCCGGGCGGGCGCCGGCCCGCGGCGGCGCGGGGCGCCCGCCCCGACGC
>CBIHNN010000070.1:0-26103 GCA_966211315.1 uncultured Micromonosporaceae bacterium | reverse complement strand
GCCGCATCGTCGACTTCGAACTCGCCGACGACGTCCTGAGCGACGCACTGACCCGACTGCCCATCCCGACGACCCCCGCCTGAGGCAAGCGCGCAGGTCGGGTAACCGCAGACGTGTGGAAGTGGAAGGAGTCCTATGACGCGCCGTCGGATGCCGCGCTGGTCCGAGTTGCGGCCTTTGCTGCGCACGGGGCGAGCAGAGCTCGATCCCACCGAGCGGCGGCTCGCCAGGGCTGTCACGGTAGCCGATCTCCGCAGAATTGCACGGCGCAGGACGCCGCGCGCGGTGTTCGACTACACGGACGGCGCAGCAGAGCAGGAGATCAGCCTACGACGGTCGCGGGAGGCATTCGCCCGGGTCGAGTTCCTGCCGAGCATTCTGCAGGACGTCTTCGGTGTGGATACCTCGACGACCATCCTCGGCCGTCGCGCCGAGATGCCGCTCGTCTTCGCCCCCACCGGCTTTACCCGGATGATGCACCACGAGGGCGAGCTGGCGGTGGCGCGGGTGGCCGACCGAGTGGGCATCCCCCACGCTCTGTCTGTCATGGGAACGACCTCGCTGGAGGCACTGGCGGCCGCCACCCCACACGCACGCCGATGGTTCCAGCTTTCCTTGTGGCGCGACCGTGCGAGGAACCGCGACCTCCTCGCCCGGGCTCAGGCCGCGGGCTGCGAGGCGCTGGTCGTCACCGTCGACACACCGGTCGCCGGCCAGCGCCTCCGAGACGTCCACAACGGCCTGACCATCCCGCCGTCCCTCACCTTACGCACGATCGCGGACGCTGCCCTGCACCCGGCCTGGTGGTTCAACTTCCTCACCACCGAGCCGTTGGAGTTCGCCTCGCTGCGGCGATGGGATGGCACGGTCGGCGAACTGGCCAACCGGATCTCCAACCCGGCAGCGGCTATGGATGACGTGCGGTGGTTGCGGCAAGCGTGGACTGGGCCGCTGATCGTGAAGGGCGTGCAGACGGTCAGGAATGCAGAAGCGCTCGTGGACGCCGGCGCGAATGCCGTTGTCGTTTCCAACCACGGCGGCCGGCAGCTCGACCGGACCCCAGCACCCCTGGAACAGTTGCCCGCTGTGGTTGCAGCGGTGGGTGACCGAGCGGAGGTGTACATCGACGGCGGGATCATGAGCGGCGCCGACGTGGTCGCCGCAGTGGCACTCGGCGCACGAGCCTGTCTGGTCGGCAGGGCCTACCTCTATGGGCTGATGGCCGGAGGGCAATGCGGCGTACAGCGGGTCGCAGACATCCTCGAACAGGAGATGCGCCGAACCATGCAGCTACTCGGCGTCGGCTCCGTAGCCGAGCTGACCACGGACCGGGTGCGTCTCCGGGCTAACCTCGAGATTGCATCGCAGCATGATCACAGTCGTGCGATCGCACACTGAAGAGTGATCGGGGAGTTCTCGAAGCTCGGCCGCCCCCGTAATGACTGAATGAGTGTTCCCTGATTCACCAGGTAACAGCTGGCAACTGGCATCGCGATGTACACATCTATTGGACAGCAATTGCCGTCACTACAGCCATGACCTCGGAGATGACCTCATGCCTATTCTGTGTCGACCCGTTGTGCAGGTCCCCGAGCACGTCATCACGCAGGAGGAGACCCTCGAAATTGCGCGTCGACTGCATTCCGACAACCCGCGCCTGCCGCTTGTCCTGCGACTGGTCAAAAATACCGGCGTGCGGAAGCGTCACATCATCAGGCCGATCGAGGAGACGCTACAGCATCCCGGCTTCGAGGTCCGCAATCGAATTTATGAGGAGCACGCGAAGGCGCGTGTTCCCGAGGTGATCCGGAAAGCACTCAAGAATGCCGAACTCAACGAGTCCGACATCGATGCGATCATCTATGTCTCGTGCACCGGGTTCATGATGCCGTCGCTGACCGCTTGGCTGATCAATACCCTGGGGTTTCGCCTCGATACTCGGCAGATCCCGATTGCTCAGCTGGGTTGCGCGGCAGGCGGTGCGGCGATCAATCGTGCTCACGATTTCTGCGTGGCGCACCCGAACGCGAACGTGCTGATCGTGTCCTGCGAGTTCTGCTCGTTGTGCTACCAACCCCCGGACGATGACGTGGGCTCCCTGCTGTCCGACGGCCTGTTCGGCGATGCGGTCGGCGCGGCCGTGGTCCGCGGGTCAGGGGGCACCGGAATGGCTTTGGAAAGCAACGGCTGCTACCTCATTCCAAACACCGAGGACTGGATCGCTTACTCCGTCAAGTCGACCGGCTTCCACTTCCAGCTGGACAAGCGGGTACCGACCACTATGGAACCGCTCGCCCCCGTTCTGCGCAGCCTGGTGGAGAAGCAGGGCTGGGACGTCTCCAAGCTCGCCTTCTACATCATCCACGCCGGTGGCCCGCGCATCCTCGACGACCTGTGCAGGTTCCTCGAGGTCGACAGTCACGCATTCCGGCATAGCAGGACCACGCTCACCGAGTACGGAAACATCGCGAGTGCCGTTGTGCTCGACGCCATGGACCGGCTCTTTGCCGAGGGCGGCGTTGAAGATAAGGGACGGGGTGTGATCGCCGGATTCGGCCCTGGTATCACCGCCGAAATGGCCACTGGCACGTGGGTCGGCCATCCGTCGGGCCACGGCCGCACCCCTACCCTGCGAACGAGCAGCTCCCGCCGGGTTCGGACGGAGGCCAACGCACCCTGAGGCCCGACCGTGACGCATCAGCACCTCCACGGCAAGAGACGCGCGGCAAGCATGTGTCAGTTCCCCGTGGCCCGCTGAGGAATCACGGCCCCCCGGCCGTCGGCTGATCCACTCGAAAGGGTTTCGAGATCGTCCGCCTTCGACGGCGACGAGTGTCTTACCCAGAAACTCGTTCGACAGCTCCGTCGGCCCCATGAGAGGCAAGGAAGTCTTCGATGACCACGATGTCGCCAGTGATCTCACCAACCTTAAGCATCGGCAAGGACCTGACCGTACGTCGCCTCGGCTACGGCGCCATACACCTCACCGGGCCAGGCTATTGGGGCCCGCCGGCGGACCCGGACGAGGCGGTCCGGCTGCTTCGCCGCGCCGTCGATCTCGGGGTCAACTTCATCGACACCGCGGATTCCTACGGCCCCGACACGAACGAACAGCTGATCCGCCAGGCGTTGCACCCTTACCCCGAGGATCTGGTGATCGCCACGAAGGGTGGGATGTTGCGTTCCGGCCCGCAGGACTGGAGCCGCGGCAATGCTCGCCCCTACATCGTCCCCTGCGGTCGCCCTGAGTACCTGCGTCAACAGGTCGAGATGAGCCTGCGCAATCTGGGACTCGAGCGTATCGACCTCTACGAACTCCACAGCATCGATCCAGCGGTGCCGCTCGCCGACCAGCTCGGCGCACTCGCGCGACTTCAGGAAGAGGGCAAGATCCGCCACATCGGGCTGTCCGGCCAACCGGGAGTCGTCGTCGACCAGCTCGCCGAAGCGCGCGGAATCATCGACATCGTCGCGGTGGAGAACCTCTACAACCTCGCCGACCGCAGTAGCGAGGACGTGCTGCGCTACGCCGAGCAGCATGACATCGCTTTCATTCCCTTCTTTCCCCTGGGGCTCGGCGCTCTCGCCAAGCCGGACGGCATCCTGGCAAGGGTCGCCCGCCGGCACCAGGCCACTCCTGCCCAGCTCGCTATCGCCTGGCTACTGCATCACTCCCCGAACCTCGTCCTGATCCCCGGCACCTCCTCGGTCGCTCACCTCGAGGAGAACATGCAAGCGGCCGGCATCAGTCTCGGCGAGACCGAGATCAAAGAGCTGACCGACATCGTCGACGGCTCCGGGATCTTGATGTGGCGGCCCGGAGCCGTCTAGCCCTGCATTGCCCGACACCGTCCACCCGGCCAGGGAGAAGCAATGACCGCCTCCGCTCCTACCACCCACCCCAACGTTGAAACTCTCCGCGCTATCTACGCCGATCTCACCCGGATCGAGGACTACGCCAGTGATGACGTGGTCCTTCACCCGGCCGAGCGCGCGACCGGCGAGGGAGACTACATCGGCAAGCACGCCGTCGTCGCCAAGGAACACGACCTGATCCGGCTGACTGGCGGCACCCTCATCATGGACGTCGAGCACATTGTCGCCAACGACCACTTCGGGGCTGTCCTCGGCGTCCTGCGCGTCCACCGCAACGGCCGCGCCTTCGGCATGCCCTTCTGCGGGCTTTGGCGCTTCCGCGACGGTCTGATCGTCGAGCACTGGGAGAATGCTTACGACGCACCCGCCATCCACCGCTTCCTGACCGGGTAGCAGCCCCACACGACCCGCTCCAAACTCGTCGCTCGGGGTTAGGCCAATGCTACGGCCGTTTCGAAGCGTCCGTTTCCGTCTGAATGAGAAACGCGCCGGAGCCTTGGACGTGGGCCCCAGGCAGGGAACCCTTCACTTAGCCCTGAAGCCGGGTGGAAGGGACAATTCCCCGGTGGCCTCGAAACCGTGGATGTTCGCAACAAACTGGGGACGCCCAGACGAGTCGGCCGGCGGCGTCGACGATGACCTGCACGTTCACGCCGTGGCGTTGGTGTTTCCGGAGTAGCAGGGCTTCTGGTCGGCGACGCGGTTCCCGACGGCGGCGATCCAGGTGCGGTCTCGCTGAACCCTGGCTTCGGGGCAAGCCGGGCCGGGCCCGAGTCTCAGAAGAAGATGATGTGCGATGGTCGCCTATCTGACCGTCGAAGCGACCCCTGCGGTTCCGACCTTCACCCGGAACTACGAATTGGGCTGCGAAGATCTCGAGCCGGCCGTGCATTGGGGGTCCTTCAGGATGGCACGCAAGCATCAGAGGCCCCGGTGCGATCTCATCGCACCGACCCCGGACCCGGCCGGCACGTGCCGTTATCCCGTAACCGGAGGTGCCCCAGGCCTATTCGATGATCACATCGCCCTTATCGGCTTCGCGGTCATCACCGTGAACCATCGGCCGATCGTGAATCTATTGATGACGGTGATCCAGGACCGGCAATCTCTGATCGAGAGATGCCTGAGTCGGACTGGCCGATCATATACTTGGCCCGACCGGGATCTCCTCGCCATCACTTATAGATTCGAAGCAGAAAGTGGGCCAGGCATGTTGCCGAACTGTCGGGCCCCGCTATTATGGGCCTATGACAAATCGACGCGTGATCAGTAGTGGATCCACCTTCGAGGAACGGGTCGGGTATGCCCGGGCCGTGGTCGACGGCGATCGAGTGTTTGTCTCGGGTACCGGTGGATTCGACTATTCCACGATGACGATCCCGGAAGATGTCGTGGAGCAGGTCGAGCAGTGCCTGCGCAACATCGAGGCCACTCTCACTGAGGCAGGATGCACCTTCGCAGACGTGGTGCGCGTTAATTACCTCCTGCCTGACCGAGCGGACTTCGAGCCGTGCTGGCCGGTCCTGCGCCGCTACTTCGGGGACGTCAAGCCGGCCATCACGATGTACCAATGCGGCCTGGCGGATCCCCGCATGAAGATCGAAATCGACGCGGAGGCGCGCCGCTCTGAATGACTGTGCAGGCCGTTGCTGGTGTCGTCCTATCAGCACGGGAGGTGGGAGCAATTGTCAATACCTGTGGATGACGGCGATCATGTTGGCGTGTCTGGTCGGTCGTAGTAGCCAGGTCGCACTCGGGTGCGCGGTGGCACCGAGGACCCGGATACGGCGGCTGGCATGCTCGATGACTGCGAGGATGTACAGCCTGGCGCCGGTCGGCGTGATCGTCTCGAGGAAGTCCGCGGCCAACAACGCCTCGGCCTGCGAACGCAGGAACTGCGTCCGGGTCGTGGCGGCCCGGTCCGGGGCCGGATCGATCCCCGCCTCGTGCAGGATCTCCCAGACCGTGGACGCGGCGATGTTCACCCCGAGGGTGAGCGGTTCCCCGTGCACCCGCCGGTATCCCCGCGACGGGTTCTCTCGAACCAGGCGCAGCACCAGCGCGCGGACCGAGCCGATGGTGCGTGGCCGGCCCCGCCGCCGGGGCCGCGACGCTGCCCGTGGCAGCGGGCATGAAGGTCACGGTGCCAGCGCAGCACAGTGTCGGGTCGCACCAACAGCCGTAGGCGGTACAGGCTGGGCCTGGGCAGCGTGCTGAGCAACGCGGCCAGCCACGCCCGATCGGCCGGCTCGAACCGGACCCGCTGCTCGCCGAGCTGGCGGTGCAGCACCGCGAGCTGGTGTCGCAGGGCGAGGATTTCCGTGTCTTTGTCCCGGTCACCGCCCGGCAGTAGCCCGCAGCAACGCGAACGCGTTGGTGATACCCAGGTACGCCAGTCGCAGCAGCAGCATCAGAAGGCATCATCGCGTAGCCCACCGACGGCGAGACCCATCAGGACACCGGACCCGACCAACCAAGATCGCCCTTCCCTGCTGAAACACCCGCTGACCAGCACGGATGCATTTCCGGCAGGTACAACGCTGGCCGATCTTCTTCGTCATCCCGGTGGCACTGTTGCGCTGGCACCGCCAGCTGATCGCCCGGCACTGGACGCACTCTTGACGCCATTACCGCTCCGTTGCTCAGCCCGGATCCGCTGACGCGCTGTCACGCTATCCACGGGGCACGCCAGCCGCCGAAGTCGGCCAGCAGCGTGTCAGCGGACGCCGGTCCCCATGACCCCGGCTGGTACCCGGTGACCGGCGGTGGGGAGGTCAGCAGCGGTTGCATGATCCGCCACGTCTCCTCGACGCCGTCCTGGCGGGTGAATCGGAGGTTGTTGCCCACCATCGCGGCCTCGAGCAGCACCTCGTACGGGGTCGGGCCCTCGCCGCCCTCCTGAGCGAACTCCATGTCGAGGGAGATCTCCTCCGGGCTGAGCGAGCCCGATCGGCGTGCGTCGAGCTGGAGGCGGATCCCGGTCGACGGATCGAGCTTGATGACCAGGTCGTTCTGTCCGGGCCGGCGAGCGCCGGGCAACTGCAGGCCGAGCCGCGGGGGACGCTTGAACACCAGGCGGAACTCGGTCTGTGTGGCCGGCAGGAGCTTGCCGGTGCGGATGAAGAACGGCACCCCCGACCAGCGCCAGTTGTCGATGTCGAGGCGCAGTGCGGCGTACGTCTCGGTGGTCGAGTCCGCCTTGACGCCCGGAACATCGAGGTATCCGGCGAACTGACCGCGCACGTAGTGCGCGGGGTCGGCCTCGGCGGTCGCCTTCCAGACCGCCACCTGAGCGTTCTTGACCGTGTCGGTGTCGCGACCGGCGGGCGCCTCCATCGACCCCGCGGAGACGACCTGCATGAGGTGGTTGACCACGACGTCGCGCAGCGCGCCGATCGCGTCGTAGAAGTGCCCGCGGTCGGAGACCCCGAAGTTCTCCGCCATCGTGATCTGGACCGACTCCACGTAGTTGCGGTTCCAGATCGGCTCGAGCATGGTGTTAGCGAACCGGAGGTAGAGCAGCTCGTCCAGCCCCATCTTGCCGAGGAAGTGATCGATACGGTAGAGCTGCTTCTCCTCGAGGTGTTCGTGCATCTCGGCGGCGAGCGCCCGTGCCGACTCCAGGTCGTGACCGAACGGCTTCTCCACCACGACCCGCCCGTTCCGGATCAGCCCGGCGTCGGCCAGGCCTTGCGTGACCCGGCCGAACAGGAACGGAGGTATCTCGAGGTAGAACACGGGAGTGGCGGCGTCACCGATCGCGCCGGACACGTTCCGGTAGGTGGCCTGGTCACCGAAGTCGCCGCTCAGGTAGCTCATCCGCGCGGCGAGGGACTGGAACACACCGTCGTCGATCTTCTCGCCCGCCGCCTCGATCGCCGCACGGGCATGCTGGACCAGGTCGTCCTGACTCCAGTCGTTGACGGCCACCCCGACGATCGGGCACGACAGCAATCCGCGTCCCTCGAGCCGGTACAGCGATCGGAAGGTCATCACCTTCGCCAGGTCGCCGGTGATGCCGAAAATGACCAGGACGTCCGCGGGGTTCCCTGACATGGGTCTTCTCCTCACTCAGGACTGCTCCAGTCGATCCGAGGGGTATCGACCGTCCCCGGGTCGAGCAACGCTGCCGAGCGGTGCGCCGGCCGTACGTAGAATTCTTCGGCCCAGGCGAGGAACGCCTTCACCTCCGCGCCGGCGTTGGCCAGCAGCTCAGCGTGGACCCCCAGCCAGGCGGCGAACGCGATCCGCCCGTGCAACTCGTGCCGGTGCGTGCCGAGCTCGGCGATCGCCGCCCTGCGGCCGATCATCGCCATGATTCCCTTGTCGTGGTAGTGGAACGGCCGTCGGCCGCCACCCTCCAGGTCGGCGATGATGTTGCCGCCCGCCCAGCGGCCGGCTTGCTGGGCGACGCTGCCGAGCTGGGACAGGACCTCGCCGTCGGGGCCGGGAATGTTGGCGACGTCGCCCAGCGCGTACACCCCGGGGAATCCCTCCACGGTCAGATCGGGCCGGACGTCGATGCGCCCGCCGCGGCCCTGGGCGAGCCCGGACCGGAAGGCGAGCGGCGCGGCCATCTCGCCGCCACCCCACACCACGAGATGGGTTTTGATCGTCGTCCCGTCGCCGAGTGTGAGCCGGTCCTCCTCGACCTTCGTCACCGAGACGCCGAGGCGCAGCTCGACGCCGCGGCGGTGCAGCTGCTTCACCGCGTAGACGTGGGCCTCGTCGGAGAAGGCGCCGAGGACGGTGTGCCCGAGGTCCACCAGGATCACCTTGGCGCCGGCCGTGGCGAGGTGCGGATAGACGTGCGGCATCACGTTGTGGACCAGCTCGGCGACGGCGCCCGCGGTTTCCACCCCGGTGGGACCGGCTCCGACGATCACGAAGGTCAGCGTGCCGTCGTCGGCCCGCTCGGGCTTCTCGGCCGCGTCGCGGAAGAGCTCCAGCAGCCGGTGCCGGACGCGTTCGGCGTCGTCGAGGCTGTACAGCGGAATGGCGTACTCGTCGGCCCCGGGGGTGTGGAAGAAGTTGGGCTGGGCGCCGACGCCGAGAACCAGGGCGTCCGCCGCGAGGGTGGTGCCGTCGGCGAGGCTCAGTACCCGGGGGCCAGGGTCGACCGAGACGACTTCGGCCGCTTCGGCCGCGCGTACGTCGATGTTGGTATGCCGCCGGAACATGGACGACAGGTCGAAGCGGATGTCCGCCGCTGCGAGCTCGGCCGTCGCGACCTGGTAGAGCAGTGGCTGGAACTGGTGGTAACCGGTGCGGTCGAGCAGTGTCACGTGCGCGCGGGGCTCGGTGGCCAGCCGTTTCGCACAGGCGATTCCGGCGAATCCGCCACCCACGATGATGACCTCGGCAGTGCCCGACATGCGATTCCTCCCACGGCGTTCCGCCGCCGCCGTCAGAATGCGGGGGCTGTTGGCGCGAGCCTCGCGCGTCGCGCGTCGGCGACACCTCATCCGCGATGGGTGAATCAGCCCCATCCGAGCGCGTGAATCAGCCCGATCCGAGCGCGTGGATCAGCCCGATCCGAGCGCGTGAATCAGCCCAGCATTCATCCTGTGGGAAGGATGGCCGCCCGGCTGACTAACTCGACGGTGATGTGGTGACCAAACATTGCCTGGACGCGATGATCAGTGACATTCCGCTCGCCTCGCCGGCGCAACTGCTGCCCGCGCGCGAGCAGATGGCATTCACCCTGATGTTCCACATCGTTCTGGTCCCGATGGGCGTGGCCCTGCCCGCGCTGATGCTCATCGCCAACTACAAGGGCCTGAAACGCAACGACGCCGCGGCGCTCAAGCTGGCCCGCCGCTGGTCGCACGCGGCGGCCCTGCTCTTCGCCGTGGGCGCGGCGTCGGGCACCGTCCTCTCCTTCGAGATGGGCCTGCTCTGGCCGGGGCTGACCGGCCGGTTCGGCGACGTCTTCGGCATTCCGTTCGCCGTGGAGGGCATCGGGTTCTTCCTCGAGGCGATCCTCGTCGCCATCTACATCTACGGATGGCGCCGGCTCAAGCCCTGGACGCACTTCTGGCTCGGCCTGCCGATCCCGTTCATCGCTCTGGTCGGCGCGCTCTCCATCATCTCGGCCAACGCCTGGATGAACACGCCCGCGGGCTTCACCATCGGCCCGGACGGCACGCCCACCGACGTGGACCCACTGAGCGTCATCTTCAACAAAGCCCTTCCGTACGAATTCGGCCACTTCGTCGTCGCGATGTACATGGCGGCCGGATTCACTGTGGCGGCGGTCTACGCCGTGGGCTGGCTGCGCGGCCGGCGGGACCGCTATCACCGGCTGGGCTTCCTGATCCCGTTCACGGTCGCCGCGGTGCTCACGCCGGTGCAGTTCGCCGTCGGCGACACGACGGCGCGCGCGGTGTTCAGGGACCAGCCGGCCAAGTTCGCCGCGATGGAGGTGGTCATCCAGTCCGGCACGGATCAGCCCGAGATCCTCTTCGGCCGGTACGACAGCGCGACCAACACGGTGAACGGCGGCATCAGCATCCCGGGCCTCGACTCGTTCCTCGCGGGCGGCAGCCGCGACACCTACGTCCAGGGGCTGGCGGACATCCCGGTCGAGAACCACCCCTCGAATGTCACCATCGTGCACTGGGCCTTCGACATCATGGTCGGCATCGCCACCCTGTTGCTCCTGCTGGTCATCTGGTTCGCGATCGCCTACTGGCGGCGCCGCGAGGTGCCGTCCTCACGGATCTTCCTGATCGCCGCGGCCGCGGCCGGCTTCTTGACGATCGTCGCGGTCGAGGCGGGCTGGATCGTCACCGAGGTCGGCCGGCAGCCGTGGATCGTCTACAACGTCCTGCGGACCTCGGACGCGGTCACCGACACCGCGCCCGCCGGGCTCTGGGCCACCTTCACGGTCGTGGTGGTGCTCTACCTCGTACTGGGCACCGGCACGGTCATGGTCCTGCGAGCCATGACGCGCCGATGGCGGCGGCAGGATGAGCCACTCGACGAGACCGCACCGTACGGGCCGCGGCCGGGCGTGTCGCCACGGCTGGCCGACTCCGAGGAGATCACCTCATGACCACTGCCGAGGTCGTCGCCGGGCTGTTGTTACTGGCGATCATCGTGTACGCCTGTACGGGAATCGCCGACTATGGCGCCGGGTTCTGGGACCTGACCGCCGGCGGCCGCGAGCGCGGACGCCGGCCGCGGGAGCTGATCGACGCCGCGGTCACGCCGGTCTGGGAGGCCAACCACGTCTGGCTGATCTTCTTGTTGATCCTGAGCTGGACGGCCTTCGGGCCGGCGTTCGCGTCGATCACGACGACGCTGTTCATCCCGCTGGCGCTGGCCCTGCTCGGCATCGTGTTGCGGGCGGCGAGCTTCGCCATGCGCAAGGACGCCGCCCGGGCGGGTGCCCGGCACGTGGCCGGCTACCTGTTCGGCGTCGGATCGGTGCTCACCCCGTTCTTCCTGGGCGCCACGCTCGGCGGCCTGCTGACCGCCCGTGTGCCCGAGGGCAACGCCGCCGGCAACGAGCTGACCAGCTGGTTCAACCCGACGTCGCTGGCCACCGGCCTGCTCGTGCTGCTGACCGGCGCGTTCCTGTCGGCGGTGTACCTCGTGGCCGAGTCACGCCGTCGCGGCGCGCCCGACCTGCAGGACTATTTCCGGATTCGGGCGCTGGTGGCCGGCGGCTGCGGGCTGGTCGCGGGCGCGGCCGCGCTCGGCGCGTTGCTCGCCGACCAGCGGACGATGTTCGACCGGGTGACCGGCCGTAGCTGGCCGTTGCTCCTGCTCGGCGTGGTGGCGCTCGCGGCGACCTTCTGGCTCGCCGCGCGCGGGGTGGTCCGCGGGCTGCGGCTGGTGGCCGCGGCCGGGGTCGCCGCCCTGGTCGCGGCGTGGGGCGCCGCCCAGTATCCGTACCTGCTGCCGTTCTCATTGACGATCAGCGACGGTGCCGGCGCCCCGCTCACGCTGAAGTGGCTCGTCGGCTGCTCACTGGTGGCGCTGCTCACCGTCGGGCCGGCGCTCACCCTGCTCTTCGTCCTGGACCAACGGGACGTGATGGGCGAGGATCCCACCACGTCCCGCGAGCCGTCAGCCGAGCCGCCCGGCCAGGTGGTCGCCGACGCGTAGTGCGTTGGCGATGGCCGTGAGTGACGGGTTCACGGCGCCGATGCTCGGGAAGAAGCTGGTGTCGACCACGTACAGGTTGTCCAGGTCGTGAGCTTTGCAGAACGGGTCGAGCGCTGAGCTGCGCGGGTCGGTGCCGAACCGGACGGTGCCGGCCTGATGCGCGGTCGCCCCGATCGGCATTCCCTTGTGCAGGTAAATGCTGTGGTCGAGCAGGCGGTGCTTGTGCATGCCGAGATGACCGAGCATGCCCTGAAGCTTGTGCCGCAGCCGCTTGAGCCCCTCGATGTTGTTCTGCTCGTCCAGCGCCAGGGTGATGCGGCCGTCCCGGTCGAGGGTGACGCGGTTGTCCGGCAGCGGAAGGTCCTCCCCGCAGAGCCAGAAGTCCACGGCATGGTGTGCGAGCACTTCGAAAGGCATCTCGGGCGACAGCTTGCCGGCCACCCGGGGCGCGTTGGCCCTGATCTGCTCGGCGTCGGACTTGCCCAGCATCTGGATGCCGCCGAGCGGGTAATCCCAGTCTTCGGCACCCAGATACCAGTCGTGCAGGGCAAGCGTCTTCTGGAAGCGGGTCGGGTTCGGCTCCTTCGACACCGCCATGAGCGCGAGGTTGTTGTGCCGCATGTAGTACCGGCCCACCACGCCGGAGCTGTTGGCCAGGCCGTCCGGATGCCGGTCGCTGGCCGAGCGCAGCAGCAACGCGGCCGAGTTGACCGCGCCGCAGGCGACCACGACGATGTCGGCGCTCAGCCGCGCGGTCGTGCCGTCGCCGAGCTTGGTGACGACCGTGGACACCGTCCGGCCGGCCGGGTCGGTCTCCAGCCGTTCGACGTACGCGTTGGTGATCAGTCGCACGTTCGGGCGCGTCAACGCGGGCTCGACGCAGATGACTTCGGCGTCGGACTTGGCGCCCAGCAGACAGGGGAAGCCGTCGACCCGATCGCAGCGGATGCAGGCGCTGCCATGCACGGCGGCACCCTGGTCGTCCTGACTGAGGTTCACCCCGATCGGCAGGTGGAACGGGTGCAACCCCTGCTTCTCCAGGTCGTCGCTGAGCTGCTGGATGCGCGCCGCGTGCTGCACCGGCGGGAGCGCGTAGTCCTCGCTGGCCGGTCCCTCGGTCGGGTCCTCACCGTGCCGGCCGTGCACCCGGTACAGGTGCTCGGCCGCGGTGTAGTACGGCTCCAGATCCTCGTACCGGATCGGCCAGGCGGGTGAGATGCCGCCATGGTGGCGCAGCTCGTCGAAGTCCGCCGGCCGCAGCCGGAAGAGCGCGGCGCCGTAGAACTTGGTGTTGCCGCCCACGTAGTAGTTGGCCTCCGGCGGGAACTCGTGGCCGTGTTTGTCGAGCCAGAACTCGGGCGCGCGGTACTTGCCCTTGACGAAGACGGCGGTGGATTCCCAGTTGTCCCGCTCGCGGGGCAGATAGTCCCCACGTTCGAGCAGAATGACGTTCTTTCCGGTGTCGGCGAGCTGGTGCGCGAGCGTGCCCCCGCCGGCCCCGGTGCCGATCACGATGACATCAGCGTGCTGATCGTCAACCACAAGTTCCCCCTGAAGACGGTCGTCGGATGCCCACAACGTGGCATTGTCGTAGATCGATCGGCTCATCTCGTCGGGATGAAGAGACCGGTGTGCGGGGCTGCGACGCTGAGAAGTCGCTCACACTGGAGGACAGACCAGATGATCGGGCACCGCGTGAAGACCTTGCTGGCCGCCGGAGCAGTGGTCCTGGTCCTCCTCCCCGGATGCAGCGGCGGCGGGAAGGACTCGCCGTCCGGGGCGACCAATCCGCTGGCGTCCCTTTCGCCGGCGGAGGTCGTCGATCGTGCGCTGAGCGACGTGGAACGGTACTGGACCGCCACCTACCCCACGATCAGCGACGGGAAGCCGTTCCAGCCGATTCAGGGCGGCTTTCATCCCTACACCCGGAACTCCCCGCCGCCGGGCTGCGGCGGCGAGGAGGGCGTCTATCAGCCCAACGCGTTCTACTGCCCGGTCGGCGACTTCATCGCGTGGGACGCCGAGAAACTGATCCCGCAGCTGCAGAGCACATTCGGCCAGCTGCTTGTCGCGCTGGTCATGGCCCATGAGTACGGACACGCCGTCCAGCGCCGCCTGGGCGTGCCGGATCAACCCACGGTGGTCCTTGAGCAGCAGGCCGACTGCTTCGCCGGCGCCTGGCTCGCGGACGCGATGGCCGGCCGCTCCGGCTCGTTCAAGGGCATCGCGCCGGCGCAGATCGACGACGCGCTCGCCGGCATGCTGCAGCTGCGTGATCAACCGGGCACGTCCGCGACGAACGAAGGGGCCCACGGCAACGCCTTCGACCGGATACGGGCACTTCAGGACGGTGTGCAGAGCGGGGCCACCACGTGTGCCGGTTACAACGCCGACAACCTGCCGATCACCGAGGTGCCGTTCACTCAGGAGGGGGACGCCGCGACGGGTGGCAACCTGCCGTACGACGAGGCGATCCACATCCTCATCAAGGACGCGGAGGCATACTGGGCCAAGGCGTATCCGCAGCTCACCGGCCAGCCGTGGAAGGAGCTGACGGTGCAGCCCTTCGATCCGGCCTCGGCGCCCGCGTGCCCGGGCACCGACGCCATCGCCGGCGGCGCGGCCTTCTACTGCCCGGAAGGCGATTTCGTCGCCTACGACGACCAGCGGCTCCAAGCACTGTACGAGCGGCTCGGCGACAACGCCGTCGGACTGCTGCTGGGTGACCTGTACGCGCGTGCCGTCCAGCATCGCCGCGGCCAGCCGACCCAAAGCAGTTCCGGTCAGCTGGCGGTCGACTGTCTCAACGGCTCCTGGACGTACGACCTGCTCCACCGCGACACGCAAAGCGAGACCACCCAGTTGTCGCCCGGCGACCTCGACGAGGCCGTCGCCGCGCTGCTCGCCCTCGGCCGGGCCACCGGCGGATCCGGGGCATCCGGGTTCGATCGCATCGCGGCCTACCGCAACGGCGTGCTCAACGGACTGTCCGCCTGCAAATGACCCGGATCAGCCGGGCGTCGCGAGCCATCGTCGGGCGGCGTGATAACCGTCGAGGCTCGACTCGCCGACCACGTCGCCCGCTTCGAAGATCCGTACGCCTTCCACCTGCTCGACCGTGCGATTGCGACGACGCTGATGCAGCACCGCCGGGTCGACGCCGGTGAGATGGAGCCGTCCGCCCCGCATCGGCCAGCCGTCCGGCGTAGTCCGACAGGACGGCGAAGGCGGTCGAGCCGAGCAGGTCCCACGCCTTGGCCGGGGGGAACGGGCCGCTCGCCGTGGCGCCCTGGTCGTACAGATGGTCACCGGAACGCTCTCGCCGCGGTTCATGCGCCTCTGGTATCGCGACCGGACACAGAAGCTCGTGCTCGCGGCTCTCACCGCCACGTTCGGGTTCGCGTACGGGTTGCTCCGCCGCGACGAGGAGAACTCCGTCCCCAGCCTCGGCGTCACCGTGGCCGGAGTCGCCGTCGGCTGCAGTGTGCTGTTGTTGCTGGTCTACCTCGAGCACTTCGCGCACGGACTGCGCCCGGTCGCCGTGGCGGCGGCGGAGGTCGCCGCGGCCGGCCGTACGGTGGTCACCTCGATCTCGGAGGACCGAACTGAGGAAAGCGCCGGAGCTGACCTGGCGCCTGCGGGAAGGCCGTTACTGATCGTGCGATCCGGCCGGTCGGGCGCTGTTCAGGCCGTTCACCAGCACGGACTTGTCGCCACCGCGGTCCGTCACGACTGCCTATCCGTCATCACCTGCGCCGTTGGTGACTTCGTGTCGCCCGGGCAGGTGGTGATGGAGGTGTACGGGGCGGGCCGAGCTCCGAGCTCCGTTGCGACTTCGGGTCCGGGACGGCCGCGGTCCGCCGCTCATCCGGGCGGGAGGAGACGGGCACTCGCCGATTACGCCAGATTGAGACCGACAGTCCCATGAGGAGGGGCAGGACCGCCATGTCCGCGAACACGGATGTCACCGGTAGCTCAGCACCCGCTACGGCTCCGACCCGGGCGGGCCTGGTGCTCTTCTCGCTGATCACCGTGGCGGCGGTCGCGAACCTGAACCTGTCCGTCGCCAACGTTGCCCTGCCCTCGATCGGCCGGGCCTTCGACTCCTCGCAGACCACCCTGGATCTGATCGCGGTCGGCTATTCGCTCGGGCTGGCGGCCTCCGTCCTTTACCTCGGCGCGATCGGCGACCGCTACGGGCGCAAGCTGCTGCTTCTCCTCGGTATGCTCCTGTCGATTCCCGCCTGCCTGCTGGCCGCCTACGCGCCCTCCGATGGCGTGCTGTTCCTGGCGCGCGTGCTCGGCGGGGTCTCGGCTGGCATGGCGTACCCGACGACCCTCGCCTTGATCACAGCGTTGTGGTCCGGGCCCGGGCGTACCACATCCATCGCGCTGTGGTCGTCGATCGGCGGGGGCGTCGCGTCACTCGGACCGCTCGCCGCGGGCGCCCTGCTGCAGAACTTCTGGTGGGGATCGGTCTTCCTGATCACGCTGCCGCTCGCGGTACTGGCCCTGCTGCTGGCCTACGTCACCGTGCCGGGACACGTCAACGAGACCTCGGATCCGGTCGACAACGTCGGTGGCATCCTGTCGGTCATCCTGGTCGGTGCGGCCATTGTCGCGATCAACTTCGCGCCGGTGCCGAACAAGGGAACTCTCGCGCTCGGCGGCGCCGCGGTCGCGCTGGCCGCGTTGGCCGGTTTCCTCATTCGGCAGCGCCGGGCGAGGAACCCGCTGTACGACCTGCACATCGCCGGGCGCCGCGTCTTCTGGGTGGCCGCGTGCGCCGGGATCATCGTATTCGGTTCGCTGATGGGCTCGGCGTTCGTGAGCCAGCAGTACCTGCAGAACGTGCTCGGCTACTCGACGCTCGAGGCGGGCGCCGCCTTCCTGCCCGCCGTGGTCCTCATGGTTCTCGTGGCCCCACGTTCGGCACGGCTCATCGAGACTCGAGGAGCCAGGTTCACCCTGCTCATCGGCTACGTGTTCCTGCTGCTCGCGTTCGGCTGGATGCTGCTGCTGTGGGACGAGGGCAGCTCGTACTGGCAGGTCGGCGTCGCGTACGTGTTCATCGGAACGGGCGTGGGTTTCGCGGGCACGCCCGCGTCTCACTCGCTTACCGGATCAGTGCCGGTGCAGCGCGCGGGGATGGCGTCGGGCACCGCTGACCTGCAGCGGGACCTCGGCGGCGCGATCCTCCAGTCGGTCTTCGGGGCGTTGCTCTCGGCCGGGTACGCGACCGCCTTCGCCGCCAGCGTCGCGGCGTCACCGGATCGGCAGAACATCTCCACGAGCATGGAGAACCAGCTCGTCAAGTCCTTCTCCAGTGCCGCGGACGCCGCCCAGCAGTACCCGCAGTACTCGAGCCAGATCGTCGCCGCGGCGAAGGCGTCGTTCCTCGACGGCGCCGACTGGGCGTACACCGCGGGGATCAGCGCGATCCTGGTCGGCGCGGTGATCGTGTTCTTCCTCTTCCCCAGGAAGAAGGCCGAGGAGCGCCTACTCGCGGAGTACCACACCGAGGACACCGCCGGAACCCGCAGCTGAGCGCGTTCAGCGCGGCGGCGCGACGCAGCGGAGACCGATGTCGGCCAGTCCGTAGCCGTTGGGCGGAAAGGAACCGACCGGCGCGGTGCGGCCGTATCCGCTCTCGGCGCGCCAGGGGAAGTCGCCGTGCCAGTAGTTCGCCTGTCGCCGTTCGGGCGTCTCACGGTGGTTGCCCCAGGTGTAGGTGGCCCCGTCCATGCCGCCCCGGGCCGCGTGCTCCCACTGCGCCTCGGTGGGCAGCGCCAGCCCGGCCCAGGCCGCGTAGGCTTCGGCGTCCTCGTACGCGACGTGCACCACGGGATGGTCGTCGCGGCCGTGCAGGTCACTGCCCCGTCCCTCCGGATGGCGCCAGGACGCTCCCAGCGTCCACACCCACCACTGGCTCAGGTGACGCAGGTCGACGGGCCCCGGGCGTACGAACGAACACCATGGAACCGGGCACCAGGTTCTCGGCCGGGGCGCCGGGGAAGTCGGCCGGATCCAGCGACCGTCCGGTAGCCGGTCGCGGCGACGAACGCGGCGAAGGCGGCGTTCGTCACCATGGTCCGGCACACCCAGAGGCCACCGACCTCCACATTCCGGGCGGGCGTTTCCTCCGGGTAATGGTCGTCGGATCCCATCCGGAACGTGCCGCCGGGCACCCAGACCATGTCGTCGGCCGGCGAGGAGGTCGACGCGTTCACGCGCTGGGCATTCCGGCCTGCAGCCTCGCGAGCACCTGTTCGAGGCTGAAACCGGCGGGCGCCTGCCGACGGGGGAACTCGACGAAACTCTTTAGCATGTCGCCCACCCATGCTCAACTTGCGCGCCGCGTGCCAGCCGAGTGGCATCCGGATGCCGACGCCGGCCGCGTCATGAGCTGATCGGTCAGCGCATGCAGCGGGACCGATTGCGTCGTCGAAGACCCCGGGTCGAACTCGTTTGCCCCTGGTCGGGCCCAGTCCTCGCGGCAGGACGGTGGGAACAGGGCCGCCGTCAGTACCCGGTGCCGGTCTTGACCCGCCCGCGGTCGTGCGGGTGCAGGCCGCCCTTCTCTGCCAGTACGTTGCAGGCGGCCGCGAGGTCGTCGGCCAGGGTCTCGACGAGCGTGTGTCCTGGGGCAGCTTCACCGGGCGCGCATGATCTTGATGTGATCGGCCTTGGGCGGGAGGGTGTAGGCGGGCACCATCCAGCCGCGCTCGGCGACACTTCAGGATCTGATTCGCCCGCTGCAGCTCACCGGGTCGCACGCTCACGCAGCTCATCGGGTACTTCTTCGGTGCCGTTATAGCTAGATCTTCTCCCAGGTTTCGATGTCGCCGTCAAACCCGGTGCGGAACACTACCGATCGGTCAACGTCGCGATCGATATGCTCGCCGAGGTCGGTCCTGGGCTCGGGCGTCCGTAGGTGGACACGTTGCACGGAGCGAGCATCAGCAACCTGAAGGAGTTGCGGCCGCGATCTGGTCGCGACGTGGCGATCCGGGTGTTGTTCGCCTTTGATCCGTGGTCACAGGCGGTGCTCCTAGTGGCCGGCAACAAAGCGGGCGACTGGTCGCGGTGGTACGAGACAGCGATCCCGATCGCTGAGATCGCCTATGAGGGCTGGCTGGCCTTCGAAAGCAAGCGGAGGGCGCAATCATGACCGATTTCCATGACTGGGATGACATCCGCACCGAACTCGACGACGGCGACCACGACGCGTTGGCCGCCGAACGGGCGCGCACCGAGGCGTGGGCCAGTGCCCTTCACCTGGCCGAGGAGCGCAAGCGCCTGGGCCTGACCCAGCGACAGGTAGCCGATGTCATGGGCGTCACGCCAGGTCGAATCAGCCAGATCGAGAACGGTGACCTCGACGTGAACGAGGTGGCAACCCTGAGCCGGTACGCACAAGCGCTGGGTGCACGGATGCGGATTATCTTCGACTACGGCAACGATCTTCGCCAGATCGCCTGACCACCTTGCCCCACGGCTATGGTGATCAGCCGGTCCGAGGCGTCGTCGGGGCCCAAGCCGCGCGCTCCCGCGTCGGCATCCCAGAACGGCCCAAGGTCCTCGGTCGTGCTTGATATCGGGGTCATCGGACATCGCCGCGGTGGCCGACGACCAGCAGGTCAGCGTCGTGGGAGGCGTCGATCAGCGCCGCTGCGGGCACGTCCGCCGGCAGGTCGGTGATGATGTCGAGTCTGGGTGCGGCGGCGCGGGCGCGATCGGCCGCGGCCGACAGGACCCTTTCGGCGGCGTGTCGGAGTCCGGCGCCGGGTGAGCCCACCGCGGGTGGCCCCCATCAGTTCGTTGGTCAGCGGCCATGGGAACGTGTGCGCGATCCGCAACGGGCGGTGCCACGCGACGGCCTCCCGGGCGGCCCAGTCCAGGGCGTGCAGGCTGGGCGGGGAGGCGTCGACGCTCACCACGATCGCAGCGGGAATCTGTCGGTGATCGGTACGGCGCTGATCTGGCGCTCGGTGAGCAAGGTGACGATCTGCGCGACCGACGCGTCGTCGGGGGCAATGATCACCTCGGTGGTCATGACATCGCGTACACGCCACTGCGGCATGTCGCTCCTCTCCTATCGCGATCGTGCCGTGCCGCAGGGGGTAGTCCTGGCCGGCGCGGCGGCCTTCTGAACCTGGTCAGTGACTTGGACTGCTGGTGGTCGAGGGGCCACGCCGGCAGCGCATGGTCATGTCCGGGCTGGCCCGGAACTCGAGCGTCGGTCAGTCGTGCGGCATGGAACCTAGATTCGGTTGAGTAGCCGTTGGTCCTCGGCGGACCCACTGCTGACCGGTTCGGATGCGATGTCGGTGTGCGGCGCCTGCCGGCGCGTCTCGGTGCGGCGGTAGAGCAATTCGGCGCGGGCGTACCGGCGCAGCCGGTACATGCCGGCCAAGGCGGCGACGATGAGGACCAGCACCAGCGCATCGAGGAAGCCGCGGCTCACGAGCAGCGTCACCGCCAGCACGAGGACAGCCGTGCCTGCGGCGACTACCGACACCAGTCGGGGCTTGCGGAACCGCATGTTGTTCTCCTATCCGATCGGGCGTCGACATCGGTGCCTTGAGACGGCGTGCTCGACCATCGATCAACCACTTGCCGGAAGGTCGACCTCGGCACAGACCGCCGAGGCGTCCGCACTGGGTAGCGGGGTGGCGTGACCTCCGGGCTTGCCTCCATAGTCGCCCGACGTGACCCGGTCACGGGAGGGCCTCGGCGCACAGACACGAGGGGCCTAGACTGCCGAGTATCGGCAATGAACGCGGGAGGCAGCCCAAAGCGTCATCGTGGGCTATCCAATGCCGCCGCAGCTGACAGCTAACGAGCCTGGCTCGGTTCCGACGGTCACCGGGCACCAGAACGGGGTGCCGTGGCATCCCTGGTTCGGAAGGTGAGGCAGAGGTGACCGACAGCACTCAGCGGCGCAGCGGGCGTCCGCCGTCGGCGCCGGGGCCGGAGGACGCGTGGCTGGTCGATGTCGCTGAAGGTGCCAGCCGCGACTCCGGCGGGGTCCCGGTGGAGTTGCTCGGCGACTATCTACCGCTGCTCGCCGACGCGGCCACGCACGGACGCCGGCCCAAGCGTGGGGAACTGGACGCGGTGGGTCTGCTCGGCCGGCGCGCCGCCGAGCAGGGCATCTCCGCGGGACGGGTGGTGCAGCTGTACCTGTCCGCGGCGCGGCGGCTGTGGCAGGACCTACCGATGGTGGTGCGTTCCCGTGACCGGGAAGCAGTACGCGCGGCGGCGACCGCCGTTCTGCAGGTCGTCGACAAGGCGGTCGCGACCCTCGCCGAGGGCTACGCGGTGGCACGCCGTGACCTGGTGCGGCGGGAGGAGACGCTGCGCCGGGAACTGATCGACGATCTGCTGCGCGGTGATTCCGACCTCGGCGCCCTCGTGGAACGCGCGGAACCGTTCGGGCTGGACCTCGCCCGAATCCATCAGGTGGCGCTGGCCGCACCGAGCCGGCGACTACCGGACGCCGATGCGGCGATCAGCGCCCTGGAGGCGGTCATGTTCGACCGGCTCGGCGATCGCGACGTTCTCGTCGCGACCAAGGACGGCCTGCTCGTGGTCCTGGCGCCGGCCGAAACCGCCGCGGCCGGCCGGCTGTCGACCGCGATGGACGCGAGCAACGAACTCGGCCGACTCATGCACCGCGAGCTGAGCCGACTGCCCCGCGGGGGACCCTGGCGGGTTGCGGTCGGCCGAGCCCACCCCGGCCTGTACGGCATCGCCCGCTCCTACGAGGAGGCCCGCGAGGCGCTCGCCATGGCCGGCCGGCTGCACGCGGACACTCCCGTCATCAATGCCCACGATCTGCTCATCTACCGGGTCCTGCTGCGCGATCAGCCCGCGATCGTGGATCTGGTGCAGGCCGTACTGAGCCCACTGACGCAGGCCCGCGGCGGCGCGGCACCGCTGCTCGGCACCCTGGACGCCTACTTCGCCACGGGCACCGTGGCCACCGAATCAGCCAAACGGCTGCACGTGTCGGTACGCACCGTCACCTACCGCCTGGACCGGGTGAAGGCATTGACCGGCTACAACCCGGCCGACCCCGCCCACCGTTTCACGCTGCAGGCGGCGGTGCTCGGTGCCAAGGTGCTCGACTGGCCGCAGGAGCCGCTGCCCATCCCTGGGTGAACGGCCGCGCATGCCCATGCCTCCGCGCTGGTGCCAGAGCCAGTCGTCAAGTACGGCCGGCCGGTTGCCCGATGCCTATGTGAGGTGCTGTCGTTCCTGACGGTCACTGCCAAACATCGGCAACCCAGCGCGCCGCGGTTCGCGGGGGCGCGGCGGTGCCGCTCGCCGTGCCGATGCGCCACGGTGCGGCGAACGTCGCCGGTCAGCCTGGTAGACCGGAGGCTGGTGACTCCCCGGCAGCGGCGCAGCGGCAGCCGTACCAGGGGCCGCCGGCGATGGGCGATCTGCTTGCTCGCCGCGGGTCGGCTGGTCAGGCAGTCACTAGCGCCGGTGAGTAACCCATATCCCTGCGCTGGCGCCCAGACCGAGCAACGCGACGACGACGGTGCCGACGCTACCCGCAAGCAGACCAACGCAGCTGACAATCACGGCGACAACAGCGGCGAGCGCCACGACCAGGCTTTGCCACCTCGGTCGCAGACGGCGCTGCCCGTCGTCGCCGAACCGCTGTACGAAGGCGGGATCCTCGGCGCTCAACCGGGACTCGATCTCTGTGAGCTTTCGCCGTTCGGCCTCACTCAGCATCACCGGCCTCCTTTCCTTGCCTCGACCCCTCGCCGGTGCGGATCCGCTGCGGCTGGCAGTGACCGACCGCCCCATTCGCCCAGCCGCGTCGATACATCCGCTGCGCCTACGCTCGGCGTCTGCACTCCCAAGCCTGTGGTGGGGCACGGGATCGATAACGTGCCAACGCTAATCCAGCATCCCGAGCCGCAGTGGCCGGCGGCCAGGGCGAGTAGCGGCGAACGCGGGCGTCGATGACTGCCGGTCATCGGCAATCGCCGCCGGCGAACCGTGTCGGCAGGCAGCTTGCCTGCGCCGAGGCCGTCTTGGGTTCATCACATGAGCTACCGGCGGACGTTGCGACTTCGCCAGCGGCGGAATCAGCGATTGCCGGTCAGGCAACGACGCCGAAGCCGCCATTCCAGGGAATCTTGTCGCTGACAGTGAGCGTGAGCTGCAGAAAGCCGAGCGCTTCGAGCTCACGGGCTCGCCGTAGCGCGCCCGCGTCAATGGCGCGCAGGCCACCGGCCGAGATCACGCCTGCCAGCAACGCCTTGGCGTCGGCGTCGTCGCCGGCAATGAGGACGGTCGTCGGTAGAGAGCCCACCTGGCTGGAGGCTAGGGTGGCAGCGAAGGTCGTGGTGAACGCCTTCACCACACGCGACTGAGGCAGTGCGGCGGCGATCTCCGACGCGGCCGAGCCGTCGGCCGGGACGGTTAGGGAGTCGAACGTCTCGAAGTTCAGCGGATTGGTGATGTCGACGACGATCCTGCTGGCGAGTTGGTCGGCACGCTGGGCGACAACGTCGCCCCAGCTCGCGGCCGGCGTGTCGTTGACGCCGGCGCAGATCATCGGTCCTGTCGGTGGATTCGTGGTGATCTCCGTGGTGGCCGGGTGGTTCCTGTACCGGCTCCTGCGCGCTGCCGGTGCCCCCTTCGCAACGTCCCGCCCCGTCGCAACGTCCCAGACGCTGCACCTCCACCGGCTCGACGGGGCCCCCGAACATGTTCCCGCCCGGTCACCTCACCGGTAACAGGAGGCCATGATGCCCACCACCACACAGGTACGCCGGCGGCCGAATGTCTCATCGCGGCGGTTCGGTTACACCGTCGCGACCGGCGTCAACGTCCTGATGCTCTGCCTGATCAACGGCGCACCAGGCTGGGAGGCGGTGCCGTTCCTGACGGGTGGCATCTCCCGCGTGCTTCTGCTCGTCAACCTGTCGCTGGCCGCGGGGGTGCTGGTCAACTCGGTCCGAGTCATCTACGACCCGCGCTGGTTCGTCGCGCTCGGCGACATCGTCAGCACCAGCATCGGCGTCGGGGCGCTCGTACGGATCTGGCAGGTGTTCCCGTTCGATTTCACCGCCTATTCGGCCGACTGGGCGCTCGTCGTGCGAGTGGTGCTGGGCTTCGCATTCGTGGGCAGCCTCATCGGCATCCTGGCCGGCATCGTCACCGTGCTGCGCGTCGCCGCAGGCGGGAGCGCGAGCGACGGGAAGGAGCGCTGACACGGCGTACCGGCAGTGGCGTTCAACGGCGTGACGCCTGCGGCCGCTCACCCAGCACGTCGTGGAACAGCGCCTGTCGCACCGCGATCTCCCGCTCGTCGAGCAGACCGAACCCGAGCCGGTTCGGTGCGTAGCAGTACCCGACGCCGGTGTCCGGGTCGGCCAGCCCGAACGAGCCGCCACTGCCCGGGGTGCCGAACGCGGTGTTCGACGCGCTGCCGAACGGCACACGGTGGCGGTCAGCAGTACCCGCTGCAGTGCCTGGCCGACGGCGATCCAGTCCGCGGTGGTGTCGCCCTTGGTCGACAGGACCGTGATTGTGGTCCGATGGTCCTGATGCAGCGGGTCGTTGTCCTCGTGCGCGAGTGACCTCCGCGTCGGCATGGTAGGGGGAGTGACCTGAAAGAGGTGGGATGACCGTGACTACGCGGACTGGGACGATCGCCGCGGCCCTGGCACGGGCCGCCGCGATGGCGGGCAATGCCCCGTCGGTACACAACACGCAGCCGTGGCGGTGGACGATCCTGGCCGACAGCATGGAGCTGTCCGCGGTCCGGGACCGTCAGCTCGGCGCCGCCGATCCGGAGGGTCGGCTGCTCATGATCAGCTGTGGCGCGGCGCTGCACCACGCCCGGGCCGCGCTCGACGCGATCGGCTGGGACCACACCGCGGCCCGATCGCCCGACCCGCGGCGCCCGGACCTGCTGGCGGTCCTCACACCGACGGCACACCGCGAACCCGAACCCGGGGCGATGCGGGTCCTGCAGGACATGGAGCGCCGGCACACCGACCGCCGCCCGCTCGGCGACGAGGCGTTGCCGGCGGCGACCCTGTCGGCGATCGCGGAGGCCGTCCGGGCCGAAGGCAGCTACCTGCACATCCTGACCGGCGCCCAGGTGTACGACCTGGCCGCAGCGGCGGACCGGGCCGGTGCGGTCGAGAAGGAGGATCCGGCCGTCCAGGAGGAGCTGGCGTACTGGATCGGTCGCGGGGACGGTCTGGGCATCCCGGCGCACACGCTGCCGTCCGTGCAGCCGGCGACGACCGTGCCGGAGCGGGACTTCGGCCAGCCGGGCACCCTGCCCACCGCGCCGGGGCACGACCGGGCCGCCGCCTATGGGCTCATCTACGGCGACGACGACGAGCCGCAGTCGTGGTTGCGCGCCGGTGAGGCGCTGTCCGCCGCCTGGCTGACGGCGACCCACCTCGGCGCCTCGGTGCTGCCACTGAGCGCCGCCGTGGAGGTCCTGACCACCCGAACCGCGCTGCGACGCATCATCTCGGACATGGGTTGGCCGTACCTCGTCCTACGGCTGGGTGTCGCGGACCCCGACCACGCCGGCCCGGCGCACACGCCCCGCCTGCTTGCCAGCCAGATCATCGACACCGCGGAGGTGCGGCACCTGCTCGACCGGGACTGACCGGACCGCCCACACCACGAGGCCCGCCGGACCGGCGGACTTCCTGGTATGCCATCGTCAGCGCGGATGTTCGCCGAGCAGTTGGGTGGCCGGCACGGCCGCCTGCGTACGGCGTTTCAGGCCGAGCTTGGCGAGGACCCTGGAGACGTAGTTCTTCACCGTCTTCTCGGCGAGGAACATCCGGCCGGCGATCTCCCGGTTGGTCAGGCCCTGCGCGATGAACTCCAGAACTCCAGGATCTTCTTCTCCTGGTCGCTGAGGTTGCGCAGCTCGTGGGGCTGTTCGACGCCGTTGCGGATGCGTTCCAGGACCCGCTGGGTGACGGCCGGGTCGAGCAGCGACTGCCCGGCCGATGCCGAAGTCCCGCCGGCCCCAGGTCCGGCGGGACGGCAGGGGAGGGCCGACTTGAGGATGGGCAGGCGCTCGACCAGCGGGGTACGGGCCCAGAG
>CBIHNN010000069.1:0-26476 GCA_966211315.1 uncultured Micromonosporaceae bacterium | reverse complement strand
CGGTCTAATTGCCCCCGGGGGGCCAAGGGCCAGCCGGGCCGGGGCGTGTTGGGGCCCGGGCGCGGCGCGGGCGCCGGGGGGGGCCCCCCCTTCTCCTGTCGGTCAGGCGGTGGTACGGGTCCGCAGCCAGAGCACCGGGCCACTGATCAGGTACGCGAACACGACCGCCGCGAACGTCATCCTCGGGTCGACGAGCGAGCCGACGATCGGCAGCAGCCACAGCCACGGCGGCAGCTTGACGATCCGGGCCAGTTTCGCGTACGGGAAGCTGGAGACCATCGCGACGGCCAGCAGCATGACGCCGCCGAGCTGGACCACGGCGGGCACCGGCAGGCCGATGATCACGGCGAGGGCGAGCACCGCCGCAGCCATGGTCGTGGGTACGCCGCAGAAGAACCTGCCGTCCTTCGGTGAGACGTTGAACCGGGCGAGCCGGATTGCCGCACACGCCGCGACGAGGACGCAGGCCACACCGGCCGCGACGGCCGGGACGGTGCCCGCGAGGTACGCGTAGACGACGACCGGAGCGGCCAGGCCGAACGAGCACATATCGGCCAGGGAGTCCATCTGCGCGCCGAACGGGCTCGACACACCGAGCTTGCGAGCCAGCGCGCCGTCGATGCCGTCGAACGCCACGCAGGCGACCAGGAACACCGCCGCGATACGGACGTCGCCGTGCATCGCCAGGAAGATCGCGAAGAGGCCCATGCCGATGCTGGAGACGGTGCACGCGTTCACGATCGCGAAGCTGATCCGCCGGGCGACGGTCTGCTCGCCCGGCAGCAGCGGGATCGACGCCGGCCCGGTCGTCTCCTCGATCGGCGTCGGAGCCGCCGACGCGTTCGGGGCGGGCGACGGGCGGACCGGCCGCTCGCGGCGGGGCCGCTGCGCGGGGGCGATCAGCGCCGCGTCGAGATCAGTGAATTCGGCACCGGTGTAGAGGACCTCGGGGCGGACGGCGGTGGCGGCCCGGCCTGCCTCGGTGCGACGACGACCGACCCGGACCGACAACGCCTGACGGGCGAGTGTGCCGCCGCGGCGCAGACGGCCCGCCCAGCGGCGCCCGGCCGGACGCGGACTGTCCGTCGTGCGGCGCCTGCGCCATGGGGCTGTCGGCAAGGGTTCCTCCATCGCTGGTTCGGCCACTGCTGAGCTGGTCCCGTCACACCCTGTGACGACGATGATTTGGCGGACTACACCTTCGCACAGCGAAGCCCTGATTGGCGAGGCCTGTCCACGCTGTGCTGCTCCACGGTACGAACGGAGCCGGTGGCCGTCTTAATCCTGATTCCGCGCCCAGCTTATCGGAGTCCACCTAAACCGGTCATCGATCGGCGTTCCCGCGCGCCTGTCACGGCGCTGAATACCACGGCAGGGCCCAGCGTGTCGCGTCGGTGAGCGGCAGGCCGTCGAGCTCCTCGGCGCCGAACCAACGGGCTCGTCTCGTGGATCCGCCCGCCGCCTCCGTCACCACCGCTTCCGTCGGCACGTCCACCGCGACTCTGAACAGAACGCGGACCACGTGCCAGTTGATCGGCCTGCCCTCAGGGCCCAGCGCGGCCGGGTCGTACCGGTGGTTGACGTCGAGCAGTCCCGTGACCCGCCCCCGCTGGGCCGTCTCCTCGACGAGTTCGCGCAGCACAGCACGCTCGGGTGCCTCGCCGTGATCGGTACCGCCGCCGGGCAGGTGCCAGCGGCCGGCGCCCGGGTAGCCGGCAGCGATCTCGGTCAGCAGGACCCGCCCGGCCGGGTCGGTGGCCAGGGCGTACGCGCCGAACCGCTGGCCGCGGGTCGGTGGCGCCACCGGGCCGGTGGGCGCCGTACCGTCGGCGGCGCGCGGCCGGGCCAGGTCGACGCCGTCCGCGCCTGCTTCGAGCCACGCATCCGCCGGTCCGGGTACGCCGGCCCCGAGCGCCGCCGCCGTGAACGGCAGCATCGGCAGCCCGGCGAGCTCGTACGAGGTCAGCCAGATGGCCTGGTCGGTCGTACCGCCCCGTTCGTCCGCGAGGGTTCCACCACGGACCGTGATGTCGTACAGGATGCGGTCGGTGTGTTCGAGAGCGGCGGGCAACCGCGCGAGGTCGGCTACGACGGTCCGGAGGCCGGTGACGTCGACGTGGAGACCGGCCTGGGCGGCGTACTCGCGCACGACCGTCTTGCCGGGCTCCTCGCCCTGCTCGACGGTGCCCCCGGGCAGCGACCAGTACCCGGGGAACGCCGAGCGTGGCGAGCCGTGGGTCAGCAGCACACGCCCCGCCGGGTCGCGACACACTCCGTATGCACCGATCCGCCTCGTCCGTTCCACGCGGCCAAGGTTAGGCGAGCTGCGCCGCCTGCAGCGCTTCGGCCGTCACCTCGGTGAGTTGGTCGGAGGTGAGGGCGGCCAGATCCTCCAGGGGCCACCAGCGGGCCTCCGAGGTCGAACCGCCGACGTCGCCCACGATCACCGCGGCGGGCGCGTCCACGGCGACCCGGTAGAACGCACGTACGCCGTGCCAGTCGATCGGGTAGCCCTCGGGCCCCAGGGAGGCGGCGTCGCGGTGGCTCGCCACGCCCAGGAGCTCCAGGAGGCGGCCACGCTGCCCGGTCTCCTCCAGGAGTTCCCGGATGAGTGCCGCGCCGGGCTGCTCGCCGTAGTCGGTGCCGCCGCCCGGCAGGTGCCAGCAGCCCGCTCCCGGATAGCCGGGCGCGATGCGGGTCAGCAGCACCCGCCCCGACGGGTCGGTCGCGATCGCGTACGCGGCGAAGCGCTGCGCGCGGTGCAGACCGTCCGGGCCGGGGTACGCGTAGAAGGACGGGAAGTCCGGGACCTCTTCGGGCCGCTGATCCGTCGATGCGGCCGGGAGTCCCAGCGCGGCCGCCGTGAACGGGCGCAGCAGCAGCTTCTCCGCCTCGGCCAGCGTGTGCCAGCGGGCCAGGTCGGTGGGCTGCCCGACCCGGTCGCAGAGCGTACCGCCGCGGATCGTCACGTGGTAGATCAGGCGGTCGGTGTGGATCGTGACGCCCCGGTGTGGCACGGACCGCATGTCGGCGAGGACGTCGCGGAGGCTGGACACGGCCACGGAGAGGCCCGTCTCGGCGGCGGTCTCGCGGACCACGGTGTGGTTGGGGTCCTCGCCGTGATCGACGGCGCCGCCGGGAAGGGACCAGACGCCGGGCGTACCCGAGCGCGGCGAGGCGCGGACGAGGAGGACGCGGCCGTCGGTGTCAGTGGACACTGCGTAGGCCGCGATCCTGCGGAGTGGTTCCAGCGCGGGAGTCACAGGGCGGCATTCTGCCCGGATTATGTAGCTCCAAGAATCGTCTGTCAGATTCCTGACAGGGCGGTAGCGCCGCGTAAGTGCTGATCAGGCACTATCGCCGCACTCTGCGCTGATATGCAGTAACAGTCTGTAGTCGGGCATGGTGGTCCGGAATCAGGGTCGACTCAGGGACTCACCCCGATGCGCCCGGCCGCCTCCCGACGGACCGTGGAGGCATGACACAGCCTACTGCTTCGTACCGCGAGCTCCGCCGGCCGAGGGACAACCGCATGGTGGCCGGGGTAGCCGCCGGACTGGCCCGCTACCTCAACATCGACCCGACGATCATCCGCCTGGCGTTCGCCGTCGCCGCTTTCGTGACCTGGGGCGGAGCGCTGCTCATCTACCCCGTGCTGTGGATGATCATGCCCGAGGAACGGTAGGGATCACTCCCACCCGCCGGCGAAGCCCCCTCGATCACTCCCATTCGATCGTGCCCGGAGGCTTGCTCGTCACGTCGAGCACCACCCGGTTGACCTCCGGCACCTCGTTCGTGATGCGGGTGGAGATCTTCGCGACCACGTCGTACGGCAGGCGGGACCAGTCGGCCGTCATCGCGTCCTCGCTGGAGACCGGGCGCAACACCACGGGGTGCCCGTACGTCCGGCCGTCGCCCTGGACGCCGACGCTGCGGACGTCCGCCAGCAGCACCACGGGGAACTGCCAGACCTCCCGGTCCAGCCCGGCGGCGGTCAGCTCCTCGCGGGCGATCAGGTCGGCCGCGCGCAGCACGTCCAGCCGGTGCCGGTCGACCGCACCGATGATCCGGATCGCGAGGCCGGGCCCCGGGAACGGGTGCCGCTGGACGATCTCCTCCGGGAGACCCAGCTCGGCGCCGAGCGCCCGGACCTCGTCCTTGAAGAGGGTGCGCAGCGGCTCGATCAGGGAGAACTGCAGGTCCTCGGGGAGGCCGCCGACGTTGTGGTGGGACTTGATGTTCGCCGTACCGGTGCCGCCGCCCGACTCCACCACGTCCGGGTAGAGCGTGCCCTGGACCAGGAACTCGACGTGCCGTTCGGCGTCGACCTCACGGGCCGCGGCTTCGAAGACCCGGATGAACTCACGGCCGATGATCTTGCGCTTCTGCTCCGGGTCGGTGACGTCCTTCAGGAAACCGAGGAACTGCTCCTCCGCCTCGACCACCTTGAGCCGGATACCGGTCGCGGCGACGTAGTCCTTCTCGACCTGCTCGGCCTCGCCCGCGCGCAGCAGGCCGTGGTCGACGAAGACGCACGTCAGCTGATCACCGATGGCCTTGTGCACGAGCGCCGCGGCGACAGCCGAGTCGACGCCGCCGGAGAGCCCGCAGATCACCTGCTTGTCGCCGACCTGCGCGCGGATCGCCGCGACCTGGTCCTCGATGATGTTCGTCGGGGTCCAGGTCGGCTCGATGCCCGCGATGTCGTACAGGAAGCGTTCGAGCATCACCTGGCCCTGCCGGGTGTGCGCCACCTCCGGGTGGAACTGCACACCGGCCCGCTTCGTCCCCAGGTCCTCGAACGCCGCGACCGGGGCGCCCGGCGACGAAGCCGTCACCGTGTAACCGGCAGGCGCCTCCACCACGCTGTCGCCGTGTGACATCCAGACAGGAAGGTCCGCGGGCAGCTCACGGAAAAGGGTGCCACCGGACGGGATCAGCGGGGTACGGCCGTACTCCCGCGCGCCGGTGTGCGCCACCGTGCCGCCGAGCGCCTGCGCCATCGCCTGGAAGCCGTAGCAGATACCGAAGACCGGCACGTCCGAATCGAACAGGCCGGCGTCGAGCGACGGCGCGCCCGGCTCGTACACGCTGGACGGGCCACCCGACAGGATGACGGCCACCGGGTTCTTCGCCAGCATCTCGGCGACCGGCATCGAGTGCGGGACGATCTCCGAATACACCCGCGCCTCGCGGACGCGCCGCGCGATCAGCTGGGCGTACTGCGCCCCGAAGTCGACAACCAGGACGGGGCGGGGTGTGCTCATGAGAGTCGAGCCTACCGAAGCAGCTCAGCAGCTCCCGGTACGGGTCGGCCCCCTCGGCCACCGCCGTGATCAGGGGTTTGCCGTTGCGGGCTTCGCTCTTCACCCGGTACGTGCCGATGACCAGCGTGGACAGGTAGCTCGCCATCGGCGCGGACTGTGTCCACCGCCTCGTCGTCCAGCCGTCCGCGGTGTGCGGGAACCCCTCACCGGTCGAGGACCAGGCCGACCTTCTGGAACTCCTTGACGTCGCGGTAGCCGCACTTCGCCATTGCCCGGCGCAGGCCGCCGAACAGGTTCAGCCGGCCGTCCGGCTCGTCGGCCGGGCCGTAGAGCAGGGTCTCCAGGGAGCCGATCGGGTCACCGGCGACGCAGAAGCCGCCGCGGGGCAGCTTCGGGTGACTGGCCGCCGAGTGCCACCAGGCGCCGCCGGCCGGTGCGCCCTCGGCCTGCGACAGGGGTTCGCCGAGCATGACGGCGTCCGCGCCGCAGGCGATCGCCTTCGCGATGTCGCCGGAGGTGCCGATGCCGCCGTCCGCGATCAGGTGGACGTACCGGCCGCCGGTCTCGTCGAGGTAGTCACGGCGGGCCGCGGCGGCGTCGGAGATCGCGGTCGCCATCGGCACCCGGATACCGAGGACGGTGTCGGTGGTCGCCCACTCGTCCGCGCCGATGCCGACGATGACGCCCGCGGCGCCCGTACGCATCAGGTGCAGCGCCGTCTTGTAGTCGGTGCAGCCGCCCACGATGACCGGCAGGTCGAGGTCGGCGATGAACTCCTTGAGGTTGAGCGGCTCGTCCGTGGTGGAGACGTGCTCCGCCGAGACGAGCGTGCCCTGGATGACCAGCAGGTCGACGCCGGCGTCCAGCACGACGGGGGCGAGGGCCAGCGTGTGCTGCGGGGAGACGCGTACGGCGACGGTCGAGCCACCGTCACGCATGACCCGTACCCGGTCGGCAATGAGCTCCGGCTTGATCGGCTCCGCGTACGCCTCCTGCAGGCGGCGGGTCGCGGGCTCCTCCTCGCCGATCCCGGCGAGCTCGGCGAGGATCTTCGTCGGGTCCTCGTACCGGGTCCACAGACCTTCGGCGTTGAGCACGCCGAGGCCGCCCAACGCGCCCAGGGCGACGGCCGAGTCGGGACTCATGATCGCGTCCGACGGGTGTCCCACGCACGGGATGCCGAACTGGTACGCGTCCAGCCGCCACTCGGTGGACACCTCGTCAACGTCACGCGTACGCCGGCTCGGCACGATGGCGATGTCGTCGAGGTGGTACCCGCGCTGGGCCGTCTTGCCCAGACCGATCTCTACCACGTCACGCATGGTTTTCTGGCTTCCTAACGGGAGTGGTAGTTGGGGGCTTCGACGGTCATCTGGATGTCGTGCGGATGGGACTCCTTCAGACCCGCGGCGGTGATCCGGATCAGCTGACCGCGGCGCTGCAGCTCAGGGATGCTTTCGGCGCCCGCGTACCCCATCGCCGCGCGCAGGCCGCCGACCAGCTGGTGCGCGACCCGCGACAGCGGCCCGCGGTACGGGACCTGGCCCTCGACGCCCTCCGGGACCAGCTTGTCCTCGGTGACGTCCTGCTGGAAGTAGCGGTCCTTGGAGTAGGACTTGGCCTGCCCGCGGGACTGCATCGCTCCCAGCGACCCCATCCCCCGGTACGACTTGAAGTGCTTGCCGTTGATGAAGATCAGGTCGCCGGGGCTCTCCTCGCAGCCCGCGAGGAGGCTGCCGAGCATCACGGTGTCGGCGCCGGCCACGATCGCCTTCGCGATGTCGCCGGAGTACTGGACGCCGCCGTCCGCGATCACCGGTACACCGGCCGCCGCGCAGGCTCGGGAGGCCTCCATGATCGCGGTGATCTGCGGCACACCGACACCCGCCACGACCCGGGTCGTGCAGATCGCGCCGGGGCCCACACCCACCTTGACCGCGTCCGCGCCCGCCTCGACGAGGGCCTTCGCGCCCGCGTACGTGGCGATGTTGCCGCCGATCACGTCGACGGTCGTGTCCTTCTTGATCTGCGCGACCATCTCGAGGACGGCGCGCTGGTGGCCGTGCGCGGTGTCCACGATGACGACGTCGACGCCCGCGTCGACCAGCGCCCGGGCCCGCTTGTACGAGTCCTCGCCGACGCCGACGGCCGCGGCGACCCGCAGGCGGCCCTGGGAGTCCTTGGTGGCGTGCGGGAACTGCTCGCTCTTCGTGAAGTCCTTCACAGTGATCAGCCCGCGTAGCCGCCCCGACTCGTCGACCAGCGGCAGTTTCTCCACCTTGTGCCGCTGCAGGAGGGCGAGGGCCTCGTCCTTCGGGACCCCGACAGCCGCCGTGATCAGCGGCGACTTCGTCATGACCTCGTGCACCTTGATGCTGTCGTCGCTGTGGAAGCGCATGTCGCGGTTGGTGACGATGCCCACCAGGATGCCCTCGGCGTCCACCACGGGGACACCGGAGATCCGGTAACGCCCGCACAGCGCATCGACGTCGCGCAGCGTGTCGTCCGGGCTGCACGTGACCGGATTGGTGATCATGCCCGACTCGGACCGCTTCACCAGGTCCACCTGAAGCGCCTGCTCCTCGACCGACAGGTTCCGGTGCAGCACACCGATGCCGCCCTGCCGCGCCATCGCGATCGCCATCCGCGACTCGGTCACCGTGTCCATCGCGCTGGACAGCAGCGGGGTCGCCAGGCTCACGTGGCGGGTCAGTCGGGTGGCCGTCGTCACCCGGCTCGGCACGACGTCCGACTCGGCGGGCTGCAGCAGTACGTCGTCGAAGGTCAGTCCGAGCGGCACTAGCCGCGCCGAGCCGCCGGGCTCGAAGTCGGGCGTCGGCTGGGCGTTCTCCACGTTTCGCTCCCCTGAACTACGGCCTTGGGCTGGTCGATCGGTCCGCTCGCCTGCGCAGCGGGGTGGGCCACGGCGTGGACGGCGTCGGCGACGTTGTCATCCTACCCAGCGGCCCGGCGTGACCTGCGGGCGCTGTTGTCGGGAGAGGCACGGCGCAGGTCGGTACAGTCAGGGTCGCTATGGGTACGGTGTCGGTGTGCACGACGAGCCGATCGACCCGTTCAACGGCGACCCTTCCGATCCGTCCGCGGACCTCGACGACCTCACCGAGGACGACGAGTTGGACCCGCTGACCGACACGGAGCGGCAGGACGTCCTGGAGGACCTCTCCGACCTGGAGGTCTATCAGGCGCTGCTGAGTCCGACAGGGGTCCGGGGGCTGGTCATCGAGTGTGAGGACTGCCACGAACCGCACTACTTCGACTGGGACCTGCTGCGCGGCAACCTGCGCCACCTGCTCACGTCCGGACGCCCACGCGTACACGAGCCGGCGTACGACCCGAACCCGGACCACTACGTGACCTGGGAATACGCCCGCGGCTACGCCGACGGAGTCCACGACACCCTCACCGAGGGCACCCAGGACAAGGATTAGCAGCACGCGAGATCCTGTGCGGTTCCCGGAGGTCCGTACAAGATCCCGCGTGCTTCGGTGCTCTTCTCTACGCCACCAGACCTGCGCGGAAGCCGGCTGCCACCGCGTGGGCGCGGTCGCGGGCGCCGAGCTTACGGAAGAGCCTGCGGGCGTGGGTCTTGACCGTGTCCTCCGAGACGAAGAGTTCACGGCCGATCTCGGCGTTGCTCTTGCCGTCGGCCATGCCGCGCAGGACCTGCAGTTCGCGTTCGGTGAGGGCGAGCCGGCGGCCGGCGGGCTGGCCGCCCGGCTGGTCCTCCGGCCTGCGGTGCGGGTCGGCGACGGCCACGTCCAGGCCGTCGCCGCGCTGCACCGGCACCATCGGCGAACCGCCGAGCATGCTGGGCAGCGCCTGGTTTGCCGGAGGCATGCCGTGCGGTATGCCGTGCCGGACGGCGCCGTTGCCGCCGTTGCGAGGCAGGCTCGCACCGGCGACGGCTGGGTGGGCGGTGCCGGTCTGCGGCATCGCCGACGGCCGGGCCGGCAACAGGAGCAGCAGTAGCGCCTTGGCGACGACGCTGACCAGATCGTGTTCCACGCCGCGGATGACGCCACGGGCGCCCGCGGCGACCGTGGCCGCGGCGACCCGCGGATCCTCGGCACCGAAGAGCACGACCTGCGCGCCGGGCGACCGGGCCAACACCCGGCGGGTGAAGCCGATGCTGTCGGGCCTGGTCACAGCCGTGTCAGCGAGCACGACCTCGGCAGGCCGCTCGGCCAGGCGGATCATGGCTTCGGGTTCACTCACCGCGGTACGGACAACACCGGTCATGCCGAGGCGGGCCGCCGTGGAGGCGACGGTCTGGGCCGCCAAGGGAGTCCGGACACAGACGAGGACGGTTCGCACAGTGATCCTCCTTCTCTCTCAGAAGAGATCACGCGACGGCGTCGGCATTACGCGCTTTTGGTGGAAAAACGGGTAAACATCCCGACACCACGGCGCGCCGGTGCGATACCTGCGCGGAACAGATCGACGAGTCGTGTGTGAGACATCGACGGCCGGGGTACGTGGGCGGCAGGTCGGAAAGTCTCCACTCCGGCTCCTCACGCACAACGTTCCGCGGGCCCGCGCGGAAGGAGGCTGTCTATGTCGAACGTTCGCAGACTGCCAGGTCCCATCTCCGACCTGTGGGACTGGCAGCGGCTGGGTTCCTGCCGAGGCAGGGACAGCGCTCAGTTCTTCCACCCCGACGGTGAGCGTGGCTCGTCCCGCAACCGCCGTGAGGCAAAGGCCAAGACCGTCTGCGGTTCCTGCCCCGTACGGGCGGAGTGCGCTGCGCACGCGCTCGCCGTTCGCGAGCCGTACGGCGTCTGGGGCGGCTTCAGTGAGGCCGAACGGCTCCGACTGCTCGCTGTGGGCTGGGAGGATGTCGCTGATCGCCGTCACGGGCGCGTCGACCTCCTGCGGCTCGAGGCCCGCCTCGGACGGCCGCACAAGTCCGCCGTACCGGCACAGCGCCGCAACCCGGCGGCCTGAGGCCAGCGGTACGCCGGCAACGCGATACACGTGATCGTGCGGTCTCCTCCGGGGGACCGCACCTGTTCGTCGAACGGCTCGTCCGCCGCATCGGTGCACATGTACACCAACGTATGAACCTGCGCGGGGGATGTACCGGACAAGGTGTGCGTACCCGCCGCGCGGAACATGCCGAAACCAGAATCGCGCGGACGTACCGTGGCAAGAGAGACAAAGGGGCGCGGCCGACCGGCCACGCCCCTTTGTCGGAAAACCCTTAGAAGCCCGGACCGTGCTGGTGCCCGTGACCGCCGCCGTGGCTGTGCCCGTGGCCGCCGCCCGCCGGGGCAACCGGCTGGGCCGGCTTCTCCACGACAAGGCTCTCGGTGGTGAGCAGCAGCGCGGCGATCGACACGGCATTGGAGACCGCGTTACGGGTCACCTTGACCGGGTCGATGATGCCGGCGGCGACGAGGTCGACGTACTCGCCGGTCGCGGCGTTGAGGCCGTGACCCCATGCCTGATCCTGGACCTTGCCGACGACGACGTACCCGTCGAGGCCTGCGTTCTGGGCGATCCAGCGAAGCGGCTCGACGAGCGCCTTACGGACGATCGAGACGCCGACGGCCTCCTCGCCGGTGAGGCCGAGGGAGTCGCCGAGAACCGAGGTGACCTGGACCAGAGCGGCGCCGCCGCCGGGGACCGTGCCCTCCTCGACCGCGGCCTTGGTCGCCGCGATGGCGTCCTCGATGCGGTGCTTGCGCTCCTTCATCTCGACCTCGGTCGCCGCCCCCGCCTTGATGACGGCGATGCCGCCGGAGAGCTTGGCGAGCCGCTCGGACAGCTTCTCGCGGTCCCAGTCCGAGTCCGACGCCTCGATCTCCTTGCGGATCTGCGCGACCCGCTCGACGATCTCCTCAGGCTGGCCCTTGCCGTCGACGATGGTGGTGCTGTCCTTGTCGACGACGACCCGCCGGGCGGAACCGAGCTGCTCCAGCGTCACCTGGTCCAGCTTGTAGCCCAGCTCGGGCGCGATCAGCTCGGCGCCGGTCTGGATCGCCATGTCCTGCAGCATCGCCTTGCGGCGGTCACCGAACCCGGGCGCCTTGACCGCGACGACCTTGAAGGTCTTGCGCAGCGCGTTGACGACCAGGGTGGACAGGGCCTGACCTTCGACGTCCTCGGCGATGATGAGCAGCGGCTTGCTGGCCTGCAGGACCTTCTCCAGCAGCGGCAGCATCTCCTCGACCGAGGAGATCTTCTGCGTGGTGATCAGGATCAGCGGGTCGTCGAGGACGGCCTCCTGCGACTCCGCGTCGGTGACGAAGTTCGGCGAGATGAAACCCTTGTCGAACTGCAGGCCCTCGGTGATCTCGAGCTCCGTCGCGAGGGTGGAGCCCTCCTCGACGGTGATGACGCCGTCGCGCCCGACCTTCTCCATCGCCTCCGCGATCAGGTTGCCGATGGTGGCGTCCTGAGCGGAGATGGTGGCGACGTTCGCGATGGAGGTCTTGTCGGCGACCTCGACCGCCTTGTCGAGCAGGGCCTTGCTGATGGCCTCGGCCGCCAGGTCCATGCCGCGCTTGAGACCGATCGGGTTGGCCCCGGCGGTCACGTTGCGCAGACCCTCCTTGACGAGGGCCTGGGCGAGAACGGTGGCGGTCGTGGTCCCGTCGCCGGCGACGTCGTTGGTCTTCGTCGCCACCTCCTTGACCAGCTGCGCGCCAAGGTTCTCGTACGGATCGGTGAGTTCGATCTCCTTGGCGATCGTCACACCGTCGTTGGTGATGGTGGGGGCGCCGAACTTCTTGTCCAGGACGACGTTGCGGCCCTTCGGGCCGAGAGTGACCTTGACCGTGTCGGCGAGGGTGTTGACGCCGTGTTCCAGCAGGTGCCGGGCGTCATCGGAGAAGCTGAGAATCTTCGCCATGTCGGTATCTCCTTCACGCACTACCGCCCTGGCCCGGGAACCGGACCAGGGCGGTAAGCACTGTCAGTAGGTCACTTCTCGATGACCGCGAGGACGTCGCGGGCGGAGAGCACCAGGTACTCCTCGCCGGCGTACTTGACCTCGGTGCCACCGTACTTCGAGTAGATGACCGTGTCGCCGACCTGGACGTCAACCGGGATCCGGTTGCCCTTGTCGTCGATGCGGCCCGGGCCGACAGCGAGGACGGTGCCCTCCTGCGGCTTCTCCTTGGCGGTGTCGGGGATCACGATGCCGGAGGCAGTCGTGGTCTCGGCCTCATTCGCCTGGACCAGGATCCGGTCCTCGAGCGGCTTGATCGCAACCTTGGTCGCGGTAGTCACGGGCATACCCTCCTGGGGTATCAATAGCTTCCGGTACCACCGGGCGGGGCCGTCGTCGCGGGTGCCGGTCCGCCTGGCGCGCAGCCCCGGCCACACGGACCGCGGGCTGGCACCCTCAGGATGAGAGTGCTAACCGCGAGGTTATGCCGCGGCTGGCACTCCGTCAACCAGAGTGCCAGCATGGCGTACCCGACAGAATGAATGCCGTGGAGATGAAACAGCTCGAGGCCCTGCGTACCCCGGCGGGGTCTACCCTGCTCGCGGCCGCCGCCGAGGTGGCCGGCGGCGAACCGCTGACCGCGGTGTCGGCGCTGCGGCGCCTCGGCGCCGAACCCGGCCTGGCCGCCGCGGCGCTCACACAAGCTGAGCTGCGGCGCAAGGCCGTCGGCAAGTTCGGGCCGGAGGCCGCGCGGATGTTCTTCAGCCGGGCCGGCCTGGAGCAGGCCACGCGGCGGATCGTCGCGGACCGGCGCGCGGCGCGCCTCGCGACCGCGGGCGTACGCCGGATCGCCGACCTCGGATGCGGCCTCGGGGCCGACACGATCGCCGCCGCGCGTTACGGCATGAGTGTGTACGCCGTCGAAGCCGACCCCGTGACCGCGACCCTGGCAGCCATCAACGTCGAGGTGTCCGGGCTGACCGGCCGGGCGGTGGTGACCCGCGCAGACGCGACGACCGTCGACGTCAGCGAGTTCGACGCGGTCTTCTGCGACCCCGCCCGGCGGGCCGGGAACCGCCGCGTCTTCGACCCGGCCGCCTACTCCCCGCCGTGGGACTTCGTCGCCGGGCTGGCCCGCCGGGTACCGATCACGGTGCTGAAGCTCGCTCCCGGCATCGACCACGCGCTGCTGCCCGACGGTGCCGAGGCCGAATGGGTGAGCGTCGACGGCGACCTGGTGGAGGCGGCCTTCTGGTGCGGCCCCCTCGCGAGCGCACCCCGCCGGGCAACCGTGGTGCGCGGCGGCCACGCGCATCAGCTCACCGGCTCCGGCGACGAGAAGGCCCCGGCCGGCGACGTCGGGGCGTTCCTCTACGACCCGGACCCGGCGGTGGTCCGCTCGCACCTGGTCGCCGAGTTCGCCGCGACGGTGCACGGCCGGCTCGCCGACGAGACGATCGCGTACGTGTACGCCGACGAGGCGGTACCCACGCCCTTCGGCCGCTGCCTCGCCGTCACCGACGTGCTGCCGTTCTCGCTCAAACGGCTCCGGACCCTGCTGCGGGAACGGGCGGTCGGCCGGGCGGAGATCATGAAGCGCGGCTCGGCGCTGGAACCCGAGCAGCTCCGCCGCGACCTGAAGCTCGCCGGCCCCCACGCTGCGACGATCGTGCTGACCCGGATCAAGAGCGCACCCACCGTGCTGCTCTGCGCGCCGGTGTCGTAGCGCCGGGCCGTGGCGACGGGGCCCGCTGAGCTCGCCCTCGAACGGCTACTGGCGGACCCCCTCGGCGACTGAGCCGTGCCACGAGCGCCACAGCCCGGCGTACGAGCCACCGGCGGCGACGAGCTCGTCGTGCGGGCCGAGCTCGATGATCCGTCCGTCCTCCACGACGGCCACCCGGTCGGCGTCGTGCGCCGAGAACAGCCGGTGCGCGATCGCGACCACCGTACGGCCGTGCAGCACCGCCGCCAGTGAGCGTTCCAGGTCGCGGGCGGCACGCGGATCGATCAGCGACGTCGCCTCATCCAGCACCAGGGTGTGCGGGTCAGCCAGGACGAGCCGGGCCAGCGCGAGTTGCTGCGCCTGCGAGGCGGAGAGCCCCTCGGCGGACGCGTCGAGGCCCGGCCCGGACCAGCCGACCGCGTCCAGCGCGTCCTCGATGTCCACATCGGATGCGGCCGGTCGAGCCAGGACGAGGTTGTCCCGGACCGTACCGATGAAGACGTGGTGCTCCTGGGTGACCAGGGCGACCTCGGTCCGCAGCAGGGACAGCGGCAGACCGGCCAGCGGCACCCCGCCCACCGTGACCGTACCGGTCGTCGGGGCGTAGATGCCCGCGAGCAGCCGGCCCAACGTCGATTTGCCCGCGCCGGACGGCCCCACGATCGCCAGCCGCTCCCCCGGTTCGAGCCGCAGGTCGATGCCCGTGAGCACCGCACGACCGGGCACGTAGGAGAAGTGCACGCCGCGCGCCTCGATCGCGCGGTGCCCGGTCCGGGGCCGTACCAGCGCCGGGGCGGCCGTATGCACCTCGGCGACCCCGATCAGCCGGGCCAGCGAAGCCCCGCCGATCTGCAGCTCGTCCAGGGTGGACAACAGCCGGTCCAACGGGTCGATGAGCTGCTGGACGTAGAGGGTCGCGGCGGTCACCGCACCGAGCGACACCCAGCCCTGCACGTAGAACCAGCCACCGATCACGAGCGTGGACACGACGGGCAGCACGTAGCCGATCTCGGTGAGCGGCCAGAACACGGTTCGCAGGCCCAGCGTGTACCGCTCGGCGGCCGCGGACCGGCGCAGGTCGGCGTCCGTACGGGCCTCCCGCTGCGCGTGGCGGCGCAGCACGTCGACCGTCCGGGCGCCCTCGACGGTCTCGGCGAGCCCGTCGGTGACATCGGCGTACGCGGCACCCTCGCGCAGGTATCCGGCGGGTGCCCGACGCAGGTACCAGCGGGTGCCCAGGACCAGCCCCGGCACCGCTACCAGGCAGGGCAGCGCCAGGATCGGGTCGACCAGGACCAGCGCCCCCACCACGAAGAAGCCGGTGACGACGGCGATCAACGTCTCGGGCAGCGCGAACCGGACGCTGTCCGACAGCGCGTCCACGTCCCGCGACGTACGGGAGAGCAGGTCGCCGGTGCCGGCGCGTTCGACGACGGGCAGCGGAATGGCGAGGACCCGTTCGACGAAGTCCTCGCGCAGCCGGGCCAGCGCCCGCTCGCCGAGGCGCGCCGACGCCAGCCGCGCCGACCGGGTCAGCACCGACTGCAGCACCACGAACCCGATGATGACGAGCGCGACCCGGTCCACGGTGACGGTGGTGGTGCCGCGTTCGATGGCCCCGACGAGGTCCCCGAGCAGCCGCGGGCCGGCGAGCCCGGCCACGGCGGCGGCGCCGTGCAGCACCAGGACCGCGGTCAACTGCTTCGGGTAGCGGCGGACCAGAGCGCGGGCGTACCGGCGCACCTGCGCCCGACCGGCCACGGGCAGCTGGCTCATCAGTCGTCCTCTCTGGTCACGGCGCGGGCATAGGCGGGAAGGGTTTCGATCAGGTCGCGGTGGGAGCCCTCGGCGGCGACGCGGTCGCCGTCGAGGAAGACGACCCGGTCGGCGCGGTCGAGCAGGAGCGGGCTGGTGGAGCAGACGAGCGTGGTGCGGCCGTCACGGGCCACCCGCAGCCGGTCCGCGATCCGGTCCTCGGTGTGCGCGTCGACCGCACTGGTCGGCTCGACCAGCACGAGCACGTCCGGGTCGGCGACGAGCGCCCGGGCCAGCCGCAACCGCTGCTGCTGACCACCGGAGAACGTCCGGCCCCGTTCGGCGACGATCGCGTCGAGGCCGTCGGGCAGCGCGGCGATGACGTCCTGGGCGCAGGCGACGGCGAGCGCGTCGGTCACGTCCTCACCACCGGGTGCCAGGTCCGCGCGCAGCGGGCCCGAGAACAGACGCGCGTCGTTGTCGGCCACGAGCACGTGCCGCCGGACCGTCGCCAAGGCCAGCCCGTCCAGGGGTACGCCGCCCACCGTCACCGCCCCCGGCTGATGCCTGCCCAGCCGGTCAGCGACCGCCTGCGCCTGCGCCGGATCGGTCGCCGCTAGCACCGTGAACTCCCCCGCCCGTACGCGGACGCCGCTCGCCGGGTCGATGAGGGACCCGCCGGGCCAGGGACGGGGGCTCACCGGGTCGGGCAGGTCGCCGACGCTGTCGAGGAGCCGCTTCACCCGGCCGGCGGAGACGTGGCCGCAGGTCAGCTTGTCCATCGCCTCAGTGATCGTCCGCAGTGGTGCGACGAGGAACGCGGCGAAGCCGTAGAACGAGACGAGCTGGCCTACCGTGATCGCCCCGGACAGGGCGAAGCGGGCGCCGATCCACGTGACGATCGCCAGGAACACGCCGGGGAGCAACACCTGCGCCGCCTCCAGAACGCTCTCGACGCCGGCCACCCGTACGCCCAGGTTCCGCAGGTCCTGGGACTCGGACCGGTAGCGCGCGGCCATCACCGCCTCACCGCCCACGCCGCGCAGCACCCGCAGTCCGCCGACGATGTCGGCGGCGCGGCCGGTCAGCTTGCCCTGCTGCTCGCGGTACTGCTGCTGGCGGTGGTGCAGTGGCCGGATGAGCAGGCCCACCACGGCCATCAGCACCGGTACGCCGACCAGCACGACCAGCCCCAGCGGCACGGACGTGCCCAGCATGATCACCGTGACCACGACGACCGCGACGACCGCGCCCGTGCCGCGGGCGCTGATCTCGACGGCGCCGCCGAGGTGGTTGAGGTCGGTGGTGCCGACGGCGACGACCTCGCCGGTCTGCATCCGCCGCGGCAGCGCCCCGCCGAGGCTGCTCGCCTGCCGGACGGCCAGCTGCACGGTCCGCATCGCCGACGCGAGCCAGTTGTAGACGGCGAGCCGGTGACGCAGGATCCCCGCGGTGGCCTGCACGACGCCGAGTCCGAGCAACAGCGCGCCCCAGCCGAACAGCGCCCGGGTGTCCCGCGCGGTCAGACCGGCGTCGATCGCCTTGCCGAGCACCAGCGGCGTCACCGCCTGCATCAGGAACCAGAGGATCGCCCAGGCCATCGCCCCGGTGATCGCCGGCCAGATGCGAACCGCCAGCCACAGCAGGTACCGCGCGGCCGACCGATGATCAGGGGTGCCGGACTCGACCGGCGGCAACGTACGCATGACAGCAAGCGACGTTACGGACCGGCTTCGGGCCCGGCGAACGAATTACCTGTCGACCGGGCTGAAGTCCCAGACGTGTGGCGGACGGGCGACGAGGTGCTCCGGCGGGGCGGCGAACTCCTCCGGACCGCTACGCCACTTGGTGATGACGACGATGCGATTGTCCGGGGACGTGAAGACCTCACTGGACAGGTGCAGCGGGTTCACCTCGACGGCCGGTACGGCCTTCTCGCAGACCCAGGCCAACAGGTCGGCGAAGCCGGACTTGAGCGCCCGCACCTCCCACATGCGGACGATCACGCGGTCACCGCCGTCAGCGGCATCGCCGAATCGGCGGGCAGGTCGAGCCGGCTCGGCTTCCGCCCGGCCGCGACCAGGTGGGAACCCAGGGCCGCGACCATCGCACCGTTGTCGGTACACAGACGCGGCGGGGGTACGCGAACCGTGATCCCCGCCTTCGCCGCGCGTTCCTGCGCCATCGCCCGGAGCCGGGAGTTGGCCGCGACCCCACCGCCGATGACGAGGGTGCCGACGCCGTACTCCCGGCAGGCCGCGACCGCCTTCGCGGTCAGAACGTCGCAGACGGCGTCCTGGAAGCTGGCGGCCACGTCGCTGACCGGCACCGGCTCCCCCGCGCGCTCCCTGGCCTCGACCCACCGGGCAACCGCCGTCTTGAGGCCGGAGAAGGAGAAGTCGAAGCGGTGCCGCTCCATGTCCTTGCGGGCGGTCAACCCGCGCGGGAAGTCGATGACGGCCTGCCCGTCGCGGGCTGCCCGGTCGATCGGCGGGCCGCCCGGGAACGGCAGCCCCAGCAGCCGGGCCACCTTGTCGAACGCCTCCCCCGCCGCGTCGTCGATCGTCGCGCCGAGCGGCGTCACCCCCGCGGTGAGGTCGTCCACCAGCAGCAGCGACGAGTGGCCGCCGCTCACCAGCAGGCCGATCGCCGGTTCGGGAAGCGGCCCGTGCTCCAGCGTGTCCACGGCCACGTGCGCGGCGAGGTGGTTCACGCCGTAGATCGGCTTGTCGGCGGCGACCGCGTACCCCTTGGCGGCGGCGACGCCCACGAGCAGCGCACCGGCGAGACCCGGCCCGGCGGTCACGGCGATCGCGTCCACGTCGGCGAGGGTGACGCCCGCCGTGTCCAGAGCCCGCCGCATCGTCGGCACGATGGCCTCCAGATGCGCACGGCTCGCCACCTCGGGCACCACCCCGCCGAACCGGGAGTGCTGGTCCATGCTGGACGCCAGCGCGTCCGCGAGCAGGGTGTGCCCGCGGACGATGCCGACGCCGGTCTCGTCGCAGGAGGTCTCGATGCCGAGGACCAGGGGTTCGTCAGGCACGTCTCATCATCACCAGGGCGTCGGTGTTACTGGGTTGGTAGTAGCCGCGGCGCACTCCGACGGCGTCGAAGTCGTACCGGCCGTAGAGGCGCTGCGCCGCGACGTTGTCGACCGCGACCTCCAAGAATACGTTCGTCGGCCCGGCGTGCAGGAGCAGCGCCTCGAGGAGCAGCCGGCCGATGCCTCGCCGCTGCGCGTCCCGGTGCACCGCGATGTTCTGCACCCACGCCTCGTCCGGCGGGGTCACCGCCAGACCGGCGTAGCCGAGCAGCCGATCACCGTGCAGCGCGACCAGGTAGTGGTGCCCGGCGGCGAGCTCGCTCCAGAACATGGCGGCCGACCACCGCTCCGCGCCGAACAGGTCGTCCTCGATCGCCAGTACGGGTTCGATGTGCCACCAGCGGAAACGCTCCACAGTGATCACGTCAGCGCCCGCTTGCGCGCTCCCGGTTCGACGGCGTCGGGCCTACGGAGATACAACGGCGTCAGCTGCTCCCCCGGGGCCTTTGCGCGTACGCGGTCCGCGGCCAGGGCGGCCAGATCGGCGGCCGGCGGGTAAAGCAGGTCCGCGTCGTACGGCAGCCCGAGGACGTCGGCGTACCGCTCGGCACCCTCCCCGACTGCGCGATCGGCGGGCGGCTGGGTTCCCGGCCTGCCGACCTCCGGACCGGTCTCGCGCACCCCGTCGACATAGGCGGCCCAGTAGACCTCCTTGCGCCGCGCGTCGGTCGCGACGAGCACCCGCCCCGTCCGGGCGGCGCGCCCGAGCGCGTCCAGCGAGCACACACCGTATGTGGGGATGCCGAGCGCCTGGCCCATGGCCGCGGCGGTCACCAGCCCGACCCGAAGACTCGTGAACGGTCCCGGGCCGAGGCCCGCGACGATCGCCGCCAGGTCCGGAGGCCTGGCCCCGGCGTCGTCGAGCACCGCCTTCACGTGCGGTACGAGTAGCTCACCGTGCGCGCGCGCGTCGACGGTACGCCGCTCCGCCCGCAGGTCGACACGATCGTCCGTGAGCTCCACGACCGCCGCCGTCACCGCGGGCGTCGAGGAGTCCAGTACCAGCACCAGCACGCTGTGCACCCTAGCCGTTCACGTGCCCTTGCGGCCCGGCGGGTCAGCGGCGCTCGACGGTGAGGTGCGGGCGTCGAGTGGGCCATCCGCCCGTCCGGTCGAACAGCCGCCACCCGACCACCAGGGCACCCGGAGATGGTCGCGGACCTCCCCCATGGCCGTCAGTCCCGCGGATCCCAGTCGATGACCGGGCGGCCCGCGTCGGCGAGGGCCTTGTTGGTGGCGCTGAACGGGCGGCTGCCGCGGAAGCCCTTCGGGTTCAGCGGGCTCGGGTGACCGGCCTCCAGGACCACGTGCTGCGGTGCCGTGACCAGGGCGGCCTTCTTGCGGGCGTACCCACCCCAGAGCAGGAACACGACGCGGTCGTCGCGGGCGTTCAGCGCCCGGATGGTGGCGTCGGTGAACGCCTCCCAGCCGCGGCCCGCGTGTGACGCCGCGGCGCCCGACCGGACCGTGAGGACCGCGTTGAGCAGCAGGACACCCTGGCGGGCCCAGCCGGTCAGATTGCCGCTGGCCGGGGGCGCGATGCTGACGTCCTCCGCGAGTTCCTTGAAGACGTTGCGCAGCGACGGGGGCACCCGGATACTGTCGCGGACGCTGAAGCTCAGACCGTGCGCCTGGCCGGGACCGTGGTATGGGTCCTGGCCGAGGATGAGGACGCGGGTGTCGCCCGGCGAGCACAGCCGGTACGCGGCGAACAGGTCCTCGCGGGGCGGGAAGACGGTGTGATTCGCGTACTCGTCGGTGACGAATGCGCTGAGCCGGGCCGTCGCCGCCGGGTCGAGGTACGGCTCCAGCGCCGTCCGCCACGCCTCGGGCAGGTGGTCGGTCAGGTTCACAGTCTCTCCAGCCGCTCAGCCCAGTCGCCGCCGGACGGGACCAGGTTCACGACGCGGGTGTCGTCGTCGTGTCGGTCGATGCGAACCTGCAGGTGCGCGTCGCTGAGCTGCTCCACCATGCCCTCGCCCCACTCGACCACGGTGACGGCGTCCTCCGCGGACGCGTCCAGGTCGAGGTCGTCGATCTCAGCGCGCGGGTCGGCGGCGGTGCCGAGGCGGTACGCGTCCGCGTGCACCAGCGCCACCCGTCCGCCGTGCCCGGGGTCCGGCTGGTGCACCCGGGCGATGACGAACGTCGGCGACGTGACATCGCCCTTCACTGCCAGCCCCCGGCCGATGCCCTGGGTGAACGCGGTCTTGCCGGCGCCCAGCGGGCCGGTCAGTACCAGCAGGTCGCCGGGGCGCAGCACGGTGGCGAGGCGTTCCGCGAAGGCGCGGGTGTCCTCGACGGTCGGCAGGATCAACGGATCTTCTCCAGGAACGGTACGAGTGCGGCGTTGACCTCGTCGGCGTGCTCCAGCATCACCACGTGGCCACTGTCCTCGATCTTGACGAACTCGGCGTCGGGGATCTGCTTCAGGATCGCCTCGGAGTGCGTCACCGGGGTGATCAGGTCCTTCGTGCCCACCAGGACCAGCGTCGGCGTCTCACGGAGCGCGGCCAGCGCCGGGTAACGGGCATGCGTGTAGAGCGTACGCAAATACTTCGCCACGGTCTCGGCGGACGTCTTCGAATTCATCGCCTCCACGAACGACACCAGGCTCGGGCTCGGCTTCGAATCGCCGAAGCCGTACCGGCGGGTCAGCAGCCACGCCAGGTCACTCGACGCCGCCCGGGCCTTGTCGATCGCGCCGCCCGACAGCCGGGCCGCCCCGTTCACCAGCGGGAGCAGCGGCGCGCTCGCCCGGGCCACCAGCGACGGGATGCCGATCTTCGTCTTCTCGACCAGGCCGCCGGACGTCGCCATCAGCACGACGCCCTGCACGCGATCACCGAACCACGTCGGGTACTGCTCGGCGAACGACATGATCGTCATGCCGCCCATCGAATGCCCGGCCAGGATCACCGGGCCGTTCGGCACCGTCGCGTCCAGCACCGTACGGAGGGTCTCCCCGAGCGTGGCCAGGTCGTACTCGCCCGACTCCAGGCGGCTCGACCGGCCGTGCCCCGGCTGGTCGTAGAAGATCAGCCGCCGATCGCCCTGCTCCGCGAGGAGCCTGCGCTGGAAGTAGAACGTGCCCATGTCAAGGCAGAACCCGTGCACGAACACGACCGGCGGCAGTCCCTCGCCCACCGTCGGTTCGACGATCTCCACGTGCAGTTGGGTGCCGTCGGCGGCGGTCACGGTCAGTTGGGCGTCACACGGCTGATCGCCGAACTCCTCGTCGGCGTACGGGTCCCCCGGGCCCTTCAGCGACTTCCGGACGAGGGCCCGCTCGACGGCGAACCCGGCGGCCAGCCCCGCCGCGGCCAGACCGAACGCGGCACCGAGGATCCCGACGTGCCGCCTCGTCCTGCTCACGACGTACCCCCGTCGTATACGCGCGGCACGCGGGCGGAGCCGAACCGGGTGACGATCTCGTAGTTGATCGTGTCGATCGCGGCGGCCCAGTCGTCGGCGGTCGGGCTGTCCGGATCGGCGCCGAACAGCGTCGCGACGTCGCCCGCCTCGACCGGGTCGTCGCCGCAGTCCAGCACGATCTGGTCCATGCAGACCCGGCCCGCGATCCGCCGTACCTTGCCGCCCAGCAGGACCGGGCCGACGCTGGACGCGTGCCGCGGCACCCCGTCCGCGTAGCCCAGCGGCACCAGCGCGAGTGTCGTCTCCCGCTGCGTCGTGTACGTGTGCCCGTACGACACCCCTTCGCCGGCGGGGACCCGTTTGGTCAGGGTCACCCGGGCCCGGGCCGTCATGGCGGGACGCAGACCGAACCGCTCACCCGGGATCGGCGTGAGCCCGTAGCAGGCGATACCCGGGCGGACCAGTTCGAAGTGGGTGTCGGGACGGGTCAGGGTGGCCGCGGAGTTGGCGAGGTGCCGTACCGGCGGGGCGATGCCGTACCGCGCGGCGACGGCCAGCCCGTCGTGGAACGCCGCCAGCTGCCGGTTGATCGTCTCGTGGCCGGGCGCGTCCGCGTACGCGAAGTGACTCCACGCCCCGATCACCTCGACGGCACCGCCGGCCTGCGCCTTCGCCGTGGCCTCGAGCAGGGCGGGCCAGTCGTCTCGGGTGGCGCCGTTACGCGACAACCCGGTGTCGATCTTCAAGTGCACCCGCGCGGTCCGTCCGGCGCGATCCACCGCGGCCACCAGCTCGTCGAGCTGAGCCACGCTCGCCACGCTCAGGTCGACGTCGGCGGCGACCCCCTCATGCAACGGCATGCCGGGCGCGACGAGCCACGCCAGCACCGGCGCGGTGATGCCACCGGCCCGAAGCGCGAGGGCCTCGACCAGCGTGCAGGCACCGAGCCAGGTGGCGCCGCCGGCCAGGGCGGCGCGTGCGGAGGGCAGCATGCCGTGCCCGTACCCGTCGGCCTTCACGACCGCCATGACCTCGGCGGTGGTCGCACCGCGCAGACGCGCGACGTTGTCCCGGATGGCGTCCAGATCGATCCGGACCTCGGCCTGCCACATGCCACCACCCTACTGACCGGGTCCGACAGCGTTCGCGATCCCCGATTCGACCGTTCGCCGGACACCCGCACGGATGTTCCATCGGCGCTGGAGTCGATCCCGGAGCCGCGACGACGTACGGCCCTACCTGTCAGTTCAGCAGGTCGCGCAGGGCCGGGCGCAGTGCCGCCGCCACGTCCGGGGCACTCACCGGTCCGGACTCGGCCGCGTACCGCCCTGCCAGTCCGTGGACGTAGGCGGCCGCGAGGGCCGCGCGTTCCGGGGCGAGGCCGGCGGCGAGGAGGGAGCCGAGGAGACCGGCGAGGACGTCGCCGGTGCCGGCGGTGGCCAGGGCGGGGATACCGGTGGGGTTGACCCACGCCTGGCCGTTAGGGCTGGCGACGATCGTGCGGTCACCCTTGAGGAGTACGACGGCGTTGATCCAGGCGGCCAGCTTCAAGGCTGAGCCGACCCGGTCGGGGCCCGGCGCCTCGCCGGCCAGGCGGGCGAATTCGCGGTCATGAGGAGTCAGGACCAGGGGGGCGTCGCGGCGAAGGTCCGTCGCGTGGTTGCCGTCGACCAGCAGGGTGAGGGCGTCGGCGTCGAGGACGACGGGGACCGAGGTGGCGAGGACGCTGCGCAGTTCGGTGCGGGCGTCCTCGTCGGTGCCGAGGCCCGAACCGCACACCCAGGCCTGGACCCGTCCGGCGTCGGAGACGCGGTGGACGGCGATGACCGACGGGTGGGCGCGGACGACCTGGTGGGCGGCGCCGCCCGCGTACCGGATCATGCCGGCGGGGCCGGCCAGCGCGCCGGCGGTGGAGAGGATGGCGGCGCCCGGGTACTGGGCGGAGCCGGTCGCGACACCGACGACGCCGCGCGTGTACTTCTCCGAGGCGGCGTTCAGGGTGGGCCACCAGGAGGCGATGTCGGCGGCGTCCGGGACGCCGACGGCGGGATCCCCGCGCAGGTCGAGGCCGATGTCGACGAGGTCGATCTGGCCGCAGCGGGCCGCGGCCGGGCCGACGACATGGGCGGGCTTCAGGCAGCCGAACGCCACGGTCACGTCGGCGGTCACGGCCTCTCCGGGTACGTCGCCGGTGTCGACGTTCACGCCGGTCGGCACGTCCACGGCGACGACCGGCGGTCGCGAGCCGGTACGGGAGACCAGCGCGCCCACCTGCTCCACGACGGCGGCCGCATCGGGGCGCAGTCCACCGGACGCGCCGATCCCGAGGATCCCGTCGACGACGAGGTCCACGGGGATCAAGGACGGCCCGGTCGCGGAGCCTCGGGGGGGGGCGGGGCCCCCGGGGCCGCCCCGCGGCCCCCCCCGCCCCCCCCCCCCCCCCCCCGGGCCGCGGGCTCCCACCCCCGGCGGGCGGCGCCGCCCCCCGCCCGGGGCGCCACCCCCGCCCCCCCCGCCCCCCCGCAGCTCCGCCAGCCCGCCCGCATGGGCCCGCTCCGGCACCAGCAGCAGTGCCGAGACGGCGGCGCCGCGGCGGGCCAGGAGAGCGCCCGCGTACAGGGCGTCGCCGCCGTTGTCGCCGGGGCCGACGAGGAGCAGGACGTGGGAGCCGTACACGTTGCCGGTGTCGGTGAGGATCAACGCGCACCGGCGGGCGAGGCCCGCGGCGGCGCGGCGCATGAGGGTGCCTTCGGGACGTGTCCTGAGGGAGGCGTCCTCGGCCGCCCGGACGTCCGCGACCCGCCACGCATATCGCAAGAGACGCCTCCCGAAGGCTCAGGCTTCGGCGATCACCACGGCCGAGGCGATGCCGCCGTCGTGCGACAGGGAGAGGTGCCAGCGGTTGACGCCCCGTTCCGTCGCGACTGCCGCCACCGTACCGGAGACGGTCAGCCACGGCCGCCCGTCGGGATCGGCGACGATCTCGCAGTCGTGCCAGCGCAGGCCTCCGGGCGCGCCGAGGGCCTTCGCGACAGCCTCCTTCGCGGCGAACCGCGCGGCCAGCGACTCCGGCGAGCGCGGGTTGCCGGAGACGGTCAGCCGTTCCCCGTCGGTGAAGAGCCGGTCGACGAGCAGCGGGGTGCGCTCCAGCGCCCGCGCGAACCGTTCCACCAGCACGACATCCAGCCCCACACCGACGATCACGTCTCCGACCTTAGGTCATTCGACCGTCACGGACTTCGCGAGGTTGCGCGGCTGGTCGACGTCGTGACCGCGGGCCGCGGCGATCTCGCAGGCGAGGATCTGCAGGGGCACGGTGGTCATCAGGGGCGCCAGCAGGGTGGGGGTACGGGGCACCGTGATCAGGTCGTCCGCGTACGCCTTGACCGCCTCGTCGCCGTCCTCGGCGATGACGATGGTCCGGGCGCCCCGGGCCCGTACCTCCTGGATGTTTGAAATGATCTTGTCGTGAAGGACGCCGCGCCCGGCCGGTGACGGCACCACGCACACCACCGGGGTTCCCTGGTCGATCAGCGCGATCGGCCCGTGCTTGAGCTCGCCGGCGCCGAAGCCCTCGGCGTGCATGTACGCGAGCTCCTTGAGCTTGAGGGCGCCTTCGAGGGCGACCGGGTAGCCCACGTGCCGCCCGATGAACAGCACCGTCGACGCGGTCTTCAGCTCGCGGCCCAGGGCTCGGACCTGCTCCATGTCGCCGAGCAGCTCGCGCAGCTTGTCCGGCGTACGCCGCAGCCGGGACACGACCGCGGCGACCTCGTCGGCGTACATGACGCCGCGGACCTGGGCCAGGTGCAGGCCGATCAGGTAGCAGGCGACGAGCTGGGTGAGGAACGCCTTCGTCGAGGCGACGGCGACCTCGGGGCCGCCGTGGGTGTAGAGGACGGCGTCGGACTCGCGCGGGATCGTCGACCCGTTCGAGTTGCAGATGGCCAGGACGCGGGCCTTCTGGTCCTTCGCGTGCCGGAGCGCCATCAGCGTGTCCATCGTCTCGCCGGACTGGCTGATCACGATCACCAGCGTCGACCGGTCGAGCACCGGGCTGCGGTAGCGGAACTCGCTGGCGAACTCGACCTCGCACGGGATGCGCACCCAGTGCTCGATGGCGTACTTGGCGACCATGCCGGCGTGGTACGAGGTACCGCAGGCCACGATGAACACCTTGTCGATGTCGCGCAGGTCCTGGTCTGTCAGGCGAACCTCGTCCAGGACGATCTCGCCGCGATCGGAGAGCCGGCCGAGCAGGGTGTCCGCGATGGCCTGCGGCTGCTCGGCGATCTCCTTGAGCATGAAGTAGTCGTAGCCGCCCTTCTCGGCGG
>CBIHNN010000068.1:0-26599 GCA_966211315.1 uncultured Micromonosporaceae bacterium | reverse complement strand
GCGAGCAGGGACTCAACTGTCCGCCAACAAGGATTTTTCAGCGTCCGCTAGCAACCCGGACGCGTCCTGCGGTGTCGTGAGTCCGGGCGTCCGGCGCGGCAGGCGGTCGTACCTCAGGAAGACGCGCTCAGCTTCAATACGGTCATAGCAGGGTCTGTTGGTGCCGCACGCGACACACGACACGATGTGCTGGTCAACCACAGCCTGGGCTTGGTCAAGCTGTTCGCGGGCGACGGTTCCAAGGTACGTAGTCGCCATGAGCCCTCCTCAGGTGCCAGGTCAGTTGTGTCGTCCGCGCCCTGCTTGATGATGTAAAGACCCAGATCAGCGTCAGTGTTCGCGCCCAAGACGGCACGGAACCCTGCCCGATAGTCAGCACGCGGCCACCGGTGCCGCCGCGCTCCAATTTCCCTACATAGCTGCTGTCCAGCGTCGTCACGCGTTGGGCGGTGGCATAGATGTAGGCATTTACTGCTTCGGCCAGCTCCTGGCGAGACATCGGCCGCTCGGAGCCGGACGGCAACAGGAACCGCAACCGCGCACGGCGCAGGAGCCGGTTCGGCGCACGTGGCGACCGTTTGTTATCGCCGCCAGCTGAGGCACGTCCGGAGGTTGTCACAAGTCGCCCCGTCAGGGCTGAATAGCGGCGCGGAGGGCAGTCACACGCGCGTGGAGATGGCGGGGTTTCCGGCCGTACTGGCTGTCGTCCTGCCGAAGTTCGACACCTTCAAGATCAAGCCACTCACCGTCGCGGAGGTTCTGGACGCGGCCGACTTTGATGACGCGGATGATCAGGGTTCCAGCGCCGTACATGTAGTCGGCCTCGTTCAAGCGGAGCACGTCGCCGGGCTTGATCGGCGGGATCATTGGGGTTGTGCCGCGAGCTGCTGGCGACGTTCCTCGTAGGTGAGGGTCGTCGCGCCGCAGGCCGGGCACCATCTGGTCTTGACCCGGAAAGCAAAAAACCCTGCCAGAAAGCCCAACACCAACGCGGCCACGACTGCGCCGAAGATCATGTGACACCATCCTTGGTGGCCGACCGCATCTATGCCCGCAGCGTTCGTACGGACGTTTGGATGACGCTAAGACGACAGCCCACCCCGCCGATACGGAGTTGCTGCATGTTGCTTGGGCTCTCGTATATTGGCGACACGGCGTCCTTGATTAAACGATTCTCACGGGTTGCGCGGACAGAAAGTCGCGTACTTCGATGATCTGTCCGGCGTATCCCTTGACACTGTTGCTCGACGACATCGAGGCTTGGCGCATTCCGTGCAACCTCTAGCACGCTGGACGACAGGAGAAGATCGTGCGTCTACGGTTCCTCGGCAAGGACTCAACCCCGGGCGACTCGCCGACCTTGTATGCCAGCGACAACGACAGCTTCATCGTGCAGGGGTGGATCGTCACCGACCCCGAGGTGTTGGGGCACCTGGACATCGGCGACAGCGAGACCGTGGTGGAAGTACCCGCCAGATTGCTGAGTTTCCTGGCGCTCGACGGGATGGACGGCGACGTGACCAATCGTGTGCCGCCCATCGTGCATGTGCTCGATAGTGGCAACTACATCATCCAAGGCGAGCGCGTCAGCGACACCGACGCGCTCAGCCAGATGATCATCCCAGACTACGAAACCTGTGCGGAGGTGCCCAGGGCGGCCATGCAGGCGCTACTCGTTGGAGCGTAGGTGGAACTCATTTCAAAAGAGCAGCGCGACAGCTACTTCTCGTCGTATCAACGGGAGGCGCTGCATCTCGAAATGCGTGACATCTACGCGACCGACATCGAGCGCAGCCGGTTCCAAACCTGGCTTAAGGGCGAACCGCTCGACCCGGATGAAGAGGCGGCATGGTGGAAGCCGTGGTTCGACCTGATGGCGGCCAACGTGGCGGTGGGAAAGACCTTGCGGCGGCTTCGCATCGTGTCGGAGCCAGTCACGGCCTACATCCGGTTCGAGTGGTTGGACGCCTTCAACCTCGTGAAAGCCGGCGAGGACGTGCGTTGGCTGCCGCGCCGCAAGGCGTCAACGCTACTGCTGCCCGGTAACGACTACTGGCTTTTCGACGAAGAAGCGGTGATCTTCACTCACTTCTCCGGCGACGGACATGTGCTCGACCACGAGGTGACGAGAGATCCCAGCATGATGCGAACCTGCAAGGCCGCGTTTGAGGCCGCGTGGGACATGGCCACCCCGCACCACGAGTACCAGCCCGCGTAAGTGACCGCCCCAGTCGAGCAGGCGCGCGAAGCGCTTGGAGTCCGCCTCCGTGAGATCCGCAAAGATGCCGGTCTCACGGGGCGGGCTCTCGCCAACCTGTGCACATGGCACTACACGAAGGTTTCAAAGATCGAGCACGGCACCACAGCCCCAAGCGAAAGCGATATTCGGGCGTGGTGTACTGCTTGTGAAGCCGACGATCAGATACCCGACCTCGTGGCGACGGTGCGCGTCATCGAGTCAATGTATGTGGAGTGGCAACGCCAGCTTCGTGCCGGCTTGAAGCCGTTGCAGAGCAAGTCGGTGCCGCTGTACGACAAGACCAAGCTGTTCCGTGGCTACGAAAACACCGTAATACCTGGCCTGTTCCACACGGCCGAATATGCCGCTGCGATCTTCGACTGGTGGTCTGGGTTCTCAGACCTGCCCAACGACACCGAGGCTGCCGTCGCAGCCCGCATGGAGCGCCAGAAGGTGCTGTACTCCGGCGACCGGCGATTTGCGTTCGTACTGGAGGAGCAAACGCTCAGGACCCGCATCGGCGGTACCGACGTCCTGCTCGGGCAACTTGATCGTGTGCTGGCGGTGATGTCGCTGCCTCGGGTAAGCCTGGGGATCATCCCGGCCTCGGGCGAGCGGAAGTGCCTCGCTCAGGGCAGCTTCTGGATCTTTGACGAACGTATGGTCCACGTCGAAACCATGTCTGCAGGGCTCGAAGTCACCCAGCCCCGTGAGATCGCCGTCTACCTACGGGCGTTTGGGCTGCTACAAGCGTCGGCCGTGGTCGGCAAGCCAGCGCGGGAGATTATTGGTCGGACCATCGCGGAGTTGCAGGCGGAGTAGACAAACGCTTCGTAGCGGACCTGCGCATGTCAAGGGCGCGACGTATGAGAAAGCTGCCCGGCACTTCCGGGTCAAGGAGGACGGTCACCAGGCCACGTTCGATGCAATGCTGCGCTCCGCGATCGACCTGCTGGATGCGCTGAGCGCTCACTCCCTCCCGACCGAACCTACCGACGACCTCCGAACCTACCGACGACCTCCTAGACGCTTTGGCTGAAGGGTCAGACGAGCCTGAAGCCTAGCTGGCGGCCCACGTTAATGCGGCTTCCAGCAGCCGTCGCGCTTCGTAGTCGGGGTTCGAAAGACCCTCGATCAGGTGCACCGACCGTCCCCACGGACGAGGCTTTCGGCCAACACGCCCCGGCGGGGGTCACCGCATCCTAGGCTCGGCGCAGGCGTCGGTCGGCGACGTCTCGGCGTGGTGTGGCCGGGGGTGGCGGATGTCGGCGGACGAGGCCGGGCGGACCGTACCCACGACGTTACGGCTGAGTAGGGAACGGCCGAGCGTTTCGCTCACCGGGCAGGGAGCCGCGTACGGAACCCTGCGGGTCAATCTTGCGTGGCAGGCCGAACCGAAGCCCAGGGGGATCGTCGAGCGCGTGCTCAAGCCCCTGCCCGTGCATCTCGACCTGGGTTGCCTGTACGAGTACGCCGACGGTTCCAAGGGGGTCGTTCAGGCCCTCGGGGACAGTTTCGACGATCTGCACACGTACGGGGATCAGCCCATCTGCTGGCTGGACGGGGACTCCCGCAGCGGCGCGGCGAGCGGTGGCGAGAATCTGTTCGTGGATCTGGCGTACCTGACGGCGATCCGGCGGTTGCTGGTCTTCGCGTTCAGTTGCGAGGGGCCTCCGGACTGGGGGCGCGTCGGGGCGACAGTGACGGTGTTTCCCGCGCAGGGGCCGGACCTCGAGGTGGCCCTGGACGAGCCGGATGAGGCGTCACCGCTGGTGGCGGTGCTGATGCTGGACAACACGGGCCCCCAGTTGTCGGTGCGGCGGGAGGTCCGGTACGTGCGGGGCGGCCAGCAGATGCTGGACGAACTGTACGGCTGGGGGATGCAGTGGCGCCCCACCCGAACCTAGGAACCGGAACAGTCGCGGTCGTCGCCGGACAGGGTGAGCGAGGTCGCCGCCGATGAGGTGACGGCGACGGTGGTAGGGGTGGTGGCGGGGGCGAGCGGCGACAGAGCGTCCGGCGCCGAGGCCGACGCGGCGACCGACGGCGACGGCGACGGCGACGGCGGGGTACGGGAGTGGCGGGGTGACGCCTTGGCGGGTTCCGAGCCGAAGGCGCCCGAGAGCGACTGGATCTTGCCAGGGGACTGCGTGATGCCGGAACCGGTCACAGTGCGGCCGTACACATCGGTGATTTTGACCGTGACGGGTCCGGTGCCGGCGCCGCCTTCGATGACCCACACGTTGTGCTTCTGGCGGCTCGCCCTGCGGAACGCGCCGCGGCCGGCCTTCGCTTCGACGGATTGCAGCGCATTGCCGTGGTTGTCGACGACCAGCGCGAACCACCACGGGTTGGCGCCCTTGTCGAAACGGACGGTGAGCGGGCCCGGTGTCGGCGGGTCGGCGACGGACCGGTACGAGATCGGGACGATGCCGGTGACGTGGTCGGCGATCCTGCCGAAGGCGGTGCGGCTGAGGTCGATGTGGCCGGGTTCGCAGGGCGGGCAGCTGTCGATGACCTTGACGCGGACCTTGCCCTTGGGACCGGTGACGTCGAGGTAACTGCCGCAGGCGGCGGCGCCGGAGTACTCACTCTCGCCGAGCGCGACGAACAGGTCGTCGGCGGGGACCGGCAACGAGCAGTTGCCGGTGCCTTCCCCCAGGTCGTAGAAGGTGGCTTTGCCCCGGTGGACCGTCTCGCCCGTGGGCGGGACGGCACAGGCGGCGGAGCCGGTGTTCTGCAGCAGCAGCGCGATGCCGGCGACGGCGGCCAGGACGGTGATGCCGCAGGCGGCGAGCCAGCGGGTACGGGGGACAGTCACGCCGCGGAATCCTTCCGCGCTGTTCACGCGGCAGGCAATGGTCCTAAGGCAGACGTAAGACAGGCTGGCCCACCCGGACGACCCCGGGGGTGTCGGGTATGACGTTCACCCCGAACAGGACTTGACGGCGGCCGAGGATCTTCAACGGTTGCCGGCCGCGTTCGCCGGTCTCCTGGTCGATCGTGGTGACGAGGCAGCGGCTACAGGGTTTCGCGACGCGGACGGTGACGCCGCCGAAGCTCAGCCGACCGCCGATCCAGTGGTCCTCGTCCCAGGCGTCGGTGCCGGACAGGACGATGTTGGGCCGGAAGCGGGTCATCGGGACGGTGTCGTGCCCGGCTTCGACGAGCCAGTCGTTGACGGCGTCGAGGGACGCGGCGGTGGTGAGGAGGATCGGGAAGCCGTCGGCGAAACTGACGCGGTCGTGGTCGGCGGAGAAGCCGGGGTCGACGCGGCGCGCGCCCGGGTCGGCGAGCCATGCCAGGCGGACCTTCTCACCGAGCAGGTCGCTGAGCCAGCCGTCCGCGGCTGCACCCGCGAACCGGGCGGGCGTGGGCGGCTCGTCACCGAAGACCCGCACCGTGGTGGGGTCGCCGGTGGGCTCCCCGACAGACAGGTCGGCCCGGCCCGCGGCGCTCAGGGTCACACCGCCGGGGTACGCGCGGGGCCGCAGCGCCGTGAGTCGCGGATTGTCGCGCTGCGTGACGCCGACGCCGTCGGGGTCGACCACCATCCAGCGGCGGTCGCCGGCCAGGCCCTGCGGTTCGACGACGGCCTCGTCGTGGTCGAGGCGGTGGCAACCCTTGACCGGGTACGTGTGCAGCGACGTGATCTCCACAGGCATAGTTTCGCACCATGCGTCCGCACCGTGGTGCGCTGAAATACATGATGCATAAGCTCGCAGCGTGAATGAGCCACCGGTCACCGGTTCGGCGGCGTCCCGCGTCCTCGAACTCTTCGACGGCGTACGGCTGACGCCCACCCAGCGGCGCATCGCGCACAGCCTCGTGCAGCACGCCGCGAGCACGCCGTACCTGTCGGCGGCGGAGGTGGCGGAGCTGGCCGGGGTGAGCCAGCCGTCGGTCACCCGGTTCGCCACGGCGCTCGGGCACCCCGGGTATCCGGCACTGCGCCGGGTCCTGCGGGACCGGGTCCGCGACGACGATCCCGTCGCCAGCGGCGACTCCCCCGTCCAGCGGGCCGTACGAGCCGAGGCGGAGCAGCTGCGCAGGCTCGCCGACGAGCTCGCCGACGACTCCGCCCTGATCAAGGCCGCCCGGCTGCTCGCCGCCAGCCGAACCCTTCCGGTGCTGGGGCTGCGGGCGGCCGGGTCGGTCGCCGCGTACTTCGGCTACTTCGCGAGCAAGGTCCACCCCGACGTACGGGTCCTCGACCACGGCGGCAGCCAACTGGCCGACCAGCTCGAAAACGCCCGAATCGCCGGAGCCGGTGCGATGCTGGCCGTGGTACTGCCCCGCTATCCGAAGGAGGCCCTGGACGCCGTCCGGCAGGCCCGCGCGGACGGGCTCTCCGTCGTCGTGCTCGGCGACTCACCGGTCAGCCCGGCCGCCGAGGTCGCCGACGTGACGCTCACCGCCGACGTCGGTACGCAGCTGGTCTTCGACCTGTACACCGGCCCGATGGCCCTCGCCATGGTGCTGCTGCAGACGATGTGCCACGTCATCGGGCAGGAGGAGGTCCAGCAGCGGCTGGAAGCGTTCGAGCGGCTCGCCGCGCAGCGTCAGGTGTTCCTTTCCTAGGAGGTAAGTCGGTGACGATTCGGGCGCCGCGCGGCGGGACGCGTACGGCTCAGGGATGGCCGCAGGAGGCCGCCAAGCGGATGCTCATGAACAACCTCGACCCCGACGTCGCCGAACGCCCCGACGACCTCGTCGTGTACGGCGGCACCGGCAAGGCGGCCCGGGACTGGCCGTCGTTCCACGCCCTGATCCGCACCCTGGACGCGCTCCGCGACGACGAGACGATGCTGGTGCAGTCGGGCCGCCCGGTCGGGGTGTTCCGCACCCATGAGTGGGCGCCGCGGGTACTGCTCGCCAACTCGAACCTTGTCGGCGACTGGGCGACCTGGCCCGAGTTCCGCCGGCTGGAGTCCCTCGGGCTCACCATGTACGGCCAGATGACGGCCGGTTCGTGGATCTACATCGGCACCCAGGGCATCCTGCAGGGCACGTACGAGACGTTCGCCGCGGTGGCCGCGAAGCGGTTCGGCGGGAGCCTCGCCGGGACGCTGACGCTGACCGGCGGGTGCGGGGGCATGGGCGGGGCCCAGCCGCTGGCGGTCACCATGAACGGCGGCACCTGCCTGATCGTGGACGTCGAGGAGGCCCGCCTGCACCGCCGCGTCCGGGACCGGTACCTGGACTGCGTGGCCGGTTCCCTCGACGAGGCCGTCGAGGAGGCCCTCGCCGCGAAGCGGGACCGGCGGGCGCTCTCGATCGGCGTCCAGGGCAACGCCGCCCAGGTCTTTCCCGAGCTGCTCCGGCGCGGCGTCCCGATCGACATCGTCACCGACCAGACCAGCGCGCACGACCCGCTCTCGTACGTCCCGGTGGGTGTGGCGGTCGAGGACGCCGCCGACTACGCGGCCGCCGAACCGGAGGAGTTCACCACCCGGGCCCGGGCGTCCATGGCCACCCACGTCGAGGCGATGGTCGGGTTCCTCGACGCCGGTGCCGAGGTGTTCGACTACGGCAACTCGATCCGCGGCGAGGCGCAGCTCGGCGGGTACGACCGGGCGTTCGCGTTCCCCGGCTTCGTGCCGGCGTACATCCGGCCGCTGTTCTGCGAGGGCAAGGGGCCGTTCCGCTGGGCCGCGCTCTCCGGCGACCCGGCCGACATCCACGCCACCGACCAGGCGATCCTCGACCTGTTCCCGGAGAACGAGCCCCTCGCCCGGTGGATCCGGATGGCTGGGGACCGGGTCGCGTTCCAGGGCCTCCCGGCCCGGATCTGCTGGCTCGGGTACGGCGAACGCGACGTCGCCGGTGTCCGCTTCAACGACATGGTGGCCCGCGGCGAGCTGACGGCACCGATCGTCATCGGGCGGGACCATCTCGACTGCGGGTCGGTCGCGTCGCCGTACCGGGAGACCGAGGCGATGGCCGACGGCTCCGACGCGATCGCCGACTGGCCGCTACTGAACGCCCTGGTCAACACGGCCAGCGGCGCGTCCTGGGTGTCCATCCACCACGGCGGTGGGGTCGGCATCGGGCGTTCCCTGCACGCCGGGCAGGTCTGCGTCGCCGACGGCACCGCGCTGGCCGGGCAGAAAATCGAACGGGTCCTCACCAACGATCCCGGCATGGGCGTCATCCGGCACGTCGACGCGGGCTACGACGCTGCGGTCGCCGTCGCCGACGCGGCTGAGGTGCGCATCCCGATGCGCTCATGAGGGCGACGTTCGCCGAGCTGTGGGCGCAGATCGCGCCGATCGGCCGTACGCCGGAGGGCGGCTACCTCCGGTACGCCTTCAGCCCGCCGGAGCGGGCACTACGGGACTGGTTCCGGGCGCAGGCCGCGCGCCGGGACATGCCGGTGATCGAGGACGGCAACGGCAACCTCTTCGCCTGGTGGGGATCCCCCGACTCCGGCGGGGCGGTGCTGACCGGCTCACACTTCGACTCCGTGCCGCACGGCGGCGGGTACGACGGCCCCCTCGGCATCGTCAGCGCCCTTCTCGCGGTGGACGCGCTGCGCGCCGACGGCCCACCGCCGCGACGACCGATCGTGGTCGCGGCGTTCGTGGAGGAGGAGGGGGGCCGTTTCGGCGTACCGTGCCTCGGCTCACGGCTGCTCACCGGCGCGATCGCACCGCAGGAGGCCGCCGCGCTGACCGATCGGGACGGCCACACCTTCGCCGCCGCGCTGGGCGCCCCGCCCGCCGGAGCCCGACCGGACCTGCTCGCCCGCCTCGCGACCGTGGTCGAGTTGCACATCGAGCAGGGACGCGCCCTGGCGGACCTGGCCGCCCCGGTGGCGGTGGCGAGCGGGATCTGGCCGCACGGCCGATGGCGGCTGGACTTCACCGGTGACGGCGACCACGCGGGCACGACCCGGATGGTGGACCGGCACGATCCGATGGTGACGTTCGCGTACACGGTGCTGGCGGCCGACGAGGAGGCCCGTGGTGTGGGCGCCCACGCCACAATGGGCCGTGTCGCGGTGGAACCCAACGCCACCAACGCGATCCCGAGCGCGGTGCACGGCTGGCTGGACGTACGCGCCCCTGACCCGTACACCGTGAAACGGCTGGTTACGGCGATCGCGACACACGCGGCGACGCGCGCCGGGAACGACGGCACGCACGTCACGCCCACCGAGGAGTCCACCACCGCCGAGGTACGGTTCGATCCGGCGCTGACCGCCCGGCTCGCCGCGGTGCTGGGCGACGTGCCCGTCCTGCCGACCGGCGCCGGGCACGATGCGGGTGTGCTCGCCACCCACCTGGCGACGGCGATGCTCTTCGTCCGTAACCCGACCGGGGTTTCGCACTCCCCCGCCGAACGCGCGACGGACGCCGACTGCCTGGCCGGCGTCGCCGCGCTCGTGAGCGTGCTCCGGGAGTTGACATGCCGGCCCTGACCTCGGCACGGGCCACCCCGCTTACGGCTCCCGCCCCGTTCGCGACCGCGGCTGGCCGTGTCCCGCTCGCGGCCTATCGATCTGATGACGTGGATGCATGGCCGCGATGACCGGCACGTTGTTCCACGCGGCGTACGCCTGGCTCGGCCCGACGCCCCGCGCGGCCGCGGAGGCCAGCACGCACACGCCCCGCACGGCCGCGGAGGCCAGCACGGGCGTGCCGGGGCCAGCCACCGGGTGGGCCCGCGACGTCCTCATTGCCGTGACGGATGGACGGTTCGCGCAGGTCACCCCCGATGTGACGCCACCACCCGGGGCGACGAGGCTGCCCGGGGTCGTCCTGCCCGGGCTGGCCGACGCGCACTCGCACGCCTTTCACCGGGCACTGCGGGGGCGTACCCACGCGGGCGGCGGCAGCTTCTGGACCTGGCGCGACGCCATGTACGACCTCGCCGCACGGCTCGACCCCGACAGCTACCTCACGCTCGCCCGTGCGGTCTACGCGGAGCTGGCGCTGGCCGGGGTGACCTGCGTCGGTGAATTCCACTACCTGCACCACGATCGGCGGGGCCGGCACTACACCGACCCCAACGCGATGGGTACGGCGTTGCTGCGCGCCGCCGCCGACGCGGGCATTCGTATCACGCTGCTCGACACTCTCTACCTGACCTCCTCAGTGGACGGTGCGCCGCTACAGGGCGTGCAACGTCGCTTCGGGGACGGGGACCTGGACGGCTGGTCGGCGCGCGCGCAGGCACTGCGCGGAGGGCCACACGCGATGATCGGTGCGGCGCTGCATTCCGTGCGAGCGGTCCCCGCCCGGTTCCTGGGTACGTTCGCCGAGCGCAACCGGGGCCGCCCGGTCCACGTTCACCTGAGCGAACAGCCGGCCGAGAATGAGCAGTGCCTGGCGGCGTACGGCTGCACCCCCACCGAACTGCTGCACCGCCACGGCGTCCTGGGTCCGGCCACGACCGCCGTACACGCCACCCACCTGACCACCGCCGACGTCAAGACCCTGGGCGCCACCGGCACCGGGGTCTGCCTGTGTCCGACGACGGAACGGGACCTTGCCGACGGCATCGGCCCGGGCGGCGCGCTCGCCGAGGCGGGCAGCCCGATCAGCGTCGGCAGCGACAGCCATGCCGTCATCGACCTGTTCGCGGAGGCCCGGGAGGTGGAACTGCACGAACGACTGTCCACCGGACGGCGGGGCCGGTTCGCCCCGGACGCACTGCTGACCTCGGCGACCCGGATCGGCCACAGCGCCCTGGGCTGGCCGGACGCGGGAGTGATCACACCGGGTGCTCGGGCCGATCTGGTCGCCGTACGGCTGGACAGCGTACGGACGGCGGGGGTGGCACCGACCGGCGTGCTCTTCGCCGCGACCGCGGCCGACGTGAGTCACGTCCTGGTCGACGGGCGACTGGTGGTCGCTGACGGCCGGCACACCCGCATCGACGTGCCGGTCGCGCTGCGCGACGCGATCCAGGCGGTGACCGGGTGAGCCTGCTCGTCACCGGAATCGGTGAGCTGGTCACGAACGATCCGCGGTGGGGCGGCCCGCCATTGGGCGTCGTGACCGACGCCGCCCTGGTCATCGAGGAGGGACGGCTCGCCTGGATCGGGCCGACCGGTCGCGCGCCGGCCGCCGACGCCCGGCTCGACGTGGCCGGTGCGGCGGTCCTGCCCGGGTTCGTGGACAGCCACACGCACCTGGTCTTCGCCGGGGACCGGGCACAGGAGTTCGCCGCCCGGATGGCCGGGGAACCGTACACCGGCGGCGGTATCCGTACCACGGTCGCCGCGACGCGGGCCGCCTCCGACGACGAGCTGCGCACGTCCGCCCGGCGGCTGGTCACCGAAGCGCTGCGGCAGGGCACCACCACGGTCGAGATCAAGAGTGGGTACGGCCTCAGCGTCGACGACGAGGCCCGGTCCCTGCGGATCGCCCGCGACCTGACCGCCGACACCACGTTCCTCGGGGCCCACACCGTCCCCGCCGAGTACGCCGGGGACCCCGACGCGTACGTCGATCTGGTACGCGGGCCGATGCTGGCGGCCGCGCGGCCGTACGCCCGATGGATGGACGTGTTCTGCGAGCGTGGCGCGTTCGACGGCGACCAGGCGCGTGCGGTCCTCGCCGCCGGGGCGGCGGCCGGACTGGGCCTGCGGGTGCACGCCAACCAGCTCGGGCCGGGCCCCGGCGTCGCGCTCGCGGTGGAGCTCGGCGCCGCCAGCGCCGACCACTGCACCCATCTGTCCGATGGGGACGTCGACGCGTTGGCGAACTCGACCACCGTGGCGACCCTGCTGCCCGGGGCGGAATTCTCCACCCGCTCCACCTATCCGGACGCGCGCCGACTGATCGACGCGGGCGCGACCGTGGCGCTGGCGAGTGACTGCAACCCGGGGTCGTCGTACACGTCGTCGATGCCGTTCTGCATCGCCCTCGCGGTCCGGGAGATGCGGATGAGTCCGGCGGAGGCGCTCTGGGCCGCGACCGCCGGTGGCGCGCGGGCGCTGCGCCGCGACGACCTCGGCGCGCTGCGGCCCGGTGCCCGCGCCGACCTGGTCGTGCTGGACGCCCCCTCCCATCTGCACCTGGCCTACCGGCCGGGGGTTCCCCTGATCCGTACCGTCCTGCACAACGGAGTGCCCACGTGACCGTCATCGTGCAAACCACCGGAGTCTCGCCCGACGATGTGCTGGCCGTCGCCCGGGGTGACGCCCGGGTGGAGCTCGCCGCCGACACCGTTGAGGCGATGGCGCGCAGCCGCGCCATCGTGGACCAGATCGAGGCCTCCGGCCGCCCCGTGTACGGGGTGTCGACCGGGTTCGGTGCCCTCGCCAACACCTCCATCCCCCCGCAGCGCCGTGCGGAACTGCAGCATGCGTTGATCCGCTCGCACGCGGCCGGCGTCGGCGCACCGATGCCGCGGGAGGTGGTACGGGCCATGATCCTGTTGCGGGTGCGTTCGCTCGCGCTGGGGTGCTCCGGGGTGCGCCCGGTGCTGGCGCAGGGCCTGGTCGACCTGCTCAACGCCGACATCACCCCGTGGGTGCCGGAACACGGGTCGCTGGGCGCCTCCGGTGACCTGGCGCCGCTGGCGCACTGCGCCCTCGTGCTGCTCGGCGAAGGCTGGGTGCTGGGCAAGGACGGCGCCCGCGGCGCGGCGGCGGAGGCGCTCCACCCGGCCGGTCTGCGGCCCCTGGAGCTGGCCGCCAAGGAAGGGCTGGCGCTGATCAACGGCACCGACGGCATGCTGGGCATGCTGCTGTTGGCCATCGCCGACGCCCGGCACCTGTTCGTCATGGCGGACGTGACGGCGGCCCTGGCCATCGAGGCGATGCTCGGCTCGGAGCGGCCGTTCCTGCCCGAACTGCACGTGATCCGCCCGCACCCCGGGCAGGGCCGCTCCGCGGCCAACATCCACCGGCTGTTGCAGGCTTCGCAGATCATGGAGTCGCACCGCGACGACCTCGCGCACGCCGTGCAGGACGCCTATTCGATGCGCTGCGCCCCGCAGGTGGCCGGGGCGGCGCGGGACACCCTGGACTTCACCGAAGCCGTCGCCGGACGGGAACTACGGTCGGTGGTCGACAATCCGGTGGTGTTGCCGGACGGGCGGGTGGAGTCCACCGGCAACTTCCACGGGGCGCCGCTCGGCTTCGCCGCGGACTTCCTCGCCATCGCGGCGGCCGAGGTCGGGGCCATCGCGGAGCGGCGGGTGGACCGGCTGCTCGATGTCTGCCGATCGCGGAATCTGCCGCCGTTCCTCTCCCCCGACGCCGGGGTGAACTCCGGGCTCATGATCGCCCAGTACACGGCTGCCGGGATCGTGGCGGAGAACCGGCGCCTGGCGTACCCGGCTTCGGTGGACTCGCTGCCGACCAGCGGCATGCAGGAGGACCACGTGTCGATGGGCTGGGCCGCGGCGAAGAAGCTGCGGACGGTCCTGGACAACCTGACCAGTCTGCTCTCGGTGGAGTTGCTCGCCGCGGCGCGTGGCCTCCAGCTGCGCGCACCGCTGGTGCCGTCCCCGGCGGGCCGGGCGGCCGTTGCCGCCGTCGCCCCGTTCGCCGGGGTGCCGGGGCCGGACATCTTCCTCGCGCCCGCACTGGAGGCCGCCCGGGACCTCGTCGCCGGGCCCCGGCTGCGCGCCGCCGTCGAGGCGGCCGTCGGCCCACTCGCCTGAGCCGACGGCAGACTCAACCGCAGTTCTTCGAGATCATCGGTAGCTGCTGGTGAGAAGCCGTTGACCCCCAGTTCGGATCGTCACGGCACCAGGTCCACTGGGAAGAGTTCCTCCGCCTCTGGACCGGCGGAGGTCACGGGTATTCCCTTGACCTGATTCAACAGACCGTTCGAACAGTTTTCGGTCGTGAACGATAGGGCGGTCACCGTGGAGCCGATGTCGAAGAAGGGAGAAGCAAACTGGACGGTCTCCGGACGATTGGGGTCCGGCGGCTTGGGACCCTGAGAACCCGGGGCTTCATTGACGTATACGTAAAATTCCTGCGCCTCCGTGAAGTCCCCGCTGTTGCCGTTGACATACGTGTAGCAGGCTCCCAGCCCCACCGATGCCCCGGATGCGCCGACCTGGCCGGTCTGTTGGCCAACCCTCCAGGTCGCAAAACCTGTTCCGCTGATGAAGACCGAACGGGCCTCCGCCGACGTACGAATGGTTGGCTTGTTGTAAGAATCCTGGATTGCCGCGTTTGCGGGAATACGGACCGCGGCGAAAGTTCCAGCGACACCCACAACAGTGACGACAGCAGCGAGAGTCCGGAGCCGGCGGTGACCGCCGAAACCCCTTCGGATGCTCTTCATATTTCTTCCTACCCTTCGCGGAGACGGCTGGGTGCAGACGAATAGCCGGAAGACTATCTCGGATCCGGGGCGGACTCCCAATTCCCCTGGGGAACTTTCCGGTCTGTGACACGGAATGCCCGGTGTCGGGAAATTGTCCGGTTGCGGGAAGTATCTGACCTCGACATCGGCGCGCCGGGCCACTCACCTGGACCCGAATCCGCGACGCATGGGGAGCGCCTTCCCGATGTCTATCCACGTCATGCGGCGAAAGCCACTCGGCCGCGAGCAAGCCGCAGACCAATAACCATTCGCACCGTCACCGCTCTATCGCGGCATGTCACCAACGGCGTCTCAGCCGACGCCCAGCTCCTTGGCGATCACCTTGGCCAACGCCCGGAACGCCGTACCGCGGTGGCTGATCGCGTCCTTCTCCGCGGGGGACAGCTCGGCGTTCGTTCGGTCCTGGCCATCACCGAGGAAGACCGGGTCGTAGCCGAACCCGCCCGCGCCGCGACCCGACCGCAGAATCGTGCCCCGCTGCCGCCCCTCGACCAGGTGTTCCTTGCCGCCGGGCAGTACCAGCGCCGCCGCGCAGACGAACGCGCCGCCGCGGTGCCCGTCGGCCACGTCCGAGATCTGCGCCAGTAACAGGTCCAGGTTGGCCTGGTCCCCGCCACCGCCGGACCAGCGGGCACTGAAGACGCCCGGCATCCCGTTCAGCGCGTCCACGGCGATCCCGGAGTCGTCCGCGACCGTCGGCAGGCCCGTACGGGCCACTCCCGCGCGGGCCTTGATCAGAGCGTTCTCGCCGAACGACAGCCCGGTCTCCGGAACGTCCGGGTAGTCGGGGATGTCGCCGAGTCCGAGCAGCTCGATCCGGCCCGCGCCCAGCGCGCCGTCGAGGATCCGCTGCAGCTCGACAAGCTTCTTGGTGTTGCCCGTCGCGAGCAGCAGACGGCTCACGACGCGAGTGCCTTGGCCTGCAGCGTCGCCAGTTCCGCACAGCCCAGCACGCCCAGGTCGAGCAGGGCGTCCATCTGGGACCGGCTGAAGACGCCCGCCTCCCCGGTCCCCTGCACCTCGACGAAGTCGCCCTCGCCGGTGCAGACGATGTTCATGTCGACCTCCGCCGCCACGTCCTCGGCATACATCAGGTCCAACCGGGCTTCCCCGGCGACGATGCCGACACTGACCGCCTGGATGGAACGGTGCATGACCTTCTGCACCGTGGAGCCGGCGAGGGACTTGCGATCGGCCAGCCAGGTCACCGCGTCGTGCAGGGCCACGTACGCGCCGGTGATCGCGGCCGTGCGGGTGCCGCCGTCGGCCTGCAGCACGTCGCAGTCGAGCACGATCGAGTTCTCGCCGAGCGCCTTCAGATCGATGCATGCCCGAAGGCTGCGCCCGATCAGGCGGGAGATCTCCTGAGTACGGCCGCCGACCTTGCCCTTGACGCTCTCCCGGTCACCACGGGTGTTGGTGGCACGCGGCAGCATCGCGTACTCGGCGGTGACCCAGCCGAGGCCCGAACCCTTGCGCCAGCGCGGGACGCCCTCGGTGACGCTGGCGGTGCACAACACCCGGGTGTCGCCGAACTCCACCAGCACCGACCCCTCGGGATGGATGCTCCACTGCCGGGTGAGGGTCACAGGCCGTAGCTGGTCGGGCTTTCGCCCATCGGGTCGCGCCATGTGCGAAGCCTATGCGGTGCCGTGCCGTTCGGCTCCTACGGGGCTGACCATCGGGGCGGTACGGTGCGGGCCGCCCACGGCCCGGCATCCGACTGACCGCCCCAGGTGTCGCCCGCCCACGTCGGCACGGCCGTACGCAGCCGCGCCGGGGCGCACGGGCTGTCGCCGACCGCCGCATGGGTACGCAGGAAACCCGCGACGGCACGGGGCCAGCCGAAGCGCTCCGCGCGGGCCCGGGCCGCGGCGCGGACCTCGTCGCGCGGCCGCGACAGCAGCCCGCGGACGGCTGCCGCGAAGTCTCCGGCCGTTCCGCGGACGGCGACGCCCGCCTCCCCGACGACCTCGGGCAGGGCGCTGGCGGCGTCCACGACGACCGGCGTACCGCAGGCGAGGGCTTCCAGCGCGGCCAGGCCGAAGGTCTCCACCGGGCCCGGCGCGAGGACGACGTCCGCGCTCGCCAGCAGCGCGGCCACGTCCTCGCGGTCGGCGATGTGCCCGGCGAACCGGACCGGCAGCCGCGCCGCACGGTACGCCAGCGCGGCGCGCCGCGGCCCGTCACCGGCCATCGCGAGCGCTACCGGGGTACGACCGGCGCGCAGCGCGGCGACCGTGTCGACGGCCAGTTCGGGCCGCTTGTCCGCGGCGAGCCGCCCGCAGTACACGACGAGGGTCTCGGCTGGCCGCGCGTACCGGGCCCGCACCGAGGGATCGGCCCGGCGGGGGTGGAAGACGTCGAGGTCGACGCCGAGCGGGACCTCGGCGAGGTTCGGCACGCCGAGACGGCGGAACTCGGCCGCAGCCCACGCGGTGGTGCAGACGATCCGGTCGTACGTCTCGGCGTCGCGCAGGTTCAGCCGGTCGGCGACCCGGTCCCGGATCACCGCGGGCAGGCCCCAGACGCCGAGCGTCCCGGCGATGCTCTCGTGCGACACCATGATGGAGGGCACACCGTTCTGTCGCGCCCAGCGGCCCACCCAGCGCAGCGTCGCCCGGTCGGACACCTCCAGCCGGTCCGGCGCGAGCGTCTCCAGCAACCGGGAGAGATCGCGGCGGGCCATGAGCATCCGGTGACCCCCCGTACGCGGCACCCGCAGCCCGGGTAGCGCGATGACCCGCCCCTGCGACGTCATCTCGTCGGACGCTCGCACCCCGGGAACGATGAGGATCGGCTCGTGTCCTGCCGCGAGGTACCCCTCGCCCAGATTGCGCAGGGCGGTGACGAGGCCGTCGGAGCGCGCCGTCCCGGCGTTGGCCAGCCGGACAATACGAAGCCGACGTCCGGCTGGACGTCGGCTGGGTGACGCCTGGGGGCGGCGGGTCATCCGGCAAGCTCCTGGGTGGGGTGGGAGCGCGAGCGCACGCGTTATTCGTTTGCGTCGATGATCGATGGGCTTAGAGATCGTAGCGGGCTCCTGGACGGACCACGTCGACCGGTCCGGCGAACGCCGCCGAGGCGGCCTCCACAGTAGACACCTCACTGGCCCACGCCGGTACCAGATGAGTGAGCAGGAGGCGCCCCACCTCAGCCTTCGTCGCCGCCTCCCCCGCTTCGGAACCGGTCAGGTGCAGGTCAGGCGGATTGTCCACACCGTCGAGGTAACTCGCCTCACACAGGAACAGGTCGGCGCCCTGCGCCAGCCGCAACAACGCCTCACACGGCGCAGTGTCCGACGAGTACGTCAACGTGCGGCCGCCGTGTTCGAGGCGTACACCGTACGTCTCGATCGGATGGTTCACCCGATCCACCGTCACCGTGAACGGTCCGATCGGGAACGTGCCGGGTTGCAACGCGTAGAACGTGTACACGTCGTCGACCGGCTCCCCCTCGAAGCTGTACGCGGCCGCGATCCGGTCGGGCGCACCCGCGGGCGCGTACACGGGCACCGGCGGCAGCGGGCCCCCGGGGGCGTACCGGCGGACCACGACGTACGTACAGGCGTCCAGCATGTGATCGCAGTGCAGGTGGGTGAGCAGAATCGCATCGACCCGATGCAGGTCGGCGTAGCGTTGCAGGGCGCTCAGCGAACCGGACCCGAAGTCCACCAGCAGGTGGAAGCCCTCGGCCTGGACCAGGTACGCCGAGCAGGCCGACTCGGGACCGGGAAAACTGCCGGCACAGCCGAGAACGGTCAGTTGCATACGGCTACCCCTGGCTCACGGTTTGTTGTCGGAGTCCCCCTCCATGTTCTGCGGCTCCCAGCCGCGGAGTCGAACACGCACGGCAGCCTACGCCGTGACCAGCACAGCCGGTAAAAGTCTGATCAATCTGTCGCCAAATCGACAAGCTCCCGGTCCCCCGTCCTGCGGACAGCGGACAGAACGCGTCACTCGCGGTGAGAGCGCGGCGTTTGCTCCTGGTAGGGGCGTCGAACGACGCCGTGAAGGGGACACAGTGACGGCAACGAGCACGGTCGACACCGGGGACCACGAGAAGGACGCGCCGGTCCTGGAGATGACGCCGCAGCCGGCCCCGCAGCCGGCCCACGATCACATCCACGAGCCGGAGGTACGGCAGTCCGAGGTTTCGGGGCCGGACGGGCCGGAGCCTCAGGTTCCGGATTCTGAGGTTCGGGAGGCGGACGGCCTGGGGTTGCCGTTCGCCTGGGAGCATGGGCCGCACGGCCAGGTAACCCGGGAACGGAACCACAGGTTCCGGTTCCCCGCGGCCGACGACACCGGCCCGGGCCAGCGGCGACTGCTGGCGATGGCGCTCTACACAGCCATGTTGGGACTGGCGGCGCTAGCCGTGACCGTACGCGGTGTCATCGCCATCATGACCGACTCCGCACCGAGCTGGTTCCAACCGGCGTTCGCCGGTGCGGGACTCGTCGGCTTCGCCAGCGTGGTGGGCGCCTTCATGTCCATCCACCGTCCCCGGATGCCGTGGCTGCTGCTCGGCTTCGCCGCGATCCCGCTCGCCGTCAACGTCCTCACCACGAAATCCGCCTGACCGGCGTCGTCGGCCGTGCTGTGGGCTTCTGGCCGCGGATCTCCGAGGCGGGAAACCCACAGCTCTCAAGCCCAGAGCTGCCCTTCGAGGGCGTCCTCGGCTTCGGCGAGGGTGCCGCCGTACGCGCCCGTCGAAAGGTACTTCCAGCCGCCGTCGCAGACCACGAACGCGACATCGGCGCGCGTACCCTGCTTGACGGCCTCGTGCGCCACGGCGAGTGCCGCGTGCAGGATGGCGCCGGTGGAGAAGCCGGCGAATACGCCCTCGACCTCGACGAGCTGACGGGTCCGCAGCACGGCGTCGCGGGTTCCGACCGAGAACCGCCGGCTCAGAACGGAGGCGTCGTACAGCTCGGGGACGTAGCCCTCGTCGATGTTACGCAGGCCGTAGACGAGTTCGCCGTAACGGGGCTCGGCGGCGACGATGACGATGCCGTCGACCTTTTCCCGCAGGTAGCGGCCGGTGCCCATGAGCGTGCCGGTGGTGCCCAGACCGGCCACGAAGTGGGTGATCGTGGGCAGGTCACGCAGCAGTTCCGGACCGGTGGTCTCGTAGTGGGCCCGAGCGTTCGCCAGGTTGCCGTACTGGAACAGCATCTTCCAGTCGGGGTGTTCGGCGGCGATCTCCTTGGCGGTCGCGACGGCCTGGTTGGATCCGCCCGCCGCCGGCGAGAAGATGATCTCCGCGCCGTACATGCGGAGGAGCTGCACGCGTTCCGCGCTGACGTTCTCCGGCATGACGCAGACGAGCCGGTAACCGCGCAGTTTGGCCACCATGGCCAGCGAGATGCCGGTGTTGCCGCTGGTCGGTTCCAGGATCGTGTCGCCGGGACGCAGGTGCCCGGCCTCCTCGGCCTCGCGGACCATGAAGAGGGCCGGGCGGTCCTTGATGCTGCCCGTGGGGTTGCGGTCCTCCAGCTTGGCCCAGAGCCGCACCGGCGGCGCCCCGTCGGGCACCGTCGGCGACAGGCGGGGCAGGCCCACGAGGGGCGTACCCCCGCAGGCCTCCAGCAGGCTCTCGTACCGCGCCATGGCGGTACCTAGCGGCCCATCAGGGCCGCCGCGGCGGCGAAGCCGAGGGCTCCGCCGGCGACCGCCGGCAGGACGGTGACGGCGTCGCCGTCGCTGAGCTTCGCGTCGAGGGCCCCGAGGAAGCGGACGTCCTCGTCGTTGACGTAGATGTTCACGAAGCGGTGCAGGCCGCCCTCTGGGGTGATCAACCGACTGCGCAGGCCGTTGTACTTGCCGTCCAGGTCGGTCAGCAGGCTGTCCAGCGTGTCGCCGGAGCCTTCGACGACTTTGGCCCCGCCGGTGTAGCTGCGCAGGATGGTCGGAACGCGAACTTCGATGGCCATGGTGATGCTGCTCCTCGGGAAGAAAACGTGGAAACGGGTCTACGGACGTGGGGCCTTAGCGGCCACGACACTCGTAGTCCACCGTCGCCGGGCTCTGCCCGAACATGTACGACTGGACGACGTCCACGGAAGGGTTCACTCGTCCACCGTCGCATCCACGACGTTGACGTCCTCCTCCGTGACCACGCCGTCCACGATGCGGAACGAACGGAACTCCGTCGTCGCCTCGTCACGGGTGGAGACCAGCACGTAGTGCGCGCCGGGCTCACCGGCGAAGGAGATGTCGGTGCGCGACGGGTACGCCTCCGTGGCGGTGTGCGAGTGGTAGATGACCACAGGCTCCTCGCCGAGGTCGTCCATTTCCCGCCAGACCTTCAGATGCTCCATCGAGTCGAACTCGTAGAACGTCATCGAGCGGGCCGCGTTCACCATCGGGATGTGCCGGGTCGGCGCGTCACCGCCGGCGGGTCCGGCCACGACGCCGCACGCCTCGTCCGGGTGGTCCCGGCGGGCGTGGTCGACGATCGCCTCGACGATCGCGCTGTCGATGGTCAGCACGGGTGCCAGCTTACCGTGCGCGCACGCGCGACCGGACGTGGCGGTGCTCACCGCGTGACAGGTGTCATCAGCGGATGATCTCGCCGCCGCCGCTGAAGCCTCGAACTCGACCGGGAGCAGCTGGAGCGGCTCAGCGGTGGTCGACCGACATGAGCGCATTGAGCAGGCTCTCCTGCAGGTAGCCGAGGTACGCGTACACGCTCAGCTGGAAGACGCGGGTGGACGATGGATCATGCATGATCGCGTCGTCCAGCTCGTCGCCCACGTCGGTGTTGCCGGTGAGGTCGAGCCGTACCCCCATGGCCAGCCTGACGTCGTTGATGGCCCGCAGCCAGGCCTCGGCCTCCTCGCCGTCGAGCCTGACTTCGCCCGGTCCGTCGTCGGGCAGGGCCGCGAGGATCGCGCCCGCCTGGTCGATCTTGCCGCTCTTCAGGTCGCTCTCGGTGTAGAGGCGGAACTCGGCGGCGTCCTCGGGCAGTTCCGGGTAGACGTCCGGGAAGAGCCGGGACACGACGGGGTCGCCGTGGTCGAAACCGTCCATCAGCAGGCCGACGATCTCGCCCGCCACCTTGCGCAGGACCCGTACCTCGTCGTGTGCGAAGTTCGCGACACACTTCTGGCCATGACGCCGGAACATGCTCATGCCCCCGCCTCGCTGTGCTCGGCACGGTGAAAAGCATCGCTGCTGAGCTGCATGGTTCGCTCGCTACGCTCGCTCACGCCTTGTCCACCGTCGCCCATAGGCCGTAGTGGTGAAGCTGGGAAGCGTCGAGCTCCATGCGTTCACGGGGACCCGTCGACACCACGGCCTTACCCTTCGTGTGCACGTCCATCATCAGCTTTTCGGCCTCCTCGTGGCTATAGCCGAAAAGCTTCTGGAAGACCCAGGTCACATACGACATCAGGTTGACGGGATCGTCCCAGACGATCGTCACCCACGGCCGGTCTTCAAACGGCACCTCCTCGGTCTCCGGCGTCTCGGCGGGGGCGACCTGTGGCATGGCCATGACACCATCGTGCCACCGCGTCGGGCGTCACCGGGAACCGGAGCGCCGACCCATGCCCCGACGCGGGTAGTTTCGTAGGGTGGGTCCCGTGACCGACTTCTCGCCCGCGCTGCTCACCGACCACTACGAGCTGACGATGATCAGTGCGGCCCTGCGGGACGGCACCGCGGACCGGCGGTGCGTCTTCGAGGTGTTCGCCCGCCGGCTCCCGACCGGCCGCCGCTACGGCGTGGTCGCGGGCACCGCACGGCTCGCGAACCTGATCAGCGGGTTCCGCTTCACCACCGACGACGTCGCCTACCTGCGGCGGACGGGAGTCGTCGACGACGTGACCGCGCAGTGGCTGGCGGGCTACCGGTTCCAGGGCGACATCGACGGGTACGCCGAGGGCGAACTCTTCTTCCCCGGCTCCCCGATCCTCACGATCTCCGGCGGCTTCGCCGAGTGCGTGGTGCTGGAGACCCTGATCCTGTCGGTGCTGAACCACGACTCCGCGATCGCCGCCGCGGCCGCCCGGATGGTCACCGCCGCCCGGGGCCGCCCGATCATCGAGATGGGCTCGCGGCGTACCCACGAGAAGGCCGCGGTGGCCGCGGCCCGGTCCGCCTACCTCGGCGGCTTCGCCGCCACCTCGAACCTCGCCGCGGGCGCCCGGTTCGGCATCCCCACCGCGGGCACCGCCGCCCATGCGTTCACGCTGCTGCACGACGACGAGACCGCCGCGTTCGCCTCGCAGGTCGCCGCCCTCGGCAAGAACACGACGCTGCTGGTCGACACGTACGACATCGCGCAGGGCATCCGCAACGCCATCGCGATCGCCGGGCCCGACCTGCGAGCGATCCGCATCGACTCCGGTGACCTGTCGGTGCTGGCACAGCAGTCGCGCGAGCTACTCGACTCGCTCGGCGCCACCGAAACGAAGATCATCGTTTCCGGCGACATGGACGAGTACGCCATCGCCAGCCTCGCCGCCGAGCCGGTCGACATGTACGGCGCGGGCACGGCCGTCGTCACCGGCTCCGGGGCCCCCACCGCGGGTCTCGTCTACAAACTCGTCGAGGTCGAGGGCCGCCCCGTGGTCAAACGGTCCGAGAACAAGGCCACGGTCGGCGGCCGCAAGACCGCGATCCGCCGCCACAAGCCCACCGGTACGGCCACCGACGAGATCGTCGTCTCCCAGGGCGTACCGAATCACCGGCCGAACGACCGGCTGCTGCAGCACTCGTTCGTCGTCGGCGGTTCGGTGGTGGACCCGCCCACGCTGGAGGAGTCCCGCAAACACCTGCGGCAGTGCCTGATCTCGATCCCGTGGGAGGGCCTGAAACTCTCCGCCGGGGATCCGGCGATCCCGGTGACCGTCGTACCGGCGACTTAGGATCGTGTCGTGACCCGCGCGCTGATCATCGTCGACGTCCAGAACGACTTCTGCGAGGGTGGGTCCCTGGCCGTCACCGGGGGCGCCGCGGTGGCCGCCGCCGTCTCCGCGGCCCTCGTGGACGGTCCGTGGGACCACGTCGTCGCGACCCAGGACTTCCACATCGACCCGGGGGCCCACTTCGGCAACCCCCCGGATTTCGTCGACTCCTGGCCGGTGCACTGCGTCGTCGGGACCGGCGGGGCCGACTTCCATTCCGCGCTCTGCGTCGACCGTGTCGAGGCCGTCTTCCACAAGGGTGAGCACGCCGCCGCATACTCCGGCTTCGAGGGCCACACGGCCGACGGCACCGGGCTCGCGGACTGGCTCCGGGCCCGCGACGTGACCGCGGTCGACGTCGTGGGCATCGCCACCGACCATTGCGTACGCGCGACCGCACTCGACGCGGCGGCCGCCGGCTTCGACACCACGGTGCTGCTGGAGCTGACCGCCGCCGTGGCCCCGGAGACCACGACGACCGCTCTGGAGCAGCTGCGCTCGGCCGGTGTGACCCTCGTCGGCCAGCCGTTGAGACGGACCGTGACGTAAAGCGCTTGGGTTCTGTCGTATCCCGGGCGGAGTATGGCGGAGCCATGACACTCACGCCGTACCGCCTCGCCCTGGCCCTGCCCGGCGTCCGATCCCTGCTGATCGTGACGCTGTTCGCGCGTATCCCCGCGACGGCTGCGGGCGTCACGCTCACGCTGCACGTCGTCCAGGATCTGCACCGCGGGTACGCGGCCGCCGGCCTCGTGGGTGCCGCGTCGACCATCGGATCCGCGCTCGGCGCCCCGGTCCTCGGCCGCCTGACCGACCGTTACGGCCTGCGTCCCGTGCTCGCCCTGACCGCGGTCGCCGAGGCCGTCTTCTGGGTCACCGCCCAGGCGATGCCGTACCCGCTGCTCGTCGTCATGGCCGTCGTCGGCGGATTCCTGACGCTGCCGGTGTTCTCGGTCGTCCGGCAGTCCATCGCCGCCCTCGTCGGCGAGGAACACCGGCGGCCTGCGTTCGCGCTGGACGCGATGAGCGTCGAACTGAGCTTCATGCTCGGCCCGGCCCTCGCCGTGTTCCTCGCCACCAGTGTCTCCGCCCGCGCCGGGATGATCGCGATCGGCGGCGGCATCGTGGTCGCGGGTCTGGCCCTGCTCATCCTGAACCCGCCGATCCGCGCCTCCCACGAACAGGGCTCCACCCCGGGCGTACGCGTCCCGGTCCGCAGCTGGCTGACCCCGCGGCTCGCCTCCATCCTCCTGATCACCACGGCCACCACCGTCGTCCTCGGCGGCACCGACGTGGCGGTGGTGGCAGCCATGCGCGAAACGGGCCAGGTCGAGTGGACCGGCGCCGTCGTAGCCCTCTGGTGCGCCTACTCGCTACTCGGCGGATTCGCGTACGGAGCCGTCCGCCACCCCGTTCCACCGCTGATGCTGCTGACCCTGCTGGCGGTCCTGACCATCCCGGTGGGCCTCGGCGGCAGCTCGTGGTGGCTTCTGGGGCTCGCCCTGCTCCCCGCCGGCGCCCTCTGCGCTCCTACGCTCACCGCCACCGCCGACGCGGTCAGCCGCCTGGCCCCGCCCGCCGCCCGGGGTGAGGCCACCGGCCTGCACGGCTCCGCCCTGACCATCGGCATCGCCACCGGCGCGCCCCTCGCCGGGTTCGTCATGGACCACTCGGCCCCCGGCTGGGGTTTCGCGGCCACGGGCGGTCTCGGCCTGGTCATTGTGCTGATCTGCCTGCCCGCGGCCCTGCGTGATCGGCGCTCCGGTTCGGAGCCGGGCACGGCCGACGGATCTGCCTCCGCTCTGGCCTGGGGCGTGGCCGATGTGGCCGTGGAAGCCGCACCGGCCGTCACCGCGGCAGAGGCGGCCGCCGACAGCGTCCGCTGAGGTGACGCCTGGTCGGGGCAGATGCTCGCGTCGGAGCACGTCGGGAATCCCGCCGGGTTGATCGAGCACGTGAGCCGGCCGGACGGTCCTGGGTTCGATCATTCTGACCCACGACACCGGGCCGGACGACCGGCTGATCTGCATCCGGAACCTGGGCCGGATGATCGACCGGCTGCGCGCCGACGGCTTCGAGCTCGTGACGGTCGCGGACCTGGTGGCATCGGACGCCACCACAGCGGTCTGATCGGCAACGAAACGGGCGCCTCCCGGTGGGGAGGCGCCCGTTTCGTCGTGGCGGGTTACTTCTCGTCGCGGTTGGTGCTGATGTCCTCCTGGTACGTCGCACCGCCGTCGGACTCGCTGGTCAGCGGCTTGGCGCCGCCCTCCGGCGGGCCGGCGACCGACTGGTGGCCGGCGGCGAGCTCCGGGAACTTCGCGTCGAAGGCGGGCCGCTCGGACCGGATGCGCGGCATCTTGTCGAAGTTACGCAGCGGCGGCGGGCTGGTGGTGGCCCACTCGAGCGAGTTGCCGTGGCCCCACGGGTCGTCGACGGTGACGAGCTGCCCGACCCGGTACGACTTCCACACGTTGTAGATGAACGGCAGCGTGGAGGCACCCAGGACGAACGAGCCGATGGTCGAGAACGTGTTGAGAAAGGTGAATCCGTCGGTGGGCAGGTAGTCGGCGTACCGGCGGGGGAAGCCCTTGGTGCCGAGCCAGTGCTGGACGAGGAACGTGGCGTGGAAGCCCACGAACGTCAGCCAAAAGTGGATCTTGCCAAGCCTCTCGTCGAGCATCCGGCCGAACATCTTCGGGAACCAGAAGTAGATGCCGGAGAACACCGCGAAAACGATCGTGCCGAAGAGCACGTAGTGGAAGTGCGCCACCACGAAATACGAGTCGGAGACGTGGAAGTCGATCGGCGGGCTGGCCAGCAGGACACCGGAGAGGCCGCCGAAGAGGAACGTCACCAGGAAGCCGAGTGCCCAGAGCATCGGCGTCTCGAAGCTGATCTGGCCGCGCCACATCGTGCCGATCCAGACGAAGAACTTCATACCCGTCGGTACGGCGATCATGAAGCTCAGGAAGCTGAAGAACGGCAGCAGTACCTGGCCGGTGACGAACATGTGGTGCGCCCACACGCTCATCGACAGTGCGGCGATCAGCAGTGTGGCGGCGATCAGCGGCTTGTAGCCGAAGACCGGCTTGCGGCTGAAGACCGGGATGACCTCGGTGATGATGCCGAAGAACGGCAGCGCGA
>CBIHNN010000067.1:0-26628 GCA_966211315.1 uncultured Micromonosporaceae bacterium | reverse complement strand
CTCACCTCGCCGCTCTACACGCTGCAGTACGACATCTACCCCGGGCAGATCGGCGAGAACAACACCGTGCACGCCGCGCTGTACACGGCACAGGGCGCCCCACTGCCCGCCGCGGAATGGCAGGTCACCACCGTGCTGCCGGAGAAGGGCATCGAGCCGGTGACACTGCCGATGCTCGACGTGCCGCCGAACCACGCGATCGGCGCGCTGACCTTCCCGGTGCCGGGTACCTGGGAGGTCCGGTTCACCGTGCGGACCACCGAGGTCGACCAGGCGACGGTCCGGACAACCGTGACGGTGCGCTGAATCCGTCCCTGCGATCACGGTCGCGTCGACCAGGCGACGGGCCGTACACCCTGGTGTGGCCACGGCTCTGCCGGGGCCGTAACCTCGCGGGGTGCTGATCCTGCTCCCCCCGTCCGAAGGCAAGGCGGCGCCGGCCCGGGGGCGGCCGGTCGACCTGGGCTCGCTGTGGCTGCCCGGCCTCGCGGCACCCCGTACCCAGGTCCTCGATCAGCTCGTGGCGCTCTGCTCCGGCAACGCGGACGCCGCGCTGGCCGCGCTGGGGCTGACCGCCGGTCAGCGCGACGCCGTCGCCGCGAACGCCACCCTCAGAACCGCCCCGGCCCGGCGCGCCGACGCCGTCTACTCGGGCGTGCTGTACGAGTCCCTCGACCTGCCGACGCTCTCCGGTGCCGCCCGCGCGGCGGTGACCCGTTCCGCCGTGGTGTTCTCCGGGCTGTGGGGGGTCATCCGGCTCGGCGACCGGATTCCCGCGTACCGGTGCGGCATCGGCTCCCGGCTGCCCGGGCTCGGGGCGGGGCTGGCCGCGTACTGGAAGAAGGCGCTGGCGCCCGAGCTGGACGCGGCGGCACGCGGAACCGTCGTGCTGGACCTTCGCTCCGGCTCGTACGCGAGCGCCTGGACGCCGACCGGGCGGGCCGCCGACCGTACCGTGACGGTACGGGTGCTGCACGAACGGCAGGTCGGCGACGCCGTGCAGCGCACCGTCGTCAGCCACTTCAACAAGGCCACCAAGGGCCGGCTCGTCCGGTCCCTCGCCGGGGCCGGGGCGCTCACGCCGCGCCGCCCGGCCGAGCTCGTCACCGCTCTGCGGGACCTCGGGCACACGGTCGTCGAGCACCCGGCGACGACGGGCCGTCCCCGGGCGCTCGACCTGGTCGTGACCGACCTCTGACCTTCCGTGTGCTTACTCGGCGACCTTCCGCGTAGCTCCGCGACGACCTTCCGGCCTACCTACTCGACGACCTTCCGCGTAGCTCCGCGACGACCTTCCGCGTGCCTACTCGGCGGCGAGGACGTCCACGACGAAACGCAGCGGGCCGGCCGGGGCGTTCGGGTCGGCGGGCTGGTCGCCGAACGCCAGGTCCGACGGGATGTCCAGCTGCACACGGCTGCCCACGGTCACCCCGGTGAGGCCCTGGTCGAGACCGGGGAAGCTCTGCCCGAGCATCAACGGCATCGGGCCAGTCGCGTCCCACGTCGCATCGAAGACCTTGCCGGTCGAGTACGACGCACCGACGTAGTTGATGGTCACCGTCTGCCCCGGCGCGACGGCCGGGCCGGAGCCCTTGATCAGCGGCGTCACGACGAGCCCGGTCAGCGGCGCCGAACCCTTCGTCACCGCGGGACGGGTGCCCAGGGCCGGGTCCGTACCCGGGGGCAGCTTCGGTTTCGCGCCGCGGGCACCGTCCTGCTGACCGGGGGGCTGCGGGGCGGGAGCCTGCTGAGCGGGGGCCTGCGGGGCGGGAGCCTGCGGGCTACCGACGGCCGCGGATGGAGGCGGCACGGCGCCGGGCATGTCGACGCTCGGCCCCGCGAGCACCAGGGTCGACATTAGCGCGGCCAGAACGGCGGCCCCGACGAGAACGCCGAGCCACGCCTGCCCGCGCGATGCTCCCACGTGCACGACCGGCCCGGTACGGTCCGCCGGCGGCGCGGCGGTCAAGGTCTGGTTCTGGTCACTCATCGTGGGATGCGCTCCTGTCGTACGGGGGGTCGCCGGGGCGGATGCGGATCACCGTACCCGTCGTCCCGGACACGGATCCGGCGAACCAGCGCGTACGCCCGGAGGGTCGGCGCTCGCGTTCAGTCCCGACCGCAGGTGGCCGGGCTCCCCCACCGACGGCGACGGCTCCGGCGGCGCGGAGTGGCGCTACGGCCTCACTGTCGTCCAGGCCTCGATATCGTTATGGCCGACGCGAGGGCTTTTCGCGTGATCCAGTGGGAGACAACGACTTGCCTGACGGGGGGTGGCCGGTGTTCGCGCGCTGGGGATCGCTGATGTCCCGGCACCGCTGGTCGGTGCTGGGTGCCGTCCTCGTCGCCATCGTCGCGGCCGGCGTGTGGGGCCTGTCCGTCTTCGACCAACTCGCCGAGGGCGGCTACGGCGACCCGGACGGCGAGTCGAGCCGCGCCTCGGCCGCCGTCGAGGCGGCGCTCGGGACACAGGGCGGCGACATCGTCGTGATCTACACGGCCACCTCCGGAACCGTCGACGCGAACGGGATCGGCGGCCGGGTCACCCAACGGTTGACGGCGCTACCGACGTGGGCGGTGACGGGCACGAACTCGTACTGGCAGTCGAAGGCGCCGGCGCTCGTAACCACGGACCACCGCAGCGCCCTCGCGGTGCTGAGGCTCGCCGGCGCCGACGACGGGGCGAGGCTGGACGCGTACCGCGAGGTGGAGGACGACCTCGACGTGGCCGGCACGTCGGTACAGGTGGCCGGCGCCACCGCGCTGCAGGCCGCCACCGCGACCGTCTCCACCAATGACCTGGCGACCGCCGAGCTCATCTCGCTGCCCATCGTGCTGATTCTGCTGCTGTTCATCTTCGGCTCACTCGTCGCCGCGTCGCTGCCCGTGCTCGTCGGCGGCTGCGCGGTCTTCGGTGCGCTCGGCGTGCTGCACGCGATCGCGAACGTCAGCGAGGTCAACTCGTTCGCGGTGAACGTGGCGAGCCTCCTCGGGCTCGGCATGGCGATCGACTATGGGCTCTTCATCGTGGGCCGGTTCCGGGAGGAGCAGGCGACCGGTCTGGCAACGGCGGAGGCGGTCTCGCGTACCGTCGCGACGGCTGGACGGACCGTCGTCTTCTCCGCGACCCTGCTCACCGTAGCCCTGTCCGGCCTTCTGCTGTTCCCGCAGGCGTTCCTCAAGTCCCTCGCCTACGGCGGCATGGCCGCCGTCGTCCTCGCCGCGGTGATCTCCCTGACCCTGCTGCCCGCGCTGCTCGCCGTCCTCGGCCCGAACGTCGAACGCGTCCCGGTCCGCCTGCCGCGCCTGCCGTGGACGCCCGGCGACCGCGGGTGGGCGCGGCTCGCCGGCTTCGTCATGCGGCGTCCCGCATTGGTCGCGCTGCCGATCGTCGCCCTGTTGGCCCTGCTGGCCGCGCCGATCGCGTCGGTGCAGTTCGGCGAGGAAGATGAACGGGCCCTGCCCCCCGGCAACCCGGCGCGGATGGCCGTGGAGACCCTCAAGCGGGACTTCCCGGCCCTCGGCAGCGGCGGCGTCCAGGTGGTCCTGCGCGGCAACCGGGGTACGACCCCGGACGTCACCGCCGCAGAGCAGTTCGCCGCCCGGCTCGCGAAGGTTCCCGGAGTCGGCGCTGTCGAACCCACCGGCGCGGGCGGCGACGTGTACGTGTTCACCGCCCGCCTCGCCGACCCCGACCCCTTCGGAACGGCCGCCGGTGACACCGTCGAGGCCGTCCGCGCCCTGCCCCCGCCCGCCGGCACGACCCTGATGGTCGGTGGCACGACGGCCCGAAACCTCGACACCCTGCACGCCACGGCGCAACGCCTGCCCTGGATGATCGCCCTGCTGGTCGGGGCGACGCTGGTGCTGATGTTCCTCGCGTTCGGCTCGATCCTGTTGCCGGTCAAGGCGGTGCTGCTCAGCGCGATGAGCCTGTGCGCCACCTTCGGCAGCCTGGTCTGGCTGTTCCAGGAGGGCCACGGCGCCGGGCTGCTGAACGTCACCCCGGCACCGGCGGGAGTCGGCATCATCGTGCTGATGGCCGTCGTGGTCTTCGGCCTCTCCACCGACTACGAGGTCTTCCTGCTGTCCCGGATGGTGGAGGCCCGCGCACACGGTGCGTCGACCACGGAGGCGGTGACGGCGGGCCTGGTCCGTACGGCCCGGGTGATCACGGCGGCGGCGCTGCTGCTCATCGTGGTGACCGGCGCGTTCGCGATGTCATCGCTGGCCACGATGCGGTTCATCGGCGTCGGCATGATCATCGCCCTCGTCCTCGACGCCACCGTCGTCCGCGTGCTGCTCGTCCCCGCCGTCCTGCGCCTGCTGGGCGACGCGTCGTGGTGGGCGCCCGCGGCGCTGCGCCGGTTGCAGCAGCGGGCGGGCCTCAGCGAGGCCGAGGGTGCGGGGAACCCATCGCCCGGTACGCGGGACGCAAGAGCGCGGTGACGTCGACGCCCTCGACGATCAGCGGTCCGAGCTCGTCGAGCAGGGCGTCGGTCCGGGGTACCGCCTGCGTCGGCGCGGCGGGACCGGGCGGCGTACCCCAGAAGGCGGCGACGTCGAGGTCGGCCGCGGCCACCCTCGGGAGGGTGGCACGGGCGCCGCCACGCAGGTCACGCAGGCGCAGCAGGAGTTCGTCACGGCTACGGCCGCGCCAGGCGAGGATGCCGAACGGGTCGGTGTCGAACGCGCGGGCCAGGGCGTAGCAGGTGGCGGCGAGGTGGCTGCACGGCATCGGCCAGCCCTGGCAGTCGCAGTCCATGGCGACGTCGCCGACGAACTCGGGCAGCAAGGGCAGGTCGAGCCGGGCGAAGATCGTGGTGATGTCGGCGGGCATCCGGCCGGCGAGCAGGTCGGCGGCGTAGCGGGCCTCCGCGGCGAGGACCTCCTCGATCCGGGCCCACTCGCTCGCCCCGTACGCGCGGACGGCGATGCGGGTGCGGTGGCCGACGCCGAGGTCGGCGGTGCGGACCCGGCCGACGACGAGGCTGCTGGAGATCGTGAGCGAGCGGACGTGACCCGCCTTGGCGGCCCGCCGCCCCTTGGAGAACGTGGGACCCATCCCCAGAGATTCGAACATCGCCACGAACGGGGCGGAGAAGTCAGTCACCGACGGCCTCCGGATCGAGCCGGAGCAGCTCGCGCAGATCGGCGGTGCTCAGGCTGGTGAGCCAGCCCTCGCCGGTGCCGACGACACGGGCGGCGAGATCGGTCTTGCCGCGGACCACCCGGTCGATGCGTTCCTCAAGGGTCCCGAGGCAGGTGAGTGTGTGCACCTCGACGTCGGCGGTCTGCCCGATCCGGTACGCCCGGTCGGCGGCCTGCGCCTCGGTGGCGGGGTTCCACCACCGGTCGAGGTGAACGACGTGCCGGGCGGCCGTGAGGTTCAGCCCGGTCCCACCGGCCTTGAGCGACAGCAGGAAGATGCCGGGCCGCGGGTCGGCCTGGAAGTCGTGCACCATCGCGTCCCGGGCGCCACGCGGCGTACCGCCGTGCAGGTAGCGCACCGGCACCCCGAACCGGGCGGCGAGGTACGGCTGAAGCATTGTGCCGAACCGGGCGTACTGGGTGAAGCACAACGCGCGCTCACCGGCGGCGACGACGGCGTCGAGGATGTCGAGGGCGCGATCGAGCTTGCCGGAGCGCGCGGCCAGCGGCGAGCCGTCGCCGAGAAACAGGGCGGGGTGGTTGCACACCTGCTTGAGGCGGGTCATCGCGGCGAGGATGAGGCCCTTGCGGGTGATCTCGTTGACCTCCTCCAACCGTTGCAGGAGGTCGTCGAGGACGGCCCGGTAGAGGGTGGCCTGCTCGACGGTGAGGGTGCAGAAGTGGGCCAGGTCCCGCTTGGCGGGCAACGACGACGCGATGCCGGGATCGGCCTTGGTCCGCCGGAGCAGGAACGGCCGGGTGGCGGCGCGGAGCCGGTTCGCAGCGCCCTCGTCGGCGTAGCGCTCGATGGCGACGGCGTACCGGGAGTGGAACGTGGCGGCGGGGCCGAGCAGTCCAGGGTTGACGAAGTCCAGGATGGACCACAGGTCGGCGAGCCGGTTCTCGACGGGGGTGCCGGTGAGGGCGATCCGGTGCCGTACGGGCAGCCGGCGCAGGGCGCGCGCGGCACCCCCCGCACTGTTCTTGACGTGCTGGGCCTCGTCGAGCACGACCCGGTCCCAGGGCAGCATGGCGAGCGCGTCGATGTCCCGGGTGGCGGTGGCGTACGTGGTGACGACCAGGTCCGCGGGCGGCAACGCGGCGGATCTGTCGGACCCGTGGTGCACATGGACGCGCAGACCGGGAACGAACGTGGCGGCCTCGCGCTGCCAGTTGCCCAGCACGGAGAGGGGACAGACGACCAATGTGGGCGGGCGCGACGACTCCGCGCGGCAGCGCGCCTCCAGGGCCAGCACCTGCACCGTCTTGCCGAGGCCCATGTCGTCGGCGAGCAGGGCGCCGAGACCGAGCCGGTCGAGGAAGGCGAGCCACGACAGACCGCGTACCTGATAGGGGCGCAACTGCCCGGCCAGGCCCGGCGGCGCGTCGACCAGCTCGAGTGCGTCGGCGGAGCGGCCGTTGAGCAGGTCGGCGACCCAGCCGGTGCCGGTGGCCGCCACGACCGGCAGCGGGGTGTCGGCGCCGAGCCGCACAAGCCGCAACGCTTCCGCGGCGGTCATGGAGTCCCGGCCACCGGCGGCGAGGAAGCGCAGCCCGGCGGCGAGCTTCGCGGCGTCGAGAACGACCCAGCGGCCGCGAAAACGCACCAGCGGCGTGCGGGCGCGGGCGAGTTCGACGAGTTCGTCCTCGGTGAGCGGCTCCCCGCCGAGGGCGAGGCCCCAGCGGTAGTCGACGATCGCGCGCAGATTGACCGCCTCGTCGCGCAGCACCGCAGACACCCCTGGCTGGATTCCGGTGTCGAGGGTGAGGCCGAGGTCGGGCGGTTCGCGCCAGCCGGCGGGCAGCAGGACGCCGTGCCCGGCCTGTTCGATCAGCGGCGCGGCGGTGAGGAACCGGTAGGCGCCGTCCGTGTCGAGGGTGACGCCGAGCGGTCGCTGACCGGCGAGCGCCCCGGTCAGATCGGGCCAGAGCCGGGCGGCGCGGCCGAGGGCGGTGAGCAGGTCCTCCTGCGGGTGATGAGTCCAGTGCCGCAGCGGCGCCTCGGTGTCACTCCAGACGTTCTGCGCGGGCACCAGCACACTCGGGTCGTCGAGGGGTTGCAGGTGGAAGCCCACCCACCAGTCGTCGCCGTCGCGTTCGAGGCGCAGGCACAGCCGGACCTTCGCGGGATGCAGAACGTCGCCCTGCCAGATCGCCAGCCGGTCGGCGAGCCGGTCCGCCGGCGGGGAGTCGGCGGCACCGGTGCCGAGGCCGCGTAGCCATGCCCCGACCGGGCCCGGCCCGTCGAGCGCCGGGACGACCGCGCGGACGCGGGTGTCGACGAGGTGGTCGAGCAGCAGCCGCTGAGTGTCCTCGGGCGGCAGGTCGTGCGCGGCCCGCACCGCGGGCGGCTGGCTGCGGCGCAGGTCACCGTATCGGATCGCGTCGGCACCGGTGAGGACGGCCCGCCACCGGCAGCGCGCATCGGGCAGGACGCGGCCGCGGGCCACCAGGTCCTCGGCCAGGTCCGCGACGGCGGCGATCCAACCGGCCTCCCGCGGCACCTCGTCGGCGAGGACCGCCGGGACACGCCACGCCTGCAGGGTCGGCCGCCCGCGCCGCGGTGGTCCCTGTGCCGGGATCGGCGCCGAGGCCGCGGTGGGTAACAGCAGGTCCGCGCTGGTCACAACCCCCGGCACGCCCAGCTGATCCGCGGGCAGCGCATACGGATGGGGTACGACCGACATCGCCCGGCGGCGGGGAAAACTGGCCGGGACCTCGTCGGCCTCCGCCCAGACGGCCGGCCGGCCGTCCCGGGTCACGAAGCCGTGGAGCACCGGGTGAACGGTACACGGGTGCTGCTCCCCGGGTCCCGGACCCAGGCGTCGATCAGTCCGCCGAAGTGCGCGAGGAACCGCCCTGCTTCGACGTCCTGGGCGGTCAGGTCGTAGGGATCGCCACCCACCCGGGTCCCCACCGACTGGCCGGGCACAGCAGCACGGACGCGTCCCGAGCCGCCGCGGATCGTGCGGGTCGGCGACGTGCTCGACGCCGCCGTACGGCGACCCCGCCTGGTGATCGCCCGGGCCGCGACGACCGGACAGTCAGCGGTGCCGGGTCGTGGGCACCGGCGCGGAATCGACGGCTGGCAGTCCGAACATCTCGGCGAGACCGGTGACGCGCAGCTGGCGGTGGACAAAGGCGCTGGGGTTGCGCAGGACGAAGCTGGTGCCGATCTCGCGGGCGGCGTTGTGGCCGGCGACGAGGGCGCCGACGCCCATCGAGTCCATGAAGGTGACGTAGGTCAGATCGACGATCATGAGGGCCGGACGATCGCTCGCCAGGGTGCTGAGCAGGGCCGCGCGAAGTGCGTCCACCGTAGCCGCGTCGAGCGTGCCGCGGACGTCGACGACGATCACTCCGTCGGCCTGCCGGCGCGTGGTCATGACCGCCTCGCCCATGGTCAACCTCCCCACATCGGTGTGCCGTCCGACTGTGACGCTACAACGGCCTGCACCTGGGCGCAGGTCTGCCGGACGTTACGGCGTGGCACGTACCGAGGCGGACGAGGAAGCGCTCCCTCGTGGTGGCGGCTGACGGCGTGGTGGCGGCTGACGGCCTGTGGGCCGGTCGGTACGCCGTCGGTGCCGGTGCCGGCCGGGATCGACACGGTAACCGTCGAGCGTGGCAGGACATGGGCACGCGTATGGACTGGGCGCGAAGACTGTCAGCTGGGGGCGAGGTTCACCCAACCGTAGTAGGGGTGGTAGTTCGCCCAGGAAATCCAGACGTACGTGAGACTGTCAGGGTTGACATCGATGAAGCCGGATGACACGTCACCCGACGTGCAATCCGAAGACGTGTAGAACGTCACATCAGGTGTGGAGTCGTTGTCAACGTGCGTGGTGGTCTTGACCACCGACCCCGGTGAGAGATTCTTGAGCAGAACCGTGGACTGCTGGCTCGGCTGAAGGTTGTTCGCTCGCTCGATCTTCACGCATCGTATGCCGTCCGGAACCTTGGAGATGGCGATCATATGCTGACCGGCCGGGGAATCCGCGTGCGCTATGGAGACGGACCCCAGCGCGGCAAGGCAGCCGAAAGCGGTCACGGCGGCGACGCGCCTGTAGTTGTTGCGAGGCATCGGAGTTCCTTTCCTGCGGCCACAACGCGCGTAGGCAGGAAGTGAGCCGCGACGGTGGCGGGACGCGACGATCATCGTGCACATGCGGAGGATCGTCAATAAGAGCATCGCCCGCCGAATCGATCAGGAGTTGTGCCGCGCGGTCCGGACGGGTGATGTCCCGCCGAAGAGACAAGCCTGGCGGACCCACCTCAAAGTCCCTAATTGTCCGGATATAGTCGCAGTGGCGGCCGGCCGGTCGCCGCCCTCGGCCGGGCACGGAGGCCCAGCCGCCCCCGACAAGTGCGCACGGATCGCCAGAGAGCTCCCGCCGATGACCAGCACCGACCGGGACATCACGCGTCCGCACACCGGCTTGCCCGCGGACGTCATCCCGCTGCAGTACCACGTACCGATGCTGCTGGACCAACACCGGATGGACGCCTTCGAGCAGGCCATCGCCGACGTCGTCGAACCCGGCATGCACGTGCTCGACCTGGGCACCGGCACCGGCGTGCTCTCGTTCTTCGCCGCCCAGCACGGCGCCACCGTCACCGCCGTCGAACGCGAACCCATCGTCCTCGCCGCCGCCCGCTCCGCCCTCGCGAACGCGGGCAGCGACCGCATCACCCTCGTCCACGCCGATGCCCGTGAATTCGTCCCGGACAGCCCAGTCGACGTCGTCCTCTGCGAGATGATGCACGTCGGCCAACTGCGCGAACGTCAGGTGGAGGTGATCGACTCCTTCAAGCGTCACTACACCCGACGGTTCGGCGGCCCCCTCCCCCGGTTCGTCCCCGAGGCCTGCCTACAGGCAATGCAGCCGGTCCAGCAGGACTTCACCTTCCACGGGTACGCCGTCGCCGCCCCCCAGTTCCAGGACCCGTTCTCACTGCAGCCGCGTACGGTCGAGCTGGCGGGCCCGGTGGTCTATCAGCAGTTCTTCTACGATGAGGACCTGCCCGCCGAGTGCACCGCCGACCACACCTTCGCGATCGAACGGCCCGGCTGGGTCAACGCCGTCCGTGTCATCACCAAGAACGTCCTCGCCGCACACATGTCCCCGCCGCGGACCGTCGACTGGCTGATGAACTACCTCGTCGTACCGCTGGACCAGCCGGTCTTCGTGCACGAGGAAGACCGGGTGCGGGTGACGTTCGCGTACCGGCCGGGTGACCAGATCCACGTCCTGGCCGGCAGCGTGGACGCGCAGCTCGCCTGACCGCGGACATCCGCGCGGCTCAGGCCCGGTGGCGGCCGACGTGCGTCGAGTCGTCCACCGGGCGACGCGGGGCGACCATGTCGGTCACCGCGCAGGCGGCGGCCTCGTCCCACACAGGGACCGACGTCCGCCGGACCCGCTCGGTCACGGACTCCACCAGGGGGACGTATACCCGGGCGTCGACGGCCTCGGCGAGGACCAGCGCCACGACCGGCGCCGTGGGGCGCCGGGCCGGGTCCTTGTCGAGGCAGCGGACGCAGAGGTCACTGACCTCCGGACCCAGGCCGGCGAACGGCGGCAACGGCGACGGATCCAGATAGCGGTGCGAATGGATCAGGCCGGTGTGGGTGTCGGCGGGCCACGGCAGGCGGCCCGTGAGGCAGTGGTAGAGCAATACGCCGAGGGCGTAGATGTCGGTCGCCGGGGTCGCGGGTACACCGTCGAAGCGTTCCGGGGCGACGTACGCGGGGGTGCCCATGACCGGGCCGCCCTCGTCCAGTTCGTGCTGGCCCGCGGCCGCGGCGATGCCGAAGTCGAGAACCTTCGCCCCGGCCGGGGTGAGCATGATGTTGCCCGGTTTCACGTCGCGGTGCACCACGTCGTGAGCGTGGGCCGCGGCGAGCGCGGCGGCGACCTCCGCGCAGACCCGTACGGCGATCCGCCAGTCGATCGGCCCGGCGGCCAGGTGCGAGGCGAGAGTCCGCCCGTCGACGAGTTCCATGACGATGTAGGGCACCTCGTCCCCGCCGGACGCGTGCGACAGGCCGAAGTCGTGGACACTGGCCACGTTCGGGTGGGCGAGCCGGGCCGCGAGCTGGGCCTCGGCGCGCACGAGGTCCGGGGCGATGACGTCCCGTAGGGCCGGGCGATGAGTTTCACGGCGACAGGCCGGTCCAGCACCGCGTCGTGCCCGCGCCACACCTCGGCCATACCACCGATCCCGACCCGCTGGACGAGCTGATACCGCCCGCCCACCGTACGCATGGTCGACTCCCGCCGTGGCCGTAGAACCGTTCCGGACGGGCTACCCCGGTCGAGACGACCACAAACCGCCGCGGCCGGGATCCCCCTGACGGGGACCATCTCGCCGTCGTGGGTACGCGGCCGGTCAGGCCAGTTCAGACGGGCGGCGCGATCATCGCGCCGCCCGTCTCGCCGTGCGCCACCAGGCTTTTCGGCGGTAACGGGGGCAGTCGCAGAGGGCGCAATCGGTGCCGCGGCGCAGATGAGTGTGGGCGGCGAAGGCATGGTCGCAGACACACAGTGCATCGGAGCTCACCGGCGATCACCTTCCGTGTTCATGCGCCGGCCTGGCGGGAGCCTGGGCGAGCCGACGTCATCCGAATCACCGTAGTCGAGCCGCCGCCCGGTGAAGTGGGGCGCCCGACATGACCCTGACGAGCCACCGCGATCACTCTACGTAATACCAGGTTCCGTGACCTGGGTCACAGGAGACACCCGTCCACGGGGAAGTGGAACACGGTGCGTGGTGTGGCCGAGAACGCCGCCGTCGACCACCACGCGACCGGAGAACCGGCACGTCCGATTTCTCATTGTTACTCAGCGTGCCAGTGACTCCGAGCGAGGCCTGTGTGACGAGCAAGAGTAACCGCAGGTCGAGACGGCTATCGAGTCCTGCCCACCCGTACCCAACCGGGGCCAACCTAACGGTCAGTTGACCCTGCGTAGCGATCTCCCTAGCTTTGAATCCAGAGCGAGCGAGATGCGCTGCTCTCCCGGATTACGCCGATACGGCCGCATCCGCTGCAGAAGAAGGGACCAACATGCAGGCTTCTTCGTCCGCGAGCAACACGAACGGTAATGACCGCATGTCACCGACCGTAAGCGTTGTCATCCCGGCCCTCAACGAGGAACGCAACCTGCCGCACGTCTTCGCCAAACTGCCCCAGGGCGTCACCGAGGTGGTCGTCGTCGACGGTGGGTCAGTCGACCGCACCGTCGCCGTGGCCCGTGAGTTGCGGCCGGACGTGAAGATCGTGCAGCAGACCCGTACGGGAAAGGGCAACGCCCTGGCCTGCGGTTTCGCCGAGTGCACCGGCGACATCATCGTGATGATCGACGCCGACGGCTCCACCGACCCGGGTGAGATCCCCCTCTTCGTCGAGCAGCTCACCGGCGGCGCGGACTTCGTGAAGGGCACCCGGTTCGGCACCGGCGGTCACAGCCACGACATCACCCCGCTGCGCAAGCTGGGCAACGAGGGTCTGAACCTCACGGTGAACGTCCTCTTCAAGACGAAGTTCACCGACCTCTGCTACGGCTACAACGCCTTTTGGGCGCGGGTAGTGCCGTCGCTACAGCTGCCCGCGACGTCGCTGCCCCGGCCGGCCGACGGCAGCAAGCTCTGGGGCGACGGCTTCGAGATCGAGACGCTGATCAACATTCGCGCCGCGGCCGACGGCCTCCAGGTCGCTGAGGTGCCCAGCGTCGAGCACGAGCGCATCTTCGGCGAAAGCAACCTGAACACGTTCCGGGACGGCGCTCGCGTGCTCCGCACGATCATGAGCGAGTGGTTCCGGATGCGCCGCCAGCGCAAGGCGGTTCGGCGTAGTCCGGTCCAGGCGTCGGCCCCGGGACCGACATCGGCGCCCGCCCCGGCGCCCGCCCCGGCCCAGACGCAGGCACAGCCGCAAGCGCAGGCACAGCCGCAAGCGCAGGCACAGCCGCAAGCGCAGGGGCAGGCGCAGGGGCAGGCGCACGCGCAGGCGCAGGCGCCGACCGTCACCGCCCCTGCGGCCCCCAAGCTGCCCGCCTCCCCCGAGATCCGCGTGCCCAGCCGGGTCACCGCCGGGCACGACCACCGGGTCACCTCCCGCCCGCAGGCCCACCTGAACCGCGGCCTGCGCACCGTCAACCTCGCCCCCGCCAACGCCGAGGAGCGCTGAGCACCCGATGACCCCCACCCCTCCCCCCGTAGCCGTGGTCATCCCCTGCCACACCGCGGAACGCTGGACCTGCCTGATCGCCGCCATCGACTCGGCCAAGGCGCAGAGCCCCGCCCCGGCGGAGATCGTCGTCGTGGTCGACCACAACCCGAAGCTGTACAACCGCATCCGCCGCGATGTCCCCGGCGTCACTGTGCTGGAGAACCGCTACGCCAAGGGTGTCTCCGGCAACCGCAACACCGGGGCGTTCCATACCACCACCGAGTTGATCGCGTTCCTCGACGACGACGCCATCGCGGACTCCGACTGGCTGAGCCGGCTGGTCACACCGTTCGCCGACGCGACCGTGGTCGGCACCGGCGGCGGGATCAGACCGAACTGGCTGCGGTCCCGTCCCCCCTGGTTCCCGGACGAGTTCCTGTGGGCCGTCGGCGGCTCGTACACCGGCATGCCGACCGAGACCGCCCCGATCCGCAACGTCTGGTCGGCGAGCATGGCCGTGCGCCGCTCGACGTTCCTCGCCGTGGGCGGTTTCCGGACCGGTTTCGGGAAGGAAGGCAACCGTAACCGGCCGGAGGACACCGAGCTCTGCATCCGGATGAGCCAGGACGGTGGCCGCTGGATGTACGTGCCGGACGCGATCATCGCCCACGCCGTACCCGCCGGCCGGGACAACCTGCGCTTCTTCCTGAAGCGTTGCTACGCCGAGGGCCGCGGCAAGGTGCAGATGGCCGCCCTGAACGAGGGCGACAGCCTCGGCTCGGAACGCAACTACCTGCGCAGGACGCTGCCCCGGGCGGTCGCCCGCGAACTGCGGCACGCCGGAACGGGCAAGGGCGTCAAACACGCCCTTCGCGCCGGGGCGGTCATCGTCGGCGTGGCCGCCGCCGGTTTCGGCGCCGTCGTCGAGGTGGTCTCCACCACCCGCCCGCAGCGCCGCGAGGTCGCGGAGGTTGCCCCATGAGCCTGGCCAGGGAGCTGCGAACGCCCGTCGAGGACATCGGCGAGCCGGTAATGTCCGACTCAGTGCTGCCTGCCGTCGTCCGTGACATCGAGCTCTCCGGCACGCTGCCGCACATCGCGGCGGTGGCCGGGGACGGTCGTCGTATCCAGCAGGCCTGGATCCTGTTCCGGCTGTTCAGCGAGCCCCTCGGGGCGGCGATGCTGGACGTTCCGGCCGACGGCATCACGCCGCAGGCGCTGGCCGAGGCCGCCGAGCTCGAACTGGGCGCGGCGCTCACCGACCGGCTCGCCCCGTACGGTCTGACCGAGTTGCCGACAACGGGGATCACCCGGGCGTCGGAGCCCGCGTTCCTGGCCCGCCGCCGGGAGGTACTCGCCGACGCCCCGCCGATCACCGTGGTGGTCTGCACCCGGGAGCGCCCCGGCGACCTGGCCCGCTGCCTGGACAGCCTGCTGCGCCAGGAATACCCGGACTTCTCCGTCCTGGTCGTGGACAACGCCCCCACCAGCGACGCGACCGCCGAGGTCGTGCACGCCGCGGCCCGCCGCGGACCGGTGCGCTACCTCAAGGAGCCGCAGCCGGGTCTGTCGTCCGCCCGCAACGCGGCGGTCGCCGCCGCGCCCGGCGAGATCCTCGCGTGGCTCGACGACGACGAGGTCGCCGACCCCCACTGGCTGGCCGAGGTGGCCCGCGCGCTCGCCGAGCACCCCGAGGCCGACGTCATCTCCGGCGTCATCGTCCCGGCCGAGCTGGAGACCCGCGCGCAGGTGTGGTTCGAGCAGTTCGGCGGGCACTCCAAGGGCCGCGGCTTCCGCCCGGACGTGTTCAGCCCGGCGACCGCGCACAAGCAGAGCCCGCTGTACCCGCTGCCACCGTTCGGCACCGGCGCGAACATGACGTTCCGGCCGGGCGTGATCGAGCGGATCGGCGGCTGGGACGTGGCGCTGGGCGCGGGCACCCCGGCGATGGGCTCCGAGGACACTCTGGCGTTCACCCAGGTGCTCGTCGGCGGCGGGACAATCGTCTACCAGCCGACCGCGGTGACCTGGCACTACCACCGCCGGGACCTGGCCGGCCTCGAGAAGCAGATGGTCGGGTACGGCTGCGGGCTCACCGCCGCGTACACCAGCCTGTTGTTGTCGCAGCCGCGTCTGCTCTGGCCGCTACTGCGCCTGCTGCCCACGGCGCTGCGGGACCTGACCGGCGGAGACAGCCTGCGCGTGTCGACCCTTCAGGATGACTTTCCGCGCGAGCTGCTCGGTGCGAACCGCCGCGGCATGCTGGCGGGGCCCCGGGCGTACCTGCGCGGTCGGAAGGCGGCCAGGGCCGGGGAGGGCCGGGCCGGGGAGCGCCAGGCCGGGGAGCGCAGCGCGGCGGACGCGTCCGGTCCCGCGCCACGGTGAGCCGGCACCGCCAGGGCAGTGTGGTGGGCACCGCGCTGTCGCTGATGACCTCCACGGTCCTCAGCGCGGGCCTCACCTTCGGCTTCTGGGTCGCCGCGGCCCGGTTCTTCGCACCCGACGCGGTCGGCCGGATCTCCGCGCAGGTGGCGTCCATGACACTGCTCGCGGCGGTGGCCCAGCTCAATCTGCACACGCTGTACGCACGGTTCCTGCCCACCGCGGGGCGGCACACCGGGCGCCTGGTCCTGGGCGGGTACGCGGCCTCCACCGTGATGGCGACCGGCCTGTCATTCGGCTACCTGGCCCTCGGGCTGGACGCCGGGGTGGTGGGCGACGGCTTACGGGATCGGCTGCTGTTCACCGCCGGGGTGATCGCCACCGGGATCTTCCTGATCCAGGACGGGGTGCTCACCGCGCTGCGGCGGGCCTCGTCCGTACCGCTGAAGAACATCGCGTCGGCGGCCGGCAAGCTGCTTCTGCTACCCGCCCTCGCGGGCGGGAACGGGCTGCTGCTGGCGTGGGTCCTGCCGGTGGCCGCGGTGATGGTGCTGTGGAACGGCTGGATCCTCGTCCGGCTCGTCCCGAAGCACGCCGCGTGGCGCCGCGACGGCGCCCGGATCGAACCGGGCGAGGTGCTGCGGTTCGCCTCCGCCGAGTACGTCAACGGCATCGTCAACAACGTGGTGGCGTTCCTGCCGCCGCTGCTCGTCACGTACGTGCTCGGCACGGCGCGCGGCGCCTACTTCTATCTGCCCTGGGTGATCGGAGTCTCGGTGACGACCATGCTGTGGCACGTGGTCTCGTCGTTCGTCACCGAGGCCAGCACCGCCGAGGCGACCGGAGCACGAGTGGACCGGCACGTCCGCCGCGCGGTGACCATGGTCGCGGCGGTGGCCGGCGGCGGCGGGCTCGTACTGGCCGCGGCGGCCGAGCCGCTGCTGACGGTGCTCGGCGCCGAGTACGCGGCCAACGGCACCACCGCCCTGCGCCTCATCGGACTGTCACTGCCGTTCACCGGCGTCATCGTCCTGTACGGCGCGTTCGCCCTGATGGAGAAGCGGATGTGGCGGATGACCGCGATTCAGCTCTGCGGCGCGGTCGCCTTCCTCGCCGCGGCCTGGTCCAATCTGCCGTCCCTGGCGGACATCGAGATCGCCGGGCTCACAGTCAACGGCACGGGGCTCGCCGCACCGGCCGTGGCGCTGCTGCTGGCCCAGGCCACGGTGGCCCTCTTCCTCCTGCCCGGGCTGGTCAGCCGGTACCGGGCAGCACAGCGCGCCGTAGCCGGAGCGGACCAGGTGCCGATCCGGGTGCCGCGTGTCCGGTCCGCGCCCGTCGCGGTCAAGTACCCGTCCGACATCACCGTCCTGTCTGCGCCGAGGAGTTCCGCATGGTGATCGCGATCCGGCCAGCCTCGCCGCAACCCGGCGACACCGCCGCGTTGCCCGGGCCGAGGGCGGACATCCCTGCGGTGATCCGTCCGGCGGCCCCACCCGCACCGCCCGTGAAGCTGCCGATCTGGCGCCGCCTGGGCCTCCCCGACCTCGGCACGGCGCCCGTCGTCCTGGCGCTGTCCAGCTTCGGCGTGCTACTCGTGGCGCTCGCCTACGACGGCGGCCGCAACCAGCGATCCTGGTCGATGGCCGTCTACTGGATCGGGCAGGTCATCGTGTTCAGCCCGGTCGTGGCGCGGCTGCTGTCGCGCCGGCTGACCGGCATGGCGGAGTCGTTCCTGCTGGTCATCGGCCTGGCCGTGAACCAGTACGTGATGAAGTGGACGTACAGCCCGGACCAGTTACGGTTCCCGGACGAGCTGCAGCACTGGCTCGCCACCAGCCTGATCACCGAGTCCGGCGACCTGTTCCGCGACAACCCGGCCCTGCCGCCCGCGGTGCACTTCCCCGGTCTCGCCGAGATGGGCGCCGCGGTGTCGAGCCTGACCGGCCTGTCGGTCACCGCCGCGGGCCTGATCATCGCGGGCGTCGCACACCTCGTGTTCGTCGGAGCACTCTTCATCACGATCCAGCGGGCCGGGGCGAGCCCGGCTGTCGCCGGCCTGACCTGCGTCGTGTACGCCACCGCCCTGCACTACCTGTTCTTCAACTCGATGTACCTGTACCAGACCGCCGCCCTGCCGTTCCTCATGCTCACCGTGTGGGCGTACCGGCGGTGGCGGGGCGGCGACGGGGGGCGCTTCGCGCTACTGGGGCTGCTCACCGCGCTCGGTACGACGGCCAGCCACCACGTCACCGCGTTCATGCTGATCGGCACGCTGGGCCTGCTCGCGGTCACCGAACTGCTGGCCGGCACGCCGCGCCGCTGGTCGGCGCTGCTCGGCCCGGTCGCGGCACTCGGCGTGACGGCGCTGTGGATCGGCCTCGTCGCCCGGGACGTCATCGACTACCTCGGGGCGCCTGTCGACCGGATCGTCGAGACGGTCGCGAACCTGATGGCCGACAAGGACACCGGCGCCGCCCCGATCGCCTCCGTCGCGCTCTGGCAGCTCGGCGTCCAGGCTCTCGGCCTGCTCGCTCTCGGCCTGCTCTTCCTCGGCGTGGCGTGGCCCGCGTGGAGGCAGCGCAGCCGGGACCCGTGGACGTGGGCCCTGCTCGCCGGTTCGGTGGTGTTCTTCCTCGGCAACGGCGTCCGGTTCCTCGGCGCGTCCGGGCCGGAGATCGCCGGACGGCTCTCCACGTTCACGTACGTGCCGATCTCGATCGTGGCGGCGCTCGCCCTGGCACGGCTGAACCGGCTCCGGCTCGACCGGGTCCCAGTGGTGCGCAGGCGGATGACCACCCTCGGTTGGGGCGCCAAGATCGCCGTGGGTACGGCGATCGCGACGCTGCTCCTGGTCGGGGCACGGGCCGGCGGGTGGCCGCCGGTGTGGGGGCTGTTGCCCGGGCCGTACCTGGTAGCGGGTTTCGAACGGTCGGTCGATCCGGCCGGGGTGGCCGCTGCGCGGTGGCTGGCGCAGAGCCCGGGACACCGGGTCGCCGGGGACATCACGGGCGTCTCGCTCGCCTCGACGTACGGCCGGCAGGACCCGGTCCGTGAGGGCGCAGAGCTCTACACCGACGTGCAGTGGGGTCTGGGCGACGAGAACGCCGTCACGAACCTCGCCATCGACTACCTGTGGGTGGACCGGCGGATGGCGTTGCAGCTGCCCGCGTCCGGCGCGTACTTCGAGCACGACCCGAGTGCCGGACGGCACCTCAAACCGCTGGAGGCGGCGGCGCTGCGCAAGTTCGACGCGCTGCCGAACGTCGACCGCGTCTACGACAACGGCGAGATCCGCATCTACCGGACGGGGGCCCGATGAACCGGCTGATGACACGACTACTGCTGGCGGTGCTGGCCGCGGGTGCGGGAGCGGCGGTGCTGTGGGGATCACGGCCGCTGATCATCGCGGGCGGGCTGCTGCTCGCCCTGCTGCTGCCCGGGCTGGCGCTGACGGATCTGCTGATGCGCCGTACGGTCAGCGCCACCGAGCGGGCCGTGCTCGGCCCTGCGCTGAGCCTCGCCGTGGTCATCGTCGGCGGCCTCGCGGTCTACGTCGCCGGGGCCGACCTGAACCGCACGACGTGGACGGTGCTGACGGTCGGCACGACCGTCGGTGCCACGCTGGCCGCGGCGTTGCGCGGCGAGAACGCCCACGCCACGGTGGTCGACCCGGCCGCCGCCACGGCGGCGGCCGGTATCCCGGTCACGGTCGGCACCAGCACCAGCACCAGCACCAGCACCAGCGAAGGTACGGGTGGGATCGTCCGCCCCGGCATGACGATCACGCTCGACGAACCACCGTCGGTGACCCCCGCCGCACAGCCGACGCTACGACCGCTCACGTTCCTGGTCCGGGCACTGCCGCTCCTGCTGGCCGTGGCCGTGCTCGGCGGCGCGGCGTGGCTGTCGCTGGCCAGCACCCGGCGCGACACCGAGGCCGCCGTCACCGCTCTGTCGGCCGTCCAGTCCGGCCCGGTCACCACGACCGGCACCCGTCCGGTCCGGGTCACCGTCACCGGCCTCACCGCTGAGCGGGCACCCTGGTCCATCGTGATCAACAGTTCCGACGGCAAGGCCCTGCAGCGGCGCGTCCTCGCCGAGCGCAGCGGCGACTGGTCGGCAACCCTGCTGGTCACGGCCACCGACCGGATCTCGGTCAACCTCTTCCGGTCCGGCGATGCGGCGCCGTACCGGATCGCGCTGCTCGACAGGGCTGCCTAACGCCTGAGCAGCACCATGACGGCCCCGGAGGACGCAGCGGAGGGCTGCGACCACCGGGGCCGTCTACGTGACCGTCAGCAGGCCGACCGGGTCCTTGGTGAGAGCCTGCATGGCGGCGGCGACGTCGTCCGGGTCGAAGACGGTGTCGTGGAACGTCGTGGTCACGTGCAGCGCACCACCCAGTTCCTCCAGGGCCACCGTGACGCCCTGCGGACCGGCCGGCGGCACCACGTCCAGCAACCGCCGGTCGTGCTCCGCGCCCAGCCACGTCAGCGCCGCGTACGCGTCGGCACGGCCGAGGTAGGTGACGGCGAGGTGCGGACGGGGCCGGGCGGGCACCACTGCCGGCGGCGTACCGTGCGGTGCCAGCAGGGCCCGAGCGTTGTGCAGGGCGAGCATGGTGAGCGCGCGCCGGGACCGGACCAGGTCCCCGATCGCCGCGTGCATCGCGCGCGGGTCGGCCGGGTCGGCGGGGGTCAGGTGCTCGCCCCACGCGAAGTTGCCCTCCACCACGGCCCGGCGGGGCAGGTACCGGCGGGCGTCGAGCAGCACCACGACGCCGTGCGGGTCCGGGGCGCCCAGCCGCTGGGCGATCGCCGCGTACGCCGCCGAGAAGAGCACGGCCCCCACGGACACCCCCGGGGCGTACGCGTCCCGCCACCGGCGCAGCTCCGGCAGCAGCCCGGCGGCGGACCGTTCGCTGTGCCGGGCGACCCGTGGCTGCCAAGCGACCGCCTCTACCGGGCGCACCGGCTTGGGCGGCCGGGTGATCCGTACGGCAGCGGGCAGCCGTGCGGGACGGCGGGCGAACTGGTGCACGGCGGCGCGCAGGAGCGGAACGGTGACGGGCCTGCGGTACGGGTGGTACGCCGGTCGCCCGGTCGTGACGGAGCCGAGGATCGCGGCGAACAGCGCATCCCCGGCCCGGGCGTCCCCGGCGGCATGGCTGAGCTTGAACCCGGCGAACCGGCCACCCGCCGCGACCAGCATCGGCCGGTCGCCGAGCGGGTCGTCGACGAGCCACCCGGCCAGGTCGTCGGCGTCGGGATCAATGTCCGGGTCGGTGGGAACGACGAGCCGGTCCACCCAGGCCGCGAATCGGGCGCGCGACAGCGGCAGCCAGCGCCGCCCGCGGACGTCGAGCCGGCAGACGAACCGGCTGCGCGGTCGATGCTCGTGCAGGTCGATCAGCGCGGCGCGGACGGCGTCCGCGCTCATCCCGCCGAGCGGGCCGACCACTTTGACCGATTCGACGCCGAGCCAGGACGCGTCCCGGGCCGACAACCGGCGCGGGCGGGCTTTCACGCGGCGAACCGCGGGTCGCGGGCGAGCGTCCGGTACGCGGCGAGCGCCTCGGCGCTGGAGTCGATCCGGAAGTTCTCGGTGGTCCAGGGGTGGGTGTCGGTGTCGAACCAGACCATGGCGCCGACGGCCGGGTGCGCGTCGACCCAGGCGTCCAGCATGGTGATCCAGTCGGGCTTGGTCCGTCCCCCCTTGTCGATCGCGGCCACCTCGGCGATCATCATCGGCTTGCGCGGCGTGTACGCCCGGTACAGCTCGCCGAACAGCCGCTCGGGGGTCTCGCCGCCATGCGGGTAGCCGGAGCAGCCGACCCAGTCGACGTACTCGTCACCCGGGTAGTAGCGGTCGAGGTGGTTCCAGCCCTCGGCCGGGGCGGAGTTCCAGTTCGGCCCCCACACCCAGGACACCTGGTCGGCGCCGACCTCGCCGAAGATGCGGTGCAGGCGGCGCCACGCGGTGACGAAGCCGGCGGTGTCCTTGCCGTTGCGGGCCCCGCCCCACACGTACCAGTCGCCGTTCATCTCCCACGCCCAGCGCAGCAGTACCGGCTTGCCGTACCGCTTCAACGCCCGGGCGTTGGCCTTGATCAGGTCGTCGGACGAGCCGTTGTTGATGTCGCCGTACGCCGAGCCGCGCCACGACACCATGGGCACGGCGCCGGGGGCGAGGCCGGGGTACGCGTCGGGCAGGTCGTCGCGCCAGCCGTAGAAGTAGTGGACGATCTTCTCGTCCCGGCCGAGTTGCTCGCGGCGCAGCTTCAGGCTGGCGTCCTGCGACTTCCCGGAGAGGCCGAGGTACGCGCCGAGCAGCGCCCGGCCGGGCGTCGCGGGCACGACGCCCCGTCCTGCCCACGGCCAGGTCGTGCCGGGGGTCTGGACCGCGGACGGCGGCGCCGTGGCGCCCACACCGGTGCCCGAAGCCGGCTGCGCCGCCTGGGTGCCGGACTTCGAGCAGGCGGCTGGAAGCAGCCCCGCGGCGGCCAGCCCGAGCAGCTGTCGGCGCCGCAGACTCATGTCAGCCGCCTGCCTGTGGCGCCCGCGATGCGGCGCACGAGGCGCCAGGCGGGCTGGGCCGCCCGCTTGACGGCCGGCACCAGCTGCGGGCCGCCGTCGCGCACGAGGGCGACCAGGTCGGCCCCGGTGTGATGCGGCACCGGCTGCAAGCGGGGTACGGCGAGCCGCCGGTCCCCGGGCCGGTACAGCCGCCGCCCGACCTCGGTCGCGTTGTCGTGCCCGGTGTCCGCCACCACGGCACGCACGGTGCGCCCGTGATACCCGTGCGGGTAGGCGAACGAACGCACCGGTTTCTGCAGGCGCTGTTCGAGTTCGTCGCGGCTCTGCCGGATCTCCTGCCGCAGCCGGGCGACGGGCAGCACGTCGAGCGGGTGGTGGATCAGGCTGTGGCTGCCGATCTCGACCCCGGCGGCGGCGGCCACGTCGGCCAGCTGGTCCCAGGTGAGCAGACGGCCGAAGTCAGGCGCCCAACGGCCGAGCCAGGTCGCGTACTGGCCGAGGTGGCCGACGGAGGCGTACAGGGTCGCGCGGGCCCCGGCGGCGGCGAGGGCCGGTACGCCGGCGGTGAGGAAGTCGGCGTACCCGTCGTCGAAGGTGACCCCGACCAGCGGTTCGGTGTTGCCGGCGTCGCGCGCGTCGATCAGCTCGGTCAGTCCGACGAGCCGGTATCCGGCGTCGCTGAGGGCCTGGAGCTGCTCGGCGAGCCGCTGCGGCGGTACGGCCAGGTCACGCAGGGGGCCGCCGGGGACGGAGGACACCGAGTGGTACATGAGCACCGGGGTGCTGTGCCACAGGGCAGCGGACACGCTCGCACGCGCCTTCTCGGTCTCGGCCGGCATGACGTTCCTATCGGCGGATCCCACGGCGACCTTTGCCCTTCTCGAAACCTTCCCCCACCCCGGCTGGTCGTTTCACGCCGTGTCTTACGGCTGTACGGGTGCCGGCTGGACGACCACGGGATTCTCCAGGGCCACCTCGGCGACGACGGCGGACAGATCGGCCAGGGTCATCCGGAGGACGCCGCCGCGGGTCGCCAGGCCCCGATCGGCGTCGTAGACGACCACCTCCGAGTGCTCGAGCTCGTCGGCGAGCGAGTTGAGCCGCCGTTCGATCCGGCTGGCAAGATGCTCCTCGAGGTCGTCATTGCGTAATGCGGAGATCTGCAGGGTCATGACCACGTCCTTGGGCGTCGGAGAGGGACGCCGCCGGTGACGGCGATTGGGGCCAACGCTATGCAGGTCCGTACGCCGGGGCAGCCGGTCGGGGCCCGTTCGCCCGCGCGGGTGACGCCGCGGGAAGGAGACGGGGCGGCCGCCTCTGGCGAAAGTCATAGCCGCAGTTCCGCCCGCGGGACGAGGCGGTGGACACCTTCAGCGGGAAGTCTGGGGACATGAATCGATCCCGTCGGGCAGCGTTCCTTCGGGCAGCCGCGCCGAGCCGGCTCCTCGAAAGCGGCGTCGAGGCCGCATTCGTGCTGTTCCTGGTGCTCGCGGCCGCCGGCTGGTACGCGCCGGGCGGCCGGCTCGCCGTTGTCGCTGTCGCGGCGTTCGTCGTGCTCGCCGCGGCCGCCTACGCGTTCCACGTGATCACGTTCGACGTGTTCCGGCTGATCGCGCACCGCCGCCGCACAAAGATCGACACGGCCGACGTGGCGACGCATCGCCGGAGTCAAGCAACCACGTCGCGGGGAGTTCGCACGACTCGGTGATCGGCAGTTGATCATGCATCGCCACGACAAATGCCGCGTATCCGCTCAACTCATCGACCGAACCGGCAGTTCTCCCGATCGGGTGAACCCTTGAGGCCGCGCCGCCCGTATGCCGTGACAACAACGGTGACGACCCCGGGGGTGGCGGATGTACCGACTCATCCAGCTTTACGCGAGCGATGACACCGCTCTCGTGGATGTGGACCCGGACGGCTACACGACGGAACTGGCGGCGTGGGCGGAGTTCTACGCCACACCGGTCGCGTTCTTCGGCGTCGGCCGCTTCGACGGTGAGAGCAAGCTGGTCGACATCACCGTCGACCCGGTGTGCACGGCCGCCGGCACATCCGGACTGTGCCGCAACTCCACGACCGTCGTCGACGTCGAGCGGTACCGCCCACTCTGCACGGACTGCGGCGCCTGGCACGATGCGATCAGCCTGCGGGAGCTGTCGAAGCGGCTTGGCGTACCCGTACACCTCGCGCGGCGCGCCACGCCCGCACCCGTGCCGCTGACCGCCGACCCGGTCCGCGCCCTCAGCCACCGGATCGCCCGTGAGCTGGCCATGAACATCACCGACGACGGGTGGCGACGCCTGGTCGGCGCCGAGCTGGCGCGGATGCCGAAGGCCGTGAACGGCCTGTTCATCGGGGTCGGTGCGCTGAGCAACCGGCAGGTGCTGGATCTCTTCCCGGCGCTGTTGAGCCTGGCGGCCGAGCTGCCCGCCGTGATCCACACCGACCTGAGCCGGGCCGCCAGCAAGCCGCGCTCCCCTGCCGGGATGGCCGCCCTTCGACTGGGTCTGTCCGGGATCACCAAGGACTCCGGCGAAGGGCGTCCCAACGCGGCCTGACGGGTACCCGGGGGACGGGCCGCCCCACGATCACGCGACCGGTCAGTTGAGGGCCCAGATCGCCGCGTTGAGGCAGGTCGCGAAGCTCACCCAGATCCAGTACGGCACCAGCAACAGCGCAGCCGTACGTGACCGCCGCCAGAACAGGGCGATCGTGACCGCGATGAGGAACCACAGGACGACGATGTCGATCAGCGCCCAGCCGTAGCGTCCGGCACCGAAGAAGACCGGCGTCCAGATCGCATTGAGCGCCAGCTGCGCCGCATAGGCGGTAAGGGCGACCGACCAGCCGGACCGGCGCCAGACCAGCCAGCCGGCGAGCGCGATGAGGACGTACAGCACCGTCCACACCGGGCCGAACAGCCAGCTCGGAGGGGACCAGTCCGGTCGCCGCAGGACGGCGTACTCCTGCGCGGTGCCCGCCACACCCAGGACGCCGACCAGCGCCGCGGCGGCTGCGGCGGCACCGAATCCGGCCAGCGCACCGAGCTGAGCCGGTACCGCCTTCGCCCGGGTCGCCTCCGCCATCATGCCTCCCTGACTACCGGTCGGCTCCGCTACTACCCGTCCCTTGATCTTCCAAACCCAGCGGCCTCTCAGGTTCGTCTCCTACCGTCACGGGTAGATCAGTCCAGACGGCGGCAGTCCAGACGGGGGTTAAAGGGTGGAGCTGGAGATCAGCACGTTGGGCTGGACGGTCACTATCGGGCTGGTGGTGGCACTCCTCGCCCTGGACCTGATCATCGGCACCGTCCGCCCGCACCACGTCGGGTTCCGCGAGGCGACCGCCTGGTCGGTGTTCTACATCGCCGTCGCGCTGATCTTCGGCGTCGTCTTCGGCATGATCGCCGGGTGGGACTTCGGCACCCAGTACTTCGCCGGGTACATCGTCGAGAAGAGCCTGTCGGTCGACAACCTCTTCGTCTTCGTGATCATCATGGCGACGTTCGCGGTGCCCGACGAGTACCAGCAGAAGGTCCTCACGTACGGCATCCTCATCGCCCTCGTCCTGCGGGCGATCTTCATCGCGCTCGGTGCGACCCTGCTGTCGCTGTTCTCCTTCATGTTCCTGATCTTCGGGGCGCTGCTCCTCTACACCGCGGTCCAACTGTTCCGGCACCGCGACGAGGACCCCGACGTACAGGACAACGTCCTGGTCAAGGCGACCCGGCGGGTCCTGCCGGTGAGCGACGAGTACGTCAGCGGCAAGATGATCACCACGATGGACGGCAAGCGTGCGGTGACCCCGCTGTTCATCGTGCTCATCGCCATCGGCAGCACCGACCTGCTGTTCGCCCTCGACTCCATCCCGGCGGTATTCGGGGTGACCGAGGAGGCGTACATCGTCTTCGCCGCGAACGCGTTCGCACTGCTCGGCCTGCGAGCCCTGTTCTTCCTGGTGAAGGGGCTGCTTGATCGCCTGGTCTACCTGTCGACCGGGCTCGCGCTGATCCTCGCGTTCATCGGGGTCAAGCTGATCCTGCACTGGGCGCACGGCCACGCCGCCTGGGTGCCGGAGATCGACACAGTGGTGTCGCTCGGAGTCATCGTGGTCGTGCTGGTGGTGACGACGGCGGCCAGCCTGCTGAAGGTCCGCAAGGACCCCTCCGCGACGGCCCACGCGGGCAGCCTCCGCGCCCGCCCGCGCACCGAGGCGGACGAGGGCGCAGCGCCCCGGGGCGGTACACCGTCGGGAAATGGTTCATAGCACCGACCACCGGGAACGGCACGGACAGGCCGAATGCCCCCGCACCGTCCGGAGGGGGGCGTGGGGCCGCGGGGGGGGGGCGAGGGGGGGGGGGCGGGGGTTTTTGGGGGCCGG
>CBIHNN010000066.1:0-28063 GCA_966211315.1 uncultured Micromonosporaceae bacterium | reverse complement strand
GCCCGACTACCCCGGCCGCCCAGGGCCCGACTACCCCGGCCGCCCAGGGCCCGACTACCCCGGCCGCCCAGGGCCCGACTACCCCGGCCGCCCAGCCTGTCCACCGGAGCGCAGGCACTGCGAGGCCCGGCCGCCGAAGCCACGCCCGATCGAATGCCACGAGCGACCGCGTAAGGACCGTCGGCACGACGACCGGCCGAGCCGCGACGAACGCCGCCGCAACAGCTCCGCGCGCCGTGCGACCTCACACGACCGCTCGACTGGCCGCGCCACCCACAACGCCGGTCGCCACCGCGTCACCGAACCGGCCTCTCACACCGGCCGGAGGTCCACCCGCGAAGACACCGCCCGCGGCGGCGAAGCCGTGCACGGCGGCGACGTCCGTGGCGGAAACGGCGCCCTGAGCGAACACGCCTGGGATGAGGGTCGCCGCGACGGCGGTGGCCGTAGGGGCGGCGGGCATCGCGCCGACCGTGAGCGGGGCCCGGACCAGGCGCCCGACGGATTTCGGGGCAGGCACCGCAAACCTGGGGTCCTCGCCGCGGTACGCCACGGCCGGTAGAGCCTCGGTGACGGTTGTCCGCTCACGCGTTGCACCGCTCCGACACGTCCCGCCACGGGCTCCCGTGCCGCCCAACGCCGCAGGAGCCCGCCCAACGCCGCAGGAGCCCGCCCAACGTCGTAGGAGCCCGCCCAACGCCGCAGGGGGCGGTCACCACGACGACGAGATCTGGTGGGCTCAGGGTTCAGTCGTCGAGGCGGCCGCGGTTGGCGTCGAGCCAGGCGTTGATCGCGGCGTCATCGGTGGGGTCGACGCCCTCGGCGATGAGCTGGGCGACGGCCGCCGTGGCCGGGCTGCGCTTCTCGCCGGACGTGTAGAGCGCGACGAACTGCGGGATCTGCTCCTCGATCGCGACGAGCGTGTGAGCGGTCGCCATCACCGGCAGGTTACGGCGGCGGCCGGCGTACTCGGCCCAGGCGCGGACGACCTTGGGGAGCATGGCGGCGTCGTCCATGTCGAGGACGGCGCGGCGATGCACCCAGTCCAGCAGGAAGAGTTCGCAGACGGTCGGGCTGAACCGCAGAGGATCCGGATCGGGCAGACTCGCCGCGTGGTCGAGGATCAGGCTGAGGCAGAAGTCGAGAGAGGCGTCGTGGGCGGTGAGCCCCTCGGCGCGGGCCTCGGGTGAGCTGAGGAAGTCCTTGGCGAGCGTGTCCCGTTCCGCTGTGGACGGTGGCACCGGTTCGGCCACTGGCAGCGTCGGGTCGGTGGCCGGAAGGACGGCCAGGCGGGCGCCGACGACCGCCCGGTCGGTGGCGAGGGAGCCTTCGCCGGGGAGTTCGCTGAGATCGTCGGTGATGTCGAGGTTCCGGGTGACGGCCTCACGCAGCCGCGCCGGGTCCTCCTCGCGGAACCAGGTCAGCTCGTCGCCGGCGCACATCTGCCGGATCTGACCGAGGATGCCGTCGGCGGGGCCGCCGATGAAGACGTCCTTGGTGATTCCGATGTTGTGGTCGACGAGGGCGACCACGGCGTGTTCGGGACCGCCCGCGTCGACGTCGTCGTACGCGAAGGTGGCCAGGTACGAGGTCTGGTCGCCGTAGATGTCGCCGTAGGCGTAACTGCCGGTGAGGCGTACGCGGCCGAGGTGCGGGACCCAGTCCACGGGTGCCGGTCCCACCGCGGCGGCGCCCACCGCGTCCGGGACGAGCGACGCGAAGACGGAGCGGATCGCGGCGGCCGCAGGCGTACGGCGGCGCACAGTCGACGACAGGAACTGGCCGACGAACGCGCGTACGGCATCGGCCCGGTCGTCGGAGGCGACCGCGTACACGCTGCCCAGGAGGGCACTGCCGAGCATCTCGGCTTCGAAGGCACGATCGATCTTGACGATGTCCCGCGCGGCGTGGAGCACCGCCTCGTACGGAGTCTGGGGACCCGGCATCAGGGAAGCCTACTCGCCATGGGCTTCGGTGAGTGCCTCCCGTGCCCGCGCGTACGCGTGCAGTATCTCCCGGACCGGGGCGACGACGTGGTCACGGCCGGTCTCGGCGATGGCGGCGCGCAGCCGCTGCTCGGCCCGGCGTCCAGCGCGCCGGGCACCGACCCGGACGAGGGGCCGGGTGGTGACCCAGAGCAGCACGCCGGCGGCCAGCCCGCCGAGCAGGAGCAGCGTGGGGACGGGCACGACGCCGACCATCGGATACTCAAGCGCGGGAAGCCCGAGCGCGCGGACGGCGTACCCGCCGAGGAGCCAGCCCAGGCCGACCAGCGCGGCCAACGTCAGGATCCACTGCAGGGCACCGACGGTCCGCCACCACAATGGAGGCTTCGCGAGGCCGAGATCGGTGCGGGCGACGGCCCGGTCGAGGGCGTCGGGCAGGCTGTCGAGCTTGGAGCGCGCCGCGTCGCTCAGCGCCGGCCGCCAGGCCTCGGGCAGCGCGGCACAGGCCCGGTCGGCGATCGTCCGGACGCTGATGCCGACGGCCGACAGCTGCGCGGCGTCCGGCGGCGGCAACGACGTCGCGGCCGTGGGCAGCTCCGGGTCGAGGTGCAGGCGGCGCAGCGGATCGGGCCTCAGCCGGCGCAGGCCGCGGACCAGCGGCCAGCCGGTCAGGGCTGCGGCACGATGCCGGTACGCGTCCGTGGTCGCCGCCGCTACCGCGGGGACCCCGGCGGACACGGCGAGGGCGTCGGTCAGGTTCTTGATCGTGGTCCGGTCCAGCTCGTCCTCGTCGGCGTCCCGGCCGACGGTGTCGGCGAGCTGCTCGGTGATGGCGTCGACGTCCCCGGCGAGGCGGCGTACGGCCGCGGCACGTTCGGCGATCGTCTTCTCCAACAAGTCCCGCAGCTCCCCCTGCAGCTCCGGGCGGCGCGCCGAGGTGGCGAACGCGGGTACGCCGTTCAACCCGTCCTCGGTGAGGAGTTTGCGCAGGTCGGCGACGACGAGGTCCGTGTCGTGAGGGCTGAGCAGATCGGCCTGGTTGAGCACGACGACGGTGACGTCCTTGTGCCGGCCGAACTGCCGCAGATACCCGGCATGCAATGACCTGTCGGCGTACTTCTGCGGGTCGACGACCCAGATCATCAGGTCGACGAGGCCGAGCAGCCGGTCGGCCTCCAGCCGATGTCCGTGTACGACGGAGTCGAAGTCGGGCAGGTCGAGCAGGACCAGCCCGCGCAGCGCCGCCTCGTCGTCGGCGTCGAGTGCGCTCTCCCGGATGAACCGGTGCCGCGGCAGTACGCCGACCCAGTCGAGCAGCGCGTTCGCCTCGTCGAGCGGTCCCCACACGCAGGCGTGCGCCACCGCCGTGGTCGGACGGCGTACGCCCACCGGGGACAGGGTGAGGTTGGTGAGCGCGTTGAACAGGCTCGACTTGCCGCTGCCGGTGCTGCCCGCGAGGGCGACGACGGTGTGCGCCCGGGACAGCTTGAGCCGAGCCCCGGCCCGCTCCACGACCGTACGGGCGCCGACCAGGTCGTTCTCCGGCAGCTTGCCGTCGACCGCGCGCAGGAACCGGCCCAGCGCGTCGACCCGCCGCAGTACCGTGTCGGCGGTCAGCTCCTGACGCCCGAACACCGCGTCCCTGATCCTCGCGATGCTCACGGCGTTCCTCCGCTGCGCTCGGGCGGGCCACTCTCGCTCACGAGACCCCTCCGTGGGTCAACGCGACCGAGAAGCGGGCGGATTCGACCTGGGCGGCGGCGAACCGCAACGCCTCACCCGACCCGGCGTCGGCGCCGACGACGGCGAGCAGGTTCAGGTAGCGCTGGGCCTCTTCGCCGAGCAGCCCGTCGATCGCCTGGATCAGCATCGCGCGGGCCTTCCCGGAAAGCGTCCGGATCGCCTGGTCACCGAAGACCGCTTCGAGGACCTTCTGCGCGGCGACGGTCGTCCCACCGGCCACGGCGACTTCGGCCCCGGTGGGGATGAACGCGGTCGCGGTGAACACCGCGATCATCACTGCCAACCCGGTCGCGTTCACCGCGTACGCCGCACTACGGGCCACGAACCGCTTGTCACCGGCCTCACTGCGCACCAGCTCCAGCACGGACCGTTGCCACTGCCGGATCAACCGTTCGGCCCGCTCGGGCAGGTCCGCTGAGGCGCGTCCGAGCTCCGGAGTCAGCAGGGCCGCCCCGGCCGGATGTGCGTGCCACCCCAGGTACGTGGCCTCGGCGGCGTCCGCAGCGATTCCGCGCAGCAGCGTGACGAGCTGCGATTCGAGCGCCTCCTGCAGGTTCCGCCCGGGTGCCGGGCGGCCGGTGAGGGCAGCGGTCACCCGGTCCCGCATCCGGCCGATCCGTGATTCGAGGCTGCGCAGGAACTCGCCCGTACCCACGAACTCCTGCCAGCGGGCCAGGACCTCGCCGCGCAGCAGTCGCCCGTCCTGCAAACCCTGCTCGATGCTGCGGGCGGCGTTGCGGTACGCGGCGTATACCCGATCGTCCAGGGCCTTCGCGGCGATGACCTGGTCGTCGGCCGCGGCCGCGAGCCCGTCGAGCGTCGGCCCGAGCGCCGCCAGCGCGCCGTCGAGTGTCTGCCGCACGACCGCGGCCCGCGCCGACGCGTCCCCCGCCAGGAACGCGAACCAGTCCCGCAACGGCTCCACCGTCGCCTCCGGCAAGAGACCGGTACGGTCCAGTCCGGATTCGGGCAACACGAACAGCGGCGCCGAACCCAGGTCGTTCGCCGCGAGCATCCCGCTCAGGTGGGCGGCGATCTCCCCGGCGGCCTCCGGGGGCACCCGGTCCAGCACCAACGCGGTCACCGTGCCGCGCAGCCGCGCCGTGCGCAGCAGGTCCCACGGCACCGCGTCCGCGTACCGCGCCGCCGTCGTCACGAACAGCCACAGATCCGCCGCCGCGAGCAGCTGCGCGGCGAGCGCCCGGTTGCGGTCCACGACCGAATCGATGTCGGGCGCATCGAGGAACGCCAGGCCCGGACCGAGCGCCGGCGCCGCGACGAGGTGCAGCGTGTCCGGCTCCGTACTGATATCGGGGGTTCGTGTCAGCCCGGGTAGCAGGTCACCCGAGCGGAACCACGACACGTCCGACGGATTGCACACCAGGACCGGCGACCGCGTCGTCGGCCGCAACACGCCGGACGCACTCACAGGGGCCCGTACCAGACTGTTGACCAGGGTCGACTTCCCCGCCCCGGTCGACCCGCCGACCACGACCAGCAACGGGGCGTCAAGCCGCGCAAGGCGCGGAAGAAGATAATCGTCCAGCTGCGCGACGAGGGCCGCGCCGACCTTCCGGGCCGCGTCGGCCGACGGCATGACAAGGGGGTACGCGGCCCCACCGATAGCAGTCCGCAACCGTGTCAACGCCGCCGCGAGTTCCCGCGCGGGGCCCGCGGGTACGGGTGGCGGCATCAGCCGCGGCGCCGCAGCCACCTCGGCCGGCCCTTCGCGTTCGATCAGCTCGGCTGAGACGGGCTGCCCCGTCACGGCCTTGTCCGTCGCGGCCTTGTCCGTCGCGGCCTTGTCCGTCGCGGCCTTGTCCGTCGCGGCCTTGTCTGTTGCGGCCTTGTCTGTTGCGGCCTCGTCCGCGGCCGGACCCGGTACGGCCGCGGTCTGGTCCGCGGTCGGTCCGGCTTCGGGTTCGGCCGGTGGCTCTTCGTCCGCGGGAACGTCGGCCGGAGTCGGATCCTCCGACACCGGATCCTCCGGCACCGGCACCTCCACGCCGGGCGGCCCGGCCGCTACGCGAGCGGGGGCCCCGTCGATGGAGGCGCCGTCGGTGGGGGCGACGTCGGGGAGGGGAGGGGCGCCAGGGGCCGGGGCGGGCGCCGGGGTGGCCGGGGCTTCGGCGACGGTGCGCGCCGTCTCGGACCGGGCGGTGGCGGGTTTTCGTGCGTCGTTCTCCGGGGGTTTGGTGGGGGTGGGGAGAGGGCCGGGTGTGTTCCCTGTCACCGGGGTGAGAACGGCCTGGCCGGAGGGCAGTTTGCCGCCGGAGGCGGGCGTGGTTGGACGCACGGTGGGGTCGCGTGGCGTCGTCACGGGGTAAAGCCTGCCCGATCGGTGCACCACAGACAACACGAGCATCATGGCGGGGGACTTGCGCCACTTAGACTCAACTTCGGCTTGACCTGGTGACAGGTCGTGGCACTATTGAGTCCGGTCCACTCAAGTTCTGCACAGTAGCGAAGCGAGGAAGCGAACATGGCACGTGCGGTCGGCATCGACCTCGGCACGACGAACTCCTGCGTGAGCGTCCTGGAGGGTGGCGAGCCCACCGTCATCGCCAACGCGGAAGGGTCGCGTACCACCCCCTCGATCGTCGCCTTTGCCCGCAACGGGGAGGTCCTCGTGGGCGAGGTGGCCAAGCGGCAGGCGGTGACCAACCCGGACCGGACCATCCGGTCGGTCAAGCGGGAGGTCGGCACCACCTGGACCGTCGACATCGACGACAAGAAGTACACGCCGCAGGAGATTTCGGCGCGGGTCCTCATGAAGCTCAAGCGCGACTCCGAGTCGTACCTGGGTGAGCAGGTCACCGACGCGGTCATCACCGTGCCGGCGTATTTCAACGACGCGCAGCGGCAGGCCACCAAGGAGGCCGGTGAGATCGCCGGGTTCAACGTCCTGCGGATCGTCAACGAGCCGACCGCCGCCGCCCTCGCGTACGGCCTCGACAAGGGCTCCAAGGAGCAGACCGTTCTCGTCTTCGACCTCGGTGGCGGCACGTTCGACGTGTCCCTGCTGGAGCTGGGTGAGGGTGTCATCGAGGTCAAGTCGACCTCCGGTGACAACCACCTCGGCGGCGACGACTGGGATCAGCGGATCATCGACCACATGGTCAAGACGTTCCGCGGTGAGCACGGCATCGACCTGGGCGCCGACAAGATGGCGCTGCAGCGGCTGCGCGAGGCTGCGGAGAAGGCCAAGATCGAGCTGTCCGCCACGGCGAACACCAGCATCAACCTGCCGTACATCACCGCCGGGCCGGCCGGTCCACTGCACCTCGACATGAACCTGAGCCGGGCCGAGTTCCAGCGCATGACGCAGGATCTGCTGGACCGCTGCAAGGGCCCGTTCGAGCAGGCGATCAAGGACGCCGGCGTCAAGGTCGCCGACGTCGACCACGTGATCCTGGTCGGTGGCTCCACCCGGATGCCGGCCGTCTCCGAGCTGGTCAAGCAGCTCACCGGCAAGGAGCCGAACAAGGGCGTCAATCCGGACGAGGTCGTCGCCGTCGGCGCCGCCCTGCAGGCCGGTGTGCTCAAGGGTGAGGTCAAGGACGTCCTCCTGCTCGACGTGACCCCGCTGTCGCTGGGCATCGAGACCAAGGGCGGCATCTTCACCAAGCTGATCGAGCGCAACACCACGATCCCCACGAAGCGCTCCGAGGTCTTCACCACGGCCGACGACAATCAGCCGTCCGTCCTGATCCAGGTCTTCCAGGGCGAACGTGAGATCGCGGCGTACAACAAGAAGCTCGGCACCTTCGAGCTGACCGGCCTGCCGCCGGCGCCCCGCGGCGTCCCGCAGGTCGAGGTCACCTTCGACATCGACGCCAACGGCATCGTGCACGTCGGAGCCAAGGACCTCGGTACCGGCAAGGAGCAGAAGATGACGATCACCGGCGGTTCCGCGCTGCCGAAGGACGACATCGAGCGCATGATGCGCGACGCCCAGGATCACGCCGACGAGGACAAGAAGCGCAAGGAGGACGCGGAGACCCGCAACGTCGCCGAGCAGCTGCAGTGGCAGACCGAGAAGTTCCTGGCCGAAAGCGGCGACAAGCTGCCGGAGGAGAACAAGACGCAGATCAACGAGGCCCTCGGTGACCTGCGGGGTGCGCTCGGCGGAACCGACATCGAGAAGATCAAGTCGGCCCACGAGAAGCTCGCCCAGGTCTCCCAGCAGGCCGGCTCGCTGCTGTACGCGCAGCAGCAGGCCGCCGCCTCCGAGGGCGACGCCGCCCCGGGCGCTGCGGGCCCCGACGCCTCGGCCGACGCGCCGAAGGCCGGCCCGAGCCAGTCGCACGCCGGTGCCGACGACGTGGTCGACGCCGAGATCGTGGAGGACGACAAGAAGTGACCGACAAGCCGGAACCGACTCCAGACGCGTCGGAGGGCGATCGCATCGTCATCCGTGACCGCCGGAAGATCGACGTGAACGGCGGCGGGTCCCCGTCCGCCGGCGACGCCGATGAGACGGCCGGCGCGCACCGCGCCGCCGACGCGGAAACCCCGACGCTCGGTGCGGAGCTGGAGGCCCTGCGGTCCGATCTGGACGAGCGCACCCGGGACCTGCAGCGGGTCAGTGCCGAGTACGCGAACTATCGCAAGCGGGTCGACCGCGACCGGGGCGTGGCCGCCGAGCAGACCACCGGTGCCGTGCTGTCGGCGCTGCTGCCGGTGCTCGACGACATCGACCGGGCTCGCGAGCACGGTGACCTGGTGGGCCCGTTCGGCACCGTCGCCGAGCAGCTCACCGCGGCGGTCTCCAAGTTCGGGCTCACCCCGTTCGGCGAGAAGGGTGACCCGTTCGACCCGACCCGGCACGAGGCGGTGGCGCACCTGACCTCCGCCGACGTCAGGGAGCCCACCTGCATCGACGTGATGCGGCGCGGCTACCTGCTGGGCGAGCGACTGCTCCGTCCCGCCCTCGTCGCGGTAGCCGACCCGGAATGACGATGCCCGTGACCGCCCCGCAGAGCTGCGGGGCGGTCCGGTCCGCCAGCGAGGAGGAGGTGGACAGGTGAGTTCCAAGGACTGGCTGGAGAAGGACTTCTACGCCGTGCTCGGGGTCAGCAAGTCCGCCACCGCCGACGAGATCAAGAAGGCGTACCGGAAACTCGCACGGGAGCTGCACCCCGACCGGAACCCCGGTAACAAGGACGCCGAGGAGAAGTTCAAGGCGGCGTCCGAGGCGTACGACGTGCTGTCCGACGACAAGAAACGCAAAGAGTACGACGAGATGCGCTCCCTGTTCGGCTCCGGCGCGTTCCGCCGGGGTGCCCGTACCGGGGGCGGCGCCGGGTTCGATCCGAGTGACCTCTTCACGGGCGGCTCCGGGTTCCCGGGGGCGCAGGGCGCCGGTGACCGTCGGTTCGGCGGTGCCGGGTTCTCCGACATCTTCAGCACGATCTTCTCGGGCGGCGGTGCGACCCGGCAGCGGGGACCGCAGCGCGGACGGGACGTCGAGGCCGAGGTCACCCTCGACTTCGCGCATGCCGTACAGGGCACCACGCTGCCGCTGACGTTGCGTTCGCCGGGTGTCTGCGACACCTGCCACGGCAACGGCGCCAAGCCCGGCACCACCCCGCGGACCTGCCCGGCCTGCCGGGGTTCGGGGCTGACGACCCGTAACCAGGGCTCCTTCAGCTTCTCCGAGCCGTGCCGGGAGTGTCAGGGCGTCGGGTCCATCGTGGACGAGAAATGCCCCGAGTGCCGTGGCACAGGCGGGGTCACGAAGAACCGCACGATCAACGTACGGTTCCCGGCCGGCGTCGCCGACGGGCAGCGTATCCGGCTCGCCGGTCGAGGCGAACCGGGCGAACGCGGCGGTGCCGCCGGTGACCTGTACGTGCTGGTGAAGGTCCGGTCCGACGATCTGTTCGGCCGGAACGGCGACGACCTGACCTTGACCGTCCCGATCACGTACGCGGAGGCGGTGCTCGGCGCCGACCTGCGCGTACCCACCCTGGACGGTGCCGTGACCCTGCGCGTGCCCCCGGGTACGCCGAGCGGCCGCAAGTTGCGCGCCCGCGGGAAGGGTGTCGTCCGTAAGGACGGCCGTGCCGGTGATCTCATCGTGACCCTGGACGTGGTGGTGCCGGCGGCGGTGTCGCCGGAGGCCCGGGACGCGCTCGAGGCGTTCGCCAAGGTCACTCCCTCGGCCGGGCGAGAACATCTCGACGCTCGCGTGCGTCGGTTCGGGTAGGTAACGGCAGCGGAGGTGAGCAGATGAACGAAGACATCTCGATCTCGGTCTCGGTTGAGGCCACGTCGGACGCCAAGGTGCTGCTCATCTCCGTGGCCGCACGCCTGGCGGGCATGCACCCGCAGACCCTGCGCCAGTACGACCGCCTGGGCCTCGTCGAGGCGGGCCGGGCCGGCGGCGGCGGTCGCCGCTACAGCGAACGCGACGTCGCGCTGTTGCGCGAGGTGCAGCGACTCAGCCAGGAGGACGGCGTCAACCTGGCAGGCATCAAGCGCATCATCGGTCTCGAACATCTGGTCTCCGACCTGCAGGACCAGGTGGTGGAGCTGCAGGCCGAGTTGCAGGCGGCGTACCGCCGGATCGCCGAGCTCGAGTCGGTCAGCCCGTACCCCGGCCATGACCTGATCCCGATGAACCGCACGTCGACCGCGTTGGTCGTGTGGCGTCCGCGCCGCGAGAAATGATGGTCGCGGTGACCCGGCCGAGCAGCCGGAGCGCAGCGGACGCGGCCGCGGGTGACGGTCAGCGGCGGCTGGGGAAGAGTCCGATGCGCCGTGGCTGGCGGACCAGCCCGCCCTCGCACCAGTCCTCGTAGTCGAGCAGTTCGGGACGGTCCATCAGGATGCGGCAGTTGTGCGCCCACGTCTGCATCGTCTCGTCGCCCCACTGGTCGGCGCGTTCGATGAACTTGCGGAGGCGGCGCTTGCGGTGGCCGGTGGCATTCTGGCGTACGCCGTCGGCGGCGTAGATGTAGAGGCAGTGCAGGGCGAAGCGGCGGGCCGGGCAGCCGCGCTCCATGGCCAGGTCGAAGAGGATGCCGGCGAGGTCGTCGGTGGCGAGGAGAAGGTCCCACTCGGCGGGCATGGTGTCGAGGGGTACGGCGTCCGGGTGGTACGCCCAGGAGCGTAGTTCGTCGGCGGTGGGGTCGACCGGGTTCGTGAAGCCATGGAACCCGGCCTCGCGCACGCTCACTTCCGTGATCCTTCGCGGCTGCCGCCGATGGGCCGCGCTTTACTCAAGCGTTCCACGCCATCACCCCCTGTGCATCGCGGCGCAACCGTAGCGCGCTGGTCAGCGTGGAGGGAAGGTCCGCGAAGTCACATTCAGGTACTTGACAGTAACTCAGTCGGTGGCCGGCAGTGGGGTGGTGGCCGGGGTGGTCTGCGGGCGGATGCGCCGCTTGAACCAGGCGAAGTCCGGGATTCGGGCGAGTAGGGGCCCGGTGACCACGGTGATGAGCACGTATGCGGTGGCGAGCGGGGCAAGCCGAGGTTCGATGCCCATCGAGACTGCGAGGCCCGCGATGACGATCGAGAACTCTCCGCGGGGCATCAGGCCGAAACCGGCGCGCAGCCGGCCGGGCAGGCCGATACCGGCCCGGCGGGCCGCCAGGTAACCGGTGAGGACCTTGGTGGCCATGGTGAGGACGGCCAGGCCCAGCGCGGGTAGCAGCACCGGCGGGATGTCGGTCGGCTTGGTGGAGAGGCCGAAGAAGACGAAGAACACCGCGGCGAACATATCCCGCAACGGTGACAGCATCTGGGTGGCGTGGTGGGCGACCGGTCCGGACAGGGCGATGCCGACGAGGAAGGCGCCGACGGCCGCGGACACCTTGAGGCCCTGGGCCACCCCGGCCACCAAGATCGTGAGGCCGAGGACGCTGAGCAGCAGCGCCTCCGGGTCCTTTACCGAGATCAATGAGCTGATGACTCCGCCGTACCGGATGGCGACGACGAGGACCGCGAGAACCGTGAGAACCGCGACGGCGAGCGCCTTGGCGCCACCGATGAAACCTGCGCCGGCCAGGACGGCCGTCACCAGAGGCAGGTAGAACGCCATCGCCAGGTCCTCGATGACCAGGATCGAGAGGATCACCGGGGTCTCGCGGTTACCGACGCGGCCGAGGTCGCCGAGCACCTTCGCGATCACGCCCGAGGACGAGACCCAGGTGATGCCGGCCAGCACCAGCGCGGCGACCCAGTTCCAGCCCATCAGCAGCGCGAAACCGGCGCCGGGCAACGCGTTGAGCAGGGCGTCGATCAGTCCGGCGGGGGCGGCGGAGCGCAGGTTGGCGACGAGTTCGCTAGCCGAGTACTCCAGGCCCAGCATGACCAGCAGCAGGATGACGCCGATCTCGGCGCCGACCTGGATGAACTTCTCGCTCGCCGACAGCGGCAGTAGGCCGCCGCTGCCGAACGCGAGCCCGGCCAGCAGGTACAGCGGAATGGGCGACAGGCCGAAGCGGCGGCCCAGCCGGCCGAGCATGCCGAGAGCGAAGAGCAGCACCCCGATCTCGCAGAGGAGGGCCGTGGTGTCGTGCACGGCTCAGCCGGGGGCGCCGTTGGCGAGGATCGACGTGACTCCGTCGAGCCCTGCGCGCGTACCGACGACCACGACGACGTCCCCGGCCTCGAAGAGGAACGAAGGTCCGGGCGACGCGATGACCTCCCGGTCACGCAGCACCGCGACGATCGAGGCTCCGGTGAGCGTACGGGTACGCGTGTCGCCCAGCCGCCGCCCGACGTACGGGGAGCCGGCCGGGATCGCAACCTGTTCGGTGAGGAGCCCCGCCGCCTGGGAACGCAGCCCGGCGAGCTGCCCGAGCATGAGCGAGGCGCCCAGTACGTCGGCGAGCGCCTCGGCCTCGTCGTCGGTGAGCGGGATCGCCGCGATGCATGAGTCGGGATCGTCCACGTCATAGACGACGAGGTCCCGGCGTCCGTTGCGGTGGGACACCACGCCGACCGTACGGCCGGCTGAGGTGACGAGGTCGTGCCGGACACCGATCCCCGGCAGGGCGGTCTGTTCTACCCGTACGCGCACAGCGTCCACGTTATCGCGGATCACGGCGACAGATCGTCCGGTGCCGAGGGCGTCCTCGATGTCCGGGCTCAGCGTCAGGCGCGTCCTGCCGGGGCCGGTCGGGGAAGTTTCGCTGACGGTGGAACAGGTGGATGTGACGACGTAGAGTTGAGTGGAATACGCTCAACTTCGACCTCGTTGTCGCGAGTGCTGCGTCGTAGAACGGTGGAGACATTGATCAGGGGAGCTCATGAACGCTGAACGCCTCACCACCAAGAGCCGCGAAGTCATCACCGCCGCCAACGCCGACGCGGCCACCCGCGGGCACGCCACCGTCGAGCCGTGGCATCTGCTGGTCGCCCTGCTCGACACGGGCGGCTCGACCGCCGCCGCGTTGCTGCGCGCCGTGGGCGCCAATCCCGCCGACGTACGCCGTGCCGCGGTACGGGCGGTGGAGTCGTTGCCGTCGGCGCGGGGGTCGAGCCTGGCCGATCCGACGTTGAGCCGCGAGTTCGTCAACGCGATCGGGGAGGCGGAGCAGATCGCCCGGCCGCTCGGTGACGAGTTCGTCTCGACCGAGCATCTGCTCGCCGGCCTTGCCCGGGGCGGGAGTGCCGTCGCCCGTACCCTCAAGGAATCCGGGGTGACCGAGGACGGCCTGGTGGCCGCGTTCCCGGCCGTGCGGGGCGGCGATCGTCGCGTGACCACCGCGGACCCGGAGCAGACCTACCAGGCGCTGGAGAAGTACGGCATCGACCTCACCGAGTCGGCGCGGGACGGCAAGATCGACCCGGTCATCGGCCGGGACTCGGAGATCCGCCGGGTGGTGCAGGTGCTGTCGCGGCGCACGAAGAACAACCCGGTCCTCATCGGCGAGCCCGGCGTCGGCAAGACGGCGATCGTCGAGGGTCTCGCCCAGCGCATCGTCGCGGGCGACGTGCCGGAGTCGCTGCGCGACAAGAAGCTGGTCTCGCTCGACCTGGGTGCGATGGTCGCGGGCGCACAGTACCGCGGGCAGTTCGAGGAGCGGCTGAAGTCCGTCCTGGAGGAGATCCGAAACTCGAACGGCCAGGTCATCACGTTCCTGGATGAGCTGCACACGGTCGTCGGCGCCGGTAAGGGCGAGGGCTCGATGGACGCCGGCAACATGCTCAAGCCGATGCTGGCCCGCGGTGAGCTGCGGATGGTCGGCGCGACGACGCTCGACGAGTACCGCGAGCACATCGAGAGGGATCCGGCGCTGGAGCGGCGGTTCCAGCCGGTGCTGGTCGGCGAGCCGACCGTCGAGGACACCATCGGCATCCTTCGTGGACTGAAGGGCCGGTACGAGGCGCACCACCGGGTGCAGATCACCGACGCCGCGCTCGTAGCGGCCGCGTCGCTGTCCGACCGGTACATCTCCGACCGGTTCCTGCCGGACAAGGCGATCGACCTGATCGATGAGGCCGCGTCGCGACTCCGCATGGAGATCGACTCGCGCCCGGTCGAGTTGGACCAGCTGCAACGCGCCGTGGATCGGCTGCGGATGGATGAGCTCGTGCTCGCCAAGGAGACTGATGCCGCATCGCGGGACCGGCTCGAACGGCTGCGCCGCGACCTCGCCGACAAGCAGGAGGAGCTGACCGTCCTCAATGCACGGTGGGAGCGGGAGCGGGGCGGTCTCAACCGGGTGGGCGAGCTGAAGAAGCAGATCGACGAATTGCAGGTCGAATTCGAACGCGCGCAGCGCGAGACCGACTGGGAGACCGCGGGACGCCTGCAGTACGAGGTGATCCCAGCGCTCGAACGCGAGCTGACCGAGCTGTCGAGCGCACCCGAGTCGACTGAACCCCCCATGGTGAAGGAGGACGTCGGCGCCGACGACATCGCCGAGGTCATCGCCGCGTGGACCGGCATCCCCGCGGGCCGGCTGCTCGAGAGCGAGACGGAGAAGTTGCTGCGGATGGAGGAGTCCCTGCAGGGCAAGGTGGTCGGTCAGGCCGAGGCCGTCGCGGCGGTGTCCGGCGCGGTGCGTCGTGCCCGGGCCGGCGTCGCCGACCCGGACCGGCCCACCGGAAGCTTCCTCTTCCTCGGCCCGACCGGCGTCGGCAAGACCGAGCTGGCCAAAGCCCTCGCCGGCTTCCTCTTCGACGACGAGCGCGCGATGGTTCGCATCGACATGAGCGAGTACGGCGAGAAGCACTCGGTGGCCCGCCTGCTCGGCGCCCCTCCCGGCTACGTGGGTTACGAGGAGGGCGGTCAGCTCACCGAGGCGGTGCGCCGGCGGCCGTATTCGGTCGTGCTGCTCGATGAGGTGGAGAAGGCCCACCCGGACGTGTTCGACACGCTCCTGCAGGTCCTCGACGACGGCCGACTCACCGACGGTCAGGGCCGTACGGTCGACTTCCGCAACGCGATCCTCGTGCTCACCTCGAACCTCGGCTCCGGAGTCATCTCCGACTTCACGCTCGGCGACGAGGAACGGCGCGAGGAGGTCATGGCGATCGTCCGGGCCCACTTCAAGCCGGAGTTTCTGAACCGGCTGGACGACATCGTCGTGTTCCACGCGCTGACCCCGCAGGACTTGACGACGATCGTGGACATCCAGCTGGCCCGGCTCCGTTCCCGGCTCGCCGACCGGCGGCTGACCCTGCAGGTCACCGACCCGGCCGTGCACTGGCTCGGCGAACACGGCTACGACCCGGTCTACGGGGCGCGGCCGCTGCGCCGGCTCGTGCAGTCGGCGATCGGTGACGCGCTGGCCAAGGCGTTGCTCGCGGGTTCGATCCGGGACGGCGACCGGGTCGTCGTGGACCTGATGGACGGCAAGGACGGCCTGTCGGTCACGGCCGGCTGATCCAGGATGTGAAGAGGGCCCGGCGCGAGCCGGGCCCCTCGCCATTACGCCGCGGCAGCATCCCATCGGCGGGTGACGTGGATCGTGAGCACCTCGGTGAAGACCACCTCACCGTGCGCGGTGAAGACACGGACGCCGTGGCGGTCCAGCGTGTAACGGACATCCGTGAATTCGGTACGCGTGTCGTCGTGGTGGACGACGGTCAATGTGTCGGCGTGCTGCATGGCTCACCGGATCCTCGGCCTCTGGGGTGGTGGTCATCGTCACGAACCGATGTGCAGTAAGGGTGACGGCCCGCGTCAAGGGGCTGTTGCGTACGCGGCGGCGGTGGTGGTGCGGCTACGCCGTCAGTGGAAGCCTCGCGTCCAGGACCGTCCGCGGTGGCCGCCACTGAGCCGGAAGCGTGGTCCGCGCAGGTGCCGACACCGTCCCGCGGACGGGAGTGCCCGCGGGTAGCCGACCGGGTCTGCTTTAGGCCTGGCGGGTCGCGTCGCCGCGTCTGGTTGACTACGGTGGGTGTGATCTAGGAGGAGCGATCGTGTCCAACCCGATGTATCCCGGCATGCCGCCTGCACCAACGCGGCCGTCGACCGTGACGACCGCGGGCTACCTGTTGTACCTGGTCGCACTGCTGGTCGTCGTCAACGGAGTGCTCAGCATCGTACTGTCGCAGGCCTACTCTGACGCTTTCGCGTCGGCCACGCTCGGCGATCGGACGCCCGATGTCACGAACACCGTCGCCGGCGGCGTGGTGATCAGCGTCGCCATCAGCCTTCTCTTCACGGTCGGTTTCGTCCTCCTGGCGGTCTTCAACAACCAGGGCCGCAACGGTTCCCGCGTCACCACCTGGGTCATCGGTGGTCTCGGCGCGTGCTGCTGTGGCCTCGGCGCGATCGCCAACGCGAGCACCTCCCTGGCGGACCTCGCCGCGAGCGAAGGGACTGCCCAGTCCGCAGGGGCCGCCGAGCTGCTTCGGCAGATCGAGAGCAGTATGCCGGGCTGGATCCGGCCGAGCATGGTCGTCGTCTCCTCACTGATCGTGATCGCCCTGCTCGTCGCGCTGATCCTGCTGGCCCTGCAGCCCTCGAACGAGTACTTCCGGCGCCTGCCGTCCTGGGCTCAGCAGCCGGGCTACGGCCAGTTCCCCGGTCAGCCGGGTTACGGCCAGCCGGGTTACGGCCAGTTCCCCAGCCAGCCCGGCGGTGCCTACCCGCCGGGGTATGGCACCGACCCGTACGGCCAGCAGTCGTACCCGCCGCAGCAGCCGAGCCCGTTCGGTTCGCCGCCGCAGCCCCCGGCGCCGCCGACGTACGACCCGTACGCGCAGCCGTCGTATCCGCCGCCGACCGACCCCTTCACCGCGCCGCCCGCCTCAGCGCCGCCCGCCTCAGCGCCGCCCGTCTCGGCGCCGCCCGCCTCGGCGCCGCCCGCCTCAGCGCCGCCCGCCTCAGCGCCGCCCACCTCGGCGCCGCCCGCATCGAATCAGTCCGCACCGCCGCCCTACGACGCGTCGGCTCCGCCGAACGACCCGAGCCGCCCGCCGAACGACCCGGCGGCTCCGCCGCCGCACCCCTGACCCGGACATGACGGAACCTTTCGTCGTGGCCGCTCCACGGCGCCCGGCACCGATCTCGCTCGCCGCGGTCCTGATGATCGTCATGGCCGCGGGGGGCCTGATCTACGCCCTGGTCGTCATGGCGGTCACGCCGTCCGTGGTGGCGGCATTCCGCCTCGGAGCCGCTGCCACCGGCGCGGACGTCGCCGAGATCGACAGCGTCGTGACCATCCTGTGGTGGGTCGCGGGCATCGGCGTACTCGTCGGTCTCGTCGTGGCCGCCGTGCTGACCATGCTCGCCCTGGGCCTGCGTAGGGGCAGCACCGGGGCCCGCACCGGCACCTGGCTGGTCGGGGCGCTCGGCCTGCTCTGCGGCTGCGGAACCGCCGTCATCAGCGTCCTGCAGCGCTCGACGCCGGTCGACCTGCCGTCCGGCTTCGGGGCGGCGTTGAGCGCGGCGTACCCGCCGGGTTGGCTGTGGCTGAACGTGGGCCTCGCCGGCGGGCAGATGCTCGCGTACATCCTCGTGCTGATCCTGCTGACGGCCGGATCCGGGACGTGGTTCCGCCCGGCTCCGCACACCGGGATGTTCCCTGCGCCGCCGACGGGGTATCCCCTCGCCGGGGCGCCGTACCCTCCGCAGCCGTTCACCCCCCAACCGCCGCCGTACGGCCCGGCAGGGGCCCCGCAGCAGCTGTACGGCCCGCCGTGGCCGAACACGTCGCAACCTCCCACTGCACCGCCGCCGCCCGACGACCGCTGGGCGCCGCCGTCCACCTGAGTGCCTGACCGTAGGGAGAGCCCGTGGGAGCCGATCGTCGCCGTACCGCCCTGGTCACCGGGGGTACCGCCGGTATCGGGGCCGCCTTCGTCCGGCAGCTCGCCGCCGCCGGGTGGGACCTGATCGTGGTCGCCCGGGACGCCGCCCGCCTAGAGGAGGTCGCGAAGGAGTGCCGGGGCGTCACGGTCCGGACGCTTCCGGCGGACCTTTCCACCGACGAGGGCATCGATCTCGTCGCCGATCGGCTCCGCACCGAACCCGTCGACCTGTTGGTCAACAACGCGGGCATCGGCCTGCGGACGTCGTTCCTCACGGGGGACGTGGCGGACGAGGAACGGATGCTGCGGCTCAACGTGGCGGCGGTCATGCGGCTGACCCACGCCGTCCTGCCCGGTATGAAGGAGCGGGGGCACGGCGCGGTGGTCAACGTGTCGTCGGTGGCCGGCTTCGGTCCGGTCCAGCCGGGGTCGACGTACGCGGCGACGAAGGCGTGGGTGACCAACTTCAGCGAGTCGATCGGGCTCTCGGCCCGCCGGTACGGAGTGCGGGTCATGGCGCTGTGCCCGGGGTTCGTGCGTACCGAATTTCATGAGCGTGCGGGCATCGACACCGAACGTTCACCCGAATGGATGTGGCTGGACGCCGACGATGTGGTGAAAGTCGCTTTACGAGACCTTGCACGGGGCAGATTCGTGAGCGTTCCCAACTGGCGGTACAAGGGCGCTGTTTTCGCCCTTCGGCATCTGCCTCGGTCCGTACTGCACCTGGCCGCGGGTGGAACCCGTCACCGGATCGGCCGCGACTGGTCCTGAGCAGCCTAGACACTCACCCGTGTCGAAGTGGGCCGACCTTCGTTGAGCTGTTGTCGACGTGCTGTGCGTCGATGTCGGGGCACTGTCAGGGGTCGATGGGTGTTTGCTGTGAGTCTTCGGGCCGGTACATTGCCGGTTTTCTTTCCGCAGTACTGTCGACGCCATGGGTGACCACGACGACTTGCGTAAATTCATCACTGAATTGGCCGTCGTACACGGCCGTGTCGTGCTTTCATCAGGGCGTGAAGCGGATTGGTACGTCGATCTGCGTCGCGTCACGTTGCACCATGCGGCGGCGCCGCTGGTGGGGCGGGTGTTGCTTGACCTGACGGCGGATTGGCAATTCGACGCGGTCGGTGGGCTGACCCTCGGCGCGGACCCGATCGCGGTGTCGATGGTGCACGCCGCTTCGGCGGCCGGACGTGGGCTCGACGCGTTCGTGGTGCGCAAGGCGGGCAAGGCGCACGGGCTGCAACGGCGGATCGAAGGACCGGACGTGGCGGGTCGGCGCGTCCTGGCCGTCGAGGACACCTCCACCACAGGTGGCAGTGTCCTGACCGCCGTAGAGGCGTTGCAGGAGGCGGGGGCGGAGGTCGTCGGCGTAGCCGTGATCGTCGATCGGGGTGCGGGGGACGCGGTGAGGGCCGCGGGCCTTCAGTACCGATCGGCGTACACGCTCGCCGATCTCGGCCTTACGGCCTGAAAGTTCGCCGGTTCGGACCTGTTCGTATGCAGGAGAATCGATGCTGTAGGTGGAAGGATGGAGATCGTGGGAACTGCGTTGGCGGAAATGGCTATGCCTCAGATCTCGCCGCTTGCCGGCGAGCCGATTGAACGTGCCGACGCCGAACGCCTGGCGGGAGTGCTCAAGGCACTCGCCGACCCGGCAAGGCTCCGGCTGCTCAGCCTCATCCAGTCCGCCCAGGACGGGGAGGCCTGTGTTTGTGACCTGACTGCACCGCTCGGGCTCTCGCAGCCGACGGTCAGCCACCACCTGCGGATCCTGACCGAGGCCGGTCTGCTCGAGCGGGAGAAGCGGGGAGTCTGGGCGTACTACCGCCTGGTGCCGACGGCGATCGCCACCATTGCGGATCTGCTGACCCCGCCGCGCAAGCGGGCCACGAAGAAGGCCCGCTGAACGCTGCGGTACTGCCTGGCGCCACCACATGCGGCGTGGCGCCAGGCCGAATCATCTCCATCGCGCCCGAGGAGCTGAGCTACGGGTGAATTACGTCCCCGGTGATCTACGTGATCAGCTGGCCCACGTCGGTTACGACGTCACCCAGACCGGCCTGGCGGTCGGCTCCGGCGGAAACCTGTCCGCCCGGGAACCCGACGGTGACACCTGCTGGGTGACCGTCTCCGGTGCCTGGCTCGACCGGCTCAGCCGCTCGTCGTTCGTCTCCGTGCAGATCGACGACGGCAGCCCCACCCCCATCGATCCCCAGTACGGCATCCCCGCGCAGCGGCCGGTGCCGACCAGCGAGCTGTCGTTGCATCTGGCGGCGTACCGGACCCGGCCCGACGTGAACGCGGTCGTGCACCTGCACCCGCAGACCGTCCTGCTGCTGGACGCGCTCGGCGAGCGGATCCGCTTGGTGACCACGGATCACGCGTATTACCTGCGCCGGGTCTCCACCGTGCCGTTCCGGCTGCCGGGCACCGTCGAACTGGCCGCGTACGCCGCAGCGGCACTCGCCGACGGCACCGACTGTCTCGTGCTGAGCCAGCACGGATGCGCCGTGGTGGCCGACAGCGTCGAGCTGGCGCACAAGCGGGTCCGCAACCTCGAGGAGGCCGCGCGCCTCACGTACCAGGCGCTCGTCGCCGGGCGGCTCGATGTGCTGCCCGAGTGCCCCGATGCCTTCTTCGACAGGCTCGCCGACCGCATCTCCGTCTGACTCCCGCACGAGAAGGGCGCGGGCCCCCGACGGGGTCAGCCGCCGTGCGGGGGGCGGGGCCGCGGCGCCGGGGGCGCCCACCCCCCCGCGGGCTGCCGCCCGCCCGAGCCGCCCGCGCCCCCCGCCGGGGAGCCGCGCCCTTCCGGGTCGAGGGTCAGCTGCGGCGGTGGCTGCGCGGCCGCTGGTCGCCGTCGGAGTCCTTCCGGACGGCCTCGGTGGTGGACTCGACGATGCCCGCAACGGTCGACGCGGCCACGACGCCGAGGGCGCCGGCGCGCTTGGACCTGCGCTCACGGACCATCTCGATGACGATCGGCAGGATCGAGATCAGCACGATGAGGATGACGACCGGCAGGAGGTACCGGTCGATCTTGTCACCGACGATCACTGCGATCCGCTTGGCGAGCAGGTAGCCGACGAGCAGGATGCCGTCGGTCCAGAGGATCGCGCCGATGATGTTCCAGACGAGGAACGTGCGGGCCGGCATGCCGAGGACACCGGCGACCGGGTTCAGGAAAGTCCGGACGATCGGGATGAACCGGGCCAGCACCACGGCCTTCGCCGGGCCGAACTTCTGGAAGTAGTACTCGGCCTTCTCGACATACTCGGTCTTGAAGATCCTCGAGTTCGGTTTGTCGAACATCGGACGGCCGTACTTGACGCCCAGCACGTGGCCCAGCTGGGCGCCGACGATCGCACAGATCGGCGAGCCGATCAGCAGCCACGGCAGGGACAGCTGCACCCCCTCGCCGAAGATCGACGCGGCCACCGGTGAGGCCGCCACGCCGGCGAGGAAGAGCAGTGAGTCGCCCGGGAAGAAGAATCCGATCAGCAGGCCCGTCTCCGCGAACAGGATCACCAGGACGCCGATCAGGCCGAACGTCGTCAGCAGGTACTCGACGTCCAGCGGGTTGAAGGCGAGCTGCTCCGTGAGCGCGCGCAGGTGCTCGGTGGTCTCCACGGGAGAACAGCGTACCGGCCGAACCGGGGCGAAGCCGGAACGGTCACAGCCGTGGGTCCACCGGCTCCGATTCGCACGCCAGGATGGCGAAGACGAGCTCGTGGATCCGCCACAGCGGGTCCCCCGCCGCGAACCGGTCGAGGGCCGCCAGGCCGAGGCCGTGTTCACGCAGGGCCAGCCCCCGCTTGCGGCCGAGGTTTCGCTTGCGGAGCTGTTCGAGCTGCTCGGGGCGGGTGTACTCCGGGCCGTAGATGATCCGCAGGTACTCCGGGCCCCGGCACTTCACGCCGGGCTGCACGAGCTTTCCGCGGGCGTCCGTGGCGCCGAGCCCGCCGTACGGCTTGACGACCATGCCCTCGCCGCCCACCCCCGTGAGGTCCAGCCACCAATTCGTCGCGGCGCCGCACGATGCCTCGTCGGCGAGGTCGACGACCATCCGGCGCGTCGGCGTGAACAGGATCGGGTCGGCCTCGACCAGGCGGTCGGCGAGCGCCAGGTGCCAGCCGTGGTCCCTGTCGGCGTAGCTGACACCGTTGCCCGCCAGGACGGCGAACGGTGCGAGGGTCACGCCGTCGAGCCCTTCGGTCGGGCGGACGTAGGCGCGGTAGGCCGCCGAGAAACCGGCCACGTCGGTGCTGCGGGAGGCGTAGCGGTCACGCAGCGCGGTCACGTCGAGCCCACGGGCCGCCGTCGCGTCGAGTACCGCCAACGCCGCAGGCAGCGCCGCGCGGGCGGCGGCGCCGACGCCCGCGTACTGGTCGCGGATGAGACCGCCGGCCTTGGCCGACCAGGGCAGCAGCTCACAGTCGAGCAGCAGCCGGTCGGCGTCGAGATCGGCGAAGAGTCCGGCCGCGGCGGCGCGGACGCGGTCCAGCAGTGCCGCGTTCAGCGCCGGGTCCGCGAAGAACGGCCGTCCGGTACGCGTCCAGACGGCCCCGCCGTCCCGGGCGACCAGCACCACCGCGCGGGACCCCATGTGCTTCTCCTCACACACCACCCGGTTGACACCCGCTGCCCGCATGTCGGCGAACGCCGAGGCCGGGTGCTCCAGGTAGCCCTCGACGGTGGACGTCGACGCGGGCGCCATCGTCGGCGGCAGCCAGACCAGCAGCGACGGGTCGATCGCGAACCGGCTCATCACCTCCAGCGCCGCGGCCGAGTTCTCGGCGGCGATCGTTGCGGTGCCGTACCCGTAATCGATGTGGCGGCGGCCGGTCACGTCGGCGAGGTCGAGACCGTCGTCGAGCCTGGTGTCCACGGGGAGCAGGGGACGTGCGGGGGCGTAGTACTCCTTCGCCGCGGGCACGGAGACGAGCTCCTTCGACGGGTAGCGCAGCGCGGTGAGCGCGCCGCCGAACACGCAGCCGGTGTCGATGCAGATCGTGTTGTTGACCCACTCCGGTGCGGGCGTCGGGGTGTGGCCGTACACGACCATGGCCTTGCCGCGGTAGTCCCGCGCCCACGGGTAGCGGACGGGGAGCCCGTACTCGTCGGTCTCGCCGGTGGTCTCCCCGTAGAGCGCGAACGACCGGACCCGTCCGGACGCGCGGCCCTGGTACGCCTCCTTCAGACCGGCGTGGGCGACGACGAGCCGGCCCCCGTCGAGTACGTAATGGCTGACCAGGCCGTCGATGAACGCGGCGGCCTCGGCGATGAAGGCCGGATCCTCGGTCGCGAGCTGGTCGAGCGTCTCGGGCAGGCCGTGGGTGAGCTGCACGTTGCGGCCGCGCAGCTTGCGCAGCAGCTTCTGTTCGTGGTTGCCGGGTACGCAGATCGCGTGGCCGGCCTCGACCATGCCCATGACCAGACGCAACACCCCGGGTGAGTCGGGGCCGCGATCCACCAGGTCACCGACGAAGACGGGGGTACGGCCTTCCGGGTGCACGGCATCGACGGGCCGGCCGCTCCCGTCGCGGGTGAGGGCGTACCCGAGCGCCGTCAGCAGGGTCTCCAGCTCGAAGCGGCAGCCGTGCACATCCCCGATGATGTCGAACGGGCCGGTGACGTCCCTCTTGTCGTTGAACAGCTTCTCGTAGCGGATCTCCGCGTTGTCGATGTCGCCGCCGCGCAGCACGTGCACCTTGCGGAAGCCCTCGCGCTGCAACTGGTTCAGGGACTTGCGCAGGTCCCGGCTCATCCGGCCGAGCACCTGACGGCCGAACGGGCGGTCGGGCCGGGCCTGCGTACGCTCCCACGCCACCGACTCCGGTACGTCGAGCACGATCGCCACCGGCAGCACGTCGTGCTCCCGGGCGACCTTGACGAGTCCTGCCCGGGCGTGAGCCTGCAGGTTCGTGGCGTCCACGACGGTGAGCCGGCCCGCGGCGAGACGCTTGCCGGCGACGTAGTGGAGCACGTCGAACGCATCACCGGACGCGGACTGGTCGTTCTCGTCGTCGGCGACGAGCCCGCGGAAGTAGTCGGACGACAGGACCTGCGTGGGCATGAAATGCCGCCGGGCGAACGTCGATTTGCCGGAACCGGAGATGCCGACGAGCGCCACGAGCGCGAGGTCGGGGATGTCGATCATCGGTTCTCCTCCTTCACGAACAGAGCCAGCTGGGTCGGGCTGCCGAGCGCGGGATCGTCGTCGCCGACGCCGCGGAAGGTGACCTCGTAGCCGTGCTCCCCGGCGACCCGCGTCGCCCAGGTTCGGAACTCGGCCCGGGTCCATTCGAAGCGGTGGTCCGGGTGCCGCATGCCGGTCAGGCCCTCGTACCGGGCGTTGTACTCGACGTTCGGCGTGGTCACGACGACGTGCGTCGGCTTCGCGTGGCCGAAGACGGCGGCCTCCAGTGCGGGCAGCCGCAACGGGTCGACGTGCTCGACGACCTCCATGAGGACGGCGGCGTCGTACCCGCGCAGCCGGTCGTCGCGGTACGTCAACGCCGACTGCAAGAGCTTGATCCGGTGCCGCTGCCGCTCGGGCAGCCGGTCCAGGCGGAGACGGCGGGCGGCCACCTCCAGCGCCCTGGACGACACGTCCGTTCCCACGATCTCGGTGTACCGCCGGTCCCTCAACAGGTCACCGAGCAGGGCGCCGCCGCCGCAGCCGAGGTCGAGCACACGCGCCGCCTCGACCGATGCGAGGGCGGCGAGGACCGCCTCGCGGCGCAGCGCGCTCAACGGCCGCTGACGTTCGCCGGCCGGCTCGTCGTCGACGCTGTCGGTGTCGTCCTCCGGGTTGAGCTGCGACAGCGCCGAGCTAGCCAGGGCGCGCCGGTGGGCCAGGTAGCGGCGGATGATCAGAATTCGCTCGGGGTGTTCGGCGAGCCAGCCCTCGCCCGCCCGGAGCAGCTTGTCGATCTCGTCCGGGGCGACCCAGTAGTGCTTCGCGTCGTCGAGCACCGGGAGCAGGACGTACAGGTGGTTCAGGGCGTCGGCGAGGCGGAGTGTGCCGGTCAGGGTCACCTCGACGTACCGGCTGTCCCCGGCGAGCGGGTGGCCCTGCCCGACGCCGGGCTCCAACGGTATCGGTGCGGCCCTGACGTGCCAGCCGAGCGGCTCGAAGACGGCGGTCACGAGTGAAGCGCCACCTCGGCAGCGCAGCACCGGGACGTGGATCTCCAGCGGGATCGCGGTCTGCGCGAGCTCCGGGCGATCCTTGGACGTGCCGCGCAGCGCCGAGCGGAACACCTTCGACAGGGCCGCGGCGAGCAGGCTGGAGGCCGCGTACGGGCGGTCGTTGACGTACTGGCCGAGGGTGAAACCGTCCGGGGTCGCGTCGCGCCTGCCCGCGGGACGTAGGGGGTCGACGTCGAGCAGGAGCGCGGCGGTGCACCGCTCGTCGGTGACCTCGGGGTACAGCACGTACGCCGTACCCGTGGGAACGTCGAACGAATGCACCCGGTCCGGGTGCTTCACGAGCAGGAACCCGAGATCCGTCGCCGGACGGTGAGTCGTGGTAACGGTCAGTAGCACGACGCCATGATTCCAGCGGCGGTCCACACCGGCGACCACGTTTCTCGTAACGGCTGGCGTTCCTCGTAACGGCTGGCGTCGATGGGCCAGGATGGGGCCGTGACGTACGAGGAGTTCGCCGACTCGCGGCTCACCGCCCTACTGCGGTACGCCGTGATGCTCACCGGCGACCCGCACACGGCGCAGGACCTCGTCCAGGAGACGATGGTCCGGGTGCAGCTGAACTGGCGGAGGGTCGAACGCGCCGACGCTCCCGACGGTTACGTACGCCGCATGCTCACCAACCAGTACGTGGACTGGCGGCGCGGGTCGTGGCTCAGTCGCGTACTCCTGCGACCCGAACCCGACACGGCGCGGCCGAGCCAGGCCGACCACGCCGGGGAGAGTGCCGAGCGCGACATGATCTGGGGCTGGCTGGCGAAACTGCCGCGCCGCCAGCGCGCGGCCCTGGTGTTGCGCTACTACGAGGACCTGCCCGACGGTGAGATCGCCGAGATCCTCGGCTGCGCCGTCGGCACGGTCCGGTCGTCGATCTCGCGAGCGCTGGCCGCGTTACGCGCAGAGCTGGTGGAAGCATGATCGAGGAAGATCTGCGGGCGGCCTTCGCCCGGCACGAGGCCCTGACTCCGGCCGCCGAGCCGGTGCACGCCGCCATACAGACCCAGGTGGTACGCCGCCGCCGCCGGCGCTTCGTGGCGCGGGGCGGGATCGCGGCCACGTTCCTGCTCGTCGCGATGGCCGCGCTGCCGTCGTTCGTGCTGCGCGCGCCACAGCCTCCGCCGGAAACGTCACTCACCGGCGACCTGCTCGCGCCCGCCCCCGCAGGCCCACTCAACCTCCTGCTGATCGGCATCGACGGCGGGGCTCGCCCCGGCACCGAGCGGCTCGCCGACACCGTCGAGATCGTGCACGTCTCCGCCGACCGGAGCAGCACCTCGCTGATCGCCCTGCCGCGCGACGCGGCCTTCGGGCGCAGCCGTCTCAGTACGACGTTCATCACCGGCGGTGAACCGGCAACTCGGGCCGCAGTCACGCAGCTCACCGGGATCTCGTTCGATGCCGGCGTCGTCGTGGACTTCGGCGCGCTGCGCCGTGTCACGGACGCCGTCGGTGGTGTCGAGATGTGCCTCGACAGGCCGATCACGTCGATCCACAACAACAAGGTCTACCCGCCTGGGTGCCGAGTGCTCGGTGGCGACGACGCGCTCGCTGTGCTGCGAGCCCGCAAGGGCATGACCAACGGCTCGTACGACCGGGACCGGCACGCCCAGCGCTACCTGCGCTCCCTCGCCCTGAAGGTCGCCGCCGACGGCACCCTGGCCGACCCGGCACGTCTGCACGATCTGGTCGCGGCGGCGAAGGACGGCCTCGTCGTGAACCCGGGCCCGGCTGGTCTCGGCGGGCTGTTCGCCGTCGCCGCAGCCGCCCATCCGGACGGCATCGTCGCCATCAGCAATCCCACGTTCGCCGGAGACGCCAACGGCATGGAGATCCTCTACCCGAAGGTCGCCGGTGACCTGTTCGCGGCCATCCGGGAGGACCGGGTTGCCGCCTGGGCGACAGCCCACCCGCCGTACGTGTCCCGTTAGCGGTAGTCGTCGTCCAGCTGGACGGGGGTGGCCTGCTCAAGGGCGTCCCACTCCGGGGCCTCCACGCTGTCCGACAGGGTCGGTTCGTCGAAGCCCGGGTCAGGATCGATGATCATCGCCTGTTCGATGGCGTCGTTCTCGGGCGCCTCCGGATCGAGCTCGTAGTCGCTCACGCGGGGGGACAGGGCGAGGTCCTCGGGCTGTGTCATCGTCGGCTCCTCCAAGTAACGGCCCTTTCACGGTACGACCTCGACATACTCCACGGGAGTCGTACGCTCTGGCCGGGGTTCCCCTTCGCCGGGTCCACCCAAACCGGGCAGAGCCCACGGGCCGGATTTCGGCATGGGCGGCGATTGCGGAATACTGCCAGCTGGAGACAGTGCGGTCCCGTCCCACAGCTCGAACAAGGAGCGTTCCACGATGCCTATCGCATCCCCTGAGGTTTACGCCGAGATGCTGGACCGCGCCAAGGCCGGCGCGTTCGCGTACCCGGCGATCAACGTGACGTCCTCGCAGACCCTGAACGCGGCCCTGCAGGGCTTCGCGGAGGCGGAGAGCGACGGCATCATCCAGATCTCCACCGGCGGCGCCGAGTACGTCTCCGGCCCGACCGTGAAGGACATGGTCACGGGCTCGGTCGCCCTGGCCACGTTCGCCCACGAGGTCGCCAAGAACTACCCGATCAACGTGGCGCTGCACACCGACCACTGCCCGAAGAACAAGCTCGACGGCTTCGTGCGCCCACTGCTCGCCATCTCGCTGGAGCGCGTGAAGCGCGGCGAGGCCCCCCTGTTCCAGTCGCACATGTGGGACGGCTCCGCCGTACCGATGGACGAGAACCTGCAGATCGCCGAGGAGCTGCTCGCTCTCACCGCCGCCGCTCATATCGTCCTCGAGATCGAGGTCGGCGTGGTCGGAGGCGAGGAGGACGGCGTCGTCGGCGCGATCGACGACAAGCTGTACTCGACCGTCGAGGACGGCCTGGCCACCGCCGCCGCCCTGGGC
>CBIHNN010000065.1:0-28173 GCA_966211315.1 uncultured Micromonosporaceae bacterium | reverse complement strand
GGCCGTCACGGGCAGGTCCTGGAGCAGCATCGCCGCGCGGGGGTTGACGGCGCCCGAGGGCTGTGGGTCGGTGCTGGTCGGCCGGTCGCCGTCGAGATCGCGGTGGTCCGCGCCGGGTCCACCGGCGGACCCGACCGGTGCCTCGCTAGGCGGTGCGTCGGTGGGCGGTGACGGCCACCGCGCCGGCCGGTGCTGCCCGGCGCCGGGAGCGGCGCTCGAGGGCCGCCCCGGCTCGGCGGCACCAGCGTCGGCGTACCCGCGGGGACCGGCGTCGGACCCGTCGCCCTGGTACACCTCGACGCCGTACGTGCCCGGCACGGATATCACAACGGTGTGGGCCACCACCGGCCGTACCTGGGCCGGGTCGGCACGCCACACCCGCACCGGCGGCTCCGGCGGCACACCACGTTCCGCACCGGCGGGCGAACGACCCCCCACACCGTGCTCAGCCGACGACCCCCCACCAGCCGACGACCCCACACCAGCCGATCCCGCACCGGTCGGCACGATCACCGGGTCGACGAGCCCCCTAGGCAGCGGCACCCCGGATCCCCGATGCCGGGTCCCCCGCACGGCGTCCAGGGCACCCTCGGTGCCGCCCGCGCTGGCATCCCACACCGAACCTTGCCACCCGTGCCCGGTGACCGCCGCACTCACGCCCGCGGTGATGTACTCGTGCACCGCACCGGCCGTGACCTCGCCCACCCCATCGGCCACCGGCCGACCCACCGGCCGCACCACCCGCCCTACCAGGTGCCCGACCGGATGCAGCAACGGCGCCACCGCCGACCCGACCGCCCCGCTGATCACCGCCTGAGTGGTCAACCCCGCATCCCACCGACCGCGTACCCCCACCGCCACCTGGACCGCCTGACCAACAGCGTCCAACCCGACCTGCACCACCTGCCCCGACAGGATCGACACCCCCAACCGGCACACCGCCGACCGGGCGAAAAACCGGCCCGCCGCCTGCAACGCGGCGATCGACGCGCTCGACGTACCACCGGTCCACGGACCCGCAGCGGCCAGATAGCCGATCTGCCCGGCGAGCAGCATCAACTCCTGCACCACCACGACCTTCGTGTACTGCACACCGACCGCGGTATCCCAGACGAAATCGGCCAACTCCCGCGCACCGCCCGCCACCCCCGCCAACAGACGCGCGTCGCCGCCCAACCCGTCACCGGCCACCGCGAACGCCCGCGCCGCCGGCCCCTGCCACCCAAGCCGGCGTACCCCCCGGCCCGGCACGGCGACCCGCTCCCGCACCGCCACCAGCACACCCGACACGTCGACCCACTCCCGCGACAAGGCCCACAAACCATCCTCGTCCGCCGCCGGCCACCCATCACCGGTCACGACGAGGAACATCGTGCGCGCCCACTCCGGAAGCTGCATACCCATAACCGCAAATCCCCACCATCACCACACCGGACCCACCGGCCACCGCACCCACACCCGCGCCCGAGCCGACGCCCACCAGCACGGCACCAACCAGACCGCCCGCCACGCAAGCACACAGCAAGCGCCGAGAAGTGTAGAGCGGGGACCGACCGGCGCACGCCGAGCACCGGCCAGAGCGGGACCCGCGACACCGTCGGCGACCCGGACAGCGGTACACGCGACGTGCCCGCGAGGAACCCGACCAGCGAAGCCGGTGCGCTCGGTGACGGCGCGACCGACCGGGAGCCACCAGCAGCGGGGCCGGCTCACCGCGCCGATGGCCGCACCGTGACGTCGAGGGCACCGAGGAACGGCAGTCCCTGCTGTTCCAGCACCATCCCGGCCGCCACTCCTACGAATTCGTCCCGCTCTCCATTGGCCGGGGCAGGTAGTTGACAAGGGCCAGCGCGACGAGCGCGGACCGGTTGCCGGTAGCCCGACTGCTGGTCCAACTCACCGTCGAGGGGCGTGCCCTCGTCCCCCGCCGCGGCCGGTCAGGCCGGTGAGCCTCGCCGCCAACCGCCTCTCCTTCCTCGACAGCGTGGTATTCCCCCTCGCGGCGCCGCGGTCATCTTCGCCTTCGCCGCAGACTCCCGCCCCGAGATCGCCTGGTCGAACAGCAGCAACGTCTCGTCCAGGACGTCGACGGCGGACTGCGCCAGCAGCGTCAGCAGGATCGGGTACCGGCGTTCTGGCTCACGGCGTTGCAGCGCCTGCCCCGGCAGCCGACGCCCGACCCCGGCGAGGAGCCGGCGCCGCTCCGCGGGCAGACCCGACAGGTCCAGCGTGTGCGCGTCCAGCCGGCGCAGGTGCGCCAGCTTCTCCAGCTCGGCCTTCACCGCGGCCGGACTCGACGACGTCGGGCCCACACCAACCACGCCAGCGGCGTTCGACCGAGGTACGCGTCCGGCACCAGCAGCAGGTCCAGCTCAGAGCGACGCCGATCCGAGAGCAGACAACGGCTGTTGTTATGACTACAACTATCGTAGTATTCGGGCATGGGGAACAGGCGGGTGGACCTGCTCGACGCGGCGATCCGCGTGCTCGGTGAGCGCGGCATCCATGCCCTCACCCACCGGGCCGTCGACGCCGCCGCCGGGCTGCCGGCCGGTTCCAGCGCCAACCACTTCCGCACCCGCGACGCGTTGCTCAACGCCGTGGTGGAACGGTTCGCCGCCCGGGAGCGCGCCAACTGGGAGGACATCGCGGTGACGATATGCCCCACCACGCCGCTGGAGTTGGCACACGCCCTCACCGTCTTCGCGCACGACGCGACCGGTGCGCAACGGACGCTGACCCGAGCCCGGTACGCGATCCTCGTCGAGGCCGGCATCCACCCGTCGTTGCGGGCGCAACTGACGACCACCGGGGCGCGGGTCAACGCCTGGTTCACGCATTGGCTGCGCATCGCCGGCTCCACCGATCCGGAACGCGACGCGCCCATCATCATGAATCACTGGACCGGGCTCGTCCTGCACGAGTTGGCCATGCCGGACCCGGCGTTCGATCCATCCGGACAACTCCTGGCCCTCGTCACGAGCGTCATCCACCCACGCCTCACGGAGGTACCGGCATGAACGACAAGGTCGTCATCGATCGCCACCGGGTCTGGCAGGTCATCGACACGCAGCGGACGAAGCTGGCCGATCTGCTGGAGGACCTCTCCGACGACGAATGGCGGCAGCCGTCGCTGTGCGCCGGGTGGACGGTTCGGGACGTGGCCGCGCACCTGACGCTGCAGCAGCTCGGCCTGACCGACGTGATCGCCATGATGGTCAGGTGGCGCGGAAGCATGGACCGCACGATCCAGGATGCCGCCCACCGGCGCGCCACCGCACTGTCGACCGAGCAGATCATCGCCGAGATCCGCGGCATGGTCGGTTCCCGGCGCCACAACCTGGGGGTGACCCACCTAGAGACGCTCATCGACATCCTCGTCCACGGACAGGACATCGCCATCCCGCTCGGCCGCCACCACGACATGCCGCCTGCCGCAGCGGCCACCGCGGCCAGCCGAGTGCTGTCCATGCGGTGGCCACGGCCCCTTCCTGCGGCCCGGACCGTGACGGGATTCCGGCTCATCGCCACCGACACGCCCTGGTCCGCAGGCGTCGGGCCGGAGGTCCACGCACCGATGGCCGCGCTTCTGCTGGTGTGCACCGGACGCCTCGCCGCGCTACCCCAACTGTCCGGCGACGGCGCCGCAGATCTCACCGCCCGCCTCTCGCAGTCAACACCGGCGTAGACCCCACCGACGACTCCGGGTCTCCGGCCGGAAACCGCCCGAGCAGCCCGAGCTGGGAGCAACTAGCGGCGGCGAAAAATTGTGATCGAGTGCCCGACCTCGTCGACAGCGGTGCTCGTACGGATCAACGCCGCCAGCCGCTCGTCGGCCCGGTCGATCGCGCTGTCGGACACGACGAGCAGCCCGCGCACCTGGTCCGGCGGCACCGCACGCGGGTCGGCCGCGCCGATGCCGTAGTACGCCGGTACGCCGCTTCCCTTGTAGACGAGCCAGACGGTCTCGCCGGCGTACCGCTGCCGCAGGCGATCGGAGAGCCGGCCCAGGTCCTGACCCCAGTCGACGTTCGAGTCATGCAGGCGCAGGTACGTCTTCGACGGCCCGCCGAACACCTCGTTCGAGTACGGAAGATAGTGCGGGAACGTCCGCAGCGAACTGACCGCGACGGAAAGCACCAGCGCGCCGGTCACCACCGGCGTCGACCGCCACCGCAGCGCGAGCACCGCGGACGCCGCCACCGCCAGGAACATCGGCACCGCGATGACGTACCGGACGCCGAAGTCGCGGGACCCGTCCAGCGCCGCGACCAACAGCATCGCCGCCGGGACGAGAACGTACGGCGCGGCGGGCCGCAGCCGGCGTACCGCCACCAGCACCACCGCACCGGCCACGCCGAGTACGAGCGTGCCGAGGGGCGTCTTCACCAGCAGCGCGGTGGGCAGGTAGTACCAGAGTGAGCCGACGTACTGCCGCCCGAAGAGGAAGCCGCCGAACTGCGCGTCCTGGTAGCGGAACTGGATGCGCATCCCGTCCGCGTACGGCGCCGGAAACGGCAACGCGCCGGTGACGAAGCCGCGCAGGCCGTGGACGGCCGGCACGTCCGCCGGTGTCGTCCAGCCCAGTCCGGGATCGACGGCCAGGTACGCGGCCCACACGACGCCGACGGCGATCAGTCCGACGCCGAGCGCCGCGGCGACACCGTGGACCACCCTCGCTGGTGACCGCGGCTGCGCGCCGGGCGGCGCCCGGAGTGAGCCGCGTGCCGCCCGAGTCGACAGGACCGCCAGGACCAGCAGCACCGGAACCGCCGCGAGGGCGCTCATCCTCGTCGCCACGGCCGCGCCGAGCGCCAGCCCGGCGAGCGGCAGGTACACCGCGGGCCGTTGCCGGGCCCGCCACAGCAGCCAGGCCGACGTCATCAGGAATCCGGCTGCGGGCACGTCGAGCGTGGCGAGGGACCCGTGGGCGATGAGGTCGGGCGAGAACGCGTACAGGCCCAGGGCCACCAGGCCACCCGCCGGACCGGTGAGGTCGCGGGCGAACGCGAGCACGACCAGCCCGAACAGAACGGTCAACACGATCATCGGCAGCCGGGCGGCCAGCATCAGCCGCCACGGATCGTTGCCCGACTCGTACAGCAGGTGGCGGCCGAGAGCCCACTGGTCGCCACGGAACGCCGGGTCGAGGCGGGCGCCGGTGAACGCCAGCCCGGCCTCCATGATCAGCTTGCCGAGCGGCGGATGCTCCGGGTTGTAGCGCAGGCTGTGTTGCTGCAGATAGACCACGGCGGTCCCGACGTACACGGGCTCATCCGTGGTCGGCGTCTGCGCCAGGGCCGTCGTGACCATCGCGGCGGCCATCTCACCGAGGAGCGCCAGGACGACGAGCACGTACAGCAACCGCCGGCGCGACTCCGCCCGCATGATCTCCCCTATCCCACCGCCCGGTCGTCCGGGCGTCGACCGCTTCACGACCGCGCCGTAGTGCGGGGGTGTCAGGGAGGAACCGGCATCGGCATTCGGACGCGGATCCCGCCGGGAACGGTACGAATCGCGGACGACCCCGATGCGTTCGGGCGGTGACGCCGCGCCCGGCTCCCCCGCCGTCGTCGTGGACGACGGGGGCCGCCCGCCTGGGGACGTCACGATCTCGCCCTGCCGACTGGACGAGGACAGGCGTATTCGCCGGCCGTCCGCGCCCATCTATGCGGTGACGGCGTCGATCGACTTCGTCAGCGCGGACGGTTGCGCGGGGGAACGCGGCGCCTTCTCGCGCAACTCGTTCAGCCGGGTGCCGATCTCCTGGAGCTGCTTGCGGCCCAGCCCCTCGCGCACCTTCGGGAACCAGTCCTGCTCCTCCTCGTCGATGTGATGTGTGACGTTCTCGATGAGCACGGTCGTCTTGGCATCGAAGCGCTCGTCCGTGGGTGTCATGGCGTACAGCTCCGCGCACAGCAGGTCCGCCACGTGGTGTTCCTCGTACGACTCCAGCACGTCGTCCCCGAGGTCCGGCAGGAGCTCGCGGACCTCCGGGTACATGCATTCGTTCTCGAGGTACGTGTGGACGGTCAGCTCCTCGATGATCCGCTTCACGATGTCGCCCTTGTCCGCCGTCGGACTGTCTCCGGCGCTCTGGAACTGCTTGAACAGCTTCTTGATCGTCTTGTGGTCCGCTTTGAGGATCACGATGGCGTCCGTCGACATGGAGCCCTCCAACTGTGCCGGTGGTCGCCGCATCGCTACCCTTCGAAGTACGGCGACAAACCGAATACGCGCTTCGCCGTCCGCGCCGGCGTCGGCCCCGGTGACCTATGGGTAGGCCGCGACGCGAGCCGCCGAGGCACCCGCGCTGTACCGGAGCGGCTGGGAAATGGCACACCGGGACGGAGTGACACCGGACGCGTCCGGGCATCCAGAGGTGCCGACGCCGGCGGCTCCTCCTCGCCATGCGGTGCCGGCTCGGCATTGCCGGAGAAGTGTGTCCATGAACCGGGCGGCGCCGGAGGAGGAGGCAGCACGGCACCGTCCGGGACACGCCGGGGGACACAACGTCGCCGGGCCGGTGGCGCCGTCGCCGTTCATCCACGAACGGTGTCGATTCGGTGGTGTCGAGCCTCGGCGGTCAGACCAGGCCGGCGCGGACGGCGTGCAGGGCCGCCTGGGTCCGGTCCGCGACGCCGAGCTTGGCGAGGATCGCGCTGACGTGCGTCTTGACGGTCTTCTCGGAGACGTCGAGGGTCCGGGCGATCTCACGGTTCGAGCGGCCGCGGGCGATCTCGGTGAGGACGTCGCGTTCCCGGCGGGTGAGGTTGCCGGACCGCACCGCGGAGTCGGTCGCGGTGAGCCGGCGGGCGACGTCGGGGTGCATGAGGACGTGGCCCTGGTGGACGGCCCGGATCGCGGTGATCAGGGCCACCGGGTCGACATCCTTGTAGATGTAGCCGTCGGCACCGGCGCGCAGCGCCGGGAGGACTGCGTCGGCGCCGGTGAAGCTGGTCAGAATCAGGACGCGACAGGTGAGTCCCCGCGCGCGAAGGCTGCGCAGCGCGCTCACCCCGTCGTCGCCGGGCATCCGCAGATCGAGCAGGACGACGTCCGGGCGCAGGGCGATGGCCAGATCGACCGCCGACGCGGCATCGCCCGCCTCGGCCACGACCGTGACGTCGTCCTGCAGATCGAGGAAGGTCCGCAGACCCTGGCGGACGACCGGGTGGTCGTCGACGACGAGGACCCGGATCGGCTCAGGCATCGGCCGGCTCAGGCATGGGGCAGCTCAGGCATGGGGCAGGACCAGCTGGACCGTCGTACCCACGCCGGGGCGCGACGAGACGTCGAGGCGCCCACCGACGACCCGGGCGCGGTCGCGCATCGAGGCGATGCCCAGTCGGCGGCCCGCCGCCGCGCGCGGCGGCGGGTCGAAGCCGGCGCCGTCGTCGGTGACGGACAACGTCACAGCGCCGTCGGTCGCGGTCAGCCGTACGGTCACCCGGGTGGGGACGCCGTGGCGCAGAGCGTTGTGCAACGCTTCCTGGGCGATGCGGTACGCCGCCTCCGTCCGGTCCCCGGCCAGCCGGGGCACCGGGCAGCCGTCGAAGACCACCGTCGCGCCGTGCACCCGGTCCAGCAGCTGGATCTGCTTGCGCAGCGCCGCGTCCAGCCCGTCACCGGTGAGGTCGGGTGGCGGCAGCCCGGCGACGATGCCGTGCAACTCGTCGGCGACCTCGGCGGCGAGCCGTCTGACGGTCGCCAGTTCGCCGGCTGCCCGCTGCGGCTCGTCGGTGACGAGAGCCCCGGCGGCCTCGGCGACCAGGCGCAGGCTGAACAGCTTCTGCGTCACCGCGTCGTGTAACTCCCGGGCGATCCGCTGCCGTTCCTGCACGATCGACAGCTCCCGGCTGCGCTCGTACAGGCGGGCGTTGACCAGGGCGATCGCGGCGTGGCCGGCGAGCAGCCGGACCAACTCCTCGTCGTCGGCAGTGAACCCGCCCGGCGTGCGCTTGCCTGCCAGGAACAGCTCGCCGAGGATATCCTCCCCGTCGACGATCGGCACGCCGAGGAAGTCGGTCATCGGCGGGTGCGCCGCCGGCCAGCCGGCGAAGTGCGGGTGGGTGCGCACGTCGGCGAGGCGGACCGGCTCGGGATCGCACAGCATCAGCCCCAGCAGCCCGTGCTGGCGGGGCACCGGGCCGATCGCCCGCCACTGTTCGTCGGTCAGCCCGACGGCGAGGAACTCGGCGAACGAGCCCGACTGATCGGGCAGGCCGAGGGCGGCGTACTCGGCGTCGGCCAGGCGTTGCGCGGCGGTGAGAATCGTGTTCAGCACCTCGCGTACGGACAGGTGGGCGGTCACCGCAAGGACGGCCGCGCTCACCTCGCGCAGCTCGGCCCGATCGCACCCGGTCATGCCCCGAAACTACCCGCCGAGGCCGCCCGTGCCGATCGGGCGGCGGTCCTAGGACCAAGGACGGAGGCGGCGGGTGCCGCCGGCCCGAGGCGGCCCGCCGCCAGGGGCCCTAGCGTCGACGACATGCCAACAGCCATTGTCACCGGCGCCTCCCGCGGACTCGGGTTCGCGATCGCCGAAGCTCTCGTCACCACCGGCTGGCGGGTCGTCGCCGACGGCCGCGACGCCGCCGCCCTCCACGCGGCCGCCGCCCGTCTCGGCCCGTCGGTCCTCGCCGTTGCGGGCGACGTCACCGATCCCCTACATCGCCGCGACCTGGTCGCGGCGGCAGGCGACGGGCTCGCCCTGCTCGTCAACAACGCCGGCGTCCTCGGGCCCAGTCCGCAGCCGCGGCTGGCCGACTACCCCCTCGACGTCCTGCGCCAGGTGTACGAGGTCAACGTCGTCGCCCCGCTCGCCCTGACCCAGCTCGCCCTCCCCCGGCTGCGGACGGGCGAGGGCACACTGGTCAACGTCACCTCGGACGCCGCTGTCGAGGCTTACCCGGGATGGGGTGGGTACGGCTCGGCGAAGGCCGCCGTCGAGCAGGCCAGCCGGATCCTGGCCGCCGAGGAGCCCACCGTGCGGGTCTGGTGGGTCGACCCCGGGGATCTGCGGACCCGGATGCACCAGGAGGCGTTCCCCGGCGAGGACATCTCCGACCGCCCCGACCCCGCAACGGTGGCGCCCGCGTTCCTACGGTTGCTCAAGGGCAGGCCGGAGTCGGGCCGGATCAGGCTGGCGCAGTGGTGACCGCGGTCGATTTCGTCCTGCCGTCCACTCTGGAGGCCTCCGCGCCGCCGTCGGCCCGTGACGCCGTCCGGCTGCTCGTCGGCGACGGCGAGTCGGTGAGCCACCACCGCTTCACGGAGCTGCCCGCGCTGCTTCGGCCGGGGGACGTCCTCGTCGTGAACACCTCAGGCACCCTTCCCGCGGCGGTGCGGGTCAGCGGCCTTCCGCTCACCCTGCACTTCTCCACCGAGCTTCCCGACGGCCGGTGGGTCGTGGAGCTGCGCCGCGGCATCGGCACGGCGACGACGCCGTACCCGGACGGGGTGGCCGGGCAGACGTACCGGCTGGCGGGGGGCGCGACGGTCACGCTCGTCGAGCCGTACAGCGCGGGGCGGCTCTGGGTGGCCCGGGCGGAGCCCGCCGACGTGCCGGCGTACCTGAACCGGAACGGGCGGCCGATCCGCTACGGATACGTACGCGGGAACTGGCCGCTTGAGGACTATCAGACGGTGTTCGCCACCAGCCCGGGCAGCGCGGAGATGCCCAGCGCCGGACGTCCGTTCACCGATCGGCTGGTCACGCGGCTCGTCACGGCCGGGGTGCAGTTCGCGCCGGTGCTGCTGCACACCGGGGTCGCCTCGCCGGAGGCGCACGAGCGGCCGTACCCGGAACGCTTCGAGGTGTCCGCGGCCAGTGCGCGGATCGTGGACAATGCCCGCCGCGACGGTGGCCGGATCATCGCGGTGGGCACGACCGTGGTGCGCGCACTGGAGTCGTCGGCTGGTCCCGACGGCCGGATACGGGCGGCGCGCGGCTGGACGGATCTCGTGGTCACCCCGGATCGGGGGGTCCGGGTCGTGGACGGTCTGCTGACCGGATTCCACCAGCCGGACGCGTCACACCTGGATCTGCTCGCGGCGGTCGCCGGCCCCGAGCTGTTGCGGCGCTGCTACGCGGCGGCGCTCGACCACGGCTACCTCTGGCACGAGTTCGGCGATGTGAACCTGCTGCTGCGGCCGCACCCGGAAGCCGGACCGCCGGTCTGGCGGTGAGCGACGTTCCGGGGTACGCCACCGCGCCGCGCTCGCCCGCCCCGCGAGACGCGCGGCTGTGCCAGCGACCCAGACGGGGACCGTCACGGGTCGACCGGCTTCAGGACACGGCACGCAGGCCGCGCTGCACACCCGTCTCGCCCGCCGCCAGCAGCTCCCGCGTCCCGGGCAGGAGGTGGCCGTCGTCGTCGAGCATGTCGCGCCAGCTGCGTGTGGGTTTCCAGCCGAAGAGCCGCGACGCCTTGGCGCTCGAGATCCCCGACGCGTCCGGGCGGTCCACCGGCCGCAGCTCCACCTCGTCGCCGAAGTGCTGGCGCACCATGTCGTGCAACGGGCGACCGGCGGCGTTGTCGGCGGCCGCACAGTAGACGACCTGGTGCCCGGGGAGGTCCGCCGTCACGGCGGCCACGATCAGATCGGCGAGGTCGTACACCGAGACGTACGACCAGAAGGACGCGCTCTTGTCGGTGCCGCGGGCGCGCACGATCGGGCCGACGTTGCGCTCGATGTTGCCCTCCCACTGCACCCAGGTCGGCCGGACGGACACACCGGCGAGGTCGCTGCGCTGGACAGAGGCGTCCATCAGCTCCTCGCCGAACCGCTTGGACATCGCGTACGAGTCCTGCGGCCGAATCCGGTGATTCTCGTCGATCGGCGCATAGTCGGCGTGGAAGTAGCGCCGGGGGTAGGAGAATCCGGGAACCGTCTCGCTGGACAGGTGCACCAGCCGCCGGACGTCGGCGCGTTCCGCCGCCTCGATCAGGTGGTACGTGGCCATCAGGTTGTTCTGGAAGATGACGTGCGGCGGGTTGTGGGCCGGGCTGGCGATGGCGGCGGTGTGCACGACAGCGTCATGTCCGGGCACGACCGCGGCCACGTGTCCGGCGTCGGCCAGGTCGGCCTGTACGTAGACCACGTCGCGCGCGCGTTCGTACACCGCCGGGGCGATGTCGGCCGCGGACACCTCATGTCCGTCCTGCAACAGCCGGTCGACGGTCGCGGCGCCGACCTTTCCACGAGCTCCTGTGACGAGAATCCGCATGGCGCCGTCTACCCGCCGACGCCCGCCGCACACGCGTCGGCTCGGACCCGTTCGTACAGCGCGAGGTAGGCGCGGGCCATCACGGCCGGGGTGAAGCGGCGCGCCGCCTCGCGCAGACACTGCCGAGGGTCGATCGTGTGGGCTTTGAGGACGAGGTCGGCGAGCTGATCCTCATCGTCGGTGAGCAGCCCGGCGACGTCGTGGTCGACGAGTTCCGGCAGGCAGCCCCGGGACAGCCCGACGACGGGGGTTCCGAGGGCGAGGGACTCCACGACGGCCGTGCCGCCGGGTTCCTCCCAGCGCAGGGGGAAGACGGACGCGCGGGCGGTGGCGACGAGGTCGTCGCGTTCCCGGCCGGTCACCGTTCCGAGCCAGCGGACCCTGGTGCCGTCGGCGAAGGGCGCGACGTGTTCGTGCCAGTAGCGGACGTCCGGGTTCTGGGCGGCCGCCGGGTCGCCGCGGGCGGCGACGAGGTCGGCCGGCCGGTGGTAGGGGCCGACAGGCCCGGCGAGGACCAGGTCGAAGCCCGCCCGGTGGGCCAGGCGGGCGGCGAGGTCCTGACCCTTGCCAGGGGTGATCCGCCCGAGCACCACGACGTGGTCGCCCTTGCCGGGCGGGTCGCGCCGGTCGGCGCCGTCGGCGAGCGGTGTGGCCAGGTGTACATGGCCGACGGCGTGCCTGCGCAGAGCGCCGGGAGCCCGGGCGAGCTGGGACGCCGACACGCCGTTGACCCGGACCCGGCCGCCGCCGTCGAACGAGCCGTACAGGTCGGGGTGCTTGGCGAGGTCCCAGTGCAGGGTGTGCAGGGCGGGCGGCGCATCGGGCCCGAGCGCGGCCACCGTCATCAGGCCGGCCGCCTCGACGTGGTCGTGGACGAGATCGATGTCGTCGCGGTCGCGCAGGGTTCGGACGACGGCGTTCTGGTGGGCGGGGACGATGCCGCAGACCTGGTTGTACGGCCGTTGCAGGTGGGCGAACTGGCCGTCGGGGAAGACGGCGAGCCGTTCGTCGACCGCCAGGTCGCTGGTGCCCACCGTGGCCAGGACGATGCGGACACCGAGTCGGCGCAGGCCGGGCACGAGGGTGGCGATGACGTTCTCGATGCCGCCGTACCCGCGCGGCGGGACCGGCAGCCACGGGCCGGCGTTCATCAGGACGGTGAGGCTCATGCGCCGGTGACCGCCAGCCGGCGGGAGCGCATGCGGTGGGCTTCCGTGATCAGGGGAGGGCGTTCGTCGACCGACACGTCGACGACGGCGATCTCCCGGTCGAGGTTGGGCAGGCCGCTGCCGCCGCCGCGGCGGAACTGGGTGAGCAGCGCCGCCGGCGGTACCGCGGTGGTGACCAGGCCGCGGCGGTGCAGCCGGGACCAGGCGGTGTAGAGGATCTGGGCGGACATGCGCCCGAGCGCCTCGGTGCTCTGGTGCCGGTGCAGCCGTTCGCCGAGGTCGACCTGGGCCAGAGCGTCCAGGCCGACGAGGTCGAGCAGATCGATCAGCATGGCGATCTCGACGCCGTAGCCGGACACGAACGGAATCCGTTCCAGGACATCGCGCCGGCCGGCGTACTCACCGGCGAGGGGCTGCACGACGCCGGCCAGCTCGGGCCAGAACAGGTTCAGCAGGGGACGCGCCATGAGCTCGGTGACGCGGCCGCCGCCGTCGGGCTCGACGCCCGCGCTGCCGACCAGCGGGCGGTGATAGAAGCCTTTGACGAACGCCACGGAGGGGTCGGCCAACAGCGGTCCGAGCAGTCCGGTGACGAATTGTGGAGTGAATTCCCGGAGGTCGGCGTCGGTGAAGGCGACCACATCGCCGGAACTCGCCGCCAGACCGGCCCAGAGCGCGTCACCCTTGCCGTCGAGGTACGGCAGGCCGAGGGTCATCGCGTCCTGACATGCGACGGTTGCTCCGGCCTGCGCGGCGACCCGGGCGGTGGCGTCGGTGGAACGGGAGTCCACGACGATCAGTTCGTCGACCAGCGCGGCCTCCATCATGAGATGCCGCCGGATGCAGGCGACGATGGTGCCCACGGTGGCTTCCTCGTTACGGGCGGGGATGACCACGCTGACCGATGTGTCGCCTTTGTCCGCCAAGAGGCGGTGGACGGACCATTGACTGACGTTACTGCTACGGTATGTAGCCCAGGCCTCTACGACCGGTGATGCGGTCGCTGTCGCACGCTGCACGGCACACCCCACTTAGCCTCCGGTCGAACTCTTCATGGTTCCCTCGATCGGGGGACGTCAATCCGTACGTGGACGACGGCCTCAGGTGCCCGTTCGCGGGTCGACGTACCCCGCGGACGAACGTCGGGAAGGTATGCCATGTCCGTATGCCGGGTGGGCCTGATCGGGGCCGGCAACGTCGCCCAGCGGCACGCCCGGGTACTGTCCGGGTTCGCCGACGTACGGCTGATCGGGGTCACCGACGTCGTACCCGCGGCCGCTGAACGGCTGGCTGAGGGAGCCGGCGCCCGCGCCTTCCCGGATGCGGCGTCGTTGCTGGCGGCCGGCCTCGACGCCGTCTACGTGTGCGTACCGCCGTTTGCACACGGCCCCGCCGAGAGAGCCGTCCTGGACGCGAGGTTGCCGCTGTTCGTCGAGAAACCGATCGCGGTCGACCTGGCGACCGCACAGCGCATCGGACACCTCGTCGAACAGCGCGGGACGCTGACCGCCGTCGGACATCATTGGCGTTATCTGCACGCCGTCGAGCGGGCACGACGCGTGCTCGACGGCCGCCCGGTACGGCTGGTCACCGGCTCCTGGCTCGACAAGGTGCCCCCGGTCGCCTGGTGGCCGCACCGCGCACGCTCCGGCGGCCCCGTCGTCGAGCAGGCGGCTCACGTGCTCGACCTCGCCCGGGCCCTGGCCGGTGAGGTGGACGAGGTGTACGCGGCCGGCAACGGGACACCGCCCGGCGTCGACGGCGCCGACGTCGACGGCGCCACCGCCGCGACCCTGCGGTTCGTCTCCGGTGCGGTCGGCACGCTCGCCACCACCTGCATGCTGACCTGGAAGCAGCGCGCCGGTGTCGAGGTGTACACCGACGGCCTGGCGTTGTCCGTGGGCGAGGACGGGCTGACCGTACGCGACGGTGACGGCGAGCGGCGGTTCGCCGGTGATCCCGAGGGCGCCCGCATCGCCGTCGACCGCGCGTTCGTCGACGCGGTACGGGGCATCGGTGACGACGTGCGGGTGCCGTACCGCGAGGCGCTGCGTACCCACCGGTTGGCGCTCGCCGTCGCCGAGTCGGCCGCCACCGGCCGGGCCGTCCGGCTCGGCGACCGGGGGGTGGACCGTGGCTGAGCGCACCGTCGTCGTCGCGGGACCCCACCGGGTGGAGATCCGCGAGGAGGAGCCGCCGCCGCTGCGGGACGGCACGTTCCAGGTACGCACCCTGTTCAGCGGCGTCTCCGCCGGTACCGAGCTGAGCTACGTCAAGGGCACCAACCCGTACCTGTCGGCGGGCTGGGACGCCGCACTGGGCCTGTTCGTCGACGGGCCGCCCGCGCGCCCGTACCCGGTGACCCGGCTCGGCTACATGGAGGTCGGCCGGGTCGTCGGGACCCGTACGCCCGCCGTCACCGAGGGCGCCGTCGTGGCGATGGCGTACGGCCACCGCACCGGATACGTCGCGGATCCGCTCGTGGACCGGTTCGTGACGCTGCCGGCGGACCTCGACCCGCTCCTCGGCGTCTTCGTCGCGCACATGGGTCCCATCTGCGCCAACGGGCTCCTGCACGCCGCCGCCGACCTGTACGGGCCGGACGTCCGCGGCCTCGGCGACGGCGTACGGGGCCGCCGGGTCGCCGTGACCGGTGCCGGCGTCGTCGGGCTGCTCACCGCCCTGTTCGCCCGGCAGTACGGCGCCGCCTCGGTCGTCGTGATCGACCCGACGCCGCGCCGGCTGGACGTCGCCCGCACCCTCGGCCTGGAGACCCTCGATCCGGGCGACGGCGACCCCGCCGTCACCCTCAAGACCCGGTGGCGGCACGGTGCCGACGACCGCGGTGCCGACGTTGTCTTCCAGTGCCGCGGCCAACCGTCCACCCTGCAGCAGGCGCTGCGCCTGCTGCGCCCGCAGGCAACCGTCGTGGACCTCGCGTTCTATCAGGGGGGCGCCGGCGCCGTCCGGCTCGGCGAGGAGTTCCACCACAACGGGCTGTCATTGCGGTGCGCGCAGATCGGCCGCGTACCGCGCGGACTGGCACCCGCTTGGGACCGCGAGCGGCTCTCCGCCGAGACGATCGCCCTGCTGTACGACCACGGTGACGCCGTCCGGAAGCGCCTCGTCTCCGCCGTCGTCGCGTTCGACGAGGCGCCCCGCCTGCTCACGGACCTGGGCGCGCGCCGCCGTCACGAGCTGCAGGTCGTTCTCGCCTGCTGAGCGCGGCTCGAACCGCGTCGCATGGACCGTGCCGGACGGGGAACGCGACCGCAGACATCCGCGACGTAGGGAGTGATGTGATGACCACGGCGGAGACGGCATCGAGTCGGGACGTGGTTGACCTGCTGCTCGAGCAGCACGACGAGATCAAGAGCCTGTTCAGCGCGTTGCGAGAGGCGCAGGGACCGGCGAAGGAGGAACTGTTCCAGGACCTGGTGCGTCTGCTCGCGGTGCACGAGAGCGCCGAGGAGGCGGTGATCCACCCGGTGGCCCGGCGCGAACTCGACGACGGCGAGAAGGTGGTCGAGGGCCGGCTGGAGGAGGAGGACGTAGCCAGGAAGGACCTCGCCGACCTGTACGAGATGGGCGTGGGTCACCCGGACTTCGACCGCCGGCTGCAGGCGTTCGCGGCGGAGGTGATCGACCACGCAACGAGGGAGGAGTCCGAGGAGTTGCTGCGCCTGCGAGGCGCCCTCGACGCCGACACCCTGCGCAGGATGGCCGGTGCGGTCAGGGCGGCGGAGGCGGCGGCACCGACCCGGCCGGACCGCAACGCGCCGGAGTCCCCGATCGGCAACCTCCACACGGGGCCTCCGCTGGCACTGTTCGACCGGATCCGTGACGCGGTACGCGACTGGCGGCAGAACAACCCCGAAGACGGACGTTCTCCGTGATCGTGCCGGCGTACCGAGCTGGGGCGCGGCGCTGCACACCGCCGCCGTGCAGATCCCGTCGTCGTACTCCGTCGAGGCCACCCACTGGATCAAGCAGAACATCCCGCGGGACGCCACCATCGTGGCTCTTCTTTTCTTGCACGACGCGGACCGGGAGTTCGGTACTACAACTCAATAGCCCCTGGCAAGGGCCTTGAGCGGGATATTTCTCGCGGCACGCGTCCCTCCATAGGCAGATACCGCCGGTTACACGCGGACCTAGCGTAGGCACATGCCTCGAACATTCGCGCGACGTACCCGAATATCTATCATCGCCGCGACAATGGGACTCGCACTGGCTGGCTTCACACCGGCGATGCCGACCAGTGCGATGCCACCGACGCCCGAGAAGTCTGGTTCGGACCCGCTACTGCTCCGGGTGGTCAACCCAGGGGTCGACCGGATGCCGCGCATGGAGGCGGCCGGGTACGACGTTCTCGAGCTCCGTGACGGTCAGGACTTCTTCGTACTTGGTGACGACGCCACGGCGCAGCGACTGCGCGGCGACGGCTACCGGGTACGGGTGGAACGGACCATGGCGCCACCCATCAGCACGGCGGGTGCTGGGGTTGAGCACGACACTTTCGGCACGTACTCGACGTTCTACGGCGGGTACCACACGGTCGCGGCCCACTACCAGCACCTGGTGGACGTGGCGGCGGCCAAGCCACAACTTGCCAAAGTGGTCACCTTCGGCCGTTCGTGGCGCAAGATTCATGGCTCCGGTGGCCATGACCTTCAGGCAATCTGCCTTACCAAGCAGTCCGCCGGAACGTGCGCGATGTCCCCGAAGAACGCCCGGCCAAGGATGCTGCTGCTCACTGCGATACACCCACGTGAACTGCCGACCGCAGAGATGGCCTGGAACTGGATCGACGAACTGGCGGACGGATACGGCCGCCGGGCAGAGCTAACCAATCTGCTGAACCACACCGAGGTCTGGGTTGTGCCGCTGGCGAATCCGGATGGGCGGGAGATCGTGGAGTCCGGCAGAAGTCAGCCGGTGCTGCAACGAAAGAACGCCAACAGCGTCGAGGGACGATGCGCCTCCGACCCAGCGGGTTCAGGCGTCGACCTGAACCGGAACTTCGTCACCCGTTGGGGTATCGGGTCCGACAAAGATCCGTGCTCCGAGTTGTTCCGTGGCCCCAAGGCTGGATCCGAGCCGGAGACCCAGGCGATCCAGGCCTTGGAGTCAGCCCTGTTCCCCGATCAGCGCGGGCCGAAGCTGACCGATGCTGCGCCGACGAATGCCACCGGTACGATCCTGACATACCACAACTTCTTCGGCGCTGTGCTCTACCCGTGGGACTGGACCGGCAAGCCGGCGCCCAATGTCCGCGGGCTCCGGACTCTGGCAGCCGGGTTGTCGCACTTCAACAAGTATCCGATCGGTCAGGCACCGGATCTGCTTTACCCGAGCGGCGGGGACACCGACGACGACGTCTACGACCGGCTGGGCGTCCCATCGCTCACTGTGGAACTCGGCGGCGAGGGGAAGTGTGCCGACTTCCTCGCACCGTACCGATGCGTAGCCGAGCTGTACCGGGACGAGCGCAAAGGCATGCTCTGGTACGCCCAACAGGCCGCCGCTCCGTACCAGGCCAAGCCGCCCGCGTAAGCGAGTCGGACACCATTCTCAAGAGCGACCGGCAGTAGACGGGGCTTTGGGCAGCCGGGCCCCGGGCAGCAAGCAGGTACGGGTCCATTGATCATCGGAGTTCTCTACGCTTCGTGATCGATGGACTCCCGTGCCTGCGCTGCCGTCTTTCCTTGTTCGATCCTGCGGGGGTCCGGCTCACCGCGCTGTGTCCTGAGCAACCCAGGTTCGATCCGGCTCATCCGCGGGGGCGGCCACCGGCGACGGATCCTGACCGGGTCGTGGTCGAATACGTCATCGCCGCTCTGGTGCACGGTTCCGGCTATGAGCGCGTCGCGTCACGCTTGGATGTCGTAGATGCAGCGGATGCGAGGGACGTAGAAGGTCATCCTCGTTTCTGGCGGACTTGACGGGGCGCAGCTATGTCATATGACCCAGATGCCCAGTCAGTCCCGTGACCGGCCGAGGAACTCGACGGCGGCGCCGTCTTCCCATGACCAGCCGGGCGGGTCACACAATCTGGCGCTACCGGGCCCCCGCGCCTGCCGACGAACTGGTGCCCGTTCCTCGACTACTCGTCTGAAGCTCGCCGAGAGCGCACCGCTCGCGAGCAGCCCTGGCAACGGTTGGACCCGGCCTCGGGCATCGCGCCGGTCCGGTACCCCTTCACGCACGGGTCGGCTCCAACCGCGAACCCCGCTCAACTTCACAGAGCCACCATCGTGGTCGACGACAACATCTGGAGCGACCCTCGGCGACGGCAATGCCGAGATCGTCGTCCGTAAGGTCAACTCCTGGAGGCGGCGGTGGAGGAAGTGGCGCTGGTCGGGCTCAGCTGCGCTGTGACAAGTTGACTGTAGACACCGGCCAATCCCATCAGCTTCTGGTGCGTTCCCCGCTCCACGACCCTGCCCTTGTCCATGACGAGGATGAGGTCGGCATTGGCGATGGTGCTCATGCGGTGCGCGATCACGATCCTCGTGCAGCCCACGCCGCTGAGATTCGCGTGTACCCGCCGTTCCGTGATCGGGTCGAGATCGCTGGTTGCCTCATCGAGCAGCAGGATGGCCGGGCGATGGACCAATGCGCGGGCAAGGGCGATACGTTGCTGCTGGCCTCCCGACAGCGAGGCACCCGCATCGACCAGTGGAGTGTCGTACCCGAGCGGCATCGTGTCGATGTCGTCGTCGATGCAGGCGAGCCTGGCCGCGTCGACGACCGTCTGGTGTGGCAGGGCCGGATCACTGATGGTGATGTTCTGCCGGATCGTGGACCCGAAGAGGTAGGGCCGCTGCGTGACAATGCCGATCTGCCTGCGCAGAGACTGGAGTTCCAAACCGGCAAGGTCCGTGTCGTCGAAAAGAATCCGCCCCGACAGCGGCGGATACAGACCGAGCAGCAGGTGCGCGAGAGTCGACTTGCCGGAACCGGAGCGACCGACGATACCGACCATCTGGCCGGGTTGTACCTCCAGGGAGATCTCATCGACAACCAGCGGGCCGGACCCATACGAGAATGAGACGCGGTCGGCCCGCACCTGCCCGGTAAGGCGGGGGGCGATGGTCACGCGCTGCCCCTCCTGCTCCCGCGGCGTGTCCAGCACGTCGTTGATGCGCTCCATGTAGCTGCGCATCAGTTGAAGATCCAGGCCGGTGTCGATCAGGGCGGCCAGCGGTTGGAGGAAGCCGGTGGCCAGTGCGGCCGCAGCGAGCATGGCTCCGAGCGACATCCTGCCTTCCATGACCTGGAAGCCGCCATAGGTGAGGAAGGCCAAGGGGGAACCCAGCTGGATGGTCCCCAGCACGGCTTGGACGGATGCGTCGAGCCGTCCCCGGCGCACCGACACGTTCATCTCGTCCGTGAACAGTCCTTCCCAATGTTGGGCGGCACGCCGTTCGGAACCGGCTGCCTTGAGAGTCTCGATACCGGCGAGCAACTCGAACGTGTAACTCTGCGCCCGGGCTTCGATATGCAGACTCTCGGACATCAGGTGCTGGTTGCGCCGCCATGACAGCACGAGGACCGTGACCTGGAGCAGGCCCAGTCCGACGACGAGTACCCCCAGCGTCGGACTCAACCAGAACAGCAGGATCAGATAGAGCGTCGCGAGGCTGCCGTCGATCAACGCGGCGATGGTGCCCGCGGTCAGGAACTCGCGCACGACGGCGTTGCTCTGCATGCGCATCATCAGATCGCCGGCGGAACGTCCGAGGAAGAACGTGTACGGCAGATCCACCAGGCGTCGGACGAAACTCACGGTCAGGCGCACGTCAAGGTGGGTACGCAGTTGCAACAGAAGGTTGGCCCGCAGCAGCGTGGCAAGGAAGAAGTATCCCACCACCCCCACCATCGTCGCCGCGGCCACCACAAGGAGCTGCTGGTCGCGACGTGGGACGATCTCGTCGACGAGCATCCCGGTGAGCAACGGAAGCGCGAGTGCCAGAATCCGGATGAGCACCGACGACACAAGGACCCGGGCGAGTATCCGGGAGTGGCCGATCAGCGGGCGGACGTAGCGCCACGTGCCCTTGTTGATGAGATTGGCGGAGGTCTGGAACTCCTCGGTCGGCTCGAAGACGATCGCGACGCCCGTGTACGAGCGCCGGAACGCCTCCATCGACAGGTGACGTCGACCGATCTGCGGGTCGACGGCGTCCACGGCGTTCCTGCGGACTCGTTCCAGAACGACGAAGTGCGTGAACTCCCAGTGCAGGATGGAACCGGGCGGCAGCTGGCCCAGGTCGTCCAGGTCCGCGACCACTGCGCGGGCGCGCAGGCCGTGGCTCTGCGCGGCACTGATCAGGCCGAGCGCGTTCACGCCATCGCGGCCGGTGCTCGTGAGCTGGCGCAGTTCGTCGAGCGGCACTCTCTTGCCGTGGTAGCCCAGCACCATCGCCATGCATGCGGCACCGCAGTCGGCCAGCTCCATTTGCCTGACCAGAGGAACCCGACGGCGAAACATCAATCTCCGCCTCCCCCGAGCAGGTCACCGACGCCGTCGAAGAACAGTTGGAAGACGCTGGCCGTGCGCAGAATCACGACGGCGTCGGCCCCCTGACGCGTGGACGGTGGCATTTCCAGGATGGCGGCGTCAGCCGTCAACGCACCGGCCACCAGGACGGCGGGTTGTGCCGGCGCCGCGAACCCGGCGCGACGCGCCGCGGCGGCATCGGTCACTTCGACGGTGGCGGTGTGCGCCATGACGGTACGTCCGCCCGCGCCGCGCACCTCGAGACGAACCGGGTCACCGGGTCGCAGATCTGCAGCGGCCGGCAAGAGCGCCACGAACGTCCGACCTGGTGGGTCGATCCACGCGGGACCCGAGGTCGTCTCGTCCGTATGGATCGCGAACGCCATCGCCGTGGCCACGGCCGCAAGTGCCAGCATGAACCAGTAAAGCCATCTGGTCCACCGATTGTCGACCCACAGTGTGGTGTCCTGTTCTCTGGTCCCGGCTCGGAAGTCGAGAGCCTCCCTGCGGAAGATCTTCGCTGACTCGGTCATCGAGTACTTCCACGACCTGCCTGGGCACTGTAGGCGCGATCGAGCAGCTCGTACAGAACCAGCTCCTGTGCCCGCTGAGCCGATCTGAGCAGGCGGTTGACGTGCATATGCGCAAGGCTCATCGCGAGATCGGTCAGTGACTGCGACAGTCGTCCGGCCTGGGCGTGCCGGCGCAGCTCGGCGGTGGCCGGGACGAGCCGCAGTGACCGGTCGTGCAGCGCCGCGACCCCCGGCGCCAGCGCGGCGGGCGGGTCCTGGCCGGTGTCCAGCAGCGCCTCCAGGTCGGCGCGTTCGGCCCGGTACCGTCTGCCCACCTCACCCTTGAAGTCGCCCTCGACGCGGAACTCCCGGCCGTAGGACTGGCGTGCGTGCCGGGCGACAAACCGCTTCTCCTCGCCGGAGAGGCCGAGGTCGGTGAAGAGACTGTCGACTCCCACCATGGCCAGCCGCCACCGCAGATCCAGCCCGGCGTCGCCGGACAGCTCCGCGAGGATTCGGAGTACCGCCTCGCTGTCTGCGGTGAAGACCTGTTCCGCCAGTTCGATACCGTGATCGCCGCCGTAGCGCTCGACCTCCCGTTCGTAGGTGTCCAGTTGGACGCGCCACAGGCGGCCGTCGTCGAGGAACGCGTCCGCCGCGTATTGCAGCCGGGGCAGCACCTCCCGGTGGAGCCGATCCGGCTCGCCGTGCAGGCGCAGCCGCAGGTGCCATTCGGGATCCGCGTACCGGATGAAGAACCAGTCGTCGGCCGCACCCGTGGCCACAGCGGAATGTACGACTGGCCCGACGAGCTGGTTGAGTACCTGATCGGCCGTGGCCGATCCGGTGTAAAGCTTGGCGTAGAGCCATTCTGAGCCGGGTGGGAACCGACGGCGAACTCGGTGTCCGGTCGCCGGATGGAGCCCCTTCGGTGGCGCCTCGGACGCCGCGCTCTTGACGAACGGAACGATGAGCTCATGCCCGAATCGGCCTTCGGGCCCGACGACGCACAGATCGTCGGGGGTCGGGAACATCTCCACGAGCATCGCCCGGCGCCGGCGCCGGAGCTGGTGGGCGAGCGCCGCCACGCTGAGCATGTTGTCGAGATCTGCCATGAGCTCGTTGTCGTCGTCGGCGAGAGCGACGAGACGGGGTAGCCGCCGCGCGGCGCGCCAAGCCCGCACGTCCCGGACGGAGCTCGCGTCTGCGGCCCGGATAAGGGCCCGGACCTCGGTCTCGTCCAGATTCCAGCGCGCGCGGGACAGGACCAGCCTCCCACTCACAACTCGGGGAAGGAACGGAGCCGCCGCCAGTGGGCCCCAATCCCAGCCGAGACCACCCGCGACGTCCTGCTGCTGGAGTGCGCACAGGAATCGGTACAGACCCAGGCTGCGCCAGCCGTAGTTGTGCGCGGTGGTGAGTCTCGGCACGATCTCCCGTCCGAGGCGACGCGACCGCAGTACGACCCGGTTCTCCCGCACGGACACCAGGAGGTCGGTAACCGGGAGCTGACGATCGGAGGGGGCTCCGGAGCGCCCGAGGTAAGGGATCTCGTAGCCGCGCATGACTGGGCGGCAGAGGATGTTGCCGATTCGGCCCTCGGGCAGGTGGACGATCTCGGCGAACACACGTTCGGGCTGACACGCCTCCTCCGCCCGTAGGTGCGCCCGCACGGACTCAGCCAGCGACACATCCGTGTGGCAGAAACGCCCCAGCAGGCGAGCGCCAGATGGCCCTCCCACGCCGTGCAGGAGAACGCGGAAGTCACCTTGGGCGATGGCTGCCTCGGAGGGCGCGGCCAACGTGGCCATCACGTGAAAGGCATCGGGTAGCGGTAGCCGTTCCCCGACGGACAGCTTCTTCCGGTCCGACGGTGTCAGGTTGATCTCGTCTGCCCCCTCTGCCAAGGCCCGCCCCAGCTTGTCGAGAAGGAGCGCGTGGCGGTCCGTCCACCGCTCGGCGTCCTCGTCGACCTCTCTGAGCGGAAGCCGGGCGAGCAGGGGGGACGCCTCCGCCAGCGGGGAGGCGGATCGCGCGAAGCCGATGCCGATCTCCTCGTCCAGCGCCTCCACGAGGGAGACCTCGCGCGTTTCGTAGCGCGCGGAGAACTGCTCACGGAAGCGTGAGAGCCCCCCGCCCCCAGCCGACGGCGTGAGCTCGTGCAGGATCCGCACTCCCGCCGCAATTTCCGACACCACCCGGCGGCTGAGCGTGGCCTGCTCGGCGGGTTTGACCAGGTCCACTTGCACGAGGCGGGACGGGTCGAGCGCTGCGGGCAGCGCCGAGAGCAGGTCGGCCATTGTGCGATAGCGCTCGGGAGACGCCCCGGGGCCTGCAGCGTCGATCGACTTCAGCGCGGCACGTGCCTGGTCGAGCCGCTCACCCATCCAGGCGGTCTCGACGTGACCGGTGAGGGCGTCGATGAGGTGGTCCATCGGATCGCTACCGGTGACCTGAGGCCGAACGTCGGCAACGAGGATCTGGCTGTCGACCAGGGCGGAGATGTACTCCTCCGCTTCGGCCTCGCTGATCTCGTCATCCACGAGAATCCGGGCCAACGCATGCAAGCTTGTCCCACCACGGGCCTGTTCCAGCACGGCGGCGAGCTCAGGTGTCTTGTCGACCGCGACGAGATGGTAGGAGCGGCCACGATCGCGTTCAGCGGCCCTTGCCTCGGCCAGGTGCAACCGGCCGGCGACCTCGTAGAGACTGGAATTCGGCTCGTAGACGAAGGCTGGGCGCAGTGTGGGATCACGCTCGACGGCCTCGGCCAGCGCCCACAGGACATCCATGTCGATGCGGCTGGCTCGCCGGTACCGCTCCCGCGGCGGCAGCCGCAGCCGGGTTTCGGCACCGACGGTGCCCGTCGTGCATCCCGCGAACAGACCGAACGGGGTGGACCGTGCGGCGGCCCGGCTGAAGTACGCCACCAGGGCGGACTCCAGCCTGCGTCCACGTTCGCTGTCCGGCTCCTTGCGCCATACGTCCAGGTTCTCGTCCAGGCTGGGGGAGGCGACGAAAACGGCATCCCGCAGCTCGGGACGGTCGATGGCCGCATGCAGTCTGTCGCGCAGCCTGACCCGGTCCCGCTCGACGGCATCGGGATCGTGATCGGCCGCCGTCAACGCCACGGGCGTCTCCAGCCCTTCGCCCCAGGACACCAGCTCGTCGAACGGGAGCAGCGGAGTACGCAGCACGAAAAACCCGGACGGGACGAAGTGATCGCCCGTGCCTCGTTCGCTCATGAGACGTCTCCGGGCGGGTTGTGAGGAGCCGAGGCCAGGAACATCCGATCCCAGCTCGGCTCCACAGGTGTGGCGGCCGCGAGCAGAACCAGGGCGACGCCGGCGGCACCTTCGATGACATTGACACCGGTCCACGGCCCGGCCATCGGATCCTCGGTCCCCCACACCCAGGAGCCCCCTTCGCCGGCGGCCGACCTGAAATATTCCAGCGTCCGCTCGATCCAGTACACCGCCGCCCGGCGAAGCGTCAGTTCTCCGGTGGCCTGGTACATCCGGTTGTACAGGTGAGCCAGACCGGCCGCTCCGTGACAGAAGGAGGCGTCGAGGACGCCTGCGTCGGCTGGCGGGCGCTCCGCAGCCCGGCAGGCCAGCGCCACCGCATCGGTCGTCAGGCCGTCGTCACCCAGGCCGCGGCCGGCCACCAGCAGGGCGGCTGCAAGACCGGGATCGCCGTAGCACCACGCGCAGCGTGCCTGCACCGGCCGAACGCCCTCAGCCACCCAGACGGGGAACGTTGGCCCGCCGCCGGTCGTGATCGAGTGTGCGCGCAGCCACCGCACCGCCTCTTCGAGCAGTGGGCGAGCGGTGTCGCATGCGATACGCGCGCCGCAGATCGCGCCGAGCAGGGCGATGGCTCCGCCCATACCGTGCGCGACGCCCAGGTCGACTCTCCCGGATGGATACCTCTTGCGCACATCGGAGTCGGGGATCGCCTCGGGGGGTGTCCACCAGTAAGTGCCATCGTCGTCGTGATGAGAGCTGGCGTGCAGTTGCTCCACGACGTGGCGGACCACCTCCGCCGCCACGGGCCGGGGGTGCCGTTCCAGCGCGTACACGCCGATGCCGGTCACACCCACCACCAGGTCATGGGGGGTGTACGTCAGTGGGGGTCCGGACACCAACCGCAAGAGGACCTCGTCGACCTCTCCGTTGCGGTCTTCCCCGGCCGGATCGAGGAGGTGGTCGATCACATCCGCGGCCCATGCCACCCCGGTGAAACCCATGTAGAACGAGGCGTCGATGTGGCTGCTCGACACATTGTCGAAGGCGTGGTCGAGGCGCTGGCACACGCGGGCTGAGCTCGTACCGGTTCGGCCTGCCTGCAACGCCCAGGCGTCCAGGATGGCCAAACCGGCCTGTCCCCCGGCGAGGGAGGCGTCTCCCCCGCCGGGGGACAGCGATCCGAGGGCTGTCACGATTGCGTCGACTGCTTCCAGAGCCTGTCGTGCCAGAGCTTCCGGTAGGATCGGACGCCAAGGTGCTCCCACGCCGACGTCAGCAACAATAGTCATTGATTAACGCTTTTCGTCGGGTGATGACAGTAGGGCAAACCGATTTTGATCTGACGGTTCTACGGCACCGGCCTATGAGACGACGACGCGGTTCCGACTGCGATGACCTTGATCTGACGTTTGGATCCACCCAGGTCGGGATCCGCCTAGCCGTCAGTGGTGGCAGTGAGCCCCCTTGGTCCAGTTGGGGCAGCTTTCCTTGAAGCTGCCGGGGCAGCTGGAGCCGTTCGCACCGCTGGGGTGTCCGGGGTGGTGCGAGTCACTGCCGCCGACCACCATCGCGAGCTCCTGCGCGTCGAGTGTGCGCAGCGTCTCCTTGGAAAGTGTCAGCCTTCTTTTCATTACGAGTCCCTCCTGAACTGCGGCGAGCGCTGACGAAGCAACGCTAATTCCGATCGCCCGTACGGGCAACCGGTCGAGGGAACAAAAAGAAACGTCTGGCATCAACTTTCCATGGAGCAAGGATTTTTCCACAATGAGCGTTTTCCGTCGTGATGAGGGTGGGGTACGGGCGCCCTCGCCGAAGTCGGGCGTCCACCCATCGCGAACCACAAGCGTGGCGCCGCCCGGGGGCAGGGCGCGACGCCGCGGCTGCGCGGCGAGCGGCCCGGGACCGTGGCGGCCGCATCCGCTGGAGGCGGCGGGTGTCATCGGACGGTCCTGAGCGTCCCGCCACCGTGGACGAGGCGGCGGCACTCCTGCGGGCACGCGCGACACCGTGCTGTTCCGCGGCGCGGGCACGAAAGTTGGGCTGGGCGGGTGCGGTGCCGCGCACGCTGACCGGTCCGGCAGAGACGGCCGCATGGGGGCACCTGGCCCGGCGGCCCGAGCCGGGCGACAGCGTCGCGTTCGCGGGCACGCTGCCCGAGCCGTCCGCCCACGGTGACGCGCGCCCTGGTTCGGGCGGGCGACGCGGCGGGCGTACCCGTGTCATTGACATCGCAGGCAGCGCTCGGCCTGCACACCGCGGTCTTCGGCGGCCCCGCGGTGGACCAGGCGCGGGCCTTCGTGGACCGGCGCACGGCGGCGCTCGCCCTGGGCGGCACCGTGCTCCTGCGTGACCGCCCGGCAGAACTCGACGACCTCGTCGACGCTCTGGGCCCGCAACCGTCGAGCGCCCCTGCTACGGGCCCTGCGCGCCACTCGACCCCGACGGCCGGTGCGCTCCCGGTCGCCTCGGGGAGTGGCTGACCCCGTGACCGGCAATTTCGACGCCCACCGGCCCCCATCGGACGACGTTGTCGCGGACTGCGTGCACTGCGGATTCTGCCTGCCCGCCTGCCCCACGTACCTGCTCTGGGGCGAGGAGATGGATTCGCCGCGCGGGCGGATCCATACGACGTGGTCGTGCCGCGCGGCTAGATGATGGAGTCCTAAATCTGGGCTGGTGAGGGCGCGGTCGTGTCGATACAGGGAAGGGTGTCGTTGTCTGCTCGTGACTGCTGACATCGACACCCTTCTGACCGCACTGTACGTGTTTGTAGACGATCACCTGGTCCCGCGGCGGCGGCGCCCGGGCCGTCCCCAGCAGTTGTCCGACGCTGAACTGGTCTGCCTGATGATCACTCAGGTGCTGTTCGAGTTCCCTCGTGAGCGGCACTGGATCCGGTACGCGCACGCGCATCTGCGGGATGCGTTCCCGTACCTGCCGACGGCTTCCGGCTACGGCAAACGGGTCCGTGGCAGCGGCCCACTCATCGCCACCGTGCTGCGGGCCTTGGCGCAGATCACTCCTCCGAGTGCCCCGATCCTGCGGTTGATCGATTCGACCCCGGTGCCGTGCGGAGCCTCCCGTGAGACCGTGAAACGCTCGGATCTGGCCGGTGACGCCGGCTACGGCTGCAGCGCTTCCACTCACGATATTTCTGGGGCATGCGGCTGCATCTGCTGGCCACGGCGGAGGGCATGCCCGTGCTGTGGTGCCTGGCCAACCCGAAACTCGACGAGCGTGACGTGATGGCCGCCCTGATCGAGGCAGACCACCACCTCATCACCCAGGGGCAGGTCATCCTGGCCGACCGTGGGTTCGCCGGCCCGGAGTTCGACCAGTTCTGTGACCTGGCGGGCATCCACCTGGTTCGCCCGAAACGCGCGAACGCCAAGGCTGACGCGCCGCGCACCCCGGCCGAGCGAGCGTTGCTACGTGCCCGCCAATGGATCGAGTCGATCTTCCAATCGCTGAAAGGCCAGCTCTCGCTGGAACGACACGGAGCCCG
>CBIHNN010000064.1:0-28903 GCA_966211315.1 uncultured Micromonosporaceae bacterium | reverse complement strand
TCGTTGGTGATGGTGGGAGCGCCCCACTTCTTCTCGAGCACGACGTTGCGGCCCTTGGGGCCGAGCGTCACCTTGACGGCGTCGGCGAGCTGGTTCATGCCCCGCTCGAGGCCGCGACGAGCTTCCTCGTCGAATGCGATGATCTTGGCCATACGGCGTTGTCCTCCTGGACACTCGCGGCGCCGGACCTGCTCGGCCCTGCTGACCGCACGGTGACGAACTCATCGAGGACGTCACCACCTGGCGATGCGACGTCCCCGGGCCGGGCCGGATAGCCCGCGACGACCGGTCTCGTACCCCGGCACCGATGGCGATGCCGCGGCCGTGACCCCACCGCCCGACCTTTGGCACTCACAAGCCGCGAGTGCCAACACCTTGTTTAGCACTCAGGTAGGTCGAGTGCAAGCCAACGGCGTACCGCTCACTCCCCGAGTTCCGCGCGCGACGACTCCCGCGCCACCGGTCGGAGCCCGTTCGACACAGTCCAGCGCCGCAGCCCGCGGACCGCGGTCAGCTGTCCACGGCGAACGGCCATCGATGGTAGGAAGGCGGGTTGACAATCCTCCCCGCCCCAAAGGACGGGGATTCCGTGGGTCACCCCAGGGGGTTCCTGCTTCACAGGCGGCCGCCCCGTCCGGACGTCCGTCCGTTGGGGTCTTACACCGCCTCCACAGGCAGTCACGGAGAGCCCCTCCGCGAGAATGGTGCGGGCCGCGTTGACGTCGCGGTCGTGGATGGTGCCGCACCGGCACGTCCACGACCGCACGTTCAGCGGCAACCGCTCAACGAGCGCACCACACGTCGAGCACAGTTTCGAGCTGGGGAACCAGCGGTCGACAACCACCAGGTCGCGGCCGTGCCAGTCGGCCTTGTACGCGAGCAGGGTGCGGAACTGCCACCAGGCCGCGTCGCTGATGGCGCGGGCCAGGCCGTGGTTCTTGACCATGTTGCGCACGGTCAGATCCTCGATCACGATCGTTTGGTTCTCACGAACGAGCCGAGTGGTCAGCTGGTGCAGGTGGTCACGCCTGCGGTCGGTGATCCGGGCGTGGACGCGGGCGACCTTGAGGCGGGCCTTGGCTCGGTTCGCCGAGCCCTTCTCCTTGCGGGCCAGGTTCCGCTGGGCGCGGGCGAGCGCGGCCCGGTCGCGGCGCTCGTGCTTGGGGTTGGTGATCTTCTCGCCGGTGGACCGGGTGAGCAGCGAGTCGAGCCCGGCGTCGATACCGATCGTGCCCGTGGCCGGGGTCTGCTCGATCACGTCGTCGCAGAGCAGCGCCACGAACCAGCGGCCGGCGCTGTCCTGCGTCACGGTCACCGTGGACGGTGCTGCCCCCTGCGGCAGCGGCCGGGACCACACGATGTCCAGGGGTTCGGTCATCTTCGCCAGGGTGAGTCGGCCGTCGCGCCAGCGGAACGCGCTGGTGGTGTACTCCGCCGAGCGGCGCGACGTCTTCTTGCTCTTGAACGTGGGGTATTTCGCGCGCTTCGCCCAGAAGTTGGTGAACGCGCCTTGCAGGTGCCGCAGCGCCTGCTGCAACGGGACCGAGGAGACCTCGTTGAGGAACGCCAACTCCTCGGTCTTCTTCCACCCGGTCAGCAGCGCCGACGCGGCCGTGTAGGTGACCCGTTCCTGGCGCAGCGTCCACGCCTCGCTGCGGGCCTGAAGCGCCTTGTTGTAGACCAGCCGGACACACCCGAACGTGCGGGCAAGCTCGGTAGCCTGATCCGCAGTGGGGTAGAAGCGGTACGTGAATGCCCGCTTCACCGTCTTCCTGGTCATGGCTCACAACATGGAGAACCATCTAATGAACCTCCGGTGGCCCGCGGGTAGACGCCGATCCGCCTCGGCGGCCGATCGGCTATCCCCGCCCTGCCCGGCAGGGGCGCCGCTTCCTCCCCGGCCTGAAGGCCGGAGTATCCACGGAAGGAATCCGATGACCAGCCTGATCCACGCACCGACGGACGCGGCGCAGCCGCCGTACGTCGTGCACCGGGTCCGGTTAGCCGATGCGGCGCGGGTGCGGGCGCTGCGGCTCGAGATGCTCGCCGACAGCCCGCTCGCGTTCCTGGAGACCCTCGCCCAGGCCGTGGCCCGTCCGCACGAGGGGTTCCGGCAACGGGTCGGGCACGCCGCCTCAGGCACCGAACTCGCCCAGTTCGTCGCCGACCCGGGCGGCCGGTTGATCGGGCACGCGGGCGGCCTCGCCCTCGCCGGGGAGCCGGACTGCACCGTCGTCTTCGCCGTCTACGTGACCCCCGACCGGCGCGGTGGCCCCATCCTGGCCGACCTGATCGACGCGGTCGCCCGCTGGTCGCTGGAGTGCGGCCGGGCGGAACTGATGTTGGAGGTCGTGACCGGCAACGACCGCGCGGTCCGCGCCTACGAACGGCTCGGCTTCACCGACACGGGAGTACGGGTCCCGCACCCCATCGTCCCCGTCCTCACCGAGCTCCAGATGCGACGTCCGGCTGGCTGATCCCGGCACCCCCACCGCGATGGGAAACTGCGACCATGCGGCTCCGTACCGTCCTGACCGCCGTCAACGGCACCACCCTCGCCGGGCTCGTCCTGGCCCGGGCATCAGGCGCCACCATCCGCCGCGGTCGCGACGGCGTCCTCATCGCCGAGAACTTCGCCGGCCGCTACCCACGCCAGACCTGCTTCACCGTCGGCTCCGTGATCATCACCCGCCGGACCGCCGAGTGGCTCCTCCACGAACAGCACACCGAACTCCTCGGCCACGAAACCCGGCACGTCAGCCAGTACGCGCTCCTCGGCCCCCTGTTCTGGCCCGCGTACTGGCTGGCGTGCGGCTGGTCGTACGCGCTGACGGGCTCGTACGGCGCCCGCAACGTCTTCGAACGGCACGCAGGGCTCGCGGCGGGCGGCTACGCGGACGGCCCCCTGCGCCCGTGGGCCGTCCGGCTCATCCGCTCCCGCCGCCCGGACCAGGACACCGTCTAGACGCGCGGGCACCGGCGAGTCACCGGCCGCCACCGACGGCAGCAACGGAGACGGCCCGGACCACATGGTGGCCCGGGCCGGACGTTGGTCGAGAGGACGGCCGCACGACGCCTCCGGCGTCGGGTCGTTGGGCCCCTGGAGATTGTCGCCAAGCTCAAGGTTGGGACCACGTACGGCGAACCGTCCTCCCGCACGGAGCATCTTGGTAGCAATTCGATCACCCCGTCAACCCTGCCCGGCGTGAATTTCTTCGTCGCACGGCACGAGCACGGTCAACTGTGGCCGATCCGAGCCGTATGGCCGACGGGTGCCCGACGGTCGGCCATACCGGAATAGATCGCGTGTCCAGCCCGAACGCCGGGCCAACCCGTCAATCAGCCGAGCAGACCGGCATCGCGGGCCCCCCGCAGCGACGGTTTGATCCGGTACGTCGGGCCGACCAGCCCGGCGATCGAGTCGAGAGTCTTGAGTCCCTCGCCGGTGTTGAAGACGACGGTTTCCTTCTCGGGGTCCAACTTGCCCGATTCGACCAGCTTCTTCAGCACCGCGACGGTGACGCCGCCGGCCGTCTCTGCGAACACCCCCGTCGTACGGGCCAGCAGCCGGATGCCGTCGCGGATCTCGTCGTCGTCGGCGTAGTCCATCCAGCCACCCGTCCGCCGGACCGCTTCCAGGGCGTACAGGCCGGCGGCCGGGTCGCCGATGTTGAGGCTCTTCGCGATGCCGGTCGGCTTGACCGGGACGATCGTGTCGGTGCCGCCGTGCAGTGCCACCGCGATCGGGTTGCAGCCGAGCGACTGCGCGCCGAACACCGTCCAGCCGCCCACCGGCGCCTCCACCAGGCCGATCTCGACCAGCTCGGAGAACGCCTTGTCCACCTTGGTGAGCAGCTCACCCGAGGCCATCGGAATGACCACCTGGGCGGGGATGCGCCAGCCGAGCTGCTCGGCGACCTCGTATCCGAGGGTCTTGGAGCCCTCGGCGTAGAACGGCCGGACGTTCACGTTCACGAACGCGGTGTCCTCGAACTCGTCGGTCTCGACGAGCTCGCTGCACAGCCGGTTGACGTCGTCGTACGAGCCGTCGATCGCGACCAGGTCACCGCCGTACACCGCGGTCGTCACGATCTTTCCCTGCTCCAGGTCACCCGGGATGAACACGATCGACGGAACGCCGGCACGGGCGGCGTGCGCGGCCACCGAGTTCGCCAGGTTGCCCGTCGACGCGCACGCGAACCGGGTGAAACCGAACGCTCCCGCGGCGGTCAACGCCACCGACACGACCCGGTCCTTGAACGAGTGGGTGGGGTTCGCCGAGTCGTCCTTGACCCAGAGCGGCGCGCGCAGGCCCAGTTCGGCGGCGAGGGCGGGGGCGTTGACCAGCGGCGTGAGGCCGGGGTCGAGGGTGACCCGGGTGGCCGGATCCTGACCGGCGGGCAGCAGGCCCGCGTACCGCCAGATGTTCTGCGGCCCGGCCTCGATCTGCTCCCGGGTGACCCGCGCGAGCGCCGCCGGGTCGTACGCGACCTCGAGCGGGCCGAAACACTCGTAGCAGGCGTGCTGGGCGGCGAGGGGGTACTCGGCGGAGCAGCCGCGGCACACGAGGGCGCGGGCGGGGCTGGCGGCGGGGGCGCTGGCGGGAGCATCGACGGTCGACGTCATCATGAGGTCCTCTCATCTTCCCCGGCATCGCGCAAGTCACGCGGCGGGACGGAATTGGCACCTGCCCCGCGTCGCTCGTCGTCGAGTCGTGCGTGGTGGTTGCCGGGGCGTCTTCGGGCCGTATCCCTCAGCCCCTCTGGATGAGGTATTCAGTTGTGACACCGAGTTTACGGGGATGATCCGTCCCCGGCGGTGCGCAATCCCAGGTTGTGAGCCAGCTCCCCTCAGCTGACCACGTCCTTGCGGGTGAACCGCCAGAACGCCAGCGCCCAGAAGATCGTCGCGTAGCCGACCGCGGAGATCGCGCCCTTGATGATGTCGTCGGTCTGCGGCGGCGTCGACAGCAGGCCCAGCCAGGCATTGCTGAAGTGCGTCGGCAGGAAGCTGCGGATCGCCCCCAGCGCGGTGATCTGATCCAGGATGCTCGACAGGATCCAGAGCAGAACGGCACCCCCGACCGCGCCCAGGGCAGCGTCCGTCATGACCGACAGCAGGAACGCCAGCCCGGCAACGGCCAGGAGTACGACGGCCAGGTATCCGGCCACCCCGAGCAGCCGCAGGAAACCCTCGCCCGGCGGGATCTCCGCCGCGACCGTGCTGCCCAGCGGCGACCAGCCGTAGCGCAGCGTCCCGGCCACCAGAGCCGTCCCGACCAGCATCATCAGCGCCAGCAGCGAGTAGCCCAGAGCCACGATCAGCTTCACACCGAGCAGCCGCGCCCGCGGCACCGGCACGGCGAGCAGGTACCGCAGCGAGCCCCACGACGCCTCACTCGCCACCGTGTCGCCACAGAACAGCGCCACCACCACGACCAGCAGGAACGACGCCGAAACCAGCACGCAGAACAGGGTGAAATTGAGCCCACCCGACGTCGCCAGGTCCACCAGACTGGAGAACTCGCCGCCGCCGTTGCGGTCGTCCCGGCCGTTCCCGCCGAACTCGAACGCGACCAGCACGATCAGCGGCAGCAGCACCATGAAACCGAGCGCGAGCTGCGTACGGCGGCGCGACGCCTGCCGCTTCCACTCGGCCCAGATCGACAGGGTCGCCGACGGCCGGTAGCCCGCCGCCCCACCACGATTCTCGACGACGGTCATCGGTCCCCGCTCCCTCGCGAGTTGTCGCCCACCAGGGCCAGGAACGCGTCTTCGAGGCGGCGGCGGGGCATGACCCGGTCCACTCCGATACCGGCGCGAACGAGCTCCGCGACGGCCTCCGTACGCGGCGTCCCATCCATGTCGACGACGAGGCCACCGGTGTCGCCCGGGGTCACCGACCGGACGCCGAGCCGCTGGAGGACTTCGGTGGCGCCGGCGAGATCGGTGACGTCGAGGTGCACGGACGGGGACTCGCCGACGATGTCGTCCACCGGGCCGGACGCGACGATCAGGCCCTTGTTCACCACGACGGCATGGGTGCAGGTCTGCTCCACCTCGGCGAGGAGGTGGCTGGAGACGAGTACGGCGCGGCCGTCGGTGGCGTACCGCTTGAGGACGCGGCGCATCTCGGCGATCTGCGGTGGGTCGAGCCCGTCCGTCGGTTCGTCGAGGACCAGCAGCTCGGGCAGGCCGAGCATCGCCTGCGCGATCGCGAGGCGCTGCCGCATGCCGTGGCTGTACGCCTTCGTCCTGCGGTGGATGGAATCGCCGAGCCCGGCGATCTCGATGGCCTCGTCGAATCGGGCGCTCTCCCACGGCCGCCCGGTGGCCTGCCAGTACGCCCGCAGGTTCTGCTCGCCCGTGAGGTGCGGCAGGAAGCCGGGTCCCTCGACGAGCGCACCGAGCCGCGACAGCACCGGCGAACCGGGCACGAGCCGGTGGCCGAAGACGAGCACCTCGCCCGCGGTCGGCATGGTCAGGCCCATCAGCACCCGCAGCGTGGTCGTCTTACCGGCGCCGTTGGGACCCAGCAGGCCGACGACCTGACCGCGTTCGACGGTGAAGTCGACGCGCTCGACGGCGACGAAGCCATCCCCGTACGCCTTGCGGAGGCCGCGGACGACGAGCGGGACGTCCGCGGTCCCCGGGTCCACGGAGTGCACACGGCGGCGGTTGCGGCGGTGCACCAGGAGCAGCACCGCCAGCAGCGCGAGGACGATGACGGCGATCAGGGCGAGGAGCACGTACAGCCAGATCTGGTTCGGGTTGGCGACCGGCGTGCCGGTCAGGGTCGGCACGCTGACCGTTCCACCGACCGCGACGGTGTAGACGGCCGGCTGCGCGGGCGACGTGTACGCCTGGTCGGCGGTCGCGACGACGATCCGTACCGTGTGGCCTGCGTCGATGCTGCGGACGATCGCCGGCAGAGTGACGGTGACCGGCCGCGCGGCCGCGATGTCGGCCGGCAGGCCGGTCAGCCGGACCGGCGCGACGAGCCCGGACGGCAGCGTGGATCCGCCGTTCGGGTCGACGTCGTAGAGCTTGACGAAGAGGGTCGCCTCGCCGGTCGGCGACGACGCCCGCAGCTGCACGGTCGACGACCCGGTCACGGCGAGCGGCGCGGTGAGCGGCGCCGACTCGAAGCGCGCGTACTGCCCCGGCAGGTCGCCGGCGACGCCGTCGAGCAGCGAGCTCAGGCCGCCGCCGACGCCGGGCAGCGCCGAGATCGCGGCCGGGTTCCCGGCCGGCGGGTTCGCGACGGGCTGCGCCGGACCGCTGACCTCGACCTGCGTGCGCGCACTGCCATCCAGTCCCGGGTACGTATCCACCGAGTACCCGTTGGTCACCAGTCCGCGGTCCAGGGCGCTGAACCCGGAGACCCGGGAGAACGTGAAGCTGTTGGCCGGGGCAGGGCCGTCGCCCTTCACGTAGTGGTCGAGCCACTGAGCCGTGAGGAACTTGACCCGGTCCTGGTCGGACTGAGGGCCGCTGCCGCCGTCGTGCCCGCCCGTGAACCAGGCGACCCGGACCGGGGTGGTCGACGGGATGCCGCGGGCGTTCGCGTCCGCCTCGGAGAGCGGGAAGAGCGTGTCGACCTCGCCCTGGATCAGCAGACTCGGCGCCTTGATCTTGGCAAGCACCGGCTGCGGGCTGGACCGGCGCAGCAGCTCGACGGCGGCCGCGTCGGGCCGTCCGGTCGACGCCATCGCGAGGTAAACGTCGCAGACGTCACGGGCGAACCGCCCGCACTGCGGGTCGGCCCCGGCACGGCCCGGAGCGCCCATGGGCGTACCGCGGGCGACCTGGGTGCCGCCCGGGGCGGCAGAGGGGGCCGCGCCTGACCCGTCCGTGGTCCCCGTGTCGCCGGAGCCGGACCCGGAGCCGGAGCCGGTCGCCGCCGACATCCGCCCGGCGAGGCCGGAACCGCCGCCGCTGCCCGAACCGAAGAAGATGCCGGCCCAGGCCTTCTTGAAAACACCCTCGGTCGGCTCGGCGCCGGTCGCGGACGGGACCAGGGCCCGGCCCAGGTCGTTCCAGGTGATCATCGGGACGATCGCGTCCACGCGCGGGTCCTGCCCGGCGAGCATCAGCGCGAGCGCGCCGCCGTACGAGCCGCCGACGACGCCGACCCGGGGGTCACCGACGGCGTCCGTCCGCACCTCGGGGCGGGCGGCGAGCCAGTCGAGCAGGCGCTGCGCGTCCTTCACCTCGTAGTCGGGGCTGTTCAGGTGGATCTGCCCGCCGCTGCGCCCGAACCCGCGCGCCGTGTACGTGAGCACCGCGTACCCGCGCCCGGCCAGCTCCTCCGCGTCCGAGACGACCGACTCCTTGGAGCCGCCGAACCCGTGCGCGATCAGCACGGCCGGCACCTTGCCGGACCGCCCGGCCGGCAGGAAGAACCGGGTGTCCAGGTTCACCGGCTCCGTCCCCGAGGGCCCCGAACTCACCGCGAGCATCGCGTCGGACGTGGTGAAGGTCCTCGACGCGGGCGCGGCCGCCCAGCCGACGAGACCGGCGACCAGGACGAGCACCACCGCGCCCACGATCACCCGGCGGCGGGTCGTCCGGGGCACGGCCCGGCGCAGTCGCGCCGATATCGGAGCAGGCATGGCCCAAACCTACGGGCTGCGTCCTGAAGGTGAGCTGTGAAGCCGGTACGGGCGGCGCCCGATAGCGTGTGCTGTGTGGCTGACGACGGGCGGGACGAGGACCTGACGCTGACCGCGAGCCTGCGACCGGCGGCGCTGGACGCGCGGCGGGGCATCGTACGGCTGCACCCCGAGGTGATGGCCGCGCTGGCGCTGAACCCGGGCGACCCCGTACGCCTGACCGGCCGCCGTACGACGGCCGGGATCGCCGCCCGTACCGAGCCGGACGCCAGCCGCGCCCTGCTGTACGCCGATGATCTGATGCTCGGCAACATGGGCCTGCGCGACGGCGGCGAGGTACGCCTGGCCCCCGTCCCGGTGGTCGCCGCGGGCCGGGTGATCCTGGCCGGTCCGCCCGAGATCGTCGCCGTGGTGTCCCCGGAGATGCTGCGGCTGGCGCTACTCGGCAAGGTGGTGAGCACCGGCGACGACGTCTCGCTGCTGCCGCAGGACGTGCTGCCCGACGCGGGCCACCGCCCGCTGGTCGAGGCGGCCCGCACGAGCCTCGCGAACCGGGTCGGCTACGCCTGGACGAGCACCCTGCTCCGCGTGGTCGACGTCGAGCCGACCGACGCGACCCTGGTCACGATGCACACGGTGATCGGCTGGCGGGACGGCCACACCACCCACGAGCCCGGCAACCCGACCTGGGCGAGCGCCCCCGGCGCGCGTACCCCCGGTGGCAGCGCCCCCGGTGGTGTTACCCCGGGTGGCAGCGGCGGCACCACGCTGTCGCGGACCCGCAGCGCGGGCGCGCACGACGACGTCATCGACGGCGAGATCGTCGAGGACGAGCCGGAGGAGCCGCCACCGCCACCGAGCCTCGACGACCTGCCCGGGATGCGCAGCCAGGCGCAGGAACTGACCGAGCTGCTCGACCTGGGATTCCACCACCGCGAGGTGCTGACCCGGCTGGGTACGAGCGTGTCGCTGGGCGTACTGCTGACCGGGCCGGCCGGTTCCGGGAAGTCTCTGCTGGTCAAGGCGGTGGCCGCCGACGTCGGCGCACAGGTCGTGTCGCTCTGGGGGCCGGAGCTCGCCACGCTCACCAACGACGGCGCGGCGATCCGGCTGCGGAGGGCCGCCGAGGCGACCCGGGACACAGCCGTCCTGCTGGTCTCCGATGTGGAGGCGCTCGTCCCCCGTGACGAGCCGGGCCCGCTGGCCACCGTGTTCCGGCAGGTGCTCGCCGGCCTGATCCACCGGGGTGCGGCCGTGGTGTGCACGACGAGCCGCCCCGAAGCCGTCGACGCGGGCCTGCGCGCGCCGGAGCTGCTGGCCACGCAGATCGCCGTACCCCTGCCGGATGCCGGCCTGCGCCGCGAACAGCTCACCGTGCTGACCCGCGGCGTACCGCTGGCCGAGGACGTACGCCTGGACGACGTAGCGGGGCGGACACCCGGCTTCGTCTACGCGGACCTCGGCGCCCTCGCGCGCGAGGCCGGGGTACGCGCAGCGCTGCGGCAGAAGGGCGCCGAGTCGCCCACGGTGACGGCGGCGGATTTCGAGGCCGCGCTCGACGTGGTCCGGCCGACGTCGATGGCCGACTCGATGCTCGAGGTCGCATCCGTGACCCTCGACGACGTCGGCGACATGGTCGAGGTCAAGCAGACCCTGACCGAGTCGGTGCTGTGGCCGCTGACCTACCCGGACACGTTCGCCCGCCTGGGCGTAGAGCCGCCGCGCGGCGTGCTGCTCTACGGTCCGCCCGGTTGCGGCAAGACGTACCTGGTCAAGGCCATCGCGGGCACCGGCAAGGCGAACGTGCTGTCGGTCAAGGGCGCCGAACTGCTGAGCAAGTGGGTGGGCGAGAGCGAGCGCGCGGTCCGCGAACTCTTCCGCCGGGCCCGCGAGGCGGCGCCGACGCTGGTCTTCCTCGACGAGATCGACGCCCTCGCCCCGGCCCGTGGCCAAGCCTCAGACGGGGGTACGACCGACCGCGTGGTCGCCGCTCTGCTGACCGAACTGGACGGCGTCGAGTCGCTCCGCAACGTCGTCGTCATCGGTGCGACGAACCGCCCCGACCTGATCGACCCGGCTCTGTTGCGCCCCGGCCGGCTGGAACGTCTGGTCTTCGTACCCCCGCCGGACGCCGACGCCCGCGCGGAGATCCTCCGCGCGACGTCCCGCGACGTGCCCCTGGACAAGGTCGTCGACTTGAAGACGCTGGCCACGGAGCTCGACGGGTTCTCCGCCGCAGACTGCGCGGCGCTGATCCGCGAGTCGGCGCTCGCCGCGATGCGCGAGTCGATGGAGGCCACCACGGTCACCGCCGAGCACGTGCAGATCGCCCGCCGCCGGGTCCGGCCGTCGCTGGACCCGGTCCAGGTCGCCTGGCTCGCCGCGTACGCCGACCAGCGCTCGGCCCGCTAGCCCTGCGGGCCCTCAGCCCCTGCGGCCCGTTAACGCCTGCGGGCCCGTCAGCCCCGGCGAGGCCCGTCAGCCCCGGCGAGGCCCGTCAGCGCCTGCGGGTACGGGCTCGCGCCGACCGCAGGCGCCGCAGCCGCGACACCAGCTGAGGATCGCGTTCGAGGGCGGCCGGGTTGTCGAGCAGCCCGTTGAGCAGCTGGTAGTACCGCGTCGCGGACAGCGCGAAGGTGTCCCGGATAGCCTGTTCCTTCGCGCCGGCGTGCTTCCACCAGCGCCGTTCGAAGTCGAGGATCTGCTGCTCGCGCTCGGTGAGCGCAGGCGGCTCGCCAGCGGACAGGTCGGCAGCGGGCGGCTCGGCAGCGGGCGGCTCGGCAGCGGGCGGCTCGTTGACGGGTCCGCGGGGCGCGGGGACGCGTGCCTCGGGGCCGTCCGGCGCGTCGGCGTTCTCCATGGCGCGGCTCAGCCCCTTCTGATCCCCGGGTCCAGCAGTCCGGGCCCGGCGCCCGAAACCATCTCACGTCACATCGCGGGTGCGCATGCTCCACATGGCCACCCCGAGGAAGAGGACCACGAGGACGGCGAAGACGCCACCGGCCATCTGCCAGTCGACCACGAGCGTCTCCGGCCTGCAGCCGTTAACGGTCATTTCGCAAGGGCCCGAAGCCTGGAGGTTGACAGATTTGTCCATCCAGGCCATGACCCATATCGGCGCCAGGAACAGTTCCGGGTACTTGACCTTCGTCATGGAGAGCACGTTGACGAGGCCGAACTGCAGCACGATCACCGCACCGACCGCCACGCCGAGCGAGATGGCGGTGTGCCGGCCCAGCGCCGCCAGGGCGAACCCGATCGTTGTCGCTGCCAGGATCAGCGCGGCGGCGCGCAGCCCCATCAGCCCGAACGACTGCCAGGCGCCGAAGGTCATCCGCTCGGTCGAGCCGCGCAGGACGGCGATGAACCAGAACCCCACCGTCCAGATCGCTCCGGCGACGACGGTCACCACGCTGACGCCGGTGAGCAGCGCCGTGAGCTTGGTGCCGAGCACCTCGATGCGACGGGGACGCCACAGCAGGAGGTTCATCATGCCGCCGGAGGCCCACTCGGCCCCGACGAACGAGGCCCCGGCGATGAACGCCACGAGGGCCATCAACGCCGCGAACGCGGTGATCATGCCGCCGAAGCCCTCCCGGAAGTCGAACATGGGCGGGAGGTAGTTCTGCGCGTCGTAGTCCTCCCGGGCGGGCTGGGTGATCTCGCAATTCGGCGGGAAGCGATCCGGCTGGACGGTGCCGGCCGCCGTGGCGGCGTCGCACTGGCGCTTCTCCTCGGCCGCCCAGGTCACCGAGTTCTGGTAGTCGGCCTCCGCCTGCTGCTGGGCGATCGCCAGCTGCTGCGGGTCGTCGTTCTTATGGCTGCTCAGGAAGGAGGCGCCGCCGATGAGCAGCAGCATGGTGAATGCGCCGAGTACGGCGTACCGGATGAAGCGGCGCTTGACGAGCCGCCTGGTCTCGGCCCTGTAGAGGCTCATACGCCCCACCCTCCGTGCGTAGGCGCAGGCGCGGACCCGGGCAGTACGGACTGGTCGACCTGCCGGTTCTGTCCGTCCTGCGGGGCGGTGCCGGTGAGTTCGAGGAAGACGCTCTCCAGGTCGACGGCGACCGGCGCGAGCTCGCTGACGTAGAACCCGCGCTCGGCGAGCAGCCGGGTGATCTCCGCCGGACGGCCGAGCCCCGTAACCATGAGGTGATCGTTCGCGAGGTTCACCTGGGCACCGGCGCTACTGATCACCTGAGCGGCGGCGGGCAGGTCGGTGACGGCCTCCAGGCGTACGCGGGTCGCGGCGCGCGAGTTCTCCGCGAGCACCTGCGCCACCGGGCCGCAGGCGACCCGGCGGCCACGGGAGATGATCGTGACCTCGTCGCAGATCAGCTGGATCTCGCCGAGGATGTGGCTGGACAGCACCACGGTCATGCCGGACTCGGTGAGCGTCCGCATCAGCGTGCGCATCTCCCGGATACCGCCCGGGTCGAGGCCGTTCGCAGGCTCGTCGAGGATCAGCAGCTGCGGCCGTTTGAGCAGCGTCGACGCGACGGCGAGGCGCTGCTTCATCCCGAGCGAGTACGTCTTGACCCGGTCCTTGGCCCGGTCCCGCAGCCCGACCCGCTCGAGGACCTCGTCGACTCGACTCCGGTCCAGATCGCCCGCCTCGGCGAGCAGCGACAGGGTGTCGCGGGCGCAGAAGTGCGGAAAGAACTGCGGGCTCTCGACGAGCGCCCCGACCTTCCCGATCACCTCGGGCAGCGCGGCGGGGACCTCCCGGCCCAACACAGCGGTCCGGCCGGCATTCGCCTTGATCAGGCCCAGGACGGTACGCAGCGTGGTGGTCTTGCCGGAGCCGTTCGGGCCGAGGAACCCATGCACCCGCCCGGCCTCCACCACCATGTCGAAGCCGTCCAAGGCCTTGCGGACGATGCCACGGCGCCGATACGCCTTCTCCAGTCCGGATATCTCGAGTACCGCCGCCACAGATCCCCCACGTGCGCCGTTGCCGATGGTGATGTCGGCGGCATCATCGCAGGTCCGGGCGACCCTGTGTCAGGCCCGGACGACGTTGACTCCGCCTTGGCGGAACACGCGTACCTGCTCAGGCGTGGCGCCGGAGTCGGTGACCAGGGTCTCGATCCGCTCGATCGGGCAGATCCGGGCGAACGCGTGGAGGCCCAGCTTGGACGAGTCGGCGATGATCACCACCCGGCGCGCGCGGGCCACCATGAGGTTGTTCATGGCGGCCTCGCCCTCGTGGTGGGCGGCGGCGCCGAGCTCCGGGTCGAGGGCGTCCACGCCGAGCAGGACGATGTCGAGGGTGACCTCGCCCAGCAGCGCCCCGCCGAGCGGCCCGACGAGCTCGTACGACTGCGGGCGGATCACCCCGCCGGTGACGACGATCTTCATCCGGGAGCGCACCAGCAGCTCGTTCGCGATGTTGAGCGCGTTCGTCACCACGGTCAGCTGCGCGCCCTCGCCACCGGCGTTCAGATCCGGTCGTACGGCGAGCGCCCGGGCCACCTCGGTCATCGTCGTGCCGCCGTTGAGGCCGACCACGGCGCCGGGGGTGACGAGTGCGGCGGCTGCCTGGCCGATCCGCTGCTTCTCCGCAGAGTGCTTGGCGGACTTGTACCGCAGCGGCAGGTCGTACGAGACGCCGTTGGCGACCGCACCACCCCGCGTACGGGTGATCATCTGCTGCTGGGCGAGCTGGTCGAAGTCGCGCCGGATGGTGGCCTGCGACACGGTCAGCCGGTCGGCTGCGTCCTCGACGGACACGCGACCGTTCTCCGCTAACAACTCAAGTAGGGCGTTCCACCGCGCATACCGGTCCACTGGAGCCTCCGATGCACGTACCGTGTTCAGTTGCGCGCACATTAGTGCGGGCAGGCTGGGTGAGCAAAAGCAGCTTCTGCGCGAAGCTGGAGGGGATTGTTGCGTGGGCGACCGCCGCCCGCGCAGAATGGCGCGCGAAAGACCCTGGTATCGAGCGCATATGCGCAGTTCTACGAGCGCGTTTGCGGGACGTCCCGTCGGTTGCGAAGGAACAGCGATGACCCACGTCAAGGCCGAGCTCGCGAGTCAGCCCGACTGTTGGCGACAGGCCGCCACCCTCGCCGGCTCAGCCGGCCTGCCACAACCCGGCGAGCGCGTCGCCGTCGCGGGCTGCGGCACCTCCTGGTTCATGGCCAAGGCGTACGCGGCCCTGCGCGAGCAGGCCGGGTTCGGCGAGACGGACGCCTTCCAGGCCTCCGAGTTCCCGCTGAACCGGCGCTACGACAGGGTCGTCGCGATCACCCGCTCAGGGACCACCACCGAGGTGCTCGACCTACTCGGCCAGGTCACCGCCCCATCCACGGTCATCACCGCCGACGACAGCACGCCGGCCGCCGGGATCGCCCGGCACACCATCGCGATGCCGTTCGCCGACGAGAAGTCAGTGGTGCAGACCCGGTTCGCCACCAGCGCACTCGCACTGCTGCGCGCCCACCTCAAGCACGACATCGAGAGCGTCGCCGCCGACGGCGAGGTGGCTGTGCGCACGCCGCTGCCGCTGCACCCGGCACTCGTCGAGCAGATCACGTTCCTCGGCCGCGGCTGGACCATCGGGCTCGCCGAGGAGGCCGCGCTCAAATGCCGCGAGGCGGCGACGTTCTGGGCCGAGGCGTACCCCGCCATGGACTACCGGCACGGCCCCATCGCGGTCGCCGGGCCGCGCCGCGCCGTCTGGGCGTTCGGCGACATCCCCGACGGGCTCTGCGAACAGGTCGAGGTGACCGGCGCCGCGTTCATGCACAGCCGCTACAACGGCGGGTACGCCGCGCTGGGCAGCTGGACCGGCGGCCGTGAGCCGCTCGACCCGATGGCGGACCTGATCGTCGCGCAGCGGTTCGCCGTACTGCTGGCGACGTCGCAGGGCCTCGACCCGGACCTGCCCCGGCACCTGACCCGCTCCGTCGTCCTGACTTGACCGAGGACAAGACACTCTGAAGATCCCTCGCCCCTAGGAGCATTCGTGCGGGCCAGCGGCCGGATCGTCACTCCTGCCGGCGTCGTCGACGGAACGCTCTCGGTTGCGGACAGCCGCGTGACGGCCGTCGAATCCGGGCTGGGCGGCGACGACTGGATCGTCCCGGGGTTCGTGGACATCCACACGCACGGCGGTGGTGGGCACAGCTTCACCCGCGGCGACGCCTCCGCCGCCGGGGCCGCCGCCGCGTTCCACCTGCGGCACGGCACGACGACGCTGCTCGCCAGCCTGGTCAGTTCCCCGTTCGAGCTGATGAAGGACGCGACCGCCGCCTTCGCGCCGCTCTACCGCGAAGGCGTCATCGCGGGCGTCCACCTCGAGGGGCCGTACCTGTCGGCGGTCCGCTGCGGCGCCCAGAATCCCGGCTTCCTGCGCGACCCGTCGATCGACGAACTGACCGAACTGGTCGAACTCGGCGAGGGCGCCATCAGAATGGTCACCATCGCCCCGGAACGCTCCGGCGCACTCGACGCCATCTCGTTCCTGAACGCCCACGGCGTCATCGCCGCCCTCGGGCACACCGACGCCACGTACGAGCAGACGCTCGCCGGCGTGGCCGCCGGCGCGTCCGTCGGCACCCACGTGTTCAACGGCATGCGCCCGCCTCACCACCGCGAACCCGGCCCGGTCTTCGCCCTGCTCGGCGCCCCCTCGGTCGTCTGTGAATTCGTCGCCGACGGCTTCCACCTGCACGACGGCACCCTGTCCTTCGCCTCCACCGTCACCGGTCCCGGCCGGGCCGCCCTCATCACCGACGCGATCGATGCCGCCGGCATGCCCGACGGCCGCTACGAGCTGGGCGGCCAGGCCGTCATCGTCACCGACCGAACGGCGCGCCTCGAACGCGACGGCGCCATCGCCGGCAGCACCCTCACCATGGACGCCGCCCTGCGCCGGGCTGTCGGCGCCGGGATCCACATCGTTGACGCCTGCCGGATGGCGGCCACCACACCGGCGCGGGCGCTGGGCCTGTCGTCGACGTTGGGCGCCCTCGTCCCGGGGTTGCGCGCCGACGCCGTCGTCCTGTCACCGGACCTCAAGGTCGTCCGCGTCCTGCGCGCCGGTGAATGGGTGGCGTGAATGGGTGACATAGACGTGAATGGGCAGCGTGAAGGGGTTGCGTGGACACGGTGTGGCCGGTCAGAGGCCCGCGGGGCGATCCCAGCCGTGACGGATGGCGGGCAGCGGTACGTCGTCCCACGGGACGCGGGCCATGATGCGGGCGACGAACCAGCCGATCAGCAAGCCCGCCAGCGAGTCGGTGAACCAGTGGAAGCCGACGACCATCGTCGTGCAGAACACGACGGCGGGCGGCAGCCCACGGATCGCGAGGGAGGCGGCGTTCGACAGGGGCGGCCGGTCCAGCGAGCGCAGCAGGGCCGAGAGCAGCACGGCGATCGCCGTGTACCAGGCCATCGCGTTGGCGACGTGACCCGAGGGGTAACTCATGCCGTAGCGGCCGACCGCCAGCGGATTGAACAGCGTCTCGCGGTCGGCGAACGTCGCCGTCGGTGCGCCCCGGTCGAACAGCATCTTGAGCGGTCCGACGGTCACGCCCGTGATGACGTGGAAGGCCACGACGAGCAGCAACGGGCGGACCGAGCGATGTCGCCAGGCCAGCGCCGCGGCGAGGATGATCGTGATCGGGACCAGGACCAGGCCGCCGTTGCCCAGATAGTTCAAGACGCGTGCGGTCCAGTAGACCGGCGCGGGGCGGTACGCGGCCATCCAGTCGGCGACAGCGACGTCCACACCGAGCAGGCCGCCGTCGACGAGGACCACGGTCACCGCGACGAAGGCCACCACGAGGGCCGCGTCGAACCACCAACCTGCGGGACTCACGGGCCGCAGGTGCATGCGTCGCCGTACCCCCGTCTGAATCATGCCGACCACGCTACCGGCGGGTGACCAGCGCGACGCCTTGGCAGGCGGGTTCTTCACCGGGCCGCACAGCGCGCGACCGGTCAGAAGTAATTCTTGATCTTGCTCCAGAGCAGGTCGGCCCGGACGCCCGAGTTCGGGCAGCCGCCGAAGTGGTGCAGGGCGACGACCTTGTCGGTGACCCGGGAGATCACCGGCGAGCCGGACGAACCGCCCTGGGTGTCGCAGTAGTACGAGACGTCCGAGTCCTTCGCGTAACCGTCGTAGGCGTTGTCCTCGACGGCGCAGTTGCCGGCCTTCTCGCCCTTCGACCCGGCGATCACGGTCGGCTCACCGGCCGGGTTCTGCGGGACGTACAGCTGCTCCTTCCTCTGCGGCCGGCGGCCGGTTTCGAGGATGAGGTAGCCGAACTTCTGGATCGCGGGAACGTTCTCGACCGTGAACAGGGTGAAGTCGTAGACGTGGTTCGTGGTGAGGACCTTGTCGCCCCACACCTTCGTCGGCCTGAAGACGTCATACCCGCCACACGCGGCGCACGCGTAGTTGAACCAGACCTCGGTCTCGTACGCGTCGTCGGAGGTGGCGAAGCAGTGATTGTTGGTGATCATGCGGTTCCCGGTGCCGATCCGCCAGCCCGTGCAGAGCTCGGTGGCGTTGATCAGAAGCCGGGCGGTCGCCTTCGACTTCGTGTAGGCGACCGGGTCAGCCGACCTGTAACACACCGCGTCCTGGCTCTGGTTGCCGCCGCAGACGCTCTCCTCGCGGCCCGGGCCCGCGGGCGCCTGCCGCTTCGCCTTCTCGGTGGCCGCCTGCTGCTCGGCGGGGGTGTAGCCACGGGCGATCCGGTCGACGCCGACGCCGAGTCTGTCGAGCGGCGCGGTGATGCCGCCGAGCACACTCGCCTGCCGGTGCAGCTCCACGACCGCGGTGTCGCCGGTGACCGACATGGCCCACCGGCCCGTGGACGCCTCAGCGGCCTTTCCGCCGAGGACCTGATCCAGCAGCGGCGGCGCGTCGTACCGGTACGACTCCTCTCCGCTGGGGTCGCTGACCGTCACGTAGTCGCCCGGCACCATCATCAGCCGCTGGAAGTGCACCTTGACGTACCCGGCGCCCGGGTACGTGAACGTTTCCTTCCGGGTACCGGACACGTACCCCAGCAGCGTGTTCACCGCCTGGAAGGTGCCGACTGTCTGGAGACCGACGGGCCTGCCCTGCTGACCGGTTCCGGCCGTCGCGACGGGCTTCGTCGCGGGCGCACGCCGTACGGCCCCGGCGTCGGCTGGGGCCGACGGCGACGCCGTACGCGGTGCGGCGCTCGTCGCGAACGGACGCGGGTCCGCTCCCGGAGACCGATCACCGGTACGCGCGAACGCGGCGGCACCCGCCGTTGCAGCCAACGCGAGCGCGGTGCACGCTCCGACGATCAGGCCGTTCGTCCGTCGCATACCGCCGCCCCTAGGGTCGCCTGCCGGGTCATCACCGGCAGTTCGGACAGACCGGTGATCTCGCCTGTGTGTAACGAGCCACGGTCTGCGGCGACGCGCGCCAAGACTTGTCATGCTGGTCGCGTGCGCATCACCTCCGCCGTCGTCGACCCGGCGCTGCTGGACCTTCCCTGGTCCCTCCCGCTCGAGGAATGGCCCGCCGACCAGCTCGTCGCCCTGCCGCAGGGCATATCCCGGCACGTCGTCCGGTTCGTGAAACTCAACGACACCGTTTACGCCGTCAAGGAGACCCGCGAACGAATCGCCGAACGCGAGTACGACCTGCTCCGCTCCCTCGAACGGATCGACTTCCCCGCCGTCGAGGCCGTCGGTATCGTCGCCGACCGCACCGATGCCCGCGGTGAGCCGTTGGAGGCGATCCTGATCACCCGGCACCTGCAGTTCTCCCTGCCGTACCGGGCGCTCTTCTCGCACACGCTGCGCCCCGAGACCATGAGCCGGCTCCTCGACGCGCTCGCCGCTCTGCTCGTCCGGATGCACCTCACCGGCTTCTTCTGGGGCGACTGCTCCCTGTCCAACACCCTGTTCCGGCGCGACGCCGGGGCGTTCGCCGCGTACCTCGTCGACGCCGAGACCGGACAACTGCACTCGAAGCTCTCCGAGGGCCAGCGCAGTGAGGACATCGAGATCGCCCGGCTCAACATCTTCGGCGAGAGCCTCGACCTGCAAGCCGCCGGCCTGCTGCACGAGTCGATCGATCCGGAGGCCGTCGTCGAGGACATCGTCGCCCGCTACGAGGGCCTCTGGCACGAGGTCACGTACGAGCAGGAGATCGCCCAGCGCGACGCCCGCCACCACATCGAAAAGCGCATCCGGCGGCTCAACGAGATGGGCTTCGACATCGCCGAGGTCGCGATGTCCACTGTGGACTCACGGCCCGGCGCCGGATACAGGGTCCGGCCGAAGGTCGTCGACGCCGGGTACCACACCCGGCGGCTGATGCGCCTGACCGGCCTCGACGCCGAGGAGAACCAGGCCCGGAAACTGCTCAACGACCTCGACGCGTACCGCGCCGAGAGCGACCTCAAGGATGAGCAGCAGGCCGCACATCGCTGGCTGACCGAGGTCTTCGAACCGGTCGTCCGGGCGGTTCCGGCGAACCTGCGGCGCAAGCTCGAACCGCAGGAGCTGTTCTCGCAGATCATCCAGCACAAGTGGCTGATGTCGGAGAAGGCCGGCCGGGACGTGGGCATGGCGCCCGCGGTGCAGTCGTTCCTACAGGACGTACTCGTGCACCGGCCGGACGAACAGGCCGTCCTCGGTGTGCTCCCGGAGGACCTGACCGTGCCGCTCTGACCCCGCATGCGGACACCGCGCCAGGCTACCGGGCATCCCCGTTCCTGATCCGCCCCCGGTAGGCGGACGAACAGGCGACGGTCAGCGACGGGGGCGGGCGGGCGGGGTCGCCGGGGAGGCCGGTTCGGGTGCGGGCGGGCTGGCCTGTTCGGCGAGCGCGCGCAGGGCGGCCCGGCGGGCGACCACGGTGATCTTGTCGCCGGGCGCCAACGCGTGGTCGGGTCGTGACGACCAACTCATCCTGGTACTCCCGGCCGGTGTGAGGCCGATCGTGCGGACCGCGCTGACCGCCGGAACGGAGCTGAACACGCGGCCCACGAGGGGAGAGCCCTCGTGGACGAATACCTCGGCGACGAGCAGCACGTGGCGTTCGACGGGGAGGGTGGCGATGACGTCGCGGTCGAGCATCGCGGCGGCGAACGCGGGTGCGGCCAGATAGGACACGCTGCGCGAGATGCCCAGATTGAAAGCCTTCTGTACGCGCTGAGCGAAGTCGCCGTCGAAGAGCCGGAGGACGACCCGGAGGTCGTCGCGGACCGCGCGGGCATTCAGCGCCGCCTGCAGGTTCACGACGTCGTCGGTGGAGACGACGACGAGGGCCTGACTGGTGGCGAGCGACGCGGCGCGCAGGGTCTCCTCGCGCGCGGCGTCGCCGATGATGAGGGGTACGCCGAGCCGCTGTGCGGTCTTCACCCCGAACGCGTCGGCGTTCTTGTCGATGGCGACCACCTGGATGCCCAGGTCGGTGAGCTGCCGGGTCACCCGCGTACCCACGTTTCCGAGGCCGACCACGACGACGTGGCCCTCCCGGGGGTTGCGCAGCCGGCCGTCGGCGAGTGCGAGCCGCGCATTGACGACCCCCTCGACCACGGCGGCGGTGATCAGCGGCAGCAGGGCCAGGCCGGAGAGCGTCAGAACCAGCTGGGCGGCCTGCGCCACCGGCGGGAAGGCGGAAAGCTCCACATCGGACGATCCGACCGCCGTCAGCAACGTGACATAGAACGACTTCCAGAAGCCGACGACATTCGGCAGGTTGTGCGCCAGCACCGCGCCGGACGCCACGAGCAGGACGAGCGTGACGAGCACGGCGATGCCGAGCTTACGGTTGAGGACCGCGCGCAGGGCGCGGCCGACCGCGACGAACGGCCGCCGCCAGCGCCGGGTCCGCACGATGCGGCGGGCGGCCGTGACCGTGCCCGCAGGGCGGCCGGCGGCCTCGGCGAGGACCTGGTCGTCGGGGTGGCCCGGTCCGTCGGCCGGCAGGACGTCCGACGGGCCGGTTTCATTGTGTGCGGTCAGGACACAGACGATGTGGCGCGGTTCGACCTCGGCACGGCGGGCCAGGGAGAGAGTACGCCCGGCATGGGACAGAAACGTGGGGGTCACCTGCCCGAGCGCGGCCGCGACGAAGGCGGGCGCCGCCATCGCCGCGTCGGACAGGACGGCACAGTCGGGGAAGAGCCGCTGGACACCGTGCCCGAGGCTGGCGTTGAACATGCGCATGACGAGCCGTACGTCGCCCTCGACGTCCTGCGCGCAGAGGGCGGCATGGATGTTCGTGACATCGTCGGGATGCAGGAGCGCGAGCGCCTCCGCCCCGGCGAGTCCCACCGCGCGGAAGACGCGCTCGTTGAGCCGTTCGGCCCGGACGACGCGTACGCCGTCCAGCTCGCTCAGGTCCGGCACGTCCGCCCTGAGCGTCGGCGGCACGATCGCGGTGATGCGGACCCGGCGACCCGTTCCGGCGAGTTCCTCGGCGACGGTGTAGACGAGCGGGTCACTGCCGCACACGACGACGTGCGGCCGCGGGTCGTCACCGGCCCGGGAACCGAGGCGGTCCCGCGAGGACATCGCGCGCCGGACGACATGACGCCACGGGTCCGTTGACATGACCGGATCGTAGTCACCACTGCCCGGTCCGTCGCCGCGCACCCGGAAACGCCCGGCGCCGGCGACCTGGCCGTCCTCACCGGCGCCGCCAACCCCGGCGGCATGCCGATGACGCCCCGGGCAGCGAGTTCGACGGCCCCGGCCCGCGGCGAGCCCATCACTCAGCCGGCCACCGACGGCCGGACCTTCACGGACGACGGGACCGGCTTCTCGGCTGGAGGGTGACGCATCCCTGAACCGACGGAGGAGCCCGTCCCCGGTACGCACCGGGGACGGGCTCCTCATTCGCGGAACGATGGAACTCGTTCCCTAATTCACGAAACCGTGCCGATGTTGACGGCCGCGGTGCCGACCAGGGCGCCCTGAGTCGTCACGACGTTCAGCTGGCCGAACAACGAACGCCCGGCGGGTGGCGCCGCGTTCGCCGTCACCGTGCCGGTGATCGTGGCGCTCGCGGCCGTCGCCAGTGTGACCTGCGCCGGATCCGCGGTGACCGAACCGAACGTCGGGCTGAAGATGACGTCCCGGTAATCGAACTCCGTGGTCCCCTTCGGCACCAGGTAGCCGTCCACCCGGACGGTGTACGTGCCCGGCGCCGGCTTGGCGAGGGAGACGGACTCCTCCGAGTCGCCGTCGGCGGACCGGCCGACCTCCTTGCCGTTGAGCAGCACGTAGAGGTCAAGGTCGGCGCCCAGGTCCGCGGTGTTCCCGATCGCCACGTCCAGCCGCTCCGCACCCGCCGGAACGGTCACCGTGTAGGTGTTACTGGCGTTCGCCGCGACGGACGGTCGCGAGGCGGCGGAACTGCCCAGCGAGCCGCCCTGGCCGGTGACGACGACAGGCCCGTAGGCGTTCCTCACCGTCCACGAGACCGGGCTGGCCTCACCGGCCGGAAGGCTCGGCACGTTCAGCACGGCGGGTTCGATCACGACCCCCTGCACCTTCGCGGTCAGGCTGAACGGGTTCGTCAGCTGCCCCGACGTACGCCGGGACTCGACCTCGATCTCCCAGATGCCCGGGATCGGGTTCCGGTAGTCGCGCTCGTCCGCCTTGCACGCCTTGCTCACCGAGTGCGGGTAGCACTCCCGGCTGGAGGTGTCGTCCACCGTCACGCCGTACGGGTTGATCGCGATGAACCGCGTCTCGGAGTCCGCGGTGAGCCCGGCGATGTCGACCTGCAGAGTCGCCGCACCGGCCGGTACGTCGACGAAGAGCGACCGGGTGTTGTTGCGCTGGACGCTCCCGGTGAGGGTGGCGCCGTACGCGGGCGCGGCCGGGGTGTTCGCCACGACCACCGTGTTGAGCACCTCGAAGTCGACGATGTCCGTGTCCGGGTCGTCGACCATCAGGATCGCGCTGTGCGCACCGGCCGGCGCCTCGGCGTCCACAGTGACCTCGACGCTCCTGTTCAGCGGCAGGTCGACCCAGCCCTTGCCGGGCAGGTCGAACGAGCCGTCGTTGCCGACGAAGTCGAGCTCGTGCCGGATCGGCTTGTCCGGGCCGCTGGTACGGGTCAGCGTCACCGTGTACGACCTCTTCACACCGGCGGTCTGCCCGCCCGCGGACGCCGAGCAACGGTTGTAGACGCCGGTGCCGACGTTCGGGTTCGGAATCGGATCACCGTTCGCGTCCACCTCCGGGAACGGCCTGGTGAAGAAGCCGGAGAGCGGGGTGCAGACCGGGGCCGCGGATGTGTAGTTCCGGGTTTCGATCGGCTCCTGGAGCAGCTTCCAGGCGCCGTTGACATCCATCTGCCCGTAGCCCTGACCGGCCACCGACGTGTTGGCCATGGGGTCGGCGGAACTGTAGATCGCGCGCCGCAGGGCGGCCGAGGTGACGGTCTTCTGCGTGGCCTTACCGGCCGAGAGCAGCAGCGCCGCACCGCCGGTCGCCATCGGCGCGGCCATCGACGTGCCGTTCTCCATCGCGTAGCCGGGCGGGAGGGTGTATCCGGCCTCGGCCAGGTCCTGTTCGTCGAGCCAGAGTGGGGTCGCCGAGACGGCCGAGCCCGGGGCGGCGATGTTCGGCTTGAAGCCGCCGTCCTCACGCGGACCCCGCGACGAGAACGGGAACAGGGCGTTGTCGGCCGTGACGGTCGAACCGTAGTTCGACTGCCAGGTCTCCTTGCTGACGCTGGCGGCGACGCTGACTACCTTGTTCGCGACCGACGGGTCGCCGATGGTGTTCAGGCCCGGGCCGGAGTTGCCCGCCGAGATGAACATCTCGACGTTGTAGTCCTCGATCAGAATGTCGTACAGGTACGCCCGTGCGTTGTTGCCGTCGTTGAGTGCGGGCAGGCCGCCGATCGACATGTTGATGACGTCGACGTGCCGGTTCACGACCAGGTCGATCATGCCCGCGGTGAGCGAGTCGGCGGTACAGCCGCCGCCCCACGAGCAGGACCGGGCAGAGACGATCTTGGCGCCTGGCGCGACTCCGTCGAAGTCCTTGTTGCCGAAGAGGTCGTTCGCGGCGGTGATGCCGGCCACGTGGGTACCGTGCAGGCCCTCCACGATGCCGATGTTCACGAAGTCGACCAGGTTCGGCGCGTTCGGATCGGGGCTGATGTCGACGTCCTCGCGGTACTCGACGACGAACGGCATCTGCTCGCGGATCGCCGTCGCCGGATTGTCGACGCCGAAGTGTCCGATGTCGAACTTCTCGTTGTACGGCCGCATGACGGCGTCATCGGTGAAGTCGCGGTTCTGGTTGACGTCGACCCGGATGTCGTGGCTGGTCGGGTCGTAGAGGACGCCCCACTTGTCGGTGGTGTCACCGTCCCGGTTGACGTCACCGAGCGCCTCGTCAGCGATGGTGATGTCCTCGGAGAACCGGCTGAACCGCCAGGTGCCCGCCGGGGCCTTCCAGGTCGCGCCGGCCGCGGTGAACGACGGGCCACTGACCTGGGTGATCATCGCGCGCCAGGACGGGTCCGGCTCGGTGTTCGAGACCGGGTTGGTCGCGGTCACCCAGTCGACGATCTTGCGCTCGCCGGTGGTCGTCTTCTGGAGGGCCGGGTGATCGAGGTCCACACCGGAGTCCATGATGCCGACGGTGACGCCACGCCCGTCCCACCTGGGATGCTTGGTCTTGAAGACCACGCCACCGATCTCGTTCACCGGCATGAACGGGTTGATGGCCTTCGTGTCGGCGCCGGGAGCGACGACGGCGGGATTCGCCTGCACGCCCTTGCCCGCGTCGACGGCCTCCGGCTTGGGCAGCCTGATGGTCTCGTCCAGGTCCAGTGCCTTGACGCCCGCGAGCTTGGCCGCCTTGACGACGTTGCCGGTCGGGATCTCGGCGGAGACGTAGCCGACCTGGTCGACCGTCCGGGTGACCGTGCCACCCAGCTTCTTGACATCCGCGCCGACCTTCGCGGTGGTGTTCTTGTCGGCGGCGATGATGACGGTGACCCGTTTCTCACCCTTCGCCTCGGCCTTGCTGAGAAGTTCGGCGTCGTGTGCGCCGAGTGCCTCAGCGGGGGTGTCCTTGGCAGCCTTTGCGGTGGCGGAAGCGGCGTCGGTACCGGCATCGGGGGCGGCGGATGGCGGGGCCGCGGGGGCGGCCTGGGCGTACCCGGAACCGGAGAACGTCACGGTGCCGACGGCGACGCCGACGACAAGCAGTGACGTGAGAGTTCGCCGAGCCCGGGTGGATGGTTGCATCACGGAACGGGTCCTCCGAATGGAAGGCGCCCCAGGGGTACGGGCGCATCTTCGCCGCATCCTCCGGTTCCATCGGTTGCGTTGTCATCATCCACCAGGGCCTTGTGACCCGCCCGTTACATACATCTATGTGTGTGACACATAGTCGACAGTCTTTGAGGTGACTGTGGACTAGCGGGTTCCGGGATTCAGCTGCTGAGGGCCGGGTACACGACAATGCCCCCACACGCTCGGTGTGGGTCGCCCGAGGGAGCGGAGCTGCCGTGCAGACGTTTCTGCCCTACCCCGACTTCGTCGCGACCGCGACCACTCTCGACGCCAAGCGGCTCGGCAAGCAGCGAGTGGAGGCCATCCAGGTCCTGCGCGGTCTTACCGTGCCGACCTACGGCTGGCGCCACCACCCTGCGGTCACAATGTGGCGCGGCTACGCGGAGGCCCTCGTCCGGTACGGACTCGACATCTGCGCGGTCTGGTGCGCGTCCGGCCGGGCGGACACGTGCGCGGCCACCCTGACAACGGACCTGGCCGCCTGGAACGGTGTCCGCGTGATCCGCACCCAGCGGGAACTGGCCGATGCGGGCGACCTGCCGCCGTGGCTCGGCGACGAGGCGCTACACCTCAGCCATCGGTCGTCCCTCGTCCGCAAAGACCCGGACTTCTACCGCCCGCTCTTCGGCGACATCCCCGACGACCTGCCCTACGTCTGGCCGACGTCCGACCGAGCGGCCGCGTAACGGGGAGGCCCGAAGGACGGTCCATTCCGCCATGGTTGGGCGCGCAGGCGTTGTTCCGATCCGACAAGCCAACATACACATGATCGCGCGGTGACCGCGAAATCGGGACGCCCCTAGCCCTTTCACGCCGATAGCATGTCCCATCCGGCAACGTCAGGCACCAGCGCTACGAGCGGCGCGTACCGCGTCCGTGTACGTCTCCGTCGTCAACTCCTTGGCACTGACGCCCAGGCTGTCGAGTACCGATCGAACGGCGGCGAGCGCAGCGTCGACCCGGTCCACGGTGGCGAGGGTCTCCACCTCAAGGAAGGTGTAGTCGATCTCGGGTACGCGTACGACGGTGGCAAGGAAGTCGCGTCCGCCGTCGGTGAATCGATAGTTCGTGCAATCCTTGGTTAGCGAGACTAACGGTACGTAGCCAAGCTGCTCGACGATGTATTTGACAGCACCCACTGAGCCGACGGCGCTCTCGTACTCCGGCTTGGACTGGGAATCGTCGTCGACGACCGGCTCCTTGTACGTGAGCTCGTGTCGGATCGTGTCACCGGTGGTGATGGTCCGGACGCGCAGTTCCCGGCCATCCTTCTCAAGGGCTCCGTCGTCGGTGTCGTAGTAGATGTCCGAGTACGTAGCGGCCTCCGGCTCCGCGCTTTGCGAGGGCAGAGCAGACGACGTCAGGGTTGGTCAGGCGGGCTTTCAGCTCGGCCTCGATCACGGCGTGCTCCTCGATCAGATGACTCGTCGGGCGGTGGACTGCAGGTCCTCGAAGTGCCGCCGGTTGCCGGCCCAGAACGAGCCGCGGGGAGTCTTCGGGAGGTGGTAGATCGTCGATTCGTGGCCTTCCCACGCCCTGTCGAAGCTGGACACGTACGCGGTGTCGTCGAGGCGGATGTAGCGCCACACGGGGAGCCGGTCGTAAAGCCTGGCCTCCAGATCGACAGTGTCCACCTGGTCGGCGAGTTCCTGCAGACGGCAAAGGGCCAACTGGATGCCGGCGCCGAATGAGGCGGTGGATTCCCCGATCTCAGCGGCGCGCCGCGCCGCGGCGTCGGTGGCAGGGTCGACGAGCAGAATCCGTACCCGCAGCGGTTCGGTCCGGGCAAGCAAGGCCGGCCGGAGCAGGGAGTCGTTCAGTCCGATGAGGCCGAGGGCACGGACGGCGAGGACGTCGAGTTCCTGGGCGTCGGCGGCGCGGCGGCGGATCTCGGCGGCGACGCCGTTCTGGTCGTCGAAAACCGTGGGGATCTCGACGGTCTGTTCGGCGCGGACGCCTCCGCGCGAGTGTTTCGGGGCCAGGCCAAGGGCGATGCGGCAGAAGTCGGGCATGTTAAGGCCGTCGGCGACGCGGGTGTACACGTCGAGGGTTCGCTCGCCTGTGCCGCTCTTGCCGTTGATGATCTCGCTGATGCGGCCCTTGGCTCATTCCGACGGCCGTGGCGAGGCGCATCTGACTTGCGCCTCCGAACTGCTGAGCGAAGCTGAGGATCTTCGCCATGTCGCGGTTCTTCAGGATCGTCAAGGTATCAGGGCGGCGCCACGCCGAGTCGGCGATATGCACAGGTTGGTACGGCGACGGCGCAACGGACATCGGCAGCCCCTTCACGATCCTGCAAGGGTATCTCGCCTTGGGATACCCAAGCTGGGATCGAACCTGGCAGACCTATCCGCAACGGTGGAACCCGTGCAGCTACCTCTCAACAGTCAGTGCCGCGTCACGGGACGCTACAACCATGGAAGGCGATGGTCCACCGCCCGCCCGTCGCTGCTCTTTACCGAAGCACCACATCGAGATGTATCGCCAGTGTCATCGACATAGATCACTCGGAGTTGTGATGTCCTCGGCGCTGCCGAGGCCCGCAGCACAGAAAGAACCAGGCATGCGACGGCCGCCTTACATCACTCACGGGCCCCGCCGACGGTGGTACCGGCCGTGGCGTCGGATCTGCCGGTGCGGCCTGGACGCCTGGCCGTGCGCCCCGGTTCGGGCGGCCCGGGTGCGAGCAGCGGCATACCGGCACGAGTGGAACGACCCCACAGTGTGGCTGCCCGGCCTGACCCTCCGCCGCGCCAGTCGACACCACTCATGACGCCGCACCAGCAGTCTCGCTCGGGCGGCCGGTGTGATGCCGACTCAGCGGCCGCCCGGTTCGACCACGATGGCATGCGTGCCGCCGAGCGCAGGATTCCTGGCACCGGTCCATAGCCGCTGCACGGGCGTCATGAGCTCTTCAGGTCGCACGTGCATGTGCTGGTGTCACACGATGCAGCGAGAAGCCTGACCTGAGTTGTAGCGGTTTAGTGACCACTCCAGCCGAGGTCGGTCAGGAGGG
>CBIHNN010000063.1:0-29170 GCA_966211315.1 uncultured Micromonosporaceae bacterium | reverse complement strand
CCCCGCGCCCCCCCCCCCCCGCCGCCCCCGCGGCGCGCCCCCCCCCCCCCCGCCGGCCCCCGCCCCGCTTCCCCGTGTCCGGGTCAGTAGACGCCCTGCTCGCGGGCCGCCTGCCGGCGGGCCTTCATCGCGACTTCGCGGGCGGGTCGGTATGCCTCAGAGCTCGGGTACACGGCCTGAGGCCGTGGCATTCGTACTCGGGACAACGCTTCGTGGAGAAGTCTCATCTTCGTGTCTCCGCTTTCATCCGCAGTGTCGATGGGTGTGGCCGGCATCGGGCCGGCGATGCTGATCGGGTACATGTCAGGCCGCCAGTCGGACGGCGTTGCGCGAGTCGAGACCGAAGGCCTCGAGCCGCTCCTCGACCTCGGCCCGGAGGGTCACGTCGCGCGCGAGGTCCTCCTTGCGCGGCCGGCCACGTGGCCGCTTGCGCGGAACGACCGCGCCACGCTCGAAGATCTCGCCGCCCCAGACACCCCAGGGCTCGTGGCGCTCGACTGCGCCGGCGAGGCACTCGACGCGCAGCGGGCAGTCCCCGCAGAGCGACTTCGCCAGTTCCAGCTGGGCCGGGGCGTCGGAGAACCACAGGTCAGGGTCGAATTTCCGACAGGGCAGGGTTGCGTCCAGCTCGACGTTCACGTCGAGGGAAGCCAGCGCCGGAGACATAACTCCCGGTCACCTCTCTCTGGTTGGTCTTGCATTGATCAACTTCTGTAAAAAAGTGAGGCCGCGGATCCCGGTAAGCGGGTTCCGCGGCCTCGAGGTGAGCCGGTGGTCTGGAATCAGACCGGCCTTCCCCGAGGCGGGACGCCGCGCTGGCGCTTCGTGCTCGACCAGTCGCCCATGCCCCCACGGAACCCGGAGGTCCCGTTGCTTCCGGTGATGGGCAGCAGATCGCCGGCCAGCTCGGACTGGACCTGAACCTGGTATGCAACCGGAAGCAGAACCCGCTCAGCAGCCGGCACCACGACAGATTCGTGGACCGGCAACACGGCAGCGGCGTTCGGCGCGTAGACAGAGGACAGCAGCATCGTTGGGTTGATCGTGTGAATCTCCATCGTTGCCACCTCCCTCTCACTGCGCTTGTTTCGAATGGTTTCAGCCCCTTTGAGCAGCACTGATGTGCGCGCTCATCAAGGTGTGCCCTGAGGCTAAGCCCCCGCGCCGGACCGGGGCAAACGAATTAACGGCCTAGTTTTCAACTTTTTCTGACAGCACATCGTCGACCGCCGCACCCGCCACGAGAGCCACCACCGCGTCGCCGTACTGGCCGACTTTTCGAGCGCCGATGCCGGCGATGGCGAGAAGCTCCTGGGGGCGGGTCGGGCGACGTTCCGCCAGAGCCACCACCGTCGCGTCGGTGAACACGACATACGCGGGGACCTTCTGCTCGGCGGCGGCGCGTTTGCGCCAGACGAGCAGGCGCTCGTACAGCTCCTCGTCGAGATCGCTGGGGCAGGTCGGGCAGCGGCCCAGTTTGCGGTCCGCACCGGCCAGCAGGGTGGCGCCGCAGATCCGGCACGACACGACCCGGTTATGCCTGCGGTCGGCCTTCTGACCCGGGATCGCGTCGGCCCGTTGACCACCTCCGGAGCGTTCGAGCTGCGGCAGAAACCGGCACGGCCGGCGCGGCCGGCCGCCCGGGGACCGGGACTGCCCGTACGAGAGCCACAACGACTCCCGAGCCCGCGTCACACCGACGTAGAGCAGCCGGCGTTCCTCCTCCAGCTGCTCGGGCGTCTTCGCGTACGTGGTCGGCAGGGTGCCCTCGGCGAGACCGACGAGGAACACCGCGTCCCATTCGAGGCCCTTCGCGGAGTGCAGGGATGTGAGCGTCACGCCCTCGACCGTGGGGGCGTGCTGGTGCTCCGCGCGCCGGGCCAGCTCGGCGACGAACGCGGCGAGCGAGACGTCGCGTTGCACGGTGCCGCTCTCACCGATGGGCTCGAGGGCGGGGCGGACGGCGTACTCCTCGGCGAGGGCGACGATCGCGGCCAGGGCCTCCCACTGTTCGCGGGCGGAGCCGCCCGGCGGGCGTTGGGTTCGCGCCCAACCGGTCGCGGAGAGCGCATCGACGACGGCTTCTGCCAGCGGGGTCTCGCCCGGCGTCGTCCGGGTGGCCGAGCGCAGCGCGATCATGGCCTGGCGGACCTCGGGCCGGTCGAAGAACCGTTCGGCACCGCGGACCACGTACGGCACCTCGAGCTCGGCGAGTGCCTTCTCGTACGCCTCGGACTGCGCATTGGTGCGGAACAGCACGGCGATCTCGCTTGCGGATGCGCCCCCGGCCAGAAGTTCGGCGCAACGTCGGGCGACGGCGGCGGCCTCGCCGGGCTCGTCAGGGAAGATCTTGAGATCCGGCTCGGGGCCGGGCGGGCGCTGGCCCTGCAGTTCGAGGCGGAGCCGGGCCTCGGCGCCCCGGGCCTGCCTGATCACCGCGTTGGCCAGGCCGACGATCTGCGGGGTGGATCGGTAGTCCCGGACGAGCCGGACCACGACGGCGTTCCGCCGTAGCCGCGGAAAGTCGATCAGGTACGCCGAGGTCGCCCCGGTGAACGAGTAGATCGTCTGGCTGGCGTCACCGACCACCGTCAGGTCGTCGCGACCGCCCAGCCAGGCGTCGAGCAGGCGCTGCTGCAACGGGTTGACGTCCTGATATTCGTCGACGACGAAGTGCCGGTACCGCGCGCGGACCTGCTCGGCGACGTCCGGGTGCTCCTCGATGCCCCACACGGCGGCGCGCAGCATGTCCTCGAAGTCGATCACACCTTGCCGTCGTTTGAGCTGCTCGTACGCGGTGAAGACCTCGGCGACCCGGGCCGCCTCGAAGGGCGGTTCGCGGAGCGCCTTGGCGGCGGCGATCGGATACTCCACCGGCTCGACGAGGGAAGCCTTGGCCCATTCGATCTCGCTCGCGAGGTCGCGGGCGGCGGCCCGGTCGGCGCGGACGTTCACCCGGGCCGCGGCGAGCCCGACCAGGCGGACCTTGCTGTCGAGCAGCTCGGGCATCTGCCGGCCGTCGAGCAGCCGGGGCGCGAAATAGCGCAGCTGGCGCAGGGCGGCCGCGTGGAACGTACGGGCCTGGACCCCGCGCGCGCCGAGCTGGGCGAGCCGGGCGCGCATCTCCGCCGCCGCCCGGGCGGTGAACGTCACCGCGAGAACGTGCCGCGCCGAGATCTCCTCGGTCAGCGTCCGATAGGCGATGCGGTGGGTGATCGCGCGCGTCTTACCCGTACCGGCGCCGGCCAGGATGCAGACGGGCCCGGCGGGAGCGGTCACCGCCGTGCGCTGCTCCGGGTCCAGGCCGGCCAGTACGCGGCCCGCGGCTGTTTCGCTCCCCACAGGTAGGAATCATGGCAGCATCCGCCGACGTTGCATCGGACAGCCTGTGGACAACCATCTGCCGAAGGAGACGTCGCACGATGTTGACCATGTATTCGACGCCGTGGTGCGGCTACTGCTACCGGCTCGCGTCGCAACTCGACCGGGAAGGCATCGCGTACGAAGTGATCAACATCGAGCAGGACGCAGCGGCCGCGGAATTGGTGAGGGGTGTCAACGGTGGAAACCGGACCGTGCCGACCGTGCGCTTCGCCGACGGCAGCGCGCTGACGAACCCGTCGCTGAAGCAGGTCAAGGAGAAGCTCGGGTCGCTCACCGTGTGACGACTCTCGCTAGCCGGCGCGGTTGAACGTCGACGGCACTGCGAGCGGCCCGGATCAGCCGTTCAGCCAGCGTTCGATGAGGAAGAACGCGATCGAGGCACGCATGGGCAGGCTGACGCCGTCCGCGGTGCCGTCGACCATGGCGGCGGCGATCTCGGTCCGGGTGAACCAGCGGGCCTCGGCGATCTCCTCCGGATCCACCCGGATGGGCGCGTCCGGATCAGCGACGGCCGAGAAGCCGAGCATCAGGGAACCCGGGAACGGCCACGCCTGGCTGCCCGCGTACCGGAGGTCGGCGAGGACCGCGCCGACCTCCTCGGCGACCTCGCGGACGACGGCGGCCTCGGCGGACTCGCCCGGTTCGACGTACCCGGCGAGGCAGGAGAAGCGGACGACGCCGCCGGGCCTGCCCCAGGCGACGTTGTGGCCGAGCAGGCAGCGCCCGTCGGGGCCCGCGACGCCGTCGTGCACCAGCACGATCATGGCCGGATCGGTACGCGGCCACATCAGCGTGCCGTCCTCGTCGCGGCGGGCCCAGCCGGCGTCGATCGCCTCTGTGGGTTTGCCGGTCCGCGGCGAGTACGCGTGCGCGGCGTGCCAGTGGATCAGGGCGGCCGCCGCGGTGAACAACCCGGCGTCCCGGTCGTCGAGCAGGTGCCCGATGTCGCGCAGGTCCACCGCGGTGGTGTCCGGCAACGACGGCAGATCGGCGGCGACGGCGTAGACGGGGGTCGCGTCGGGGAGTACGCCCAGGAACAACCGGTCGCCGTCCGGCGCCGACGCCGGGTCGAGCAGGACCAGGCTGGCGCCGCGTACCAGGGCCCGACCGCGGCCGTCGACCACCAGTACCCGGCCCAGGGACCAGGCCTCGGCCAGCCACTCCGCGTCTCGCCGCCGGTGGCTGGCCCGGTCCAGGGTGGTCCGGGCCAGCGGCGGGACGGTCGGGACGGCCCGCTCGTTCACCGGGTTCTCACGATCCGGCCCGTTCGACGGCGGTCAGTCTGGCCAGCTGCGGTTCGATCCGCTCCGCGTCGCCCAGGACGACCGTGACGGCCTTCGCCGGGGCCAGGTACGCGGCCGCCGCGGCCACCTCGTCGCGGGTCACCGTGGCCAGCCGGGCCGAGTGCTCGGCCAGGTGGTCGAGACGCAGGCCGGAACCCGCGTACACGCTGGCCAGGGTCGCCAGGCCCGCCTGGGTGGAGATGCCCAGCTGGAGCGAGCCGATCGCGTACTGCCGGGCCTGTTCGAGCTCATCGGGCCCGGGCGGCAGGCTGGCGATCCGGCCGAGTTCGTACATCGTCTCCAGCAGCGCCGGGCCGGTCACCTCGGTGGCCACGTCGGCGCCGGCGATCAGTGTCGAACCGGCGACACTGTGGTCGATCGCGGAGTGCGGCCCGTACGTGTAGCCCTTGTCCTCGCGGATGTTCTCCACCCAGCGGGACGAGAAGTACCCGCCGAAGACGAGGTTCGCCAGTTGCAGGGCCGCGAGGTGCGGGTCGGTCCGGCGTACGGCGGGCAGCGCCACCCGCAGCGACGACTGCACCGACCCGGGCCGGTCGACGACCAGCAGCGGACCCGGTTCGAGCGGCGGGATCGGCGGGAGCGTCCCGTCCTTGCCGGTGCCGGTCCAGCCGTCGAAGGCCTTGGCGGCGGCGTCGATGGCCTTCTCCGGGCTGATGTCACCGACGAGGACCAGGGTGCTTGCGTCCGGACGGATGCGGTCGGCGTGCAGGGTACGCAGCGCCGCCGGGCGTACCGACCGGACCTGCTCCGGCGTCGGCGTCTGCACCGCGTACGGGTGTCGCCCGTAGATGCGCTCCAGCAGGGCGACGCGTACCAGGTGGCCGGGCTGGCTCTGCGCGACCTGAATGTGGTCGACGAGCCGTTCCCGCTCGGTGGTGATCTCGTCGGCCGGGTACGTCGCGCCGGTCAGGACGGACGCCAGGATCTCCAGGACCCGGTCGAGCCCGCCGCTGAGGGCGTTGCCGGACACGAGCAGCCGGTCCGGGTCGAGGCCGGCGTTGAGCCCGCCGCCGACGGCCTGCAGTTCGGCGGCGATCTGCAGGTTGGACATCGTCTCGGTGCCCGAGAACAGCGTCTGGGCGAGCATGGTGGCCCGCGCCAGCGGCGCCTTGCCGAACGGCACTCGCAGGCGGATCTCCACCAGGGCGACGGCGGGCCGGCGGATCGCGATGACGGTGAGCCCGTTGTCGAGCGTCCGCTCGGCCTGCTTCGGCAGCTTGAGCTTGGTGTTGGGCCCGAGGGCCGGCAGTTGCCTCATCGGGTGGCTCCCGGGATGACCTCGACGGTGGCGCGTCGCTCCGGCCGCAGGGTGGCGGCCGCGGCGACGATCTGGTCCTCGGTGACCTGGCCGATCAGTCTGGGCAGGTCGTTGTAGAGCTCGGGGGCGCCGCGCTGCTGTTCCAGTACGGCCATCCGCAGCGCCCGGCCGAGCACGGCGTCGGCCTCGCGCAGCAGGTGGGCCGCCATCCGGGCCTGGGTACGGGCCAGCTCGTCAGCGGTCAGCCCGTCGGTGGCGATCCGGTCCAGCTCCTCGTCGACGGTGCGCAGCACCTTGTCCACGTCGCCGCCCGGGGGCAGGTGCGCCTGCACGAGCAGGGCGGTCGGATCACGCACCTCCCACGGCTCCCCCATGAACCCGAGGTACCCGGCGACGCTGGTGACCGTACGGTCACGCTGGACGAGGCGCTCGACGAGCCGGGATGCGTCCCCGTCGGTGAGCACCTCGGCGAGCACCACGTACGGCAGGTAGCCGGCGAAGTCGGTGACGGGGTCCGGCACCCGCCAGGCGCTCGCCACCGCGGGCAGCGGCGCCAGCGCGTCGGTGTAGCTCTGGCGGCGTTCGGCGCGCAGGTCGGGTTCGGCGAAGTCGGGCCGGTTCGGCGCCGGGCGGGCCGGTACGTCCCCGAAGTGCTTCTCGATCAGCGCGGTGGCAGCGGCCACGTCGAGATCCCCGGAGACGGCGAGGACGGCGTTGCCGCAGGCGTAGTAGCGCTGGAAGAACTCGGCCGCGTCGGCGACGGTGGCGCTCTCCAGGTCCACGAACGAGCCGTACCCGTCGTGCGCGTTCGGGAACGTGTCGAACGTGACGGGTGGCAGCGTCAGCCACGGGAACCCGCCGTACGGCCGGTTCAGGACGTTGACCCGGATCTCCTCTTTGACCACGTCGACCTGGTTACGCAGGTTCTCCTCGGTCAGGCGGGGACCGCGCATGCGGTCGGCCTCCAGGAAGAGCGCCCGTTCGAGGGCGTTGCTGGGCAACGTCTCGAAGTAGTCGGTGTAGTCGAGGTGGGTGGAGCCGTTGAAGGTTCCGCCGGAGCCCTGGACGTGCCGGAAGTGGGCGAGCTTCTCGAGGTTCTCCGAGCCCTGGAACATCAGGTGCTCGAAGAGGTGGGCGAAGCCGGTGCGTCCCTCGGGTTCGGAGCGGATGCCCACGTCGTACACGACGGCGACGCCGACGACCGGGGCGCTGCGGTCGGGGGTGAGCACGACCCGTAACCCGTTGTCGAGCGTGAAGCGTTCCACCGGGTACTTCGTCGCGGGAATCTTCATTTTTCGCGGCACGCTGCGAATCTAGCGCGCCTGCGTGCTCAGCATGCGGATGACCGCTTGACGCGCCAACCCTATCTGGTCCACTATTCCCATCCATCTGATGGGTTTACTGGGCGGAGGGCACGTGTACGTCTCGGCACGCACCGACTACGCCGTCCGGGCCATGCTGGCCGTCACCGCCGACCACCCGCACCTGGTCAAGGCGGCCACCCTCGCGGACGCCCAGGACATCCCGCTCAGCTTCCTCCAGGGCATCCTGCTGGACCTTCGCCGGGGCGGCCTGCTGCACAGCCATCGAGGGGTCGACGGCGGGTATGCCCTCGCCCGGCCCGCCGCCGACATCACCGTCGGGGACGTCGTCCGCGCGGTCGGCGGCGCGCTCACGACGGTCCGCGGGCTCCCCACCGACATCGCCGTCTACCACGGCGCGGCGACCGGACTGCGCGACGTCTGGCAGGCGGTCGAGCACGCGATCGAAGGCGTCGTGGACAGCACCACCCTGGCCCGCCTCATCACCACCGCACCGACGCACAAGGAGCACGCATGACCTCCCGTACCCTCCGCACTCTCGCCAAAGCCGCGACCGCCCTGGTGGCCGCATCGGCGCTGAGCGCCTGCGGCGACGACACCTCCGCGTCGGCCGGCGGCGAGGCCGCGTCGATCCGTCTCGGTTACTTCCCCAACATCACGCATGCTCCCGCCCTCGTCGGGGTCAAGAACGGCATCTTCGCCGCCGAACTCGGCACCACCAGGCTCGTGTCGAAGCCGTTCAACGCCGGTCCCGCCGCGCTGGAGGCGCTGCTGTCCGACGCCGTCGACGCCACCTACGTCGGGCCCAACCCCGCCATCAACGGCTGGGCCCAGACCAAGGGCAAGGGCCTGAAGATCATCGCGGGTACGACCTCCGGCGGCGCGTCCCTCGTCGTCAAGCCCGAGATCACCTCGGCCGCCGACCTCAAGGGCAAGAAGATCGCCACCCCCCAACTCGGCAACACGCAGGACGTGGCGCTGCGCTACTGGCTCAAGTCCCAGGGCCTCAACGCCGATCAGCAGGGCGGCGGCGACGTGTCGATCCTCCCGCAGGACAACGCGACCGCGCTGCAGTCCTTCGCCCAGGGCGCGATCGACGGTGCGTGGGTACCGGAGCCGAACGTGGCCCGGCTGGTCGCGGAGTCCAAAGGGAAGGTGCTCGTCGACGAGAAGACGCTGTGGCCCGGCGGCCGGTTCGTCACCACCCACCTGATCGTGTCGCAGAAGTTCCTCGACAGGTACCCGGCGACGGTGAAGAAGCTGCTCCAGGGCCACATCAAGGCCGTGGACCTCGTCAACGCCGACAAGGCCGCCGCCCAGAAGGCCGCGAACGAGCAGATCGCCGCGCTCAGCGGTAAACCGCTCAAGGACTCCATCGTCGCCGCCTCATGGGAGAACCTCACGTTCACCGTCGACCCGATCGCGACGTCGCTCTACACCAGCGCGAAGCACGCCGAGGAGACCGGTCTGCTCAAGACGGTCGATCTCAAGGGAATCTACGACCTCGGCCCGCTCAACGAGCTCCTGAAGGCGGCGGGCAAGCCCACGGTCAGCGGCGAGGCGGCCGCCTCATGACGGCTCTCGCCCAACACGAGAAGGTCCAGGCGGATGACGCCGTCGTCCGCCTGGACGGCGTCTCGAAGCAGTACGGTCGGGGCGCCAACTCGCTGCTCGCCCTCGACCAGGTCTCGCTCACGGTACGGCGGGGCGCGTTCGTCTGCATGCTCGGCGCCTCCGGCTGCGGCAAGAGCACCCTGCTCTCGCTCGTCGCCGGCCTCGACGACATCACCGGCGGCACCCTGGACACCGGCGACCACCGCGTCGCACTGATGTTCCAGGAGGCGGCGCTGTTCCCGTGGCTGACCGTCGCCGGAAACGTCGAACTGGCCCTGCGCATGCGCGGCGTTCCCCGCGGTGAACGGCGCCGCCGGGCCCTCGAACTGCTCGACGTCGTACGCCTCAGCGGCTTCGGGGACAAGCGGCCGCACGAGCTCTCCGGCGGCATGCGGCAGCGCGTCGCGCTCGCCCGGGCACTCGCCCAGGACGCCGACGTGCTGCTGATGGACGAGCCGTTCGGCGCCCTCGACGCGATGACCCGGGACATCCTGCACGACGAGCTGGAACGGATCTGGCGCGAGCAGAACCTCACCGTCCTGTTCGTCACCCACAACGTCCGCGAGGCCGTACGCCTCGGGGACCGGGTGATCCTGCTCAGCAGCCGTCCCGGCCGGGTGATCGAGGACTACCCGGTCGAGCATCGGCGCCCCCGGCGCATCGACTCCCCCGAGGTGTCCGGCCTGGCCGCCACCATCACCGACCGGCTCCGCGCGGAGGTCTCCCGCCATGCCCAGTAACCCGCCGACCAGTATCGTGCCGGACCAGGCCCGCCCCCTGGACCAGGCCCGCCCGGTCGACACCGCCGCCGCGGACCGGGTCACCGGGCTCGACGCGCTCGAACTCGGCGGGCGGCCCGCCACCGAGCGCGGCGCCGCGCTCCTGGGCGGCAAGGTCTGGCGTTCGGCGTGGCCCAAGCTGCTCGCCGTCGCCATCGCGCTCGCCGCCTGGCAGGCCGTCTACGCGTCCGGAGTCAAGGACCCGTGGGTGCTGCCCGGCCCCGCCGAGGTCCTCACCGAGCTCAGCACCCTCGTCACCCAGGCCGAGTTCTGGGACTCCGTACGGCTGACGCTTACCCGGGCGCTCAGCGGGTTCGCGCTCGCCACGCTGATCGGCGTCGTCGTCGGCGCGGCGGTGGCGACGTTCAAGCCGTTGCGGGCCGCGATCGGCTCACTCATCACCGGCCTGCAGACCATGCCGTCGATCATGTGGTTCCCGCTCGCGATCCTGCTGTTCCAGATCAGCGAGAGCGCCATCCTCTTCGTCGTCGTCATCGGCGCCGCGCCGTCCGTGGCGAACGGCCTGATCAGTGGCATCGACTACGTGCCGCGGACCTGGCTGCGGGTCGGCCAGGTGCTCGGCATGACCGGCTTCGCGAAGTACCGCCACCTGATCCTCCCCGCGTCCCTGCCGTCGTTCATCTCCGGGCTCAAGCAGGGCTGGGCGTTCTCCTGGCGAAGCCTGATGGCGGGCGAGCTGCTGGTCATCGTGCCGGGCGCGCTCTCCATCGGCGTACAGATGCAGTCGGCGCGCGAATTCGTCCAGGCGCCGCTGGTGGTGGCCTGGATCATCGTGGTGCTGATCTTCGGCATCTTCATCGACTTCATCTTCAACGCCGCGGACAACACGCTGCGCCGTCGCTGGGGCCTCACCGAAGGCTAGAGCTGTGACCCGCCACGTTCGTCGGCCACGGTGAGGGCAGCAGGACAGTCGCGGCGGCACGGGCACGGGCCTGCCCGGTTGAACGGTTCGGTGCGTCCCGCTCTTCTACGTGGGGCGCACCGAGTTCAGGACGTCGTCGACGACGTAGTCGAACTGCGGATGGGTCCCCGGGACAGACACGTAGAGGACGGCGGCGGTGGGCTTGCCCACGTCGATGATCGCGACCGCGACCAGCTCCGAGTTCGCCCTGAGACCCGGACTGGAGAAGTGCAGCCGGAACTTCGACACCCACGCCGGGCGCCCGCCGACGACCGTCTTCTCGTCCCGCAGGGGGTCCATCGTGTTGGGCTGTGGGTAGTACTCGGCGCGGACGTCCGCGGCGACCTGCCGGCCAACACAGTCCAGGTTCAGGCTGACCGCATCGTTGTCCGCCGCCGGCACGGCCGCCGACAGGATCGAGGCGTGGTACGTGCCACCGGTGTACACCTCGGTGACGAAATGCTGCCCCCTCTTGTACGGCACCTGCAGGGTGCCCGCCCGCCACGTCGTGTTCCACGACTCCCACGGGGCCGGATACGACGCGTACGAGATGCCCGCCTCGGTGTCGACCGTCCGCGCACCCGCGTTCGGCGGGCCGGCGGGTGGCGGGGCGGCGTCCGCGCTCGGCTGGACGCTGGGGGCCGGGCAGAGCTGCGCGAGCGGCGGGCGTACGTCGGCGGGTTTCGCGGCACGGTCCCGCAGCGGGCTGTTGCCACCCGAGAGGACCACCACGAGCACGATCACGAGCCCGACGACGGCAATCGTGGCGGCGATCCCGCCAAAGATCAGGAGCTGGCGGCGCCGGTCATCACCGGCTCCCGGTGGCGGGCCCGCGGGTGGGCCCGGCGGTGCGGGCTGAAGCCCGTACGGCGGCGGGAAGGTAGTCGTGACCGTACCGGCCGTCCAGACACCGGCGGGCCGCTGCCAGTCCGGGGGCCGAGGGTCGGTGGTCATGGGCTCCAGTGAACACCACACCGGTAGGCGGCGGCGCCCTCCACCCCCTGACCAGTGGCCGGAGAAACAGGGCCGCACGAGCGGGGGCCGGGAAGCGCAGCCAGTGTGATCAGGAGAACAGCACGGCGAGGAGGGCGATCGCCCGGTCGACGGCCTGGCCGGCCACTACCGCGAGCTGCCGCGTGCCGTCCGCGTCGTACCACGGGATGAAGGCGACCAGAGACGCCAGGACGATGCCCAGCGCCGCCGTCATCACCACCACCGCGAGCTCGTGGCGGGCACTGTTGCCGCTCGTGCCGCATGTGACGTCCATGACGCTCTCCCCCTGCACTGCCCGCACACCGGCCTCTACCGGCACGCCTACGTAGATAGACGCGCATGGCGCCGATCAGGTTGCAGAGGAATTCACGGATGCACGAACGGCACGAAAAGGCCCGCTCGGACAGCACCGGCGCCGACCCGTAGGGGATCGGCGCCGGTGGTCAGCTCGAAAACGGCCGGCCTTGCCGGCCGTACGCGGGCTGGGTCAGAGCGGGCGGATGTTCGCGGCCTGAGGGCCCTTCTGGCCCTGGGTCACCTCGAACTCGACACGCTGGTTCTCGTCCAGGCTGCGGTAGCCGGAGGTCTGGATGGCCGAGAAGTGGGCGAAGACGTCGGCGCCGCCGTCGTCCGGGGTGATGAACCCAAAGCCCTTCTCAGCGTTGAACCACTTCACGACGCCGGTAACCATGCTCGTCTCCTCAGACGGTAGATCCTTCCCGACGATTATCGCCGGGAAGCTGTGCTGGCCCGCAAGGTACGGGCCCGTGTCGCCGTACTGATCTCCCGCCCCGGAGAAGATCTCCGGTTACGACAAAGAGCGCCTGGGGCACAATCCCCACAGGCGCTCGCGAGTACTAGGGAACCAAAACTGCAACGCAGCCAAGCTATCACAGTCAAGGACGGCCTTCGTCATGATTCCGATCCGGATCGCTCAACAGCTCCGTCAGGCTGGTCTGGTGTGGAAGCCTGCCCCCGGTGACAGGTTCGCCATCCCCGACCGAGGACTCGACGATGACGTCTTCGTGCTCAGCGACATGACCATCCAGGTCCAACAGCTGCCCGAAGGGCCGGTGATCGGGTTCAACGGCACGACCGGGTGGGCCCTGGACGACCTCGAACAGGACGAAGCGATCTGGCTGCCACGCGAGGACCAGCTCCGTACGCTGCTCGGTGGCACCTTCCGAGCCCTCGTACGGGACCCCGGCGGCTACCGCGTCGACATCGAGCTGGTCGGCGAGCCACGCGCGTTCACCGCCGGCGGCCCGGCCGAGGCGTACGCGCTGGCGCTGCTCGACCTGCTCCGGGCCGCCGTCGACTGAGCGCCCTCAGACGACCGGGACGGTTGCTATCAGAGCCGCCAGGCCGTCCGCGTCGAGCAGGTCCGCCGGGCGTACGGTGACTCCGTCCCGGACGTAGTGGAAACCCGCCCTGACCTGCTCGACCGGCACGCCGGTCAGCGACGCCCACGCGATCCGGTACGCCGCCAGCTGCACGGCCGCCGCATCCGCGGACGCCCCGCCCGGCCGCCGACCCGTCTTCCAGTCGATCACGTCCCAGCGGCCGCCCGGCTCGGCGAAGACCGCGTCCATCCGGCCCCGGATCACCACGCCACCGACCGCCGTCGCGAACGGCACCTCGACCTCGTACGGCGTACGGGCCGCCCAGTCGCTGGCCAGGAAGCGCTCCTGCAGCTCGGTGAGCCGCTCGTCCGGGGCCGCGTCCGCGTCGCCCGCGCCGGGCAGCTCGTCCAGGTCCAGCAGGCGTACGGCACCGAAACGCTGCTCCAGCCACGCGTGGAACGCGGTGCCCCGCCGCGCGTACGGGTTCGGCGCCGACGGCAGCGGACGGCGCAGCGCACGGGCCAGGACCTGCGGATCCCTGCGCAACAGCACGAGCTGTGACACCGACAGGTGCCCGGGCAACGCCACCTCGACCGGGCCGTCGCCGTGCGTGCGGTGCGCCCGCTCGGCGAGCAGGAGGTCGACCTCGGACCTCCAGGGTGTGTCCTCCCGCTCGCCGCCCTCCTCGACGGTCATCAGCCGCCGGACCAGGTCCGCGGCGGCCGTCATGAGCGGGCGGCGGGAGCCCAGCGGGTCGGCGGGCCACTCCGCCTGGGCCACGTACACGCTGCTCGGGTTGGGTTCGTCGGGGGCCGGCTCGGGCACCCACGTGTCAACCACGCCCGCACCCGCAAGGCAGCTGCCCCGGACCTCCTCCAGGAAGACGGACGGGCCGCGGGCCCTCTTGACCCCCTCGCCCCACCAGAACCCCGAACAGAGAAGCAGCCGCCGCGGCCGGGTCACCGCCACGTACGCGAGCCGCCGCTCCTCGCGTTCGTCGTGTGCCCGCCACTGCCGGTTGAATTCGCCGAGCGCCGCCATCACGTCCTTCTGGTCGACGGCGTCATCCAGCGCGAACGCCGGCAGCCCGCTCGCGTCGCCGCGCAGCGGGAACGGCAGCACGCCCAAGCCCTTCAGGTAGTGGTCGGAGGCGCGGCTCAGCCCCGGCCACACGTCCTTGGTCAGCCCGGCGACGGCGACGACGTCCCATTCGAGGCCCTTGGCGGCGTGCGCGGTGAGGATCTGCACCGCCCCCTCGACCACGTCGACCTGGCCGGGGGTGAGGCCGCGTTCCTCCTCCTCGGCGGCGGCGAGGAAGGCCAGGAACGCCGACAGCGTTCCGCCGTCGGTGTCCGCGGCGAACCGGGCCGCCACATCCCCGAAGGCGTCCAGGTGGCCCCGTGCCAGCCCCGCATCCCCGCCCCCTGCGGCCCGTACGGCCACCTCCACGTCCAGGCCGATCGTGCGTTCGATGTCGGCGACCAGGTCCGGCAGCGGCTGGTCGAGGCGCTGCCGGAGCTGCGCGAGCTCCCGGCCGTACGCCCGGAGGCGGGCGTAGCCCTCGGCGGAGAACAGCTGCGGCGGACCGGGGTCGGCAAGTGCCTCCACCAGGGTGGCCTCGTCGAGCCGGTCGGTGACGATGTCGGCGTCCGGATCGGCGTTCGCGGCGCCGGGCTCGGTGGACCAGGCGGCGTCCCGGCGGGCCTTGACGAGTGCCCGGGCGCGGCGGTGCAGCGCCACCAGGTCCCGCGGGCCGATCCGCCACCGGGCGCCGGTGAGCAGCCGCAGCAGGGCCGCCCCGTCCGTCGGGTCGGCCAGGACGCGCAGCGTGCACACCACGTCCCGGACTTCGGGGGTGTCGAGCAGACCGCCGAGGCCGACGACCTCGACGGGGATGCCGCGGGCGCGCAGGGCGTCCTCGATCGCCGGGATCTGGCTGCGCAGCCGGACCAGCACGGCGCTCGTGGGCCGCCGGTCCACCGGGATCTCCGTCGGGGCCACCGTCGGCATCCGGGCCGCGGACCGCCACGCGTTGAGCATCGAATCGGCGATCCAGGCGGCCTCGTCCCCGTACGTCCGCAGCAGCGCACAGTGCACCGTGGCGGCCTTCTTGCCGCGTGCGGTCCGGCCCCCGAGGGACTCGGCGACCTGCACGGCCGGGACGAGCTCGGCCACCCGGGCGCCCGCGGCGCGCAGCGGCGCCGACATGGCGTTCGCGACGTCGAGGATCTCCGGGCGGTTCCGCCAGCTACGGGTCAGCTGCTCGACCCAGGCCTCGCGGCCGTCCGCCGCCGTGAACTCCGTCGGGAACCGTTCCAGGGTTCCGGCGCTGGCGCCACGCCAACCGTAGATCGACTGGCAGGGGTCGCCGACCGCGGTCACCGGGTGCCCGCCCCCGAACAGCGAGTGCAGCAGCACCACCTGGGCGTGACTGGTGTCCTGGTACTCGTCCAGCAGCACCACCGTGAACCGGGAGCGTTCGATCTCGCCGACCTCCGGATGGTTCCGGGCCACTGTGGCGGCCCGGGCCAGCTGGTCGCCGAAGTCCAGCGCCTCCAGGTCCAGCTTCCGCTGCGCGTACGCCCGCACGAGCGGGAGCAGCGCCAACCGGCCGTGCTGGCGCCCGAGGACCTCCTTGACCTCCGCGTAGGCGCGACCCGGCAGCGACTGCACGGCGGCGAAGAACCGGCCCGTCCACGCCGCCAGGTCGTCGGGGTCGACGAGATGCTCGGCCAGCTCGCCGGAGAGCGCGAGAACGTCGTCTGTGACGGTCGACGGAGCCTGGTTCAGCCCTGCCATGTCCCCGGGGTACGACCGCACGATCGAGTCGACGATCTGCCACCGCGCCGCCTCGGTCAGCAGCCGCGCCGACGGCTCGAACCCGGCCCGCAGCCCGTGCTCGGTCACGATCCGGGCCGCGAACGAGTGGTACGTCGCCACGGTCGGCTCTCCGCTGAGCTCGTCGTCGCGCCCTAGTCGCCGTACCAGCTGATTGAGCCTGGTCCGGACGCGGTGCGCGAGCTCGGCCGCGGCCTTGCGGGTGAACGTCAGGCCGAGGATCTCGTCGGGACGCGCATAGCCGTTGGCGACCAGCCAGACCACCCGCGCGGCCATCGTCTCGGTCTTGCCGGACCCGGCCCCCGCGACCACCAGCAACGGCTCGACGGGCGCGGAGACGATCGCGGCCTGCTCGTTCGTCGGCGCGGGCAGCCGCAGCAGTTTCGCCAACTCGACGGGGGTGTAGCGCGGCCCCGAGTCGGCACGGAGACGGCGGCCCGCGGCAGGCTCCGCGAACAGGCTCGGTTGCGTCACGCGTCCGTCTCCGTGGGCGGTTCGACGACCTGACGGCCCTTGCCGGAGATCGGGCAGGCGGTGCGGACCGGGCACATCCGGCACTTGCTGTTCGCCACCGCGGAGAACGTCGCCGCCGCCATCGTGTCCGCGGTCCGCCGGACCATCGCGTGTGCCCAGCCCGGATCGGCCGCGTCTGCCAGCGGCAGCTGCAACTGCTCCTTCGCCTTGACCCCGGGCCCCAGCTGCACCAACGCCGCGCCGCCGCTCTCCTGCCCGAACTCGGAGAACCCGCCCGCCTCCACTGCCGCCTGGTACCCGGCCAGCTGCGGGTGCTCGCCGATGTCCGACCCGGTCACAGTCGTCGACTTGCCGGTCTTCAGGTCGATGACGACGAGCCGCCCGGCATCGTCCACCTCGAGCCGATCCACCCGTCCGGTCAACTCGATCGGCCGGGTCGGATCGTCCAGCCGCACCGCGAACTCGTGCTCGATCGCCAGCAGCCGCCGCGGGTTCACGGCCAGCCACCGCAGCAGCTTGTCCACCATCTGCTCGGCCCGTTGCTGCTCACTGCCCGCCAGCCAGCGCGCCGCCAACTCGATCGCGTCGAAACGCCCCGCCACATAATCGACCAGCTGCTGCCGGTCCGCGGTGGCGTCCTCGGCCAGCATGGCCGCAGCGTGCACCAGGTTCCCGACCCCCTGCGCGGGTCCGGGCGGCGCGGCTCCGCCGTGCCTTTCCAGCAGCCAGCGCAGGCTGCACCGCAGCGCACTCTCCATCGACGACGGCGTCACCGTGACCGCCTCACCCTCCTCGACGAGCGGCCGATCATCCGACAGGGACCGCAGCCCCCACCACTCGTCCGGGTGTGCACCGGGCACGCCCGCGGCGGCCAGGCGCGCGAGCTCGACCGCCGCGGCGCGCCTGCGCTCCGGCGCCGCCCCACGGGAAACCATGACGGTACGCAGCTCCGCCACAAGCGCCGGCAGGGTGAGCGCCCGCGGCACCTTGCCTACCGGCAACTCCACGGGCTCCCACCCTTCGGGGCGGTGCCCGCTGCTCGCTGCACCCTCTGCCGCGCTCGCGCCGCTCTCGGGTGCCCGTTCAACGGCCCGCCCGGCGGCCCTTCCCACGGGGGCCCGGGATTCGGCTTGGGTTTCGGCGCCGGCGGACGGGCCGTCACCGTCCCGCGGACCATCACCGTCCCGCGGACCATCACCGTCCCCGCCATGCGGGCCGTCGGAGTCGGGTGGGCCGTCGGAGTCGGGTGGGCCGTCGGAGTCGGACGAGTCCGTCGGGTCGTGACCGAGGAGTTCGTAGAGGAAACGGCTGGGCTGTTCCTCACCGTCCGAACCACCCACCCCCGCCGACGCCACCGCCGTCGCCACCAACGTCCGTCGCGCCCTGGATACCGCGAGATGGAACAGCCGCCGCTCCTCGATCAGCAGCGCGGACGTCTGCCCGACCAGCGCCGCCGCCCCGCCGGGATCCCGGCCGGCCAGCACGTCGACAAGCCGTTCGGAGCCGAGCAGGCTTCCCCGTAGCCGCAGGTCGGGCCAGATGCCCTCCTGGACTCCGGCGACCACGACCACATCCCACTCGTGGCCCTTGGCTGCGTGGGCGGTGAGCAGCCGGACGGCGTCGCCGCGGTCGGCGTTCGGGGCGATGGAGTCGGCGGGGAGGTCCTGGCCGAGGACGTGGTCGAGGAAGACCTCGGTACGGGCGCCGGGCAGCCGGTCGGTGAACCGGGCCGCGGCGTCGAAGAGGACGAGGACCGCGTCGAGGTCGCGGTCGGCGGCTTCGGCGCGCCACTGCCGGCCCTGCGGGTCGGCGGCCGTGCCCTGGCGGGCGCTCGCGGCGTACCAGCGGTCGGCGAGCCCGCTGCCCTGCCAGACGGCCCAGAGGACCTCCTCGGCGGTGGCGCCGGGCCGGTGCGCGGCCTCCTGGGCGACGGCGATGAGCTGCGCGACCCGTTGAGCGGGGACGGCCCAGCGGCGGTCGATCGCCCAGAGGTCTGCCGGGTCGCGCAGGGCGGCCACGATCAGTTCACCCGACGGCCGCCGGTCGCCACCAGCCAGCGCGAGGGCACGCAGGCCTTGGCGGAGGCGGCGTTCGGCGAGCGGATCGGCGCCGCCGAGTTGCGAGTGCAGCAGGGAGACCGCCGCCTCCTCGTCGAGGCGTTCCGGTTCGAGGGCGACGCGGAGCAGCAACAACAGCGGAGCGACGGCGGGTTGCAGGTGCAGCGGCAGGTCCTCGGCCAGGACAACCGTGGGTACGCCCGCCCCGGCGAGCGCCCGCGCAAGGGGCGCCAGCTGTACGGCGGTCGACCGCAGCAGGACCGCCATCCGGGACCAGGGCACCCCGTGCAGCAGGTGTGCCTCGCGCAGGACGTGCGAAACCCACGCCGCCTCGCTGGTGGCACTGCGGAACGTCCGCACCTGGAGCGTGCCGCCCGGCTCCACCGCCTGCTGAACCCGGTGCCCGACCGGGCCACGCAGGCGCCGGGCGATCCGGCGGGAAGCCTCGGTGAGGCGGGCACCGCTGCGGTAGTTGAGGTGCAGCGCCACGGTTTCGGCGAGTGCGCCGGTGGCCGTACGGAAGCGGTGCCCGAAGGTGGTGACGATGTCCGGGTCGGCGCCGCGGAAGCCGTACACGGAGGAGTCGGGATCGGCGAACGCGACGAGCGGGGTACCGCCGCCGGCGACGAGTTCGAGGAGTTCGATCTGGGCGGGGTCGGTGTCGGCGAGCTCGTCGACGTACACGAAGGCGAGGCGGCGGCGTTCCGCGACCAGCAGGCCGGGGTCGTCGCGGAGCAGCCCGGCGGCGGCCCGGACCAGCTCGGCCGGGTCGTACGCGACGGAGCCGCGGCCGGTGGACTCTCGCAGGGCGAGGACGGCGACGTACTCGCGCAGGAACCGGGCGGCCGCAGGCCAGTCGTCACGTCCGAGCCGCTCCCCCAGCCGGGCCAGCCCGACCGCGCCGACGCCCCGTTCCGCCGCACGTTGCAGCAGGTCGCGCAGTTGCTGGGCGAACGCCCGCGTGGGGATCGCCGCCCGTAGCCCGTCGGGCCAGCCGACGGTGTCGGCGGCGTTCTCGTCCCCGACGACCTCGAGCAGCTCCCGGATGATCAGATCCTGTTCGGGCCCGGTAAGCAGCCGGGGCGACGGCTCACCGTGCTCGGCCGCGGCCCGCCGGAGCAGGCCGAACGCGTAGGCGTGGAAGGTGCGCACAAGCGGCTCGTGCATGATGCGGCCGGGTTCGGCGGCGATGCGTACCTCGATGCGGTCCCGCAGTTCGGCCGCAAGGCGCCGGCCGAACGTCAGGACCAGGATCCGTTCCGGATCGGTGCCCTCGGCCACCCGGGCCGCGACGGACTCGATGAGCGTTGCGGTCTTGCCGGTGCCGGGCCCGCCCACGACGAGCAGCGGCCCGTCGGTGTGCGCGGCGACGTAGCGCTGCGCCGGATCCTGAACCAGCTCGGTGGCGCTCTCGACCGGCCGCCGCACCAGCCGGTACGCCGCCGCCCTCCCGCCACCACTCGTCACCCGACAATCGAACCACGACCGTCCGACAGGAAGTCGGACACGGCGGTACGTACCGCTTCCTTCGCGAAGCGTCGACTTCCTTCGCGGAGCGTCGACCGATGACGGCGAACGTTGTCAGATGGTTACGCTGACCCCGCCGGCCCGTGCGGTCAGCCGACCGCCCCGCTCAGCCGCGTTGTCGCGCCGCCAGCTGCGCCTCGACCGCGTCGAACGCCGCCGCCACCGACCCCACGACGGTGACCAGTTCCAGGGCCGCCCGCCGGACGAACTCGGTCTCGGCGAGCTGGCCCAGCCAGGCGAGCAGCCCGGCGTAGAAGCCGCCGAGATCGATCAGCACGATCGGCTTGCGATGCGTGCCGATCGTGGCGGTCGTCCACACCTCGAAGAGCTCGTCGAGCGTGCCGAGCCCGCCGGGCAGTGCGACGAACGCGTCCGACTTGTCGATCATGAGGTCCTTACGGGACGACATGCCGGACGTCACCAGCAGCTCATCCGAGGCGGTGTCCGCGACCTCGCGGTCCACCAGCGACTGCGGGATGACGCCGATCGTGTGCGCTCCGCCCGCCCGGGCGCCGTCGGCGACCGTACCCATCATGCCGACGCAACCACCCCCGGACACCAGCGTGTGCCCGCGCCGGGCCAGCTCACGGCCCGTCTCTGTCGCCAGATCCAGCCAGCGCTGGCCGAGGCTGGAGGACGACGCACCGAAGACACAGACCGCCGCCACTAGCTACCCGCCTTCTCGTCGGCCTCGCGGACCACTGACTGCTGCAGGGCGTCCCGCTCGCCGAGCAGCGCGGCATCCGCCTCGACGATGTGCCGTACGGCCTCCGCCACGTCGTCCGTGACGAGCATCAGGTCCAGGTCGTCGGGGCCGATCTTGCCGGATTCGCGCATCGTGGCCGACAGCCAGTCCAGCAACCCCTGCCAGTACGCCGTCCCCATCAGCACCACCGGGAACCGGGTCACCTTGCGGGTCTGTACCAGGGTCAGCGCCTCGAAGAGCTCATCGAGCGTCCCGAACCCGCCGGGCAGCACGACGAACGCCTGCGCGTACTTGACGAACATGGTTTTGCGGGCGAAGAAGTACCGGAAGTCGATGCCGATGTCGACCCAGTCGTTGAGGCCCTGCTCGAACGGCAGCTCGATGCCCAGCCCGACGCTCATCCCGCCGGCATCGGCGGCTCCCCGGTTCGCCGCCTCCATGACGCCGGGGCCACCACCGGTTATCACCGCGTACCCCGCCTTGGCCAGAGCCGCGCCGACCTGCTCGGCCAGCACACACTCGGGGCTGTCGGGCTGGCTGCGCGCCGAGCCGAAGACGCTGACCGCGGACGGCAGATCGGCCAGGGTGTCGAAGCCCTCCACGAACTCCGACAGGATCCGCAGTGCCCGCCACGCGTCCTTGGTCTTCCAGTCGTTACGCCCTCGCGAGTCCAGCAGCCGCTGGTCCGCGGTGCTCGGCGGAATCGAGTCCCGGCGCAGCGTCACCGCGCCCCGATGCCGCTCCGGCGCAGGTCCACGCCCGGCTCGTCGATCAGTCATGCGATCAACGGTAGTCGGAGGGCGGCGGGGGATCCCCCAACGCGCCCACGGCCGCCGCGGTGACACTGCGTCCGGCTGGGCGAAGTGTGCCCGGACGGTGGTTGCCGTTGGTGTCCTCGGGATCATCCGTGCGGGTCCCGGACCTGAAAGAGGATTGCGGCACCGTCACTCTTTTGCGAATGTGTAGCAACCGAAAGTAGCGACGGACCGTCTAAGTTCGTACCCCGCACGGCACACGGAGTCCCGGCCCGCCCGCCGGGCCAGCTCGAGCGAAGGAGCCCCCGTGATGACCCGTACCGAACAACTCAAGGTACGTCGCCGCATGCAGCGCCGGATTCGCGCGGCGGTCGCCGAACGCCGGCTCGCCATAGCTCTCGCCCCCACCGCTGCCCCCGTCATCGACGACGAGCCCGAAGAGAGACCCGAACCCGCCGCCTAGCGTCGGGTTCCGTCGGGTCAGCCCTCGTCGGAGCCCAGCCAGCGGTGCAGCGTCGCGGCTCCGTCCCGGATCTTGCCGATCTCCACGTGCTCGTCGGGAGCGTGAGCGAGCAGCGGATCCCCCGGCCCGTAGTTCAGGGCCGGAATACCCAGTGCCGCGAACCGCGCCACATCCGTCCATCCGAGCTTCGCGGCCGGCTCAGCGCCGACCGCGGCCAGGAACTCCCGGGCGGGGTCCGCCGTCAGCCCGGGCATCGCCCCGGCCGCCGAGTCCGTCAACTCGACCTCGAAACCGTCGAACACCTCGAGTACGTGCTGCAGGGCCTCCCGCTCCGAGCGATCCGGCGCGAACCGGAAGTTGACCTCGACCTCACAGGCGTCCGGCACCACGTTCCCGGCGACCCCGCCCGAGATCCGTACGGCGTTCAGCCCCTCGCGGTACTTGCAACCGTCGATCGTGACCCGCCGGGGCTCGTAGCTGTCCAGCCGGCGCAGCACCGTCCCGGCGGCGTGGATGGCGTTGGACCCGCGCCAGGCCCGCGCGGCGTGGGCCCGCTTCCCGCTGGTGCGCACCAGCACCCGCAACGTCCCCTGGCACCCGGCCTCGACCACCCCGTACGTGGGCTCCAGCAAGACGGCGAAGTCCGCGCTCAGCCATTCCGGGTGGACCTGGGAGACGAGGTTGAGCCCGTTGTACCGGCTGTCGATCTCCTCCGCCTCGTAGAAGAAGTAGGTGAGGTCGAAGCGCGGGTCGGGCAGGGTGACCGCGAGGTGCAGGGCGAGGGCGACGCCGGACTTCATGTCGGACGTACCGCAGCCGTAGATCAGGTCGTCGACGACCGTCGACGGGAAATTGTCGTTGTGCGGGACGGTGTCGAGGTGCCCGGCGAGAACCACCCGCTGGTTGCGGCCCAGGTTCGTCCGGGCCATGAGCGTGTTGCCGTACCGCTCGGTGCGCAGGTGCGCAGTCTGCTGCAGCACCTCCTCGACGGAGTCGGCGATCGCCTTCTCGTTGCGCGACTCGGACTCGACGTCGACCAGCGCCTGCGTCAGCAGAACCGGATCCATCAGCACGTCGGGGGTGAGCGGGTTCGCCATACGGGCACCCTACCGGCCCGCGGTGACGCCGAATCCGTCGCCGCTTCACGCCCGGTCAGCCAGGTGACCGGCGGCGTCGCACCCGGGTGTGAGTACTATCCGGCTCGTGAATCATGCGATGTCGACGTCGTCCGCCTGGGGTGTGGGCCTGGCCACCGTGACCGCCGACGGGCAGGTGCTCGACACCTGGTATCCCTCCGGCTACCTGGGGCTCGGTGAGCTGCCGGATCCTCTGCAGGAGCTGCCCGCCCCGGGGCCGCGGGCGCTGCCGAGCCTGTCGACCGTGGTCGTGCGGACGGAGATCGGCAGTCTCCGCGACCCGATCAAGGACACCGCGGACGCGTACCTCCGGCTGCACCTGTTGTCCCACCGCCTGGTGCGGCCGAACGTGCAGAACCTCGACGGCATTTTCGGTGCCCTGCCCAACGTGGCCTGGACGTCCGCGGGGCCGTGCCCGCCGGATCAGGTCGATGAGCTGCGCTTCATCGAGCGTGCCGCGGGCCGGCACCTGGCGGTGTACGGCATCGACAAGTTCCCGCGGATGACGGACTACGTGACGCCGCCGGGTGTGCGCATCGCGGACGCGGACCGGGTCCGCCTGGGTGCGCATCTCGCGTCGGGCACGACGGTGATGCACGAGGGCTTCGTGAACTTCAACGCGGGCACGTTGGGCACGTCCATGGTCGAAGGCCGCATCGTCGCGGGCGTGGTGGTCGGCGACGGTTCCGACATCGGGGGCGGTTCCTCGATCATGGGTACGCTGTCCGGAGGCGGCAAGGAGAAGATCAGCATTGGCGAGCGCAGCCTGCTTGGGGCGAACGCCGGTGTCGGGATCTCGCTCGGTGACGACTGCGTCGTCGAGGCGGGTACCTACATCACCGCCGCGTCGAAGCTGACCCTGCCGGACGGGCGGGTCGTGAAGGCCCGCGATCTGGCCGGCCACAACGGGCTGCTGTTCTGGCGCAACTCGGTGAGCGGTGCGCTCGAGGCGCGTCCGCGCAAGGGCACCGGCATCGAGCTGAACGCCGCCCTGCACGCCAACGAATGATCACCGGTTGAGCGCTCGCCGGATCGCCCACCGGGAGGCGCATCCCGCGAGGACGCACAACCCGATCGTGGCCATGCCGAACGCGATGCCCGCGCCGGGCAACCCGCCGTTGCCGACGGTCAGCAGACATGCGGTGACGCCCACCACCACGTCGCCGGCGATGCCGACGGCGAGTCCGGGCACGGCCAACGCCGCCGGCCGCGGGCTGAGCCGGTCGTGCCGGGCCGCCACCACCGCGAGCACCAGCGACGCCGCGGCCGCGGCCAGCATGGCCCGGCTGCCGGTGGTGGCGGGGTGCACGTCCGCCCAGAACCAGCCGATGAACAGCATGAATGCCAGTGGCCCTGCCTTGGTCGTCAAGAGCAGGTCGAGACCTCGCGGGTAGCGACTGACCATGGCGGCCCGGATACCCGTCACAACCGGGTCGTCGGAGTTGAGGGCGGCGGCGCGTTCGAGGGGCTGGAGGCTTTCCGCGACATCGGCGCCGGACAGGACCAGGGTGTCCGAGAGCAGCACGAGAGCATCGGGATCCGCGGGGTGCGCCGCGACCCACTTCTCGAGCAGCTCCGTCGCAGACGCCCACTGGCCGCCCGCGGCGAGACCCCGTGCACGGGCCACGAGCGCCGGCTCGGTCGGTGACATCTCACCCCCACGGATATGGCGGCCCACCTCATGACCGGCCGCCGATCATCGCGCTGACCATCAAACCGCACCGGCCCGCTCCTGCCTACCCGCCCACCGCCTGCCGTGGCGATTGGCCGCGCGGACGTTCCGGTGGAGTTGCCCGGACATGATCGGATCTGCGCCGCCGGACCGCTTGACTCCATCGGTACTTCCGGGGCGTTGGCAGCGCCGGACGCCGCCCGCGCAGGTTGGCCTGAAGGCCGGATGCGGCCTCGAAACGGCACACCATCACTCGCTGTCTATTTGAGCGGGATGCGGGAAGGTGCTAGGCGCGCATCACCGCAGCCAGGGCGACGATGTGACCGCTCCAGCCCCTGCCGCCGATCGACACGATGCACGATCCTGCGGCCGCGCGTCACCCTGCAGGGGTAGGCCGACCGAAGTCAGAACCCGACGCAATGCACCGAATAGGACAAGCGGTCTCCCGATCGTCAGCGACCCTCCCGATGCGGAACCTTTGGTGCAGCGCCGGACCGCCTCCACCGGTCCGGCGCTGCACGCACCGACAAAGTGCTGAACGTCTGTCTCCGGAGGGCGGACGCTCGTGCGTGCGCCCACCTTCGCTTCCCACCACGATGGAGGACGTCGTGCTGCGCTGGCACATGTCCGTGACGACGGCCGTGCTCGGCAGTCTCGCGGTGACGGCGTTGCTCTGGCTGAACGGCCCGGGTCCCACCGAAACAACCGAGGCAGCCTCATTCCGCGGCGCCGGCTCGGGCCGCGGGCGGGTCACGTTCACGACAAGCGGCACCCCGGTCGGCGGCCTCTACCCCGGTGCGACGCGCAACATCAGACTGACGCTCACCAACCCGTACCGCTACGACGTGCAGGTCGAGAAGCTGGACGGCACCCTCACCTCAACCTCCAGCCGCTTGTGCCTGCCCAACCAGACGAACCTGCTGGTACGCCGCTACACCGGCCGCCTCCCGTTCGTCCTGCGCGCCGAGCAGACGAAGACGGTGGAGACCATCCCGGTGTACATGCCTCCCTCGGTCGACGACGGCTGCCAACGCACGACGTTCACGGTTCGGATCAGGGGCACCGCAACGAAGATCGGCCGATGAGGATCTGGAAACCCACCGTCCTCGGTGTCTTGCTCACCAGCCTCTGCCGTCAACCCGCCGGCAGGTGACCTCACGGGTGTCGCTGTCATACATGGCGACGGCCCGGGCTGCCTCCCGCGCCCGCACCCGGCGAACGCGCGGTCCGGCGAGGAGCGTTTCGGTGCACCGGTGTCCGAATAAGCGGAACGGGTTCCTGATCAGGGAACCCGTTGGCGCCGTTGCGTGCACCGCCGGTAACAGAGCGTGGGAGGACGATGCACAGAGGAACAGAATAGATAACGATGCCGTGACAGGGAAGCAATTTCCGTTCCGGAACTGTCAAACGGTGAAGGTCTCTCCGAACCCATCGTCGTCGGCCCGCTCATCGCCCAGATTCGCCGGTTCGGTGATCAGAAACCTCACCCGCACTGCCGCGTAGACCGTCTGCATCTGAGGATCGAGCTCCAGTTCGAGCTGTCCTGCCTCCATCCCGCCGGCATCGTAGGCGGCCATCCGCACCGTCCCTCCAGGCCCACCCCCCTCGTCCGCGATCTCGACAAGCCGATCGAGGCGGGCACCGACCGCCGCCGCGTACTCCCGAGCTCGCGACACCGCGTCACCGATGGCCGCGCGGCGCGCCGCGCCGACGACCGGGCTGTTCGGTCGCAGCTCCCACCACGGCCCGGACACGCTGGCCTGCTCCAGGTCCGCAACCCGCAGGATCACATCGCCGAGCGCGGTGAAGTCACCAACCGTCACGGTCGTCGAGAAACGTCCGTGGTACGCGGACACGCGCTCCCTGCTGCGCTTCAGCTCGGGCCGCACATGCACCCCGCCCGTCTCCCGCCGCTCGATGACGTCCCCGAATCCGTCCAGCAGTCCACGAAGCACCGCCGCCCGCTCCGTCAGCCGGGCGAGTACGGCAGCCCGGTCCTTGTCGCGAGCCGCCACCGTCACGGAAATCCGCGCCAGCTCAGGCATCACCTCGTGGGTCGCCTCCCCACGTACGACCACCGCCGGTTGATCCACCATGTCCGAACGCTACCCCGCACCGCACTGCCCGCGCTCACGACAGGCCTCCTCCACCGACAACGCCCCCATTGGACGTAAATAAGAAAGTGGGCTGGTTGGGGCCAACCTTGTGGGGCCGGTTCCCGGCCTGTGACAACGCACGCCGCTTGAGCTATTGGGTGTCGTGCTACCACGACGACGCCAAAAACGCGTGAGAGTTGCGCGATTATTCACGGAGAAGTTGCAAAGGCTGGTTCCCGGGACGGGTATCCTCTTGGGCTGGATTTAGCGGCCGGCTGGTCGCTTTCAGACACCCCTTCAGAGCTGTGAGGTCACCTGTGCCTGCTCCGTCTTCAGATTCCCCGGTACCAAGATCGGTGGTTCCCGGCCCGGTGGGCGGCTATCGCAACGCCCCGGTCACGGCCCCCGGTTTCGACTCAACGGTGCCGAATGCCCCCGCCGGGCCACCGGGGCTGTCCGATTTCGTGCGAGTAGACGCAAATAAGCTCGACAAGGCGGTCAACGTAGCCGACGAAGCGGCCACAGAGGCGGACCGCGCCGCGCGGTGGATTGACGCCGCACTGGGCCGTTCCGGGCCAGAGCCGTGGGGTGATGATCCGAGCCTGGGGCAGAGTTTCGGATCGGTGTTCGCCGAGCCCCGCCAGTCCCTGGTGCACGCCATCGAGACGCTGCCGACGGTTCTGCATGGCCTGGTCGACCAGTTGCAGCAGACCACCAAGGCGTTCGCCACCGCCAACGATCATGCGGCCGAGACGATGCAGTCATTTGCGTTCACGCATGCACCCGGAGCGTGACGCGGCATGGTCGACGCGCATCACGTACCGCCGGACCTGCAGAACCTGTTGATGATCCTGGTCGGCAACAAGTGGCCGACCGGTAACCAGACGGCTCTGCGGGCTGAGGCCAATGATTGGCACGCGGCGGCCACATCGATTCGCTTCTGTACGAACCAGGTGCTCACCGCCCAACGCCTGGTGCATGAGGGACTGGAAGGCGGCACCCGGGAGGCCTTCGACCAGTACCTGACGGGGCTGGTCGGGTCCGGCATGGATGACGAGAACGCCATCCTGCCAGCCCTCGCCCGCTGTTGTGACTCGGCCGCCGATTCGCTGGAGGAGCTGGCCAACGAGATCGAGACGCTGCGAGTCACCATCATCGGCTGCCTGGTGGTGCTCTGGACACAGTTGATGATGGACGCGGCGACGCTGTGGTTCGGCGGTGCGGCGCGAGCCGCCGTTCACCTGGCCGCATGCCGGGTGCATCTCCAGCTCATCCTGCGCCGCGCGAGCCTCATCGTCGTCACCAGGGTCACCGAATCGGTACTGGCGCAGGTCGGCTTTAACCTACTGGCCCAGCTGATCGAGCTCGCGGAAGGCCACCGCCGGTCGCTGAACAGGACACAGCTGCGCACCGCCGCGATCAACGGGGCGGTCGGCGGCGCGGTAGGCATCGGTGCGGGCTTCGCGGGTGGGATCCTGCGAGCCGGTGCCGCCAGGCTGGCCGACACCGGTCTCCGTCAGCCCCTCGGCGACAGTCTCACCCGGCTGACCGGCACCGGGCAGCTTCTACCGGCCGTAGGCAAGGCCGCGGACCTGGTCTGGGCCGGCGGATACGGGGCGGTTGCCGGCATGGCCGAGGGCGCCGCACAGGACGCCGTGTTCGGGCTCTCCGGTGACTGGGTCGCCGGAGCCGCCAACGGGGGCTTCAACGGTGCCTGGGGTACGCGGCACAGCGCGATGAACCCGGGCAACAAACTGTCCATTTCCCCGGCCGACCACCTCGAAGTCACCCTCAACCGCTACATCGACCCACCGACCCGCCCGAGCGCGAGCAGTCGGCTCGACTACGGCAGCGGCCAGACCACGCACCCCGCCGATGACGCCCCGAACGCGCACCAATCGTCCACACCGACCGACTCCGGCGGGGACCATGACGTACGGCAGGAACATCCCCTGTCGGATGACAACGACAGCTCCGGCTCGTCGTCAGCGCCGGGCACGCCACACCGACTCGCCGAACCGAACCCAGCCCTCGATCGAGACGCCCACTCCCAACCAGGAACCGGATCCGACAGCGACAACCACACGCACCCCGTCGACGACGCACCACACCGCCGACAGGGGTCCATAACCTCCGACCCCGGCGAGGGTCAGGACGTACGGCAGGACCATTCCCATTCGGATGGCACCGCCAGCTCCATCTGGTGGTCAGCGCCCGGCACACCACACCGACCTGCCGATGCGAGCCCCCACGTCGACCGACACGCCCACCACCGACCAGGGTCCGGATCCGACAGCGACAACCACCTGCCCCCCCTCGGCGACCCACGACACCGCCGGCACTGGTCCATACCCTCCGACCCCGGCGAGGACCACGACGTACGGCAGGACCATTCCCATTCGGATGACAACAACAGCTCCATCTGGTGGTCAGCGCCCGGCACACCACACCGACCTGCCGAAATGAGCCCCAACGTCGACCGACACGCCCACCACCAACCAGGGACCGGATCCGACAGCGACAACCA
>CBIHNN010000062.1:0-29946 GCA_966211315.1 uncultured Micromonosporaceae bacterium | reverse complement strand
CCGCCACCACCGGCCTGATCCCGGAACAGGCCCTGCGACTGTGAAACCCACGGTGACCGTCTCCGGCGTACGAGCGAAGCGACCATCCGGCAGCGGAGGCCCGAGGACACCTCGTCGCCTCCGCTGCCGGACCACGGACCTCCCGCGCCGACTACGGGACCGGCTCCGTACCCGGCGAACCGGCCGACCGCCCGGACGGAGGAACACCGGGCCGGACCGCCTCGGCCAGCGCCGGCACCCAACCCGCCAACACCGTCAACAGCCGGTAGATCAACCAATGCCGGGCCGGATTATGTGTGCTGCACAGCGCCACCAGCAGCAACCCGGCGATCACCACGCCGTAGCCCACGAACGCCCCGGCGGTGACCCACCGAGGAACACCGAACTCGTCGAGCAACAGCGTGGCCGCCGTTCCCGCCACCGTGATCCCGACGATCAGCTTGGCGGGCGGGCCCCCCGCACCGGACACGCCGGCCGGCGTGCCGCTGGCGGGAACGGGGATTGGATCTGAACCCAGACTCGTCACGAAACGGCTCCGATCACTCAATAGCTTGCCCTGAAACGGACTCCGCAGCCTCCGGCTCCCTCCCGGACGCTGCCTCCCGTTACCGGAAGGCAGCCCTTGACCGCGCCCAGACGAAACCGGTCGTACCGCCCGCCTGACACCCATAAGGGCCTCGACCCCCCGATCCCGTGCAAGATCACCCTCCGACTCGGACGGTGACCGGCGGGTGGACGCGGTGGTGCGACCCACGATGCCGCATCGCAGACTGCCGTCGTGAAGCTGGGGGAGACCGTGTCGGCCGAGCCGGATCATGCCTCCGGGACGGGTGAAAGCTCGAATCGTTCTCGCTGATCGGCGGGCACCAGATCCAGGTACACGGGGTGTCGTTGGATGAAGTCGCGCACGAACGGGCATACCGGCAGCACGGACCGTCCCTCAGCGCTGACCGCGTCCAGGGCCTTGCGGACCAGCACCAGACCCAGGCCCAGTCCGGCCCGGCGTAGATCGGTCGTAAGCTCGATGAACGACACGATGTCGACGGTCCGCTCGTAGGCAAGGAAGCCCGCCACCTCGCCCTGGACGTGCAGCTCGAAGCGGCTGGCTTGTGGGTTGTCTATGACGCTCGTCTCCATCGGTGTGGCCGCTCCCGATCGCTCCTCCATGGCGGTCTGCCCTCATGGCCTCGGGGTGGTGTTGACGATCCTGCGCTCCGTCTGGAACACAGTTGTGGCACGGACGAGTCCTCGATCTTCAACCGGGTGACGTTGCCCTTCGCGTACCCTCTGGTCCCCGTCCGTAACAACCGGTGCAGACAGATACCGCCAATTCTTCGATTGCGGCTCATCCCGGGCCCGGCAACCCGGCGGGAAACGGCTCGGCTCTCAGCGCCCGTTACGGCTGATGGAGCGCGGGTTCTCCGCCCAGGATTTTCCGCCACATCTCGTAGGACTTGCGGTGCGCTGCGGGTGCGCATTGTGGGCCGCGCAGATGCTCGTTCGCGCCCGGGAGCCCGAAATAACCGGTACGGTGGATCATATGGCATTCCGCCCCCCCGTGATCGTTCAGCGGTACCGCAAGAAGGTTCTCGTGGTGTCGGTGGGGCTTGCCTTGCTCGGCTTGTTCGCCGCGCTGGTGGAGCCGGTGTGGTCGGCGTTCACAGGCACCACGACCAATTCCGGGAACACGATCACTGCGGCGGCGTCATTCCCGGACTACCCGGCGTCGGTGGCGAGCAACACGCCATGGGCGTACCACCGAAGTGAGGAAGCCGGGTCGGCGGCGGCGACGCTTGCCGCGGCGGACTCGTCCTCCACCCATCCGGGCACGTTCGACGGCATCACCAACGGTCCGTCCACCCGGTGGAAGTTCGACGAGAACGCCGGCACCACCATTACGTACGACTCGTCCGGCGCGTCCAACAGCGGCGCTCTCTCCGGCTCACCCGCTTGGGTCACCGGGATGTCCGGGTCGGCGCTGAGCTTCAACGGCTCCAGTCAGTATGTGCAGAGCGCCACGACGGCGGTGCACACCAACGCCGACTTCACCGTCACCGCCTGGGCGAACTTCGCCGGCATCAGCTCGTTCTTCGACCAGACCATCGTCAGCCAGAACGGGGTGCACACCTACGGCTTCGCGCTGCGCTACGCCTACGGGTCCAACAAGTGGGCGATCACCATGCCGGTCAGCGACGGCGTCAGCCCGACCATCGAGGAGGCGGTGTCCACCAACACCGCGGTCGTCGGGGTCTGGGTCCATCTGGCCGGGGTGTACGTGAGCAGCTCGCGTCTGCTGACCCTTTACGTCGACGGCTACTCCTCGGGTACCAAGACCAGATCCGCCGCCCCGAACACCGACTGGGACGCTACCGGGCTGGTGCAGGCCGGTCAGGCCCGATGGAACGACAACAACTACCAGAAGCAGTTCAACGGCAAGATCGATGATGTGCGGATCTACCGGCGGGCGCTCCCGGCCGCCGAGATCTTGACCCTGGCCACGGACCAGACCACCACCAAGTGGGACTTCTCCGAAGGCTCCGGCACCACCACCGCGGACGGCGCCGGCGCCGACAACACCGGCACACTCGGCTGGGTGGGCACCAGCGCCTCATTGCCGACCTTCACCGCCGCCAACGCGCACTCCGGCAACTCCGTCAGCCTGCCTTACACGGATGCCACCCACTACGGCTACGTGGAGGGCAGCACCGGCGGGGTGCACACCGACCAGAGCTTCTCTGTCTCGGCGTGGGTCTACATCTCCGCGACCGCCGCCAGACCCAGGGCCGTGGTCAGTGCCGCCGGTACGACCGGCAGCGCCTTCGTGTTGAAGCAGGACTCTGTCTTCCCTTACAAATGGGCGTTCCTGGTCACCGCTACCGACGGCGGTGTCTACTCACAGGTGAGCTCGAACAGCGGTGCGAGCACCGGATGGACTCACCTGGTCGGGGTCTACACCAAGAGTGGCGCCGGCGGGACCATCAGGATGTACGTGAACGGAACGCTGCAGACCGAGTCGGCCTCGCCGGCCGCCGACTGGGACGCCACCCTGTTGGAAGTCGGTCGGAACAAGTGGGCCGGCGTCTTCGAAGCGCCGCTCGGCAACGGCCAGGTCGACAACGTCCGGCTCTACCCCCGTGCGCTGACCGGAAGCGACGTTACGTCCGCGCTCGACAACGATCCGGCCTCCATCGTCACCGAGGCCGACATGACCGCCGGCATCCCCGGCGCCCTGCAAGGAGCCCAGCAAGGGCTCACCGCCACCAAGGCGGTCGCGTACGCCGGCACCGCCAACGGCTACAACAACACCGCGGCCAATCCGGCCAGCCCCACCACGTTCACCCTCGAATGTTGGTTCCGGGTCGCCGGTCCGCTCGGCGGGACTCTCATCGGTTTGCAGGCGAACACCAATAACGCCGCCTCGGGCGCCAGCGACCGCACCATGTACATCGACAGCGGCGGCAAAGTGAGTTTCGTGGTCAAACCCAGCGCTTTCGTGTCCGTACGAAGTACCAACTCGTACAACGACGGCAATTGGCACTACGCCGCCGCTACCCTCGGCCCCACCGGCGGCACCAGGCTCTACGTCGACGGCGTGGTCGTTGCCACGGACTCCAATACCTCCGCAGCCACCATCACTCCCGGTTACTGGCGCTGGGGCGGGGTCTACCTCTACAACGGCTCCGCCTACCCCAACCGCCCCACCAGCGACTATCTCGTCGGCAGCATCGACGAGGTAGCCATCTACACCAGTGAGCTGACCGCTCAGCAGATCGCCCGGCACTACTACGCCAACCACTAGGAAGCGGCGAGCCGCCCGGTCCCACGGCCGCTCGCGCCCCGCGATGTCGGTGACGTCCGATCTGAGCCGTCGCCGCTTCGAACGTACGCGCCCCGGCGCGCCCAGCGCGCCCTTCCGCTGGTGACACATCCGCGTCCCAACTATCCCGGGAGCCTCGCGCTGACCGTGGGGGTCGGCTACGGCGTATGTCATCGCAGGACCGCCTCGGCAATCTGAGCGGTGCGGGGGCGCTGCGGGTGGTCTCCGACGGGAACGCGGGTCACCTCGGTTTCAGCCGCGTACGAGATCACCGACAGGGCGGCCGGCCGGATCGGGTCGAGGTAGATCTCGGCTAGACGGGCGTTCTTGTCCGGAATCACGTTGACCCGGCGCACCCTCTGGTACGTGCGCACGTCGATGACGTCGGCGGTTCCGTCCCAGTTGTTGCCGACGATCAGCACGTCCCGCATCGTGGAGGAGGCCGGCGACTGCACCGAATGAGAAGGCCGATCCCGGTGGGGCGGGCAGCGCGATCCCGCATTCCCACATGATCATCCGGCCGGCCATGCCGTCGATTCCGGCGGCCCGGCCGTGATTCATCCGCGACCGCTCAGTGCGGCGGCGGCGCGAACGGCGAGGCCCACACCGACGAGGAGTACGACCGCTGAGGTGATCAGCGGCCAGGCTCTTGGCGCCGCCGTGCCGACGCGAGCGAGCAGTCGCGCCGGCCGGCCCTTGATAAGGGCGACCCGGCGCTGTACGACGAGCAGAAGCAGCCCGGCCGCGGTGAGTGTGCCCGCCATGCCGAGGCCGTACGCGAACACCAGCAGCACGCCGAACAGGGCGCGCCCGACGCCGACCGCGGTGAGCAGGACCACCAGCGCCGACGGGCTGGGCACCAGGCCGCCGGCCAAACCGATACCGGCCAGCCCGAGCCGCCCGGCCGGTGCGCCATGGTGATGTCCGTGATCGTGGAGGTGCCCGTGATCGTGGTGGTGCCCGTGATCATGGTGGTGCCCGTGATCATGGTGATGCGGCGGTTCCTGGTCGTGGGTGTGGTCGTCGGCGTCCGCGTGCCGATGTGCGCGGGCGGGGCGACGGCGTATGGCGGCGACCAGCATGGCGATCCCCACTGAGGCGATGATCAGGCCACTGACCATCCCGAGATAGCCGATCAACCGGTCACCGGCAAACGCCGTACTCGTGCTGATCAGCGCGCCGACCAGCAGCACTGCTCCGGTGTGGCTGACCGTCACCGTGGCGCCGATGGCGACCGCGTCCCGTACCCTGCCACGCCGCCCGGCCAGGTACGCCGCCAGCACAGTCTTACCGTGCCCCGGCAGGGCGGCATGTCCTGCGCCGAGCAGTACGGCGGCCAGCACGGCCAGGATCGCGAGCAGCGGCGTGAGGCGGCCTCCGCCCAGGGCCTCGAACTGGCGTTCTGCCCATGCCGTGCCCGCCGCCACCGGGCCCGGTCCGTCCGTGGCGGCCGGGCTACCCGGGGCGGCAGGGCTACCCGGGGCGGCAGGCCCGGGCTCGACCCGGAGGGCCGCGGTCCGGACGTCGAGCGTAAGCGCGTCGGCGGGTGGGTACGCCCGCAATTCGTCGCTCAGGCTGTGTTGGGGCAAGCCGGAGTTCACCAGACGTACGCCGTCGCCGGCTGCGGTCATCTCGTGCCATCCGGCGGCGTCGGTCCGGTGGTTGTTGGCGATGGTCACCGTTGCCGGTGCGGACAGTCGCGCGGGCGCGGTGAGGTCGCAGGTGAGCCGGGCACTCGGCAGTCCTCCCGAACCGGCCTCGTAGAGGTAGTCGCCGGGAACCACGGTCCACGAGAGGTGCTCGTCATTCACCTTTACGTCGAACTGGGCGGCCAGGGCCGTGCAGCCGGTGCGGGCGTACCGAACCCGTTCCGCGTCTGTGACCGTGCCGTCGTGGTCGCCGTCCACGGTCTGCCGATCCCGCCCCGTGGCGACCTCCGCGGTGTTGAGCACCGCCACCACGAGCACGCGATCAGGGGTGAATGTGAGGCCGTGGTACTGGTTGACCGAGAACGTGTTGCCCGACGGATGGGCACCGGCGGGTGCGGTGGGACCGGCCATGACGCCTGCTCCGACGAGCGCGCCCAGCATTGCCAACATGCTGAGTGGGGATGCTGGTCGACGGCCCGTCAAGGTCTGCACGGGATGCTCCATCGCGCTGATGTATGCAGCTCGCGGTGGAGGTTCGCTCGCGCTGACGGCGGCACACGTGGTGGCCGAGCTGCGCAGTCCACGTTCGAGCGGTGGTCCCGGCGGTGCACGGTCCGCTACGCCGCGTAGCCCCACCTCGTTCTCCTGGCCGAACCATTCGATGCGTCGACCGTAGCACAACAGCGTGTGCCTCTCGTGTGATCTACCAGGAACTCTTATCGCATTGCATTGACGTAGCTGAGATTGTCTGTTTGTCTTCTGCATCGCAGCCACGTTTCCATCGTTGGCTCTGGGATCACCCTCTGTAGCGTCTGGAGTGCCCAAGGCCCACGTTCTCCCGACGCGTCCGGCCGTTCGGGCGCCGGCCCGGCTGGACCTCCTCCGGGTTGAGTGTTGTGCGGGCGGCTTGCTCGCAGGTCGAGGAGCAGGCCCGCGTACGGCCGAGAAGGAGCACTGATGAAACGACCCGCAAAGATTACGGTGGTCGCGGCGGTGGCGGCCGTTCTGTCCGGCGCGGCACTGGTGGTCGCGTTCAACGCGAACGCCGCGACGACCCGATATGAGGCGGAGGCTGCGCCCGCCCGCTGTGACGGCACCATCAGGTCGAACCACTCCGGCTTCTCCGGCACCGGGTTCTGCGACGCCACCCGTACGGCCGGTGCGGCAAGCCAGTTCACCGTGATCGCGTCCGGCGCCGGCACCGCCACCCTGGGCATCCGGTATTCCAACGGCACCGGCACCAATCGGCCGGTGGACGTCAGTGTGAATGGCGCAATGGTGCGGGCAGGGATCGAGTTCGGGGCCACAGGAGCCTGGAACACCTGGACCACCGTGACGCTCACCGCGCCATTGAAAGCAGGAAAGAACACCGTCCGGCTTGCGGCGGCAAGCGGGGCCGGGCTCGCCAACATCGACTACCTCGACGTCACGGCGGGCGGCCCCCCACCAGTGGGGGGCGGGTCCAGGCAGATGGAGAGTCTCGGCCGCGGCGTCGTTGCCGTGCGTTCCAGCAATACGGACGTCCTGGTCAGCTGGCGGCTACTGGGACTCGATCCGCAAAACATCGGCTTCCACGTGTACCGGTCGGCAGACGGTGGCTCATACGTCAAGCTCAACTCCGCCGTCCTGACCGGAGGGACCAACTTCACGGACTCCACGGCGAACCTGGCGCAGTCGAACAGCTATCAGGTGCGGCCGGTGATCGACGGTGTGGAACAGGCACCGAGTAAGGCCTTCACGTTGACCGCCAACCACCCCGTCGAGCCGGTCGTTCGCGTTCCGCTACGCGCCGGGGGTGCGGTGAAGTTCGTGTGGGTCGGTGACCTCGACGGCGACGGCGAGTACGACTACGTGCTGGACCGGCAGACGGCTCCTCAGACGTTGGAGGCCTACCGCAGCAACGGGACGTTCCTGTGGTCCGTCAACATGGGCCCGAACAGCCTGAACCAGGACAACATCGAGGGTGGGTCGGCGACGATCGATGTAGGCCACAATGATGGCGTCACCGTCTACGACTTCGACGGCGACGGCCGCTCGGAGGTCGCCGTGCGGATCGCCAACGGTGTCACCTTCGGCAACGGGACGAAGTTCACCGACTACGACGACAACCGCCAGTTCATCGCCATCCTCAACGGCATGACGGGAGTACCGCGCGCCACGGCCGCGGTGCCGACCGACTACCTGTCCGACGGTCCGATGTACGCCCGGTTCGGAGTGGGCTATCTCGACGGCGGAACGCCGAGCCTGGTGTCCTACATGAAGAACCGGATCGGCAACGAGGGCTTCAACCTCATGTACAGCGCCTGGAAGTTCACGGGCAGTGCGTTGACCATGCAGTGGAAGTGGCTGCGCGGCAGCCAGAGCGCGCCGGACGGGCACAATTCCCACATCGTCGACGTCAACGGTGACGGCAAGGACGAGATCGCCGAGATCGGGTTCGTGCTCAACGGTGACGGCACGCTGCGTTATTCCCTGGGACCGAAGGGCATCGTCCACGGCGACCGGTTCCACATCGCGAAGATCGATCCGAGCCGCCCCGGCTTACAGGGCTACGGCGTTCAACAGAGCAACCCCAGCGGTCTGCGCGAGTACTACTACGACGCGAGCGACGGCACCATCCTCTGGAAGCACGTCGAGGCCGGCACTGCCGACGTGGGACGCGGCATGGTGGGTGACATCGATCCGCGCCATCCGGGCATGGAGGTCTGGTCCTTCTCCGGCCTCTACAACGCATCGACCAACAAGCTCACCCAGTCGGACCCGTCGCAGGCCCCCTGGCCGCAGCAGGGCCTGTGGTGGGACGGGGACACCACCATGGAACTGGTCAACGCCGGCAAGATCGAGAAATGGAATCCGGCCAGTCCGACAACCAGCAACAGCCTGCCCAGGCTGGTGTCCGCCTGGAAGTTCGGCGCCGTCAACGCCAGCCAGGACGTAAACCCGGCCTTCATCGGCGACATCCTCGGCGACTGGCGGGAAGAGGCCGTGTACACCAATGCCAGCTTCAACGAGCTGATCATTTTCACGACGGATAATCCGACGAACACCCGGCTGTACACGCTGGCGCACAATCCCGCGTACCGCAACTGCCTGACGCTCAAGGGATACACCCAGTCCAACCAGGTCGACTACTTCCTCGGTTCGGGCATGACTGCGCCTCCGCGGCCGAACATCACCTACGCAGGACGCTGACGAGCCGGCAACGGGGGCCGGTCGTCATCAGCCGCCACGCATCGAGACGAAGCGACAGTTCGCCGACGTCTTGAACCATTGCCGTCAGGTTTGGCTGTTCGGGCAGGCCAGTAGTGGTGTTGGTGGGCCGGGACGGCGGATGGTCCGGTCGGTGGTTCGTGTGATGCGGTAGGAGTTGTGTCGAGCGCGTTTGATGACGCGGGGGCAGAGTGTGGTGCCGGCGGGGTGGGTTGGGCTGGCTGCGGATTTCGGTGATCGCGTCGGTCAGAGCGTCGGAAAGGTGCTCAGGGGGTGATGGCCGCCTGGCCGGCCTTGGCTTGTTCGGCCAGCCGGGTCCGCAGACCTGAACCGCTGAACCTCGAAGTCGGCCCGGATGGTGAAGCTCCACTGCTGCCGAGGCGCGGTCGGTTCGGCGCAGGGCTGCATACGCACCTGCGTGTTCGCCGGTGGGGTGTCCCCACCCGTCAGAAGGGCAGGCCGACTGCGGAACCCCTGGAACTGGGTTTCCGCAGTCGGCCTCGTCCGCTCCGCAGTCGGCTGACGTCCCGGGTGATCGCAAGGCCACCACATCGATCTACAGCGTGGGTGCCGATGACCGATCCCGTGAATGACCGACGTCAGTGGTCATTCGCAGGCGGCCTCAGCCGGTGGTGTCGAACCGGATGCGTCGGCGCCGGGCAACGAGTGCCAACCCGGCACCGAGTGACAAGGTGATCACGCCGATGCCGGCGATGAGAGCGGTTGACGAGCCGGTCACCGGCAGGCCATCGGGCGTGCCATTGCCGATCGGAGTGGCGGTCGGGCTTGTCTGAGGGGCCGGGTTCGATATCGGATCCGTGGCCGACGTGGCCTCCTGAACGAGCTGCCACTCCTGCGACTGGTCGTCGGCCGCGTTCTGCAACGTGACTGCCGCCCCCTTGGACGCACCGGTCAGGTACACATTCGTGTTCTTGGCAGCCTGGAGTTTGTAGTACCCGTCATCGGTCTTGATGAGTTTCCAGGTGCCCGCCGCGGTGTTGTCGACCCACTGGCCGATCCTCTGGCCGACAGTCGCATTCCCCGTCCAGACGGCTGCGGCGCGGCCACCCGCCTTGTTGAGCAGAACTGTGGCGCCATCCGCCTTGGTCACCACATGCCAGTACTGCGTGTTCTTGTCGGTCGTCGAGCCGGCGTCCTCCAGCACGACGTCAGGCATGTCCTTGTTGCCGATGTTCGCATCGTTGGACTTGCCCCCGGTGCCGAGGACCTGGCCGGTCTTCCGGTTCACCAGCTGGTGATAGGCGCCCTTGGAGCGGCCGAGATCGACCTCGCCGAAGGCGATCGCCGAATTGCCCTGCTTCCCCATAATGACGACGCGGCCGGTGCTGTCCACGTACTGCAGGTTGCGGCTGTAGGCGGCCTTCGCCGGTGTCTGGTACTCCTTCCACACGCCGTCACTGCGGCCGCTCTCGTTGACCCAGACGTTGCCGCTGGCGGCGGCGTTGTACACGAGCCGCCCATCGGGAAGGTTGATGACGACCGGGCTGCCGCCTGTCGCCAGCCGACGGGAGCCGGGGTCGACGGGCAGTGCGGTGATGTTCTTGCCGGCGGGGTCGCCGTCCGCGTGGAACCTCAACGGGTCATCAGCGATCTTGTACCTGACGTTGTCGCCGCCACCCCAGTACTCGTAGGTGATGAGCCACTTGCCGTCCGTCGTCGGGACGACGTTCGTCATGCCCGGGCGCCCGCCGCCGATCTCGGTCTTGCCGTAGCCCACGTCCTCCGTCGTTCCGGCGACGTCGATCACGGGATCGCTCCAGGCGGCACCGCTGCCGTCCCAGGTCTTGTGGACGAGGACCTGACCGTGCGAGTCCTTGGCCGTGTCGTTGTCCGGATCAAGCTTGGGTACGCCGGTGACCGGGTCGTAGCTGAGGTAGTCGTTCTCGTCGGAGTAGTAGCAGACGAGCTTTCCCTTGTGGACCATCAGGTACGGCTCCCAGAGGGGATCTACCTGCTTGTGCGTGTTCGCGTTGGCGACGTTCTTGCCGATCGCGCCCGCACTGCCGCCCTGCCATCCGCCTGTCGCGAGGATGTTGAGGACCTTCCACGTCTTACCTTCGTCGGTGCTGGAGAACAGGGCCAACGCCACGTCCTTGCGGTCTCCGTCGTTGGACGGCGCCCACTTCGGGTCGGCTGCCTTGTGCTCCTTGTAGAAGTAGTCCTCGCCGGTCACGATGCTCGAGAGCAGCAGCGTGCCCGCCTTCAGGTTCCCGACAGTCTGCGGAAGCGCGTAGAGGTAGGGGCTGGCCCAGTTGCTGGTGTACTTCGCGTACCGAGGGTCGGCGGAGAGATACGCCGGAGCCTTGACCTCTGACAGCGGCTGCCACGTCGTTCCGTGGTCGTCGCTCTTGTAGATCGGCAGGGTTTCCCCGTCAGCTCCCCCCGTTGCCGGTACCGCTGTGGCCTTCTCGAACGATGCGACCAGACGCCCGCTCGGCAGCTGCGCTGATTTGGGAACGGCCGCGCAGTTGTCCCGCCCTTTGAGGCACGGTTCATCACCGATCTGGTACATGATCCCGCCGGCCGGGCTGTACGCCTGCGCAGCAGTGCCCGCGGCTACGACCAGCACTGCGGATGCTGCGAGGAAGGCTCCCAGAGCCCTCCCCAGCCTTCGTCTCTTCATTGCCCATCCTTTCGGGTATTAATGCGTGGGTTTGCGCGAAGTCGAGATCGGTATCGAGCCGTTCGCCGGACGGCAATTCGGGGTGTCAGGCGGGTGCGTAGTCGTCGTCGTGCGCGGCGCGTGCATGTCGATGTACGGACCCGAGCCGCGGTGACGGGTTGCGGAGCCCAGGAGGCGAGACTTACCGGATCGGGTGCATATCGGGGTCATCAGGCCGGGTGCGGGGCAGCCGCACGGCAATCCGGAACTCGCCTGTTCCCTCGATGTGCGCCGCATCGATGACGCGGTCCAGTACCGCGTCCTCTGCCGGTAGGTCAGGGTTGGCAGAGCTCGCTGCGGGTGCTTCGTCTGGCTGTCTGGTTGTTCGGCTGCTGGATGGTTCGCCTCGGTCCCGGCGGGACCCGAGGCGCATCCCTCACCGGTCCGGGATCGTCCGGGGTGGCGGGGGGGCGGCTGAGGACCGGACGATGAGTTCCACCGGCGGGTCGACCGCGGTTGGAGGGTCGTCGTCGGGTCTTTCGAGGGCCTGTACGAGGAGCTTGAGCCCCTCCTGGGCGACGGCGTCGAACGGTTGACGCACGGTGGTGAGTGGAGGACTCACGTACGCGGCGACGGGAATGTCGTCGAAGCCGACGACGCTGACGTCGTCCGGTACTCGGCGGCCCGCTTCCAGCAGCGCGCGGATCAGACCGATGGCCATGTCGTCATTGGCGGCGAAGACTGCGGTCACGTCACGGTGAGAAGCCAGCGCGCGACCCGCCGCGTACCCGGATGAGGCCGACCAGTCACCCTCGGCGACCGGTGGTTCGGCTCGGCCCCGTGCGCGCAACGCGGCTCGCCATCCGTTCAGACGATCCCTGGCGGCGTACCAACGCTGCGGACCGGCGAGGTGATGGACGGTGGCGTGGCCCAGGCTCAGCAGGTGGTCGGTGGCCGCCCGAGCCAGCGCGTCCGAGGCGACCCCGGCGGTAATCACCTTCGGCGCGGCGAACGCCGACGGCGCACCGAGTACGAGGACCGGCACATCGACACGGACGGAGGCGGATCCCTCGTCGATCGGCTCCGAGATGACGACGCCGTCCACGCCCTGCTCGATCAGTGACTCGATCGCACCGGCCACGCCAGCCGGGTCACCTTCCACCGTGTTGACCACCCGCAGCGCGTAACCAGCGTTCCGGACCGCCCGTTCGACGCCCATGAGCAGGGAGGCGGGGCCGTACAAGGCGGTACCGAGCGTGACCACGCCGATGGAACGAGTTCTTCCGGAGGCGAGCGCCCGTGCCGCCTGGTTCATGCGGTAACCGAGTTGGTGCGCCGCCTCCAGGACCCGCCGGCGCACGTCGGCGGAGACGTACGGTTCGTTGTTGAGTACCCGGGACACGGTCTTCTGTGAGACCCCGGCCAGACGGCCGACATCTGCACTGCGCGGCGTGGCGGGTATCCCGCCCGGTCCCACCACCCGCGTCATCGCATCTCCCGCTGCCGCTCGCCCGATCCGTGTAACACAGCACTGTGACTGCGCTGTCAACTGGCGGTGTCATGTTGGCGCAGCCGTACCGGAGGCGTCAAGAGGTTGAAGCATTCGTATGAGTGAATAGATTAGTTGAGTTAGCGAGGCGCCACGCTCGATGAACGGTCCCGTGCAGCGGTCCGCCGCCACCATCGGCGTCAGTCGCGTCGCCTCGGATGCGGCGGTTCGGGAACACATCTGCGGACTGCCGGGGACAGGGTGATGGAGCGCAGCTCAAGGACCTGGCCGTCGGGGTAGCTGCTGGGCCGTGTCGCCGGGCTGAGGTAGACCGGGGCGCTCTCGACGAGGGGCAGCAGGTGCAGTTCGAGGCCGTGCCGGATGACCTCATTGCGGTGGCGGCGCAGACCGATCTCCCACACGCGGCCGTACCAGAAGTGGTCCGCGATGAGCGCGCCGTCGCAGTACGCGCGCCCGACGTCGCCGGTCCAGTCGACGCACAGCAACAGTTCGGTCTCCCCGATGAACGCATCCGCGGGTACGTCGACGTGGAGCACCGCGGCAGCGGTGAAGTCGCCGTCGGTGGGCGCCGACGCCCGGCCCGAACGGGGGTCCGATGCCGGTTCGCGGGCCCGACCGGCGGGGCGCACGACTCGTGATGCCGCCACGGTGGTGGTGACCTGGCAGGCCGGTACCTCCACCTGGGCGAAGACGCCCGCGAGCGGGGCGGCACCGGGCGGCGGCGGATATACCAGGGCCGCGTCGGCCGGGCCGTACACGGCGAGCTGCCCGTCGTCGATCACCGCGGGTGCGGTGCTCAGGACCAGTCGGTCGGCGTCCCACAGGCGCCCCCGGGCGGCGGTGAGTGCTGCCGCCTCGTCCAGGATCAGGATGTCCGCCCGGGAGCCGTCCCCGGCCCGTAGGTGAAGCAGGCAGCCGGTCCCCGGACGCAACCCCGTCACCCGGAGATCGCCGCCGTCGGCGGTGACGGTGGCCGGTCCGTCCACCGACGCCGCGTCGAGCAACAGGTCGACCGGGATACCGGAGGTCTGGGCCAGTACCGCCGTGGGAACTCCGTCGACGGTCAGGTCGCAGACGGGCTGTGCGGATGCGGTGCGAATGGTGACACCGCCGATCCGCCGGTTGAGCGGCCAGACGAAGTAGGCGCCGGAGGGGACGGTCGCCGGTCGGGCGGGCACGACGAGTCGCCGTCCATCCATAGCCACCGCGAACTGGACGTCGGCGTGGTCGGGAAGCGACTCGACCGGCTGATGATTGTTGACGAACAGGTAGCCGCTGCTGCCGTCGGTGCGCACCGCCCAGCGCAGCGTGTCACGCTCGGCCGCCGCCTCCGGGGCGTCGGCAGGCAGTTGCAACGTCATGGTCGCCAGGCCGGCGCCATGGTCGGCGAGCCAGAGGTGCTGCCAGCGCAGCAGCGCGTACGAGTCCCGGAACTGTCCGTACTCGCCCAGCGGTGCCTGAAAGTCATACGTGATGACCGGGCAGTCGTTCGGGTAGCCGGTCGCGTGCGACTCCTGCAGCGTGGACAGCGCACCGAGCTTCATCGACGCCCCGTGGTACAGGTAATACCCCTGCCACACCGATCCGCTGCCCACCTTGACCAGTGCCAGCGCGGCGACATCCGCGGCGGTGACGACGGGCCGGCGGTGGTACGAGGTGTACATGCCGCCGCCGAGCTCGCAGGTGGCGAACGGGTACCGGGCCAGCTCGATCCCGCTGGACGGTGCACCGGAGGCCGCAGGCCGCAGGTCGGCACCGATCGAGTCGTCGTCGCGGCCGGACCCGAAGACGTAGTGCGCCCGGCTCTGTGCCGGCCAGCCGTCATGAGCGCTGTCCCAGGCCGCCTCCGGATACCCGCCGAACAATGGCAGGACATCGTCCTCCGGGAGCCGGGCATGGCCCCAGCCGGTAGCCGTCCACAGCGGCGGGTTGATGCCCACCCGCTCGGCCATGCGCCGCAGCGTCACCAGGTGATCGGGCTGGCCGTGAAGCTCGTTCTCGAGCTGGACCGCGACGATCGGGCCGCCGTCGGCGTGGCCGAGTCCGGCGAGTCGGGTGCCGATCTGCGCGAAGTACGGCTCGACCAGTGCAAGGTACCGGGGGTCGTCAGTGCGCGGTACGCAGTCGGCGGCCAGAACCCAGTCAGGGAACCCGCCGTTGCGGCATTCGGCGTGCACCCATGGTCCGATCCGGGCCACCACGTCCAGCCCGAGCTCGCCGCAGAGCATGACGAACATCCGCAGATCGAGGTCACCGAACCAGCGGAACTCGCCGCGTCGCTCCTCATGCATGATCCAGAAGATGTACGTCGACACGACGGTGATCCCGCCGGCGCGCATCTTCAGCAGCTCCTCACGCCATTCGGCCACCGGATAGCGGCTGAAGTGGAACTCCCCGCTCACCGGCAGCCATGGCCGCCCGTCGCGGACCAGGTGGCGGGAGTTCGCGGTGATCGCGTCCGGCTGCCCGGACGGCGACCCCATCCGCAGATGCCCGGTCAACGGCTCGGCTGGCGCGTCTTCCGCGTTGATCTCCCGCACGAGCCTCGTCACCCGTTCGAACCGACGTGGAGCAGGACCGCGATGCCCATCCTCATCACTCGCCGCTGAACACCGCGTTCAGCCGCTGCTGAAGCGCGACATCGTTCCACATGGGGTGGTGTGGTGCGGTGTTGGAGCAGACCACGGTGCCCCAGGCGCCGACGTCGGCCGAGCGGCTGACCGCCCGCTCGCAGATCGCGCTGCCCACCGGCCCTTCCTCGAAGGTGGTGTGCAACGGGGTGTAACCGACCCATCCTTCGGCGAAGACCAGCGGCACCTGATGCTCGGCGGCCCAATCGGCCGCGACCGCGATCCACATGTCCAGAGTGGCCGTCATCGTGCGCCGGTGTTCGTCGTACCGATCCTGGAGCCAACGGTCCCATGTTGTCGGATCGCACCAGTCATGGGTGTAGATCTCGCGGTGGCTCACCACGGTGGCGTCGAGCCGCCAGCGGTCGCTTCGTGGTGGCAGCCAGTCCGCCAGCGGCGGGGCGTCCGGGCGAAGCAGCTCGTCGCGGGCGCGCTCCTGGGGATAGGGCCGCGACTCGTCGCGTAACGCGAACTCGGTGACGAGCTGGCCCAGTACGCCGTAGACGTACGGGTGGAACACCACCACGCCGGCATTGCGCGGCAGCCCGCGCATCCGTCCCACCGGTACCTCGGCGTAGTTGGCGCCGACCAGCACGTCCGGGTGTCTGGCCCGGAAGTGTGCGATGCCCTCCTCCAGGTGTGGTCGCAGCCCGAGGATCGGATCCTGACCGGGTTCCACCACGGCGGTGAGCCCGCCGACCTGCACCTCGTTGTGCAGTTCCACGAAAGCGATGCGGTCGTCCAGGCCCGCGGCGACCAGGAAGTCGACCAGGTCGGCCAAGGCATCAGCCAGGGCGGGCACGCGTCGCGCCGGTGGAATCGCGGTGACGGCCCGGTGCCACGAGTCGTCGGCGAGGAAACTCGGACTCTGCTGGTACTCCCAGCTCGACACGATGACGTGGCAGTCGTGCCGGCGAGCGGCCCGGAACAGCTCCAGGAGGTGCCCCCGCCCGTCGACGGTGCTTGCGCCCCGGACGTCGTACCAGCGGGTGCGCTGGCCGACGTCGCCGCCCAGCCCGGAGAAGGTCAATGCGCGGGTGTCCAGTCCGGTGCCGAAGAGCAGCAGCGGCATGGCGCAGATCCGGACCGTGTTGAAGCCGCGCTCGACCGCCTGGGCGAATGCGGCGTCCAGACCGTGGTATGCCTCGCCCGGGCCGGTGCGGGTGTACCAGCTGAAGTCCCACAGTGTGATGGTCAGCCGGTGGGGCAGGTGGTCCGGAATCATGCGCACAGGTTGCCCCACGGGTCTCCGACCGTCAATATATCTTCGTAATTAATGGTTAGTAGCGAGGTGGCGCCCGTGGTGGGACGGTTCGACGGCAGTACCGCGCTGGTCACCGGGTCGGCGGCGGGCATCGGCGCGGCCTGCGCCCGGCGGCTGGCCGCCGAGGGCGCCGGTGTGGTGCTCGTCGACATCAGCCCCGCGACGGACGTCGCGGCGAGCATCCGCGCGGCCGGCGGGCAGGCGGAGGCGGTGATCGCCGATGTCGCCGACGAGTCCGGGTGGACGGAGGCGGTCAGCGTCGCGCACGACCGTTTCGGGCCGGTGGACGTGCTGGTGAGTAACGCGTACGCGGTGGAGGTCGCCCCGGCCGACCGGACCACCCGTGTGTCCTGGGACCGCCAGCTGGCCGTCTGCCTCACCGCTACGTTCCTCGGCGTTCGGGCCTGCCTGGACGACCTGCGTACCCGGCAAGGCAGCACCGTCATCGTCTCCTCCGTCCATGCCCTTGTCGGCCTGCCCGGTCACCCCGCCTACGCGGCGGCCAAGGGCGGGCTGATCGCCCTGGGCCGACAACTCGCCGTCGAGTACGGGCCGGACGTGCGGGTCAACTGCGTCGTTCCCGGTCCGATCCGGACCGGGGCCTGGGACCGCGTCAGCGAACCCGACCGTGAGCGCAGCATCGCCGAGACGATCCTGCGCCGGTTCGGTGATCCCGCTGAGGTGGCGGCGGCGGTCGCATTTCTCGCCTCATCGGAGGCCGGGTACATCACCGGGAGCGGCCTGGTCGTCGACGGTGGCTGGACGGCCGTGAAGTCCTCGGCGTGAACGGACGACGGGAGTCAGCATGACCCAGCACCGAACCCGCGGCCTGCACGGCCAGACGGTGGAGGTCCTCGCCAGGCGCATCGTGAGTGGGGTGTTCGCCGAGGGCGCCACCCTGAACCTGGCGACACTGCAGGACGAGCTGGATATCAGCCTGACCGCGCTGCGCGAGGCGTTGAAGGTACTTGCCGCCAAAGGCCTGGTCGATGCCCGCCCGAAGCGCGGGACCTTCGTCCGCCCTCGCACTGACTGGCGGCTGCTCGACGGTGACGTGCTGCGCTGGCAGTTCGCCGGGCACACCCCGCAGCGCCTCTTCGATGACCTGGACGAGCTGCGCGGCATTGTCGAGCCGGCCGCCGCCGGCCTCGCCGCCGCCCGGGCCGGCGAGGCCGACCTGGCTGCCCTCGATGCCGCGCTGACCGCCATGGCCGCCGCCGGCACCGACGCGGCGGCCGCCGTCGCCGCGGACCTCGCGTTCCACCGGGCGCTGCTCACCGCTACCCACAACGAGCTGCTGCTTCGCATGGAGGTTCTGATGGAGCCCGGCCTGGCCGAACGAGATCGGCTGGTGCACGGCGCCCGACCGGACAGAAACCCGGTGCCCAGTCACCGCGCTGTCGCCGACGCGATCCGGCGGCGACAACCGCAACGGGCCACGTCAGCCATGCGTCGCCTGCTGGAGGACGCGAACGACGATATGGCAGAGCTGACGGTGAGCCGCCCATGAAGATCGACGGGGTGGAGACGTTCCTGGTGCCGCCGCGCTGGCTCTTCTGCCGCGTCTCCACCGACGCGGGACTGGTGGGCTGGGGGGAGCCGGTGGTCGAAGGCCGGGCCGAGGTGGTCCGTGCGGCGGTCGCCGTGCTGGCCGAGTACCTGATCGGGCAGGATCCGCTGCGCATCGAACACCATTGGCAGGTACTCACCAAAGGCGGGTTCTACCGGGGCGGGCCCGTCCTGTCCAGCGCCGTCGCCGGCATCGACCAGGCGTTGTGGGACATCGCCGGCAAGGCGTACGCGGCACCGGTGCACGCACTGCTCGGCGGCCCGGTGCGGGACCGGGTACGGGTCTACGGGTGGGTCGGCGGCGATGAACCAGCCGAAGTGGCCGACGCCGTCACCGTACACGTCGCCGCCGGGATGACCGCCGTCAAGATGAACGGCTGCGGCCGGCTGGCCGCGGTCCCGACGGTCGCCGACATCCACGCCATCGTCAGCCGATTGGCGGCGGCCCGTGAGGTCCTCGGCCCGGCCCGGGACGTCGCCGTCGACCTGCACGGCCGGGCCGGTTTCCCGGCCGCCCAGCTCATCCTGCCCGCGCTCGCCCCGCTTCAGCCACTGTTCGTCGAGGAGCCGGTCCTTCCCGAACACGGCCACCGCCTTGCCGGCCTGGCGGCATGCAGCCCCATCCCGCTGGCCACCGGCGAACGTCTCTATCAGCGTTCGGAGTTCCTCCCGGCGTTGCAGGCCGGCGTCAGCATTGTGCAGCCGGACCCGTCCCATGCCGGCGGCATCTCCGAGGTACGGCGGATCGCCGTCCTCGCCGACACGTACGGCGCGTTGCTCGCGCCGCACTGCCCGCTGGGCCCGATCGCGCTGGCCGCCAGCCTCCAGATCGCCCTGGCCACCCCGAACTTCCTCATCCAGGAGCAGAGCATGGGTATCCACTACACCCAGGGCACTGAGTTGCTCGACTACCTCGCGGATCCGGTGCCGTTGCGCATCGTCGAGGGACACATCGCGCGGCTGGAAGGGGCGGGTCTGGGCATCACCATCGACGAGGCGGCGGTTCGGCGGGCCGATCGTCACGGTCACGCCTGGCGCAACCCGGTCTGGCGGCACTCCGACGGTTCGTTCGCCGAATGGTGAGCGCCACGCGCGGTTTCGGCGAGATCGTCGGCGCCCACCAGCTCATGGCGATCCTGCGCGGGTATTCCCCGCAGCGGACGGTCGCGCTGGCCACCCAGCTCTGGGACAGCGGCATCGAACTCATCGAGATTCCGATCGGAACTCCGGACGGCGCGGTGGCTCTTCGTGCGGTCGTCGCCGCGGGCGCTGAACGCGGTAAGCGGGTCGGCGCCGGCACCGTGGTCACCACCGAGCAGGTCCGTACCGCAGCGGACGCCGGTGCTCAGTACACCGTCGCCCCCGGGTTCGACGTGAATGTGCTGGCGGCCAGTCTCGACGCCGGGCTGCCGCACCTGCCCGGAGTCGCCACCGCGACCGAGGTTCACCAGGCCCGCGCCGCCGGATGCCGTTGGCTCAAGGCGTTTCCTGCCGCCTCGCTCGGCCCCGGCTGGATTCGCGCCCTTCGCGGCCCGTACCCCGACGTGGAGATCGTCGCCACCGGCGGACTCAGCGTTGCCGACGTACCCGGCTTCCTCGCCGCCGGTGCTCGGATCGTCGCTCTCGGGGCCGCGCTGGCGGACCCGCAACAACGTCACCAGCTCAGCGAACTCATTCAAGCGTAGGCGGCCCGCTTCGGCACGGTCCGGCCGCGACCCTGGAGCCGGTTGAGCTGCTCGTAAGACCGGCGCGAATCGCGGGTGATCCATGGATCACGGCGTGTACGAAGCAACGCGGGCGCACGTCCGCCGTGTCCGGGCGCTGTTGACGGTCTCGGCACGCCGGTACAGCATTCCTGCGGCAAAGTCGCTCTTGACGCGGCGATGGTGACTGCGCAAACATGACAGCGCAGTCATACTTTTGACCTCGCATTTTGGCGAGGATCCACTGGGAGATGCCATGACGCGGCCGGTCAGAAAAGCTGGAAGTTCAGCCCTGCCGCGCAGCGCTGATGTGGCGCGCCTGGCGGGAGTCTCTCAGAAGACGGTGTCCAGGGTCTTCAACAACGAGCCGTACGTCTCCGCGGACGTTCGTCGACGCGTCCTCGAGGCGGCTGAGGAACTCGGCTACCGGATGAACAACGCGGCCCGGGTGCTCGCTTCCGGACGAACCCGCTCCATCGGTGTGGTAACGCTCGGAACCGTGCTGTACGGGCCCGCCTCCCTGCTCATGGGGGTCGAGCGAGCCGTCCGGGATGCGGGCTACGCGCTCCGCGTGGTCAGCACGATGGAGGGGGACGCGGCGGGCATTGCCGATGCCGTTGATTCCCTGCTCGAGCAGGGCGTCGACGGCATCGTCATATCCGAGCCCGTCGATGAGGTGACGGTACCCATCCACGCCGATGTGCCGATCGTCGTCCTCGGTGCGTCACCCGCCGCCGGCGCCCGGGTGGTGAGGGTGGGAGTCGGATCGAGACATCTGGCGCGGGCCGCAACGGAGCATCTGCTGGACCTGGGGCACCGGACGGTCCATCACCTCGCCGGCCCGCAGCGCTGGCACGCCGCCAAGGATCGCCTTGAAGGTTGGCGATCAGCGCTCGAGGCACGTGGTGTGAGCCAACCGCCTGCCATGGAGGGCGACTGGTCGGCCTCGTCCGGGTACGCGGCGGGCCGATCGCTGGTCTCCGACAGCGATGTGACGGCGGTGTTCGCCGCGAACGACGACATGGCCATCGGTCTGATCCGTGCGTTGCTGGGCGCCGGACGGCGCGTGCCGGATGAGGTGAGCGTGGTGGGTTTCGACGACACGCCGGTGTCGGCGTACGTGACTCCTCCCCTCACCACGGTGCGTCAGCCGTTCGACGCGGTGGCCGCCGAGGGCCTCAGGCTCCTGGTGCACGCCATCGAAAAGCCGGACGTCGGCCTTCTGCCGGCCACCGACCTGCCGGTCGAGCTCGTCGTCCGCGCCTCGACCGCGCCGCCACGGTCAGGACGATCCGGGGAAGGCGGCGGCTCGTGATCTCCCATTCGCGCGGGTGGCGGTCGCGCCTTCTCGACCTCGAACCGAGGGCCAGTCATCCACCCTGAAAAGCATCATAACGTTGATGAGATCGACTGGTCTTTCCGTGTTACGACCCCTTTTGTGTTACCACCGGGATTCTGCCCGCGCTGTACCTAGTTTCCCTGCGTTACTGCGAACCAGGCTTCCACACGCGGCGGGAGCCGACGATATTCGGCTGGCGGCACGATGCCGTCCGCTGCGCTACTCATCCCTGCCATTGATGGAGTTCACCATGGAATCGTCCTTCGCCCGTCACGCGGCGGTAAGCCGCCGAACCCTTCTCGCCACGACGGCTGCGGTATCGATGAGTGCGGCACTGGCCGCATGCGGCGACGACAGCAGCGCCCCCGGCGACACCGCCGGCAAGCCGGTCAGCCAGGCCGACATCGACAAGGCGATGTCGACCCCCACCGAGCTGACGTTCTGGACGTGGACCCCGGACATCGACCAGGAGATCGCCCTCTTCACGAAGAAGTACCCGGCCATCAAGGTCAAGGTCGTCAACGCTGGTCAGGGCCTGCCGCACTACACCAAGATGCGTACCGCGCTGAAGGCCGGCACCGGTGCTCCGGATGTGGCTCAGGTCGAGTACCAGTACATCCCGACGTTCACGATCATCGACAGTCTGCTGGACCTGCGGCCGTACGGCGCAGCCGCGCTGAAGGACCAGTTCGTCGACTGGGCCTGGGGTCAGGTCTCCGGCAGCAATGGCGAAATCTGGGCGATCCCGCAGGACACCGGCCCCATGGGCATGCTGTACCGGCAGGACATCTTCGACCAGTACGGCATCACGGTGCCGAAGACCTGGGACGAGTTCGCCGCCGCGGCGCGCAAGCTGCACGCGGCAGCGCCGGACATCTACCTGACCAACCTCGCGGGCAACGAGACCGCCGCCTGGCACGGCCTGCTCTGGCAGGCGGGTGCCAAGCCGTACGTGACCAAGGACAAGACCAACATCGCCATCAAGGTCAACGACGACATCTCCAAGCGGCTGGCAGGGTACTGGGGTGGGCTCGCCAAGGAGGGGGTCATCGGCGTCGAGCCCGACTTCACCGATGCGTGGTACGCGGGCCTCAACAAGGGGAAGTACGCCACCTGGCTCACCGCGGCCTGGGGTCCGGTCTTCCTCGCCGGTTCGGCGAAGTCGACCGCGGGCAAGTGGCGGGCCGCTCCGCTGCCGCAGTGGGATTCGTCCTCATCGGTCTCGGGCAACTGGGGCGGCTCCACGAGCGCGGTCATCAAGTCGACCAAGAACCCGATCGCGGCGGCTCAGTTCGCCCAGTTCCTCAACAGCGACCCCGAGAGCGCGAAGCTGCTCACCACCAAGCAGTTCTTCTTCCCTGCGACGAAGGCTCTGCTCGCCGACCCGAGCTTCGTGGGTGAGGCGTCCGCCTTCTACGGGGGACAACAGGTCAACAAGGTGTTCGCGGACATCAGCACCACCGTCAACGCGTCGTTCCAGTGGCCGCCGTTCCTCGACCAGGCGGTGACGGACTGGACGGAGACGGTTGGCAAGTCCCTGACCGCCAAGACCGACACCGTCGTCGCGTTGGACCAGTGGCAGACGCGACTCACCACCTTTGCCAAGAGCCAGGGCTTCACCGTAGCGACTTCGTGACCCGTGCGGTTCCCGCGCTCCGGCCGGAGCGCGGGAACCCAGAAAGGCCCACCATGAGTACCATGACCGAGGCGTTCCCGCAGGATCCGCATCGAACAGCGGCGACGCCTCCCCACGCTGGTCGCGTCCGGAAGGGCTCGGCAGGGCCGATGTTCATCGCCCCGTTCCTCGTCCTTTTCGTCGCGCTGTTCCTTGCTCCGCTCGGCTACGCCGCCTACCTCAGCCTGTTCCAGACGCGGCTCATCGGCGGGACGACCTTCGTCGGGCTGCAGAACTACGTCACCGCCGTCACGGACCCCCTGTTCCTTCGAGGGGTCGCGAAGGTCGCGACGTTCTTCGTCATCCAGGTCCCGGTGATGCTGGTGTTGGCGCTGCTCTTGGCGCTCGCCCTCGACAGCGGCCTCGTCCGTCTCGCCAAAGTGGTCCGGCTGGGGATATTCGTCCCCTACGCCGTACCGAGCGTCGTCGCCGCTCTCATGTGGGGGTATCTCTACGGCCCGGATTACGGCCCGTTCGCGCAGGTGAGCAGGGCGCTGCATCTGCCCGCCCCCGGCTTCCTCACCGACACGTGGATGCTCGGCAGCCTGGCGAACGTCGTGACGTGGGAGTTCGTCGGCTACAACATGATCATTCTTTATGCGGCGCTGCGGACCATCCCGCCGGAACTCTACGAGGCCGCCGGGGTCGACGGGGCCGGTGCCTGGCGGATCGCCTGGTCCGTGAAGCTACCCGCGCTCAGGCCGACGCTCCTGCTCACCCTGCTGTTCTCCGTCATCGGCAGCTTCCAGCTGTTCAATGAACCGAACCTGCTGCAGCGCATTGCGCCGGACGTCATCGACAGCGCGTACACGGCCAATCTGTACGCGTACTCGCTCGCCTTCACCGGCCAGCAGATCAATTACGCGGCCACGGTGTCCTTCCTTCTCGGGCTGGTGATCGTGATCGTCTCCTACGCCGTCCTGCTCACGGCCAACCGCAGGAGGACCTCATGACCACCACAGCTTCGGCGCCTGCGAGTGCGGCGGCCACGAGCCGCACGCCCTCAGCCCGACCCCAGCGCCGGGGATCGGCATCCCGGCGCAGCACACCGCTGACGATCGTCATGCTCGCAGTCCTGGCGTACTTTCTCCTACCGCTGTTCTGGCTCGTCGTGGCCTCGACGAAGAGCACACAGGACCTGTTCACGACGTTCGGCCTGTGGTTGTCGCGTTCTCCGCAGCTGTTGACGAACATCGGCGCGACGCTGACCCACGACGACGGGGTCTTCGTGCAGTGGCTGCTGAACACCGGCCTGTACGCCGTCGTCAGCGCCGTCGGCGCCGCGTTCCTGGCCGCCGCCGGTGGGTACGGGTTCGCCAAGTTCCGGTTCCGCGGCGACGGCGTGGCCTTCAACCTGGTTCTGGGTGCGGTCATGGTCCCCGTCACCGCCCTGGCGATCCCGACCTATCTGCTCTTTGCGAAGGTGGGCCTGGCGAACACTCCTTGGGCCGTCATCCTGCCCTCGCTCGTCAGCCCGTTCGGCCTCTACCTCATGCGCATCTATGCGCAGGACGCCGTGCCGGACAGCCTCATCGAGGCCGCCCGCCTCGATGGAGCCGGTGAGGCCAAGATCTTCTTCCGGGTCGCTTTGCGGCTGATGGCGCCGGGGCTGGTGACCGTGGTGCTCTTCACGCTCGTGGCGACCTGGAACAACTACTTCCTGCCCCTCATTATGCTCAATGATCCGAGCCTGTACCCCATCACGGTCGGGCTCGCCTCCTGGGCGGCTCAGGCCGTCGGAGGCGGCGCAGGCGCCAACAGTGACATGCTCTCACTCGTGATGACCGGGTCTCTGCTCTCGGTCATCCCGCTCGTCGTGGCTTTCCTTCTGCTGCAGCGGTACTGGCAGAGCGGGCTGACCACCGGCGGCGTCAAGCAATAGCGCATCTCTGCGCTCCTCCTGGAGGTCTCCTCATGGCGGTCCTACCCCCCCGCGTCCTGTTCGGCGCCGCCTACTACCACGAATACCAGCCCTACGATCGGCTCAAACTCGACCTCGACCTGATGGCCGAGGCACGCTTCACCGTCATCCGGGTCGGCGAGTCGGTCTGGTCGACCTGGGAGCCGGAGAACGGGCAGTTCAACCTGGACTGGCTACAGCCCGTGCTCGACGGCGCCCACGAACGCGGCATCTCCGTCGTTCTGGGAACACCGACGTACGCCGTGCCGCCGTGGTTGGCGCGGCTCTACCCGGAGATCACCGGCGAGCGAGCCACCGGGCAGCGCATCGGCTGGGGCGCACGTCAGGAGGTCGACTTCACCCACCCGGCCTTCCGGTTCCACGCCGAGCGGGTGATCCGCAGGATCCTGCACCGGTACGCCGACCACCCAGCGCTCATCGGGCACCAGGTCGACAACGAACCGGGCCTCGAACTGCTGCACAACCACGGGATCTTCCAGCGCTTCGTGGACCATCTGCGCACCGCCTACGGCGATGTGGAGACCCTCAACCGCGAGTGGGGACTCGTCTACTGGTCGCACCGCCTCTCGACCTGGGCTGACCTGTGGACGCCGGACAACAACGCCCAGCCGCAGTACGACGTCGCCTGGCGGGCGTTCCAGGCACGCGAGGTCAACGAGTTCATCGGCTGGCAGGCCGACATCGTCCGCGAGTACGCCCGGCCGGACCAGTTCGTCACCACGTGCATCTCCTACACCCGCCCGGCGATCGAGGACGACGAGCTGACGGACCGTCTCGACATCGCCGCGGGGAACCCGTACTACGGCATGCAGGACGCCCTGGCCATCCCCGACCGGCAACCGGACGACATGGAGCAGATCTGGAAGACCGCCGGGGTCTGGGCGATGTACCAGACGGCGGACCGCATGTTCTCCTCGCTCCAGGCGCCGTTCCTGGTAACCGAGACCAACGCGTCCTCCATCGGCATGTCATGGGACAACGGGCCCGCCTACGACGGCCAGTGGCGTCAGGCCGCCTGGGCACACGTCGCGCGCGGGGCGCGAATGATCGAGTACTGGCACTGGCACACGCTGCATTTCGGCACGGAGACCTACTGGGGTGGAATCCTCCCGCACAACGGCGCACCCGGTCGGACGTACGCGGAGCTGGCCCGCTTGGGTGCCGAGTTCGAGGCGGCGGGCCCGCTGGTCGCGGGGCTTGAACCCGATGCCGACATCACGATGGTGTACTCGACGCCGAGCAGGTGGCTCATGCAGAAGTACCCTCCGTTGGCGTCCGCTGACGGCGGTCCGGACGCCGCCTCGTACCACCGGATCTTCGATCCGTTCTACCGGGGCGCCTTCGACGCCGGGCGCCAGGTGCGGATCGTGCACGCCCGACAGCTGCACGACCCCCGAGGCGAGCGGGATGGTGTGACGCCCGAGGAAGCCGCACGACAACACCCTGTTCTCGTCGTGCCGGCCCTGTACGTCGTCGACGACGCGACGATCGACTGGCTCTCGGCGTACGCCTCCGCGGGTGGCCACCTGGTGCTCGGACCGCGGACGGCGTACGCCGACCACCTGGCCCGGGCACGCCGCGAGGTGGCACCCGCGCGCCTGGTCCAGGCCGCAGGGGTCCAGTACGACGAGTTCAGCAACCTGCTGGCGGACGTTCCGGTGCACGCCGTACCGGGGAGCCCGCTCCAGCTGCCGGAGACCGCCACGGCGACCCGCTGGGTGGACGGGCTGCGCGTCCTCGACGCCGACGTCCTGGTCCAGTACGACCACCCGCATTTCGGTCGCTGGCCCGCGGTCACCACCCGACGCCAGGGCAGCGGCCGGGTGACCTATGTCGGCACCGTACCCGGACGCGAGCTCGCCCAGGCGCTGGCACGGTGGCTGGCGCCGTCAGCGGCCAGCGGATGGCGCGATCTCCCGGTGTCCGTCACCGCCACGACGGGGACCGCATCGGATGGGAGCCGCGTCCATCTGGTGCACAACTGGAGCTGGGAGCCGGTCCGCGTCGTGGCCCCGGCACACCTGTCCGACGTGCTGAACGGCAGTGCCGTCCCGGCCGGTGGCGCGCTCGAGCTGGGCGCGTGGGACGTGCGCGTCCTCACCACCGCCCGTAACGACAGCGACTGACCACATCCGCGTACGCCCATCGGGACGTTGCATCGGGAGGTGACAGGAGTAGACGCAGCTGGTGTCCGGGGATGCCGATCGTGACACGCATGGCGCACGGGCAGTACGCGACGCTCGACATTCCCGCCCTCAACGGAGAGTCCCGTCCCGGGTGGTGTACGTGGCGTGGTCGAAGTCCGCGTGGTGGCCGTGCCCGTTGAGGTCCCACACCCACATGCCGACGAACGTTCCGGTGAAGCCCAGGGAGCGGATCTGGTCGCCGTCGAACTCCATGGCGTGTTCGTCGGAGAGTACGGTCGCGTCGAGCGAAGGGCCGAAGGGCCGCCAGCCGGTGCCCGTGTCGAGGCGGAATCGCAGGGCCGGTCCGTCGAGGTCCAGCCCGAGGCGCAGGCGCGCGGCGTCGCCGAGTGCCACCTGATGTGTGGTGTCGACGGCGGTGCGGCCCTGGTCACAGGCAGCCAGCCGGGCCACGGCCCGGCCGTCGTCGTCCGCGGTGACGTACAGGTAGGTCCAGTTCCGGGTGTTGTAGTACGCGGTGATCCCGGCCAGGTGCTGCAACCCGGCGGGACGGTACTCCATGGCGGCCTCGAAGGAGCAGTGCGCAGCCGTCACCCGGCGGGCCACCAGGCTCGGGGCGACCAGACTCTGCGGCGAACGGCCCCCGTGCACCCGCAGATGCGAGCGGCGCTCGGCCAGCGAGAGCCAGTCGGGCGCCGCCGGACGCCGCAGGGTCGACCAGTGCGGGCCGAGTTCCGAGAGCTCGAAATCGTCCTGGTCTCCTTCGGGCTGCCGCCGCCCGTTCCCGTCCCGTTCCTCCTCCCGCCCGTCCGGTCCCGCCTCCTGCCCGTCCGGTCCCGCCTTCGGGGAGACATAAGACTGTCCGGACGCCGTGTCCGGGCCGGGTACCTGTAGCTGGGGCAGGCCCGTCCTGGTTCGCGGCCACCCGTCGCCCGTCCAGGTCACCGGAGCCAGGGCGGTTTCCCGGCCCAGCACGCAGGGTCCGCGGGTGCCGACGGGCCGGGCGGCGAGGTACGCCAGAAACCACTGGCCGGACGGTGTCCGTACGAGACTGCCGTGTCCGGCCTTTTGCAGTGGCAGTTCCGGGTGGTCTCGTGCGCTGAGCAGCGGGCCGTACGGGTCGCGTTCGTACGGCCCGGCCAGTGATCGCGAGCGGGACACCGTGACCTGGTGAAGGTAGCCCGTGCCGCCGTCTGCGGTGAGCAGGTAATACCACGATCCACGGCGGTAGAGGTTGGGGCCCTCGATCCAGTCGGTCTGCGCAGGAAGCGCGATCGGTACGGGCCCGCCGACCAGGCGGCGGGCGGTGCGGTCGTACCGGGTGGCTTCCAGCCCGGCCGAGCCGCCTCGTCCGGGCCGCCAGTCGTGGACGATGTTGAGCAGCCAGCTGTCGGGCCCCTCATGGAACAGGGACGCGTCGAACCCTCGGGAGTGCAGCAGAACCGGCTCGGACCACGGTCCCCGGATCGACGGTGCGGTCACCAGGTAGTTGGGGCAGTCGGTGAAACCGCCGGTGTACGTCGACACGTTGGAGTACAGGAGGTGAAAGAGGCCGTTCGTGTGGCTCAGGTTCGGGGCCCACACGCCACCCGAGTCGGGGCAACCCGTCAGGTCCAGCAGTACCCTGCTGCCGAGTGCGCCACCCAGCGGCGTCCAGTGCGCCAGGTCCCGGGAGGTGTGCAGCCGGACGCCGGGGTACCACTCGAATGTCGAGGTCCCCACGTAGAAGTCCTGACCGACGCGCAGCAGCGACGGATCCGGATGTGATCCCGGCAGGACCGGGTTACGGATGACTGGGGTGGGGCTCACCTGCGTACGTCATCTCCGTGGTCGGCAATCCGCCCCGGTGCCCGGGTCTCGTAGCCGGCCAATCTAATATCGAACGCCATCGCTGGCAACCGGCCCTGCCGCTGCCGCCATCGCCCTCGCCGGCCACCACACCGCGTGCGAACGGCAGCTCCGCGCCGCCGGTGGCCCGCAACGGGCCCATCGCCCCGTCGTTCGTGCCGCGACCATGGAATGTCGCCACCGTGTGGTCGCCGCCGTCGATGTAGTGGACGTCCATCACCTGGGCGTCGGAGAACGCCTCGACCCAGCCCTTCAGTCAGTCGACGAGTTCGACCGTGCCTTTTCGTGATGATGTCGCGGGGATGGTCGGTGTACTCCACATCGTCGCGGAAGTGTAGTACCGCCTTGTCCCAGTCGCGCCGGTTGAAGTCTGCGTGGGCGGCTCGGTGTGTGTCGACATTGGTCATGACCGCCCCCTCTCCCTCTTCGACCCTGTAGCAGGTGCAGGGCGAGCATGGAGGTCTCCTGGGCCTCCCGGTCGGCGCCGGGCACCTCCGCTTCGCGGCCGTAGTGGATGGCCACGTTGGCGGAGTTCCACTGCTCGACGACGTGCAACCCTTCGTGGATCTCGCGGCGCAGGGCCGGGTCGGCGAGGTAGGCGGCGTCACGACCCCGGCGGAGCTGTGTCACTGGCCGGGGTACCGAGAACGCGGGAGACGTCGAAGACGCCGCGGCGATGGTGTCCCGGCTATAGCCGGCCCGTCTTCGCATTTCCGAACAACGAGAGCCGACCCCCCGCCTTGGGGGCGCCTCGGGATCGGCTCCCCGCGTACCGGCTCTTGAGGACTGATGCTCGGAGAGGTCCCGCTTGGCAAGATCATCTTTGGTGGGGGTCGGGCGTCGTCGTCGTGGCGAGGGGGCAATGACGATGTTGTCTGAGGCTCCGGCTGGTCCGGCCTCCGATCACCGGGCATCCGGCGTGGTGGTGACCCGTGCTTGGAACTTCCGGTAATGGGAGCGGGGGTTCACGCCGGGGCGCTGGTACCGGGCGTGTTGCCCGGCATTCAAGATGCCGATGAAGGCGGCAGTGGGGATGCCGACGTG
>CBIHNN010000061.1:0-30125 GCA_966211315.1 uncultured Micromonosporaceae bacterium | reverse complement strand
GGCCGCGCGGCGCGCCGCGACCCGGGCGGGGGTGGCCGAGAGCGTGGGCGGCGCCCCGACCCCGCCCACCCCGGAGGGGGCGGGCGGGTCGGCGAGCTCCAGCACGTCGACCTTCGTCGGGGGCATGTCGAGGATGGTGGGGATCAGGTAGTCGGTGAACGACGGGTTCCGGACGAGGCCGTCGACGACCTGGATCTCCTCCATCAGCGCGAGGCCGAGGCCCTGGGCCGTACCGCCGTGGATCTGGCCGACGACGGCCTGCGGGTTGACGGCCTTGCCGACGTCCTGGGCCGTGACGATCTCGACGACCTTGACCAGGCCGAGCTCGACGTCGACGTCGACGGTGGCCCGGTGCGCGGCGAACGCGTACTGCACGTGGGCGTCGCCCTGACCGGTCTCGGGATCCAGTTCGCTGGTGGGACGGTGCCGGTACTCGGTGGTCTGCTCGATCGGCTCGCCACCGATCACCTCGGCGAGGTCGGCGGTGAAACCGTCGGGCCCCCGGACCAGACCGTCAGCCAGGTACAGGCCGGTGCGGCCGACGCGGGCGTAGACCCGGTCCGCGACGAGGCGGCAGGCCGCGCGGACCGCACCGCCGGTCATGTACGTCTGCCGCGACGCCGACGTCGACCCGGCGCTGCCGACCGTCGTGTCGGCGGTGCCGACGGTGACCTGCTCGACGCCGAGTTCGGTGCGGGCGATCTGCTGCTGGACGGTGACGAGACCCTGGCCGACCTCCGCGGCCGCGGTGTGCACCAGGGCGACGGCCTGGCCGTTGACGACGTCGAGGCGGACGCGGGCCGTGGAGAAGTCGTCGAAACCCTCGGAGAAACACACGTTCTTGATGCCGATGGCGTACCCGACGCCACGCACGACACCCTCGCCGTGGGTGGTGTTCGCGTGGCCGCCGGGAAAGCCCTCGCCCGGCCCGGCCGGTGGGGCGGCGGCCACCCGCGCCAGCAGGTCGGCGACCGGGGCGGGCCCCTCGACGAGCTGGCCGGTCGGCATGAGCGAGCCGGTGGTGAGCGCGTTGCGCCGGCGGAACTCGACGGGATCCATGCCGAGTGCAGCGGCGAGCCTGTCCATCTGGGACTCGTACGCGAAGCAGGCCTGGACCGCCCCGAAGCCGCGCATGGCACCGCACGGCGGGTTGTTCGTGTAGACGCCGTACGCGTCGATCGACACGTTCGGCACCTGGTACGGGCCCGCGCCGAGGGTGGCCGCGTTGGCGACGACCGCCGGTGTGCTGGAGGTGTACGCGCCCCCGTCGAGGACGATCCTCGCCTTCAGCGACACGAGCCGGCCGTCCCGGGTCGCGCCGTGCTCGTAGTGCAGGACCGCCGGGTGCCGGTGCACGTGCCCGAAGAACGACTCCTGCCGGGAGTAGACCATCTTCACCGGCCGCCCGGTGCGCAGCGCCAGCATGCACGCGTGCACCTGCATCGACAGGTCCTCGCGCGCCCCGAACGCGCCGCCGACCCCGGCGAGCGTCAGCCTGACCTTCTCCGGTGGCAGACCGAGGCACGCGGCGACCTGCTTCTGGTCGACATGCAGCCACTGCGTCGCGATGTACAGGTCGACGCCGCCGTCGTCGGCGGGCACCGCCAGGCCGGACTCTACACCGAGGAACGCCTGGTCCTGCATGCCGATCTCGTACCGGCCGGTGACGACGACGTCGGCGACGATCCCGGGGTCGCCGCGGCGCACCGGCACGTGCCGGACGAGGTTGCCGCGGCCGAGCGGGGCGTCGCCCGGTTCGCTGTCACCGGCGGGCGGGTCCGCGGCGGTGTCCTCATGGACCTGCTCCGCGCCGGGTTCCAGGGCCCGTTCGGCGTCGGTGACCGGGGTGCGGATCTCGTAGTCGACGACGATGCGGGCGGCGGCTCGCCGGGCCGTCTCGGGGTGGTCGGCGGCGACGATCGCCACAGCCTCCCCCTGGTAGCGCACGCTCCGCCCGGCGAGCACCGGCTGGTCGACGACCTCCAGTCCGTACCGCTTCGCGCCGGGCACGTCGCCGGCGGTCAGGACCGCGTACACCCCGGGCAGCGCGAGCGCCGCACCGATGTCGACACTGCGGATCAGGGCGCGGGGGTACGGCGACCGCAGCGTCGCGCCCCACAGCATGTCGTCGGCGAAGAGGTCGGACGAGAACGCGAACTCACCCGTCACCTTGAGCGTCCCGTCCGGACGCTGCGGGCTCTCCCCGACCCCGCCGCGGGTGGTCGCGGTGCCGCCCGGCGTGTGCGGGCCCAGCGCGGTCCGGTCCGGGGCCGTCATCGGGTGGCCGCCCTCATCAGGCGGCGGTGAGCGCGGCGGGCGCCCCGGGCCAGGGAATCCTCGTCGGCGGTGACCAGGTGACCTCGTTCGACGACGGACCGGCCGCCGACCAGCAGCAGCTCGACGGGGCCGGGCGGGCCGAGCACCAGGGCGGCGACCCGGTCGTCGATGCCCTCGTGGCCGAGGGTGTCAAGTCGCCACAGCACCACGTCGGCGAGCTTGCCGACCTCCAGGGAGCCCAGGTCGGCGTCGCGGCCGAGGAGGCGGGCGCCGCCGATCGTGCCGAGGCGCAACGCCTCGCGGGCCGTCATCGCGGCGGGGCCGCCGCGCAGGCGGGCCGTGTAGACGGCCTGCCGCAGTTCGGCGCCGAGCTGACCCGCCTCCTGCGAGGCGGCGCCGTCGACGCCGAGCCCCACCGGTACGGACGCGTCGAGAAGGTCACGGACCCGGGCGATGCCCGCGCCGAGGCGGGCATTGGAGCTGGGGCAGTGCGCGATCCCGGTGCCGGTGGCGGCGAGCCGGGCGATCGCGGCGTCGTCGAGGTGGACGCCGTGGGCCAGCCACACGTCGCCGCCGAGCCAGCCGAGGCGTTCGGCGTACTCGGCGGAGGTGCACCCGTGCGTCTCGCGGCAGTACGACTCCTCGTCGCCGGTCTCGGCGAGGTGGGTGTGCAGCCGTACGCCCTTGCGGCGGGCCAGGGTCGCGGCCTCGCTCATGAGTTTCGTGGTGACGGAGAACGGCGAACACGGCGCGACCGCGATCTGCAGCATCGAGGACGGTGACGGGTCGTGCCAGCGGTCGACGGCCTCCTCGGTGGCGGCGAGGGCGGCGTCGGTGTCCTCGACGATCCGGTCCGGCGGCAGCCCGCCCGCGGACTCGCCGAGGTCCATCGAGCCGCGGCACGGGTGGAACCGCAGGCCGATCTGCCGGGCCGCCCCGATCTCCGCTTCGAGGACGTCGCCGCCGCCGTTCGGGAAGATGTAGTGGTGGTCGGTGCTGGTGGTGCAGCCGGACAGGGCCAGCCAGCCCAGTCCCGCCGCTGCGGACGAGCCGACGATCTCCGCGTCGAGGTTGCCCCAGATCGGGTACAGGGTCTTCAACCAGCCGAACAGGGTCTCGTCCTGGGCGAGCCCACGGGTCGCCCATTGGTACAGGTGGTGGTGGGTGTTGACGAGGCCCGGCGTGAGCAGGCAGCCGGTGCCGTCGATGCGGCGCATCGGGCCGTGGTACCGGCCCGCGTGCCCGCTCCCGACGGCCACGATCCGACCGTCGTCGCCGATGACGACGTGCCCGTCGCCGTACTCGGTGCCGGTGGCGTCCATGGTGGCGACCGCACAGTTCTCGATCATGATCATGGGGCGCGTCCCGCCGCCAGGCGTACCGCGTCGAGGATCTTCTCGTACCCGGTGCACCGGCACAGGTTGCCGGCGAGGGCCTCACGGATGTCCGGATCGGACGGCTCCGGCACCCGGGCGAGCAGGTCGTGCACCGCGACGATGAGGCCCGGCGTGCAGAAGCCGCACTGCACGGCCCCGGTCTGCAGGAACGCCCGCTGGATCGGGTCGAGGTCGTCGTCACCCGTGGCGCTGCCGGGGCCCTCGGAACCGGCCACGGCCGACGGGCGCAGACCCTCGACCGTCACGATCGAGGCGTCGATCGCCTGGCCGGCGGCGACCAGGCAGGCACAGACCGGGGTGCCGTCGACGTAGACCGTGCACGAGCCGCACTCGCCCTGCTCGCAGGCGTTCTTCGCGCCGAGCAGGCCGAACCGTTCGCGGAGCACGTACAGCAGGCTCTCGCCCGGCCAGACGTCGTCGGCGACCCGGGCCTGCCCGTTGACCGTGCACGTCACCCTCATGCGGGCCCCCTCCGGTAGTCCGTCCACGCCCAGGTCAGGGTGCGCCGGGCCAGCACCGACAGCGCCCGGCGGCGGTACGCGGCCGTCCCGCGGACGTCGTCGATCGGGGACGCCGCCGCGGCGACCAGGTCCCCGAAACGCCGGACGAGATCGGGGTCGAGGTCGGCGCGCGAATCCCAGGGCAGCTCCAGATCGACCGGCGCGGACACCGGAGTCGGTGCGGCCGAACCGATGCCGGTGCCGATCCGGCGGGCGCCCGGGTCCAGGGCGATCGCGAACGAGCAGACGGCGATGACCATCGCGTTGCGCGTACCGACCTTGGCGAACTGCTGCGGCCCGGCGGCGGACCGGACGAGCACCGCGGTGATCAGCTCATCGGCGGCCAGGACGCTGCGCTTCGGCCCGGTGAAGAAGTCGGCGACCGCGACGTGCCGCACGCCGCGCACGGACGCCAGCTCGACCCGGGCGCCGGCCGCGAGCAGCGGCGGATGCGCGTCGCCCGCGGGCGACGCGGAGCCGAGATTCCCGCCGACGGTGCCGCGGTTGCGAATCTGCGGCGACCCGACGGTCCGCGCTGCCAGGGCCAGGCCCGGTACGGCCGCCGCGTGCCGCTCGATGATCGTCCGGTACGGCACCCCCGCCCCGATCCGCAGCTCCGGGCCGTCGGCCCCGACCTCAGCGAGCGCGGCGACCCGGGTCAGGTCGAGCAGCCCCTGCGGGCGGCGCCGGTCGAAGTTCAGCTCGACCATCACGTCGGTGCCCCCGGCGACCGGTACGGCCGCCGGGTACGCGGCCCGGATGTCGAGGGCCTCGGCGAGCGAACGCGGCTGGAAGAACTCCATCACCACCGCCCCGGCGCGGCCGGTACGTCGTCCCGCCGCACGGTCCCCTCGATCAGCCCGTACGGCCGGTCGGCCGCCACGAACACCTCGTTCGGGTTGTCCAACCCGAACGGAGCCAGGTCGACGAGCAGGTGGTGCCGGTTCGGCAGCCTCAACCGGATCTCGGCGATCTCCGGCCGCTGCGACAGCACGTACTGGCCCATGGCGTAAAGGGTCTGCTGCAACGACAGGCTGTACGTGGACACGAACGCGGTGACCAACGCAGCCCGCACCCCCGCGTACGACTCGTCCCAGTCGGACTCGCCACGGTGCCGCCAGCGGGCGTCCACGGCCGTGGCGAGCACCCGGTCCGACGTCTCGGACAACGTCGTGTACTCGTCCGTCGCGAAGCCGTGGAACTCGGACGCCGTCGAGTTGAGCAGCGTCAGCCCGGCGAGGCCGGACACCACCCACGCCTGCTCGCCGCTCACCCGTACCGTGCCGAGGCGGGTCTCGGCGCCGTCGCGCTGGAACGAGTGCGGTCCGAGCCGCTGCCAGCCGTACTGCTCGATCGCCACCGTGGCCTGGGTGATGGAGGCCTGCGACTGAACGAAGTGCCGGGCCAGCCGCAACCCGAACGACTCGATCGCGCCGACGCCGTCGCGGGCGAACGCGTACACCGTGTTCTTCTGCGTGTCTGTCGGCAGGACGCCGGTGTTGTCGCCGGTCAGGTGCGTCGCGGCCAGGTCACCGGCGAGCGAGGTGGACACGTTCAGGTCGGTGAGGGTGTGCACGGTGCCGGACCGGTCCACCCGGACCAGCCGGGTCTCCGCCTTGCCGTAACGGTTGTCGCCGAGCACGATCGCCACGACTCAACTCCCCCGGTAGGTGGTGTAGCCGTACGGGCTGAGCAGCAGCGGGATGTGGTAGTTCCGATGACTGTCGCCGGCCTGGAACGCCACGGAGATCTCCGGGAAGAACGCGTCACCGCCCAGGTACGGCTCCACGCAGAACACCAGCCGGTAGCCGCCGGCCTGCCAGCCCGGCATCGGGATCCGGTGCGCCACCCGCCCGTCGGTGTCCGTCCGGCCCTCGCTGAGCTGCCGCCACCCGTCGGGGTCGTGACGTTCGAGCCGTACGTGCACGTCGGCGGCCGGTGTGCCGTGCACCGTGTCCAGCACGTGCGTGGAGATCGTCACGTACGGCGCGCGACTGCGCTCACTCATCCATCAGCCTCTCCAGCCGTGACAAGGCGATCTTGCGCAGTTCCCCGGCGACGACGGCCCGCTCGGTGGCCGGGTCGTTGCCCAGGCGAGCACGTGCGGCGGCGGCGAGCTCCCCGGCGGACCTACCGGACGCGAAGACGAGGAACACGTGCCCGAACCTCGCCTCATACTCCCGGTTCAGCTCGTCCATCGCGCCCGCGCCGGACTGCTCCCGCCGCGACCACCTCGCCTCCCGCGATCGCCCGGCGGGCCGCTCGCCGATCCGGGGATGCGCGGCCAGGGCCTGGGACACGTCCGCCCAGGTCAGGGCCCGCGCCGCCGCATCGGCCGCGGCCAGCAGGGCCTCCTTCGACGGGTACGGCATCCCCGCGGCGACCCGCCGGGCCCAGGCGGGTGCGGCGCAACACGCGAGCAGTTCGCGCTCGGCCTCGTGCGCCGGCAACACGTCCAGGTCCACCGCTCACCCCCTCGTGCGCCGACCCGCGCCCAGTCAAGCAGGAGAATCGGCACCCGTGCACGGGTTCGGGCACGAATTAACGACGACGTACCGTTTCGCCCGTGCGCGCCGAGTTTCTCTCCCACGTCAACGATCCCGCCGTCACGCCGCTGTTTCCCGGCGACCCGGCCTTCAGCCTGTCCCCCGTGCACGGCGACGGCTACTACCTACAGCGCGTCGAGCAGGGCGAACACACCGGAACCCACTGGGGCGCCCCGGTCCACTTCAACCCGGCGGGCCTGGCGGCGGACCAGCTCGACGCCGGCGACCTGCTGAGACCGGCCGTCCGCCTCGACCTGCGCGCGGCAGCGGCGGCCGACCCCGACTACGGCGTGACCGTCGCCGACCTGGAGACCTTCGAAGCCGACCACGGCACGATCCCCCCGGGCGCCGCAGTGGTCGCCTGGTTCGGCTGGGACCGGTTCTGGGGTACGCCCGACTACGCCCGCCTCGACGCGGGCGGCACGATCCACCAGCCGGGGTTCACCGTCGACGCCGTACGGTGGCTGCTCGACGGGGGCCGCCTCGGCCGCCAGGGCGCCCTGGGCACGGACACGTTCGGCCCCGATCGCGGCGTGGACACGTCGTACGCCGTCTCCCGCCTCCTCTACGCCGAACACCGGATCAGCTGCGAGAACCTCGCCCATCTGGACCGCCTGCCTCCGGCTGGCGCCTCGATCCTGATCGGCGGTACCCGAAACCGCCGCGGTTCCGGCTCCCCCGCCACGATCTACGCCCTCGTGCCTTAGCGACTCCGCGGGTTGCGGGACGGCCGGGCACACCGCCTCCAGCGTCCTAGGATCGCTCAGTCGGTGATCACGGGCAGGTTGTCGGTGTCCGCGTCGCCGTCCACGACATCGGCGACGATCACCGAGATGTTGTCCGGGCCGCCGCCACGCAGCGCCAGGTCGACGAGACGCTCCGCGCAGGCCTGCGGCTGCGGATGCGTGTGCATGACCTCCTCGATGCTCTCCGCTGTCACGACGACGGTGAGCCCGTCGCTGCACAGCAGCCAGCGATCCCCCGCCCGCGGGGGCACGATCACGTACGCGGGGCTGACCGGCTCGCCCTGCAGCGCCTGTGTCACCACCGACCGGCGGGGGTGTGAGTTCGCCTCCTCGGGCTTGATCACTCCCTGGTCGACGAGCATCTGTACGTACGTATCGTCCTTGGTGAGCTGGTTGAGCCGGCCGTCGCGCATCAGATACGCCCGGGAGTCGCCGACGTGGGCCAGGGCCGCCTGCGTGCCGGAGAAGAGCACCGCCGTCAGGGTGGTTCCCATGCCCGCGAGCGCGGGGTCCCCGGCGACGGTCTCGGCGATCCGGCCGTTCGCCGTCTCCAGCGCCTTGTGCAACATGTCCATCTGGTGATCGTCGTCGATCCGGGTGTCGAACGGACCCAGCGCCTCGATCGCGATCCTGCTGGCCATGTCCCCGGCGGCCATCCCGCCCATGCCGTCGGCGACGGCCAGCAGGCTTGAACCGGCGTAGAGACAGTCCTGGTTTCCGCTCCGGACAAGGCCGCGGTCGGTGAGTGCCGCCCACCGCAGGTGCAAGGTCATGGCGTGCAGCTTGCCAGGTCCTGGTCGCCCTGTCTGCACGCGGGCGGCCATCTGAGGGTCACCCGAATCGGGGGTATTGCACGATGGGCTGGTCACGGCGGGGTCAACGCCCGAGCAAGGCATCGGGGATCGGTGTCGTCGCCACGATGGGCGGGCCGTACGCGCTGCGACTGGGGTGTACGGGCGAGGTGGGCTTTGCGGCGGCTGCGCCGGGTGTGGCGACGGGCGACACACTTTTCCTCGGTCACGTCACGTCGGCAAATGGTGCACGGGGAGCGCACCATGGCCGGATGGAATCGGACCTGGGCGACGTGGCCCGTCAGGTGACGTTCGCGGTGACCTTGCTGGTGCTGCTCGTCGGCCATCAGGTCGGCGACCACGTGTTGCAGTCCGACCGGCAGGCTGCCGGGAAGACGGCGCCGGGTATGCCGGGCTGGCGGGCGATGGCGGGGCACCTGCTGGCGTACCACCTGGCCGTGGGGGTGATCTTGAGCGTCGCGGCGCTGGTCCTGGGGTTGTCGCTGTCGCCGGTGGGCGTCGGCGCGGGCCTGGTGACGAGCGTGGTGACCCACGCGATTCTGGACCGGCGGTGGCTGGTCCGGGCGGTGCTGGAGAAGACCGGGTCGCCGATGTTCGCGGCGCAGACCACGCCCGTCTGCGGCATGTACGTCGCCGACCAGGCCTTGCACTGGCTGTCGCTGTTCGTCTCCGCACTGCTCGTGGCGGTGCTCTAGGCGAGCTGCGGCGCCACCGTGGCGCCGGACGCGTCGATGAACGGCCGCAGGTCCGCCACCCGCGGGCTTCCACCCTTAAAGGCGTCCGTCGCGGGTAAGCATCGCGCATGAGATGGCTCTTCGCGGCGGTCGCCGTCATGGCGGGGGTCCGGGTGGCGCGTTCCCGCACGTGCCGGGCGCTACACCCTGTGGGTCGCTCGTTCGTGGCCGAGGTCGACCTGTGGGGGCTCTCCGGGTTCGCAGACGCCGACCTGCTGACGAGACGTGGCCGGTTCCCGGCGACCGTACGCCTGTCGAAGGGGGTCGGCACGAAGCCCGGCCGCGCGGACGTCCTCGGTCTGGCGGTCCGGGTCCTGGGCCGCGACCTGCTCTTCTCAACCGCCGGGCGGGGCCGGTTCAGCCGTCACCTGCCGGTCCTGCGGCGCAGCTTCGACACCGGATACGGATCGATCCTCGCCTACCGCACCGCCCGGCCCAGCGACGGGCGGCTGTACCTGTGGGCCGTCCCCGAGGGGCCGCTGGGGCGCACGCTGGACGACGTCGGCCCGTCGGGCCGCCTGCTACTGACGGTCGACGATCGACACGGTACGCGAGCGTTCGGACGGGTCACCCTCGGCGAACCGCTCCCCGCGGACCAGGACGCGGCGCTCGCGTTCGACCCGATCCGGCACACCGCGGCCGGGCTGCACCCGAGCGGGCTGGTCCATGCGAGCCGGGCGTTCGCGTACCGCCTGGGGCAGTGGTGGCGCGGCGTGGACGCGGACCGGCAGGCCACGCCGGTACGCCGCGACGACGACGCACCGGAGCGGACTGCGACCCGGCGGTGACACTCAGCGGTACGCGAGCACCACGGCCGACTCCGGTGGCATCTCGACCCGGTCGCGCTGTAGGCCGATGCCGGGCTCTGTCGCGAGCAGGACGTCCCGCGGGACGGCCCGCAGGCTGACCGTCTGCGGGGTCCGCGCCAGATTGACCGCGACCGCGCACCGGCCACGGCGCATCACCAGGTACTCGTTACCGTGCCAGACCTGGACCTTGTCCAGCCGCGGATCCGACAGGTCGGGCCGGGACCTGCGCAGCGCGATCAGCCGCCGGTAGAGGTCGAGCATGTCGGCGTGGCCGGGCTTGTCGCGCTCGGCCCAGTCGAGCTTCGACCGCTCGAACGTCGCGGGATCCTGCGGGTCGGGGACGTCCTGCTCCGCCCAGCCGTGCGACGCGAACTCGCGCCGGCGGCCGGTGGCGACCGCAGCCGCCAGCTCCGGCTCCGGGTGGCTGGTGAAGAACTGCCACGGCGCCGTGGACGCCCACTCCTCCCCCATGAACAGCATGGGGGTGAACGGGGACGTGAACAGCAGCGTGGCGCCGATGCGCAGCAGGCCGGGCGAGAGCGACGCCGCCAGCCGGTCCCCGATCGCCCGGTTGCCGATCTGATCGTGGTTCTGCAGGTACGCCACGAACCGGTGCCCCTGGGTGGTCCTGCGGTCGATCGGGCGCCCGTGTACCCGCTGGCGGAAGCTGGACCACGTACCGGCGTGGAAGAACGCGCCGGTCAGCACCGTCTCCAGGCACTCCAGGGAGCCGAAGTCGGCGTAGTAGCCCTGCCGTTCCCCGGTGAGCAGGGTGTGCAGGGCGTGGTGCACGTCGTCGTCCCACTGGGCGTCGAGCCCGTACCCGGACGCCTCGCGGGGCGTGATCAGCTTCGCGTCGTTGAGGTCGCTCTCGGCGATCAGCGACAGCGGCCGGCCGAGGTGCGTGGAGAGCACCTCGACCTCGACGGCCAGCTCCTCGAGCAGGTGGACGGCGGTGTGGTCGGCGAGCGCGTGCACGGCGTCGAGCCGCAGCCCGTCGATGTGGTAGTCGCGCAGCCACATCAGGACGCTGTCGATGATGTAGCGGCGTACCTCTCCGGAGTGGGGGCCGTCGAGGTTGATGGAGGCGCCCCACGGGTTGCTGCGGGCCTCCGACAGGTACGGGGCGAACATCGGCGCGTACGCACCGCTGGGTCCGAAGTGGTTGTAGACGACGTCCAGCACGACGCCGATGCCGCGGGCGTGGCAGGCGTCGACGAACCGCTTCAGCCCGTCGGGGCCGCCGTAGATCTCGTGCGGGGCGTACCAGCAGACCCCGTCGTATCCCCAGTTGTAGTCGCCGTTGAAGGCGTTGACGGGCAGCAGTTCCACCAGGTCGACGCCGAGGTCGACGAGGTGGTCGAGGCGGTCCGCGGCCGCGTCGAAGGTGCCTTCAGGGGTGAAGGTTCCGACGTGCAGCTCGTACAGGACCGATCCCGGTAACGCGCGACCGGTCCAGGCGCCGTCGGACCATGTGAAGGCTGAGTGGTCGTAGAGCCGACTCGGGCCGTGCACCCCTTCAGGCTGCCACAGCGAGCGAGGGTCGGGTAGCGGCCCGTCATGATCATCGATCAGAAAGGCATAGTCGTCGCCCGGCCGGGCCTGCGGGACGTCGAGCTGCCACCAGCCGTCGTCGCGGCGTTCCATCTCCCGGTCGGTGCCCGCGAACCGGAGACGGACGGACTTGTCGGGTGCCCACACATCGAAGAGTGTCATGACCTCACCAGCAGCGCGACGGGGTACGTGGCGAGCAGCTCACCGAGGGCGAACTCCGGCCCTTCGGCGACGGCTCCGGTCAACAGGTCCGTGTACGGACCGCCGTCGAGTGTCACGACGGTGTCCCGCCAGCCACCGTGGCGCAGGAGTCCGACGGGGAGCCGGGTCGCGACCGTGATCGCGCCACCCCGATCGAACACGACGGCGTGCTCGGCGGCCGGGCCGTCGGCCCAGACCGGCCGGTAGCCGGTGAACAGCTGCGGGCGGTCCCGGCGCAACCGCAACGCCCGGCTGGTGACCAACAGCTTGACGGCGCCGTCGTCGCCGATCGGCGGGATCCAACCGTCGTCGAGCCGCCGGAGCAGGTCGCGGCGCATCCCGAAGTCGACGGGCCGCCGGTTGTCCGGATCGACGAGCGAGTTGTCCCAGAGCTCGGTGCCCTGGTAGACGTCCGGCACACCCGGCATCGTCAGCTGGATCAGCTTGGCGCCGAGCGCGTTGGACCGGCCGGGATCGACCAGCGCGGCCGCGAAGTCGGCCACCTCGGGCAGGTCGCAGACCCCGTCGACCATCTCCCGCAGGGCTCGCTCGAACGCCTCGTCCGGGTCGGTCCAGGACGTCGACACAGCCGCCTCCCGGGCCGCCTTGAGCGCGTACGCCCGCAGCCGTTCACGGTCGATGGGCCACGCGCCGACGGCGGTCTGCCAGATCAGGTGGGCGAGCGCCGGGTCGGGCAGCGGCACGTCGCGGACCCAGCGGTGAACCACGGTGGTCCAATCGCCGGGCAGCTCGGCCAGGACGGCGAGCCGGGCCCGGACGTCCTCGCTGCGCTTGGTGTCATGGGTGGAGAGGGTCGTCATGCCGCGCGGCCGGTCCCGCTGCCGGTCCTGAAGGCTCTGGTGGAATTCGTCAAGGTCGAGCCCGAACGTGTGCGGGTCGCCGCCGACCTCGTTCAGGGCCGTGAACCGGGTCCACCGGTAGAACGCGGTGTCCTCGACACCCTTGGCCATCACCGCCCCCGTGTACTGCTGGAACCGGACGGCCAGCTCGTCGGCCGGGTTGCGTAGCCGCCCCGTCAGCCGGTCGAGGACCGGCGTGAGGTGCGGGCGGCGGCGGCCGGCCTCACTGCGCGCCGCGGCGAGGTCGCGAGAGCCCGACGGCAGGTACGAGCGGTAGACCGGGAAGCAGGCAGCCAGCTCGGCGAGCCCCTCCTTCGCGTCCGGCACCTCCGGCACCAGCGCGGCCAGCCGGGACAACTCGGCGGCGAGCAGCGTCGTGGCGACGTGGTGCTTGCAGCCGTGCATCAGGTTCGTCCAGGACGTGGTGTGGCCGGTCAGGTGGCGGTCGAGGGTGTCGAAGAATGCCTCGCTGCTCCGGTCCACGAAGACGCCGTCGACCTCGGCGAGGGCGTCGTAGCCGGTGGTGCCGTCGACCGGCCAGTCGGGCAGCCTCTCCCCCGGTTCGAGGATCTTCTCCACGACCAGCCAGGCGTCCGGTGCGGCCTCGTGGAGCCGGCGCAGATAGTCACCGGGGTCACGCAGCCCGTCCGGGTGATCGACGCGGATGCCCTGCAGGTCGCCGTCGGCGTACCAGCGCAGGATCTCGGCGTGGGTGGCCTCGAAGACGGCCGGGTCGTCGACCCGCAGTCCGGCGAGGGACGTGATCGAGAAGAAGCGGCGGTAGTTCAGGTCGGTGTCGCCGCGACGCCATGAGACCAGCTCGTAGTGCTGCCGGTCGTGCACCTCACGGGGGCTGCCGTCGCGGGTCCCGGGGGCGATCGGGAACCGGTGGTCGTAGTAGTGCAGCTCGTCACCGGTGACCTTGAGCTGGTCGAGGGCGCCCGGCTCGTCGGCGAGGACGGGCACGACGATCCGGTCCCGGGACCAGTCGATGTCGAACCAGCTCGCGTAGTGCGAGTCACGGCCGTGCTGGAGCACGTCCCACCAGGCCGGGTTCGCCGCGGGCACCGCGATCCCGGTGTGGTTGGGCACGATGTCGACGACCAGAGCGAGGCCCGCGTCGCGCAGGGCGGCGACGAGGGTACGGCGACCCTCCTCACCGCCCAATTCGGGGTTCACGGCCGTCGGGTCGGCGACGTCGTAGCCGTGCTGCGAACCGGGCGTCGCGGTCAGCAGCGGCGACGTGTAGAGGTGGCTCACGCCGAGGTCGCGCAGGTAGTCGGTGAGCTGCGCGGTGGCGTCGAGGCCGAAGTCGGGACGAACTTGGACGCGGTACGTCGAGGCGGGAGGCGTCGAGCTCATGATGGTGGTCAGACCGTCCTGTCCAGAACGACGAGCGAGCGGTCCGGCACCCACAGGGAGGTGCCGGCTTCGATGACCCTGAGGTGGTCCGCCGCGGCTTCGGCTGTCTCGATCACCTTCTCCCACTTCTCGCCGTACTCCGCCGGGGGTGTGGCGAACCTGATGGGGGCGTCGTGGGCGTTGAAGCAGAGCAGGAACGACGAGTCGCGGTGCCGCTGACCGTACTGGCCGCGTTCGCGGATGCCTTCGCCGTTGACGAACAGCGTCACGGCCCGGCCGAAATCGTTGTGCCAGTCCTCACCGGCCATCTCTCGACCGTCCGGGGTGAACCAGGCCAGGTCGGGCAGCGGCTGTCCGGCGTTGCGGGTCGTGACCGGCAGGCCGGTGAAGAACCGGCGGCGCCGGAACACCTGGTGCTTGTGCCGGAACGCGACCAGCTCGCGGGTGAAGTCGAGCAGCTGCTCGTCGGCGTTCTCCCAGTCGATCCAGCTGATCTCGGAGTCCTGGCAGTACGCGTTGTTGTTGCCCAGCTGGGTGCGGCCCAGCTCGTCACCGTGCGAAATCATCGGCACGCCCTGACTGAGCATCAGCGTGGCCAGGAAGTTGCGCCGCTGCCGCGCCCGTAGCGCGAGGACGGCCTTGTCGTCGGCCGGGCCCTCGACCCCGCAGTTCCAGGAGCGGTTGTGGCTCTCGCCGTCCCGGTTCTCCTCGCCGTTGGCGTCGTTGTGTTTGTCGTTGTACGACACCAGGTCGTTGAGGGTGAACCCGTCGTGTGCGGTGACGAAGTTGATCGAGTGGAACGGCTTGCGGCCGTCGTCCTGATAGAGGTCGGCCGACCCGGTGATCCGGCTGGCGAACTCGGCCAGCGTGGCGGGCTCGCCGCGCCAGAAGTCACGGACCGTGTCTCGGTACTTGCCGTTCCACTCGGTCCAGTTCGGCGGGAAGTTACCCACCTGGTAGCCGCCCGGGCCGACGTCCCACGGCTCGGCGATCAGCTTCACCTGCCCGACGACCGGGTCCTGCTGGACGACCTCGAAGAACGTCGACAGGCGGTCCACGTCGTAGAACTCGCGGGCCAGCGTGGACGCGAGGTCGAAGCGGAAGCCGTCCACGTGCATGTCGGTCACCCAGTAGCGCAGCGAGTCCATGATCAGTTGCAGGCTCTGCGGGCTGCGCACATTGAGGCTGTTCCCGGTGCCCGTGTAGTCCATGTAGAAGTGGGGCTGGTCGTCGACGAGCCGGTAGTAGGTCCGGTTGTCGATGCCCTTGAGCGACAGCGTCGGGCCGAGGTGGTTGCCCTCCGCGGTGTGGTTGTAGACCACGTCGAGGATGACCTCGATGCCTGCGGCGTGCAGCGTCTTGACCATGCCGCGGAACTCCTGCGCCTGCTGGCCGAAGTTCCCCATCGCCGAGTAGCCGTGGTACGGCGCGAAGAAGCCGAGGGTGTTGTACCCCCAGTAGTTGCGCATCCCGAGGTCGGCGAGGCGGTGATCGTGCACGAAACTGTGCACCGGCATCAGCTCCACCGCGGTCACTCCGAGGTTCTTGAAGTGCTCGATCACATCCGGGTGCGCGAGGCCCGCGTACGTGCCGCGCATCTCCTCGGGGACGGACGGGTGCCGTTCGGTGAGGCCCTTCACGTGGGTCTCGTAGATCACCGAATGGTGGTACGGGGTGTCCGGCCGCCGGTCGTTACCCCAGTCGAAGTACGGGTTCACGACGACGCCCTTGGCCATGTGCGGGGCCGAGTCCGTGTCCGACATGCAGTCCGGTGCGTCGAACTCGTACCCGTACAGGGAGGGATGCCAGTCGATGTCGGAATCGATGGCCTTCGCGTAAGGGTCCAGAAGCAACTTGTGCGGATTGCACCGCAGGCCGCGGCCCGGATCGTACGGGCCGTGGATCCGGTAGCCGTACCGCTGACCGGGCTCGATGCCGGGCAGATACGCGTGCCACACGAACGCGTCGACCTCGTGCAACTGCACCTTCCGCTCGTTGCCGACCGCGTCGAAGAGGCACAGTTCTACGGCCTCGGCGATCTCCGAGAAGATCGCGAAGTTGGTACCCGTGCCGTCGTAGGTGGCGCCCAGTGGATAGCGCTGCCCCGGCCACACCTGCATATTCGGTTCCCGTCCCCTTCACGTACGCGATCGGTCTCGCGGGCTTGCCCTCTTGCCCGCATGCTCGCGGGTTCAATCCTCTGCGGCCGCGTCAGCGGCCATTCTCACCGATCGGGCTGATAACGTCTGCGCGACTGACCGGTCACCCACAGATACTTCGCCCACACTCGGCGTTCCGGCGAGGTCCACATTGACAAATCGAGGGTCCGTGCCACTCACCCCACCGATCACCGTCGGTCCGCAAACGTGCGGATCCCTTGCCGACAACGGCGGCGCGCAACGCGAATGGCTGGTCGCTGACGGCCTGGGAGGGTACGCCTGCGGCACCGTCGCCGGACTGCGGACGCGGCGTTACCACGCCCTGCTGGTCACGGCCGATACGGGCGACGCCGTACGGCGGGTCGCGCTGGCCAGCCTCGACGTCACGTTGACCCTGCCCTCGGGCGCGACGGTGGCCCTCTTCGCGCACGAGTGGGCCCCGGGGACGGTGCACCCACACGGGCACCGTCATCTTGAGACGTTCTCACTGGTCGACGGCCTCCCGCGGTGGCGGTGGCGGATCGGCGACGTGGTCGTGCAGCGCGAGCTGGCGATGGCCCACGGATCGCCGTCGCTCGCCGTCGTGCACCGGGTGCTGGCCGCACCCGGTCCGATCGGGTTCTCGGTCGCGGCGCTCGTGACCTGGCGCGACGCACACGACCTGCGGCGCTCCGACGGCCCACCGCCGCGGACCGAGCAGGTCGCGGGCGGAGTGGTCGTCGAGGACGCGTACCGGCTGGACGGGCCGGGATGGCAGGCGGCCGGCGAGTGGTACTACGGCGCGTACGCCCGGGAGGAGGCGGCCCGCGGCCTGGATGCCGTCGAGGACCTCTGGCTCGCGGGGCACTTCACGGGACGGTTCGACGTCGGCGACACCTGCGAGATCTCCGCCTGGGCCGGTGACCTGCGCAAACGCCCCGCGCCCCCGTCAGTGGTGCTGGCCCGCGCCCGGGAGCGGGCGCACGCCCTGATCACCAGCGCGAAGCCGGTGGACGAGCACACCGCCGGGCTGGTGCTGGCAGCCGACCAGTTCGTGGTGTCGAGCCCGGACGGTCCCGACGTGGTCGCCGGCTACCCCTGGTTCGGCAGCTACCTGGGCGACACCATGACCGCGTACGAGGGGCTGTTCCTGGCCACCGGGCGGGTCGACGAGGGCCGGGAGCTGCTCGCCGGGCGTACGCGCCAGGCGGTGGACGCCGTGACCGGCCGGGGCGGGGTCTGGGGTCCGCACGAGTCACTCGACGCGCCGCTGTGGCTGGTGCACGCCGTCGACCGGCACGTCGCCCGGACCGGCGACACCGATCTCGCGGCCGCCCTGGTCCGGCCCCTGGCCCGGCTGATGCGGGCCCACCTGTCGGGCCGCGGTGCACTCGCCGTCGACCCGGCCGACGGGCTGATCCGACTCGGCCCCGGCCCGGAAGCGGGCAGCTGGATGAACGCGTACACCGACGACGGACCGGTCACCCCGCGAATCGGCAAGCCGGTCGAGCTCAACGCACTGTGGATCAACGCGCTCGCCGCCATGGCCGACCTCACCGAGGAGGCCGGCCGGGACGCCGGCGACCTACGGCAACGGCACCACCAGGCGGTCGAGTCGTTCACCGCCCGGTTCCCCGCCCCGGACGGCTGGCTCTACGACGTCATCGAGGGGCCACCCGCCGCGTACCCCCTCGGTGGTGGCACCCACCACGACGATCCGTCACTGCGGCCGAATCAGCTCCTGGCCTGGTCGCTGCCGCACGCCCCCCTCGCCGGAACAGCGGCGACGGGGGTCGGCGCCGTCGGCGCCGCCCTGCTCACCCCCCTCGGGCTACGCACCCTGGCCCCGACCGAGTACGGCTACTCGGGGGTGCACCGCGGCGGTCGCGACGAACGCGACGCCGCCTACCACCAGGGCACCGTGTGGCCCTGGTTGATCGGGCCGTACGTGGACGCCTGCGCGGCCACCGGACTGCCCACCGAGGGACTGCTCACCGGACTGGAGGCGCATGTGAGCGAGTGGGGTGTCGGGTCGCTGAGCGAGACCGCGGACGGCGACGCGCCGCACCGCGCCACGGGCAGCCCGTTCTCGGCGCGCTCGGTCGCCGAGGTCCTGCGCGTCCGGGGACGTGCGGCATGAAGATCTTGATGCTGTCCTGGGAGTACCCGCCGGTGCTGGTCGGCGGGCTCGGCCGGCACGTGCACGCCCTGGCCACGACCTTGGCCAGGACCGGCCACGACGTCACGGTGGTCACCCGCGCCTCGCCCGGCACGCCCCGCGACGAGGTCACCGAGGGGGTACGCGTCCTGCGCGCCGCCGAGGACCCGATCGACCTCGGCGACGACGGCAACATGCTCCCCTGGGCGCTGGCGTTCAACCACGCGCTGACCCGGGTGGCGCTCGCCGCCGGTCCGGACTTCGACGTCGTGCACGCCCACGACTGGCTCGTCGCCCACGCGGCCGTCACCCTGCGCGACCACCTGGGCGTGCCGCTCGTGGCCACCATCCACGCCACCGAGGCGGGCCGCCACCAGGGCTGGCTGCCACATCCGCACAACCGCTCGATCCACGGCGTCGAACGTTGGCTCACCGCGTCGGCCGCCCGGGTGATCGTCTGCTCGGCGTTCATGCGTGGCGAGGTCCAGCGCGAGTTCGACCTGCCCGCCGACCGGGTTGACGTCGTCCATAACGGCGTCGACGTACTGCGCTGGCACGCCCGGCCCCGGGCCGTGGCGGCGGCACGCGCCCGGTTCGCCTCCCCGGAGACGCCCCTGATCACATACGCGGGACGGCTCGTCTACGAGAAGGGCGTCCAGCACGCCATCGCCGCCCTGCCGCGGCTGCGGCTGCGCCACCCGGGCCTGCGGTTCGTGGTGATCGGCGACGGCCCGTACCGCGGCGAGTTGGAGCAGCAGGTCCTCGACGCCCGGCTCTGCGACGCGGTCACGTTCACCGGTTTCCTCGCCGGGCACGACCTGCCCGCCGTCATGGCCGCCTCGGACTGCTATGTCGTCCCCAGCATCTACGAACCGTTCGGCATGGTGGCCCTCGAAGCCGGCGCGGTCGGCGCGCCCGTCGCTGTGGCCGCCACCGGTGGGCTCGCCGAGATCATCGAGGATGGAGTGACCGGTGTCACCTTCACGGGTCAGGACCCCGACGCCCTCGCCGACGCGGTCAGCTCCCTGCTGATCGACACCGAGTACTCGCGCACATTGGCGAGGAGGGCCCGCCGCAGGGTCCGCGAGGAGTTCAACTGGGCGGCCATCGCGGCCCAGACGGTCACCGTCTACGCGGCGGCTTCGCCCTCCGACGCACCCGCGACCGCTGCGCCACCCGCCGCCGTCCCGTCCGCCGTTCTCCGGCAGCAGCGGCTCCGGGTGTCCGTGTCCCCCGGTCGGTGAGGGTGCTCGTCCCCCAGCGGGGAGGCGGTCGAAGGTCGACGCAGGGGCCGTGTGCGAGCGGGCGGGTAGAGAGACGGACCAGCGCAGGCGAGCCGCGTCGGCGGCTTCAGCCGACGGTCTCGTCGATGTAGCACCAGCGCCAGGATTCGCCCGGTTCGTACGAGCGCATCACCGGGTGGTTCTCCGCGTGGAAGTGGACGGTGGCGTGCCGGCGGGGCGACGAGTCGCAGCAGCCGACGTGTCCGCATGCGACGCAGACCCGCAGGTGGACCCAGTCGTGGTGGCCGTCGGCGACGCAGTCGGGGCAGCCCTCGGCGTACGTGTTCAGCGGTTCGTGGTCGCCGGTGGCGCCCAGGTGCTCACAACTCATTCTTCGCCGCTCCGGCGTAGCAGGGACTCTTCGAGGTCGAGGTCGCGCTGGGCCCGCTGGAGGACCTCCTCGGGGATACGGCCCTCGTCACGGGCGACGCGGAAGACCTCACGTTCCGCGTCGATCATCTCCTGGCGCAGGCGGGCGAAGGCCCGGGAGGGTGTCTCCTGGCTCGGAGCGCCGAGGCGCTCCCAGGCGAGATTCGCCCGGATGTCGGCGAGGCCGCGCAGCCGCTCCAGGACGCGTTCCGGAACGCCGTCGCCGTGCGCGTCGATGCGTCCCCGGGCGGCCTGGCTGGCGGTGTGCTGGACGGCCGCCTCGGCGAGGGCGTCGGCGGCCGGGTCGTCGGCGGGGACCCGTAGCCGCCGGACCAGGGCGGGCAGTGTGGTGCCGTGTACGAGCAGGCTGAGCACGATCACGGCGAAGGCGATCCAGACGAGCAGTTCCCGCGGGTACGGGCCCACGTCCTGCACCTTGGGCAGGGCCTGGGCGGCGGCGAGGGTGACGACGCCGCGCATCCCGGCCCACGCGATGACGGTGGGTACCGAGACGGGCAGCCGCGGCTCCCGCTCCCGAATCCGCGGCACGAGCCGGGCCAGGTACGTCGCCGGGTACATCCAGACGAACCGGACCACGACGAGGACGCCGAAGACCGCCGCCGTCACCAGGGCGATGGTGCCCGCGGAGGTCTTCACGGCGTCGAGGACGCCGCGCACCTGCAGCCCGACGAGGAGGAAGACGGTGCCCTCCAGCAGGAACGTGATCAGCCGCCAGACCGCGTCCATCTGCAGCCGGGACGACGCTGACAGCAGTTCGGGGATCCGGTGACCCAGATAAAGCCCGGTCACGACGACCGCGACGATGCTCGACACGTGCAGCTTCTCGGCGACGAGGACCACTACGAACGGGGTGAGCAGCGACAACGCGTCGTCGAGCAGCGGGTCCTCGATCATCTTGTGCAGCTTGGCGGCGAGGATCGCGGCGACACCCCCGACGACGATCCCGCCGCCGGCCGCCCGGGCGAACTCGACCGCGATGTCGCCGAAGCCGACGGTGGCGCCGGCGGCCGTGATGCAGATCCGCAGCACGACGAGGGCGGTGGCGTCGTTGAGCAGGCTCTCGCCCTCGAGGATCGTCACCACGCGCCTGGGCAATCCGATTCGGCGGGCGACGGCGGTGGCGGCGACGGCGTCCGGCGGGGCCACGACGGCGCCGAGCGCGATGCACGCCCACAGCGGCACGGCCGGTACGAGCAGATGCACGACGATGCCGGCCGCGAACGCGGTGACCAGCACCAGACCGATGGCGAGCAGCAGGATCGGCCGCAGGTTGAACCGGAACGCCGGGATCGAGGTCTGGAGGGCGGCGACGTACAGCAGCGGCGGCAGGATGCCGACGAGGACCGCCTCCGGCGTCAGGTGGATCTCCAGCACGTTCGGGACGAACGACAGCGCCAGCCCCACCACGAGCAGCAGCAGCGGGGCGAGTAGCCCGAACCGGCGCGCGAACGCGGCACCGATGACAGCCACCGCCAGCAGCCCCACCGCGTCGACGATGCCTTCCATGACCACTGACCCTATGTCGCCGGGCCGTCACGGCGCCTTCCGGGACACCAGCGCGGGAAGCCGGACCTGACCGGAGAACACGCCGTCGTGCACCCGGTGACGGCGGTCGGTGAGCCGGCGGTGGTGAGGCGGCGGCGCGGCGGTTCAGCCCCGCACGGACGTTCTACGACGTGTAGACGACCAGCGACCGGGCGATCGTCGACGTACGGTTGCCGTCGGAGTTGTAGTTCTTCATGACGGCGTCCAGCGAGAAGATGTACGGCTTCCCCGAGGTCAGCCCGCTGATCGTGGCCGTCAGGGTGGCGCATCGCGTCGTGGGCTCGACCTCGACCCAGCTCAGGTCGGCCTGACTACCGCCGACGATGTCCTGCGCGATGGCGGTGAGCCGGTACTGCACGAGTGCCGGGTCGCCGGCGTCGGGCCAGGTCACCCTGGCGCTGGTGGTGGAGGGGGTGACGTCCAGACCGGCGAGCCGGCCGAGCGGCTGGCTTCCGGAACACCCCCCGGTGGCCGACCCGGACGGCGAGGCGGTCGGCAGCGGCACCAGTCTGAACGTGGGCGTGGGACTCGGCGTGTAACCCGCGATGGCGCCGGGCGTGGGCGTACGCGCCCCCGCCGAGACGAGCGTCCAGGTCTTGGAGTTGGATGTGGCGCCCGTGGCGGCCTCGGTGCCGCCGTCGGCGGACGTGGAGAGACCGATCGCGCTGCAGCCGCTGAGCACCGCCAGCGCGAAACCCGCGACCAGCACCGCTGTACGCCGACGCGTGCGCATCCGACCCCTCCCGCGGCACGGACGGGCCCGCGCCTGTCCCCCGTAGCGATCGGCGGGGGCGGCACCGACCTGAGGATCAGCGGCGACGGCCCGTGAACCGGGCCAGCAGCCGCTTCAGCTTCGCCTGGTTCTCCGGCCTGGCGAGTTGCTTCTGCCCCTCGGCGAGCAGTCGCCTGCCCGTCGGCCCGTTCAGGAATGCCCGGATCCGCTGCGCCATCGATGCCAATGGGTCCTCCTCCGCCCGGCGTGTCCTCTCCGAGATTGTTACCCGCGCCGCCGGGTCGGCAACCGGTGGGGCGGCCGGACCGGTTCTCCTCAGGGCGCCACCGCCCGTTCCGATAGACGAGCGGGATCACCGGAAGGGCGAGGATGTGAGCAGCATGTCGGCCGACCGCGAAGCGGCACGCATACGGGTCACGCCTGTGCTGCTGTCCGCCGTCGTGCTGGCCGGGTGCGACGTCGCGTACGTCGCCGTGAACTGGCGCGGTGAGGTGCTGCCGAGGGCGACCGGCTGGATCCCGTTGTCCCTGATCACGCTGCTGGCCGTCTACGCCTGCCGGGAGACCGCCCGGGCACCGGGGATGGCCCGGGTAACGGGCCGGGTGTGGCGGACGCTGAGCAGGGTGGCCATGCTGATCGCCGTCACCGTGGTGAGCGCCGGATACGACGCCCTGCACGGCTCGCCGGCCTCCGCCACCGGGGACATGAGCCCGGTGACCGCCGGGCTCTTCATACTCGCGATGCTGTACCTGCTCACAAGTCTGCTGCGCCTACCCGGCGACGCCCTTGACGACCGCGAACGGCTTCTGCGCTTCTGGCTGGACGCCGCCGCCGTCGTCGCGAGCATCGGCCTGCTCGTCTGGTACGCCGCGTTCCGGCACGCCGGGGCGCGGGAGTCGTCGACCCCGTCGGTGCTGGTGGTGCTGATGCTGCTGATCGGTGCGCTCGCCTTCGTCAAGGTCGCGTTCACCGGATTCGGAGCCGTCGACCGGACGTCGGTACGCCTGCTCGCCCTCGCCGCCGCCTTCAGCGCCGTCGGCGGCGGATTGACACAGATGTTCGCCCCGGGCCGGGTACAGCTGAACAACCCGCTGCTCTCCGTACCCGTCGCCATGATCCTGGTGGTGTTCGCGGCGGACCGGCAGCGGCGGGCGGCGGGCGTACCTCGGCAGCTGGGGAACCGGCGGTCCTGCAGCGTGCTGCCCTACCTGGCCGTCGCCACGACGGACGCGCTACTGCTCTGGGGGGCGATCCAGACCGACACGACGACGCTGATCGTGGCCGTGACCGCGGTCACGCTGACCGCCCTGGTGGTGCTGCGGCAGATGTCGGCGTTGCGGGAGAACACCGCACTGCTGACCGAAGTCGACGCCACCGTCGTCGACCTGAACCGCGCCCAGGCCGAACTGGCTCACCGGGCGAACCATGACGACCTGACGAACCTGCCCAACCGGGTGCTCTTCGAGCAGGAGTCACGACGCCTGGTCCCCGAGGCCGGCCGGGACGGGCTCAGCGTGGCCCTGATCGACCTGGACGACTTCAAGGCGATCAACGACCGCCTGGGCCACTCGGTGGGCGACGCCGTGCTGGTCGCGGTGGCGCAGCGGCTGCGCGAATGCGTCCGCCGGCACGACATCGTGGCACGGCTCGGCGGCGACGAGTTCGGGCTGCTGCTGCCGGGACTGCGCGGCTCGGACGCCGCCGCCGCACTGGACCGCGTCCACGCCGCCCTGAGCCGGCCGGTCCGAGCCGACGGCCACGACCTGCTGGTCAAGGCGAGCATCGGGCTGGCGGAGGCCTGGCCGGGTTCCCGCCCGCAGGAGCTGCTGCGCCGCGCCGACCTGGCGATGTACGCGGCGAAGGAGCGCGGCAAGGCCCGTTACGCGGTGTACGACGCCGAACTGGAGCAGCACCAGGCCGCCGACGCCCAGCTGGGCGCCGAGCTGCGGCAGGCCGTGGACCGCGACGAGTTCTTCCTGGTCTACCAGCCGATCGTGGAGCTGCCGAGCGGCACGTGGACGAGCGTGGAGACGCTGGTCCGCTGGCGGCACCCGGAGCGCGGCCTCGTCCCGCCGGACGCGTTCATCTCGATCGCCGAACGCAACGGCCTGATCGTCCCGATCGGCGAGTGGATCCTGCGGACGGCCTGCCGCCAGGCGGCACAGTGGCACGAGGAACTCGGCGACGCCGCCCCGCAGCGGGTCGGAGTGAACGTGTCGGCGCGGCAGCTGCGCGAGCCCGGGTTCGCGCTGACCGTCGTAGAGGCCCTGCAGGAGGCCGGACTGGCGCCCGAGCGGCTGACGGTCGAGGTGACCGAAACGGCCGTGTTCGAGAAGGGCATGGCGCTCGACACCCTCCACGCGCTCGCCGACCTGGGCGTCGGTGTGGCACTGGACGACTTCGGCACCGGACACTCGTCGCTGGGGCTGCTGCGGACCTGCCCTGTACACAGCCTGAAGCTGGACAAGTCGTTCGTGGACGGCATCACCGGCGCCACCGAGGAGGCGGTGATCGCCAGCGCGATCATCCGGATCACCAACGGCCTGCACATGTACGCGGTCGCGGAGGGCGTCGAGACGGCGGAGCAGGCGGAGGTGCTGCACCGGCTCGGCTACCGCTACGCGCAGGGCTACCATTTCGCCCGGCCGTTGACGCCTGCGCAGTACACCGAACGGCTCACCGCCACGGTCGCACCACGGGTGTCCACCGCCGCCTGACCGGCCGCGAGCCTGCGGTCCCGACAGATCCGCCCGCCGCCGGCGTTCGACGTCGGCGGGGCCCGCTGACCGGGCAACCGTCCCACCTCGGCCTTCCTGGCCGTCTTCCGGACATCGTCCAGTTTGCCGTCCGCGCCCGGCCAAGGAATACGCAGGAATCCACGGCAACCAATGGCAACCGATTGCCTCGCAAGATGGTGACGCGCTCAATGGGGTGAAGAGGAGAACATCAGGAGGTCCAGCGTGCTTCGACCCCAGGACAGTGCCACCCGTGAGCGCAAGGCCCTCAACGGGCTGTGGCAGTTCGTACTCGACCCGGAAAGCCGCGGCCGCAGCGCCCGATGGTTCGGCGCCCCGCTCGCCGACGCCCGGGAGATGGCCGTACCGGCCAGCTTCAACGACATCGCCGCCGACACCGCGGTTCGCGACTATTTCGGCGACGTCTGGTATCAGACCACTGTGCGGGTTCCCCGTGGCTGGGACGGCCGCCGCGTCGTGCTGCACTTCGAGTCGGCGACGCACCGCGCCACCGTCTGGGTCAACGACACCGAGGTCGTCTCCCACGAGGGCGGCTACACACCGTTCGAGGCCGATGTCACCGAACACGTCGCCGCCGGCGAGCAGGCCCGCATCACCGTCGTCGTCAACAACACGCTGACCTTCCAGTCCATCCCGCCGGGCGTCGTCGAGGACACCCCGGCCGGCAAGCGGCAGCGCTACTGGCACGACTTCTTCAACTACGCCGGAATCCATCGCACGGTATGGCTGTATTCCACCGCTGCGGCACACGTCGCCGACGTCACCGTGGTCACCGGCCTCGACGGCGGCAACGGGATCATCGAGTACGCGGTCGAGGTGCAGGGCGCGGACGGCGCAGACGTGCGGGTGGTCCTCGCCGACGCCGGCGGGCGGACGAAGGTGACCGGGCCGCGTACCGGGCCAATGGGCCGGACCGCTGTTTCCACTGCAAGGACGAACTGTTCACCCGGATCGCCGACGAGGTCGTCGCCGCGTACCGTCTGGACGCGGTCGCCTACGGCGAGAACGCCGACGACGCCCGCCGGCCGGACCGGCCCGGTGCCCGCGCGGCCACCGCACACCGGGTGCTGCGACCGCTCGCCGACGCCGGGCTGGACAAGGCCGCGGTACGCAGCATCGCCCGTACCCTCGCACTGCCGTGTGCCGACAAGCCGGCCGCTCCGTGCCTGGCATCGCGCATCCCGCACTTCGCGGACGTGACCCCCCAGAAGCTGCGCCAGATCGAACAGGCGGAGGCGGCGCTGCATCGGCTCGGCTTCACCGACCTGCGGGTCCGTCATCACGGCGAGGTCGCCCGCATCGAGCTGCCACCCCAGGATCTGCCGCGCGCCGTCAGCGAGCCTCTGCGCGGCGCGATCCGCGACGCCGTCGTCGCGGCCGGATTCCGGTTCGTCACCGTCGATCTGGCCGGCGTGCAGTCCGGCGCGTTCACCCTCCCGCTCGTCCTGACCACGCATGCATGACGATCTCGCGTCCTTCGCCGACCTCGATCTGGGTCGCACCGCCCGACGCGGTTACCCGGAGGCGGTGTACTGCGAGGGCAAGACACCCGAACAGGTTGCCGCCATCGCCGCCGCCGTACGCGCCCGGCCCGGCATCGTCACCCTCTTCACCCGCGCAGACCCTGAGCACGTCAAGGCCATCCTCAACGAACTGCCCGACGCCTTCCTCGACACGGATGCGGCGCTTCTGGCCTGGCCGCCGCTACCCCCGGAAGCGGCCGGCGGCCTGGTGGTCGTCGTCGCGGCCGGCACCTCCGACCTGACGGTCGCCCGGGAGGCCCTGCACACGGCGCGCTACCTCGGCCGGCGTACGGAGCTGATGGTCGACGTCGGAGTGGCGGGCCTGCATCGCGTGCTGGCCCGGCTCGACGTACTGCGTCGCGCCCGGGTGATCGTTGTCGCCGCCGGGATGGACGGCGCCCTGCCGAGCGTCGTTGCGGGCCTGGTCGCGGCGCCGGTGGTCGCCGTGCCGACCTCGGTGGGTTACGGCGCCGCCTTCGGCGGGCTGGCGCCGCTGCTCGCCATGCTGAACGCCTGCGCCCCCGGGGTGGCCGTCGTGAACATCGACAACGGGTACGGCGCGGGTCATCTCGCCGCCCAGATCGCCGCGCCGCCGGCCCCGAACAACGCGTGACCGGCGACCGGCACGCCTGGATCGACGCCTCCGCCGGGGTGGCCGGCGACATGCTCCTCGGGGCCCTGGTGGACGCAGGCGCCGATCTGACGGCGCTCCAGCGCGCCGTCGACGCGGTTCTGCCGGGCGCGGTCCACCTCACCGTCACCCCGGTCACCCGAGCGGGGCTACGGGCGCTCAAGGTGGACGTCACCCCGCTCGCGGACGACGCGCCGCACCGCACGTGGCGCGACGTCCGCGCTCTGCTGGGGCGCGCCGCTCTCCCCGGCCCGGTTCGCGACCGGGCCATCGCGATCTTCGCCCGCCTCGCCGGTGCCGAGGCGCACGTGCACGGCATCTCCACCGAGGACGTGCACTTCCATGAGGTCGGCGCCCTGGACTCGATCGCCGACGTGGTCGGCGTCTGCGCCGCACTGGAACGTCTCGGCGTCGCCACGCTCACCGCGGGTGAGATCGCGGTCGGCGCCGGCCGGGTGCGGACGGCGCACGGTGACGTGCCCGTCCCGGTGCCCGCGGTGGTGGAACTGGCCCGAGGTTGGCGCGTGCGCGCCGGCGGGACCGGTGAACTGACAACACCGACGGGGATGGCAGCGATCCGCACCCTCGCCGCACGCTGCGAGGATCTGCCGTCCATGGCGGTCGAGGCGGTCGGGATCGGCGCCGGGAGCCGCGACACCCCGGGCCGGGCCAACGTCGTACGCGTCGTCCTCGGCGCGGTCCCGCCGGCCGACACCCGCACCGAGCCGGTCGTCCTGCTGGAGGCCAACGTCGACGATCTCGATCCCCGCCTGTGGCCGGAGGTCCTGGCCGGGTTGCTGCGCTGCGGCGCCGCCGACGCATGGCTCGTGCCGATCGTCATGAAGAAGGGGCGCCCGGCACACACCCTCACCGTGCTGTGCCACCCCGAACAGACCGGTGTGCTACGGGATCGCATGTTCCGGGACACCAGCACGCTGGGCGTCCGGGAACGCCCGCTGCGCAGGTACGCGCTGGCCCGCGCCTTCGTCGACATCGACCTGGACGGCGGCGCCGTCGCCGTCAAGGTCGGCCACTCGGGCGGCGTCATCGTCCAGGTGATGCCCGAGTTTGCCGACGTCACCGCCTTGGCCCGCCGACTCGGCCGTCCAGAACGGCTGGTTCTCCAGGACGCCTCGGCCGCCGCTGCCGCGGCTGGCCTCGTCGTGGGCGCCGAGCTGCCCGCGAAGTCCCACCCCGCCTGAGTCCGCGCACCTCGGGGCCGCGAACGTTCCCGGCCTCACCCTGGGCACCACGGTCCTGTCGCTGTACTACCCCCGATGTCGTCGGGCCTGGAGGGAAGGTCATCGGCCCCGCTGTGTCAGCTTCCGCTGTCAGCGCGTCACGTCACGAATGGGAAGAGGGGGGCACGGGCCTGGAAGTGAGACGGTTGCGCCGTAGGAGCGACGGTTGACGATCCGAGGTCAGGAGGACCGGGTGGATGTGGAGCAGGTGACCGGCCCGTCGCCTACCACGGCGAGGGCCCGGTGTGGCATCCCGGCTGGGGTGGGCTGCGGTTCGTCGACATGCTGGCCGGGGACATCATGTGCCTGGCGGACGAGTCTGTCCCGCCTGAAACGGGAATGTGTCAGAGCGCCTCGTGGCGCACTGGTTGCCCTTCAAGATGAGCAGGTAGTGGGCGTTCAAGGTGCCGGTGATCAGCCGGGCGGTCTTCTTCGTGGTGTGCAGTGCGTCCAGGGTGAGCAGCACGCCGGCCAGGTCCAGCGGTGCAAGCAGATCTTCGGTCACGGTGGTCTCGCCGCGTTCGTCGGCGACTTGACGCTGGCCCAGGACCACCGCCCGGTCGTGGATGACCGCGGCGACCAGGAACACCTGCCCGATCTTGGTGCGGGTGCCGTGCAACAGTTGCCGTGTCGAGGGCGTCGCCCGTCGACCGCTTGCAGGACCCGCCGGAACGTGCGTTCGCTGGGCACCAGATAGCGGCCGGTCAGCGGGTTGCGGCGCGCGCCGAGGCGGTGCAGGACGTCTTGCGGGGTCCGGGCCGCCCACTGCCGGATCGCGGTCGGGCCGTCGTTGCCGGTGACAAGGGTGGCGCACGCGGTCAGTACCAGGATTACCAGCAGCGGATGGCGTAGCCCGCGCAGCCGGCGCGGGTCAGGCACCTGAGCCAGCCGTGCCACCAGCGGTGACACCATCGCCAGCGGATCGACCGGGGCCGGATCCGTAGCGAGTTCGGCTTCCCACAGCGCCAGATCGGCGAGGTGGTCAACAACGGGGTCGATCAGGGAAGATGACGTCACGAGCGCGACTCCAGGGATGAGCTTCGAGGCTAGACACCCGAAGATCATCAGGAGTCGCGCTCGTCCTGCAACCCACCCCTCGTCCGATTCTCAACACGGACAGAACACCTCAAGCCGGAACAACGCCGGGGCCGTGACTCCGGCCTGGGTCTTCTCAAGATCACGATCTTGGCCATGGTGTCAAGGAATCACGTCCGAGATTGATTGATTGACACCCCAGGCCCCTCCCACACTTTGCCCCGGTCTCCCGGCGGTGTTGCGCACCCCGCGAAGCCGGGAGAACGCCTCCCCCGTCAGCGTCCAATCCTCGCCGTGATCCAGCTGGACGACGGTGTCGTCGCCGGGGTGGTCTCGGGGGATGAAGGACAGCCCCGTGTGGTCGAAGCGGACCTCAACCTGCTGGCCGCACCAGTTCTTGTCGACGTAAAGCTGACGGTGGCGCGCTGGTCCGGCGTCACCCCCCTCTACGCTCCCCAGAGACACGTTGCCGAAGTCATCGACTTTGCGCGTGACCGCCATGGGCCGGGTCGGGTCGACCAGGGGCGGTGGCAGCGGGGCGGTGGTGTTGCGCACCCCGGGAAGCCGGGAGAACTCCTGCCCGGTCAGCGTCCATGTCCGGCGTTCACCCCGCAAGACGACGGCGTCGTCGCCGTGGTGGTCTTTGACGATGGCGAACAGCTTCCCGTGGTCGAAGCGGACCTCAACCTGCTGGCCGCGCCGGCTCTTCTCGACGTAGAGCAGACGCTGGCGCGCTGGTCCGGCACCACCCCCCTCTCCGCTCCCCAGAACCACGTTGCCGGATTTATTGACTGTGCGCGTGACCACCATGGGCCGGGTCGGATCGACCGGCTCGGCCGGGGCGTTCGGGGTGTTCGGGGGTGCCGGTCGCGGGCCGGTGCTGGTGGGTGGGTG
>CBIHNN010000060.1:0-30560 GCA_966211315.1 uncultured Micromonosporaceae bacterium | reverse complement strand
ATGCGCAAGCAGGCCGAGCGGTTCGGCGCCGAGTTCATCACCGACGACGCCACCCGCGTCAATCTGACCGGCGTCAGCGAGCCCGGCACCGAGGGCCTCAAGACGGTATACGTCGGCGAGACCGAGTACTTCGCCCGCGCCGTGATCCTCGCTACGGGTTCCGCCTGGCGTCCGCTCGGCGTCCCCGGTGAACAGGAACTCCTCGGCCACGGCGTCTCGTCCTGTGCCACCTGTGACGGATTCTTCTTCCGCAACCAGCACATCATCGTGGTCGGCGGCGGCGACTCGGCCATGGAGGAGGCGACCTTCCTCACCCGGTTCGCGGCCAGCGTGACGATCGTGCACCGCCGGGACACGTTCCGGGCCAGCAAGGTCATGGCCGCCCGGGCGCTCTCGAACGAAAAGATCAATGTTGAGTGGAACAGCGTCGTCGAGGAGATCCTCGGCGAGGACGGCAAGGTCGTCGGCGCGCGCCTTCGCAACCTGGTCACCGGCGAGGAGAAGGTCCTCGACGTGGCCGGCGTGTTCGTCGCGATCGGCCACGACCCGCGTAGCGAGCTCTTCGCCGGTCAGATCGACCTGGACGACGAGGGCTACGTGAAGGTGGCCGCCCCGAGCACCCGTACGAGCGTCACCGGCGTGTTCGCCGCCGGTGACCTGGTGGACCACACGTACCGTCAGGCGATCACCGCCGCCGGCACGGGTTGCGCCGCCGCCCTCGACGCCGAACGTTTCATCGCCTCGTTCGTAGAAGCCTGATCCAGCACCAACCCCGACCCGGAGGTCCATGTGGGAGCAACCAAGGCCGTCACCGACGCCACGTTCGTCAGTGACGTGCTCCAATCCGACAAGCCCGTCCTCGTCGACTTCTGGGCCGACTGGTGCGCGCCCTGCAAGAAGGTCGAGCCGTTGCTCGCGGAGATCGCAGGCGAGATGGAGGACAAGGTCACCATCGTCAAGCTGAACATCGACGAGAACCCGGAGACCGCGCGCGCGTACCGGGTCATGTCGGTGCCGACCCTCACGATCTTCAAGGGTGGTGAGCCGATCAGCTCCGTCGCCGGTGCGAAGCCCAAGGGCGTACTGGTCAACCTCATCGAGTCCGCGCTCTAGACGTTCCGTGGTGCCCCGCGACCGCGCCGGTCGCGGGGCACACGCGTATCTGCGGGGTAGGCTCCGTTTGCTCAGTCGTTCGCCCGAGGGGGATTCCGTGCGCTCGATCCGTCGTGGAGACCAGGGTCCGGCTGTTGCCGAGATCCGTACGATCCTCGTGGACCTGGTTCTCCTGGAGCCGTCCGGCGAGAATCTCGCCTCGGACGAATTCGATGCCGACACCGATCAGGCGGTACGCGCCTTCCAGCAGAGCCGTGGCCTCGGCGTCGACGGCGTCGTCGGTGACGAGACCTGGCAAGCCCTGGACGCCGCCCGTTGGCGGCTCGGCGCGCGTACGCTCTTTCACTCGATACCGTCACCACTCGTCGGCGAGGACGTCCGCACCCTGCAGGAGCGGCTTCTCGAAATGGGTTACGACGTCGGCCGCGCCGACGCCATCTACGGCGCCCGTACGGCCGGGGCGATGGCGCAGTTCCAACGCGAAGTCGGGCTGGCGCCAGACGGCGACTGCGGCCCGCTCACGTTGAAGGCGCTGCGCCGACTCGGACGGAAGGTCGTCGGCGGACGTCCCCAGTGGCTCCGTGAGGCCGAGGCGTTCCGCCGTTCCGGCCCGAACCTCGTCGGCAAGACCATCGTCATCGACCCTGGACACGGTGGCACCGCCGACTCCGGCGTCATCGTCTCGGACGGCGGACTGCGCTGGACCGAGGCCGAGCTGGCGTACGACTTCGCCGCCCGCCTGGAGGGTCGCCTCGGCGCCGCAGGGATGCGCGTCCACCTGACCCGTGGGCCGTCACCCGCCGCGCCGTTGCCCGACACCGAACGCGCCCAGCTGGCGAACAGCCTGAACGCGGACCTGCTGATCTCGTTGCACCTCGATGGTCAGGACAATCCGCATGCCGAGGGTGTCGCCGCGTACCACTACGGGACGGGCCACGGCGCCACATCCACCGTGGGGGAACGGCTGGCGAACCTCGTGCAGCGGGAGATCGTCGTCCGCACCGGCATGCGGGACTGCCGTACGCATGCGAAGACGTGGGAACTGCTCCGGCTGACCCGGATGCCGGCGATGCGGGTGGATCTCGGATACCTGACATCGCCGTCAGATCGGGCCAGGCTCACCGACCCACTGTTCCGCGAGCAGGTTGTCGAGGCGATGCTCGCCGCCGTCCAGCGGATGTACTACCCGGTCGAACACGACGTGCCCACGGGCTCGATCGACGTACGCCAGCTGCGGTTGGAGTTGGCAACCCGTCAGGCCTGACAGATCCTGGTCGAAACCCCGGTCGTCCTCGTGGCGGCCGGGGTTTCGCGTTCTGTCAGAAGCATTCTCTCAGGATTTCGACCTTGGCGGTTTTGGCCTCCAGACCGAATGGAGAAGTCCTAAGCAGCCGATACGGGGGTGCTGGACCGGGTCGCGGGCCGGACCGGCCGCAACAGCACCTCCGGGTTCATCGAACCGAGGAGCTTTTCCAGGGCGTACTCGACGTCGGACTTCCAGGACAGGGCGGTCCGCAGTTCCAGCCGGAGCCGCGGATACCGCGGGTGCGGCCGGACCGTCTTGAAGCCGACCGAGAGGAAGAAGTCGACGGGCGCGACACAGCCGCCGCCGTCGCCGTCGGCGGAGTCACCGAACTTCGCATCACCGAACGCCTCGATCGCCTTCATGCCGCGCTTGGTGAGATCGCGGGCGACACCCTGCACCAGCATCCGCCCGAGCCCGCCGCCGGCGAACGCGGCGACGACGTGCGCAGTCATCAGCAACGCGGCATCGGCCGAGACGGGAGAAGTGGGAAATGCCATCGAACGGGGAACGTACGCCGGAGGGGCGTACATGACGTACCCGGCGGGCATTCCGTCCGCGTACACCAGCTTGCCGCACGAACCCCACTCGAGGAGGGTCTGCGAGACCCACGCCTCCTTCTCGAATCCGGGATCGCCGGTGGCGCACGCCCGCTCCGCGGAAACGGGGTCGAGCTCCCAAAACACGCACTGCCGGCAGGAGCGGGGTAGATCCTCGAGGGTGTCGAGGGTCAGGTTGACCAGCCGTCGCGACATCGGCGAACCTCTCGAAAACGACGTCGGAGCGACCGGCACAGGCCTCGCCCCCCGGACGGGATCCTACGCCCCGATGCCGCGTGAGGGGGGGACTCCCGCACACCGGTGCCCGTTAACCCGAGGTCGGCACGACCCTGGGGCCATTAGGATCGATGGAATGCCCCTGTCATTCTCTGCGAGGTGAGAGCCGCATGACCGGCACTACCCTGGACGACTACACCGATCGGTACGCGCGTCGGGTGCGCGGCATGACCGCATCCGAGATCCGCGCCCTGTTTTCCGTCGCCAGTCGTCCGGAGGTCGTGTCGCTGGCAGGCGGCTCCCCGTACATCGCCGCCCTGCCGCTGGACGCGGTGGGGGAGATGCTGGGCCGACTCGCGTCCGAGCACGGCACCACGTCCCTGCAGTACGGCATCGGGCAGGGCACGCTCGAACTCCGCGAGAAGATCTGCGAGGTGATGGCGCTCTCCGGCATCGACGGGTCCTGCGGCGCCTCCCCGGAGGACGTGGTGGTGACCGTGGGCGGGCAGCAGGCGATCGACCTGGTGGCCCGCCTTTTTCTCGATCCCGGTGACGTGGTCCTCGCCGAAGGGCCGTCGTACGTCGGCGCGCTCGGCGTCTTCCAGGCCGCCCAGGCACAGGTCGTGCACGTACCGATGGACGACGACGGACTCATCCCGTCCGCTCTCTCCGAGGCGATCGCGACGTGTGCCCGCGCCGGGCAGCGGGTGAAGTTCCTGTACACGATCCCCACGTTCCAGAACCCGGCCGGCGTGACGCTCGCCGAGTCCCGGCGAGAGGAGATCCTCGACATCTGCGAACGGGCCGGCCTGCTCGTCGTCGAGGATGACCCGTACGGCCAGCTCTCCTTCGACGGCGAGTCCCCGCGCCCGTTGCGCTCCCGCCGCCGCGACGGGGTGTTCTACCTGTCGACGTTCTCGAAGACCTTCGCCCCGGGCTTGCGGGTCGGCTGGATCCTGGTCCCGCACGCCGTCCGCGACAAGCTCGTCATCGCGTCCGAGGCGAACATCCTCTGCCCGAGCGCGTTCGCGCAGGGCGCCGTCACGCAGTACCTGACGACGATGCCGTGGCGTGAGCAGCTCAAGACGTATCGCGAGATCTACCGCGAGCGCCGCGACGCCATGCTCCACGCGCTGGGCGACCTCATGCCGCCGGGCACGAGCTGGACCAACCCGACGGGCGGCCTGTTCGTCTGGATGTCGCTGCCCGAGGGCCTCGACTCGAAGGCGATGATGCCGCGGGCGATCGCCGCGCGGGTCGCCTACGTGCCCGGCACCGGCTTCTACGCCGACGGCAACGGCCGCGAGAACATCCGGCTCAACTTCTCGTTCTCGCCGCCGGAACGCATCCGCGAGGGCATCCGCCGGCTCGCCGCCGTCATGGAGCAGGAGATCGCAATGCGCGAGGTTTTCGGCCCGGCGCTGAGCGCCGGACCCCACCACCGCCGTCGTGGGCAGGCCGGTGCGGACGCGCCCGGTCCCGACTTGGCATGATCAAAGCCATGGGTACGGATCTCCGCGTTCTCGTCCTCGCCGGTGGGCTCTCCTACGAGCGTGACGTGTCGTTGCGCTCGGGCAGGCGAGTCCTCGACGCCCTCCGCGCAGCCGGCATCCAGGCCGACCTCCGCGACGCCGACGTCTCACTCCTCCCAACCTTGCAGTCCGACCCACCGGACGCCGTTGTCCTCGCCCTACACGGCGCCACGGGGGAGGACGGTTCCCTCCGCGGCGTCCTGGACCTCTGCGGCATCCCGTACGTCGGTTGCGACGCCCGCGCCTCGCGCCTCGCGTGGGACAAGCCCTCGGCGAAGGCGATGCTCCGCGAGGACGGCATCCCCACCCCCGACTGGGTGGCCCTGCCACACGACCGCTTCTCCGAACTGGGCGCCGTAGCAGTCCTCGACCGCATCGTGGACCGGCTCGGCCTGCCCCTCATGATCAAGCCGGCCCAGGGCGGCTCCGGCCTGGGTGCCGCGGTCGTCCGCGAAGCGGCAGCGCTCCCCGCCGCGATGGTCGGCTGCTTCGCGTACGACTCCACCGCCCTCGTCGAACGCTACGTCGCCGGCATGGACGTGGCGGTCTCGATCGTCGACCTCGGCGACGGCCCCCAGGCCCTGCCCCCGGTAGAGATCGTCCCCCGCAACGGCGTCTACGACTACGCCGCCCGCTACACCGCCGGCCTCACTACCTGGCACACTCCGGCCCGTCTCGCGTCCACCGTCTCCGACCGTGTCGCCGAGGTAGCGCTGGCCGCGCACGCGACGCTGGGACTGCGCGACCTGTCCCGCGTCGACCTGATCGTCGATCCCGACGGCAACCCCCACGTCCTCGAAGTGAACGTCTCACCCGGCATGACTGAGACATCCCTGCTACCACTCGCCGTACAGGCCGGCGGTCTCGACTTCGGCAAGATGCTTGCGACGTTGGTGCAGCGGGCGGTTGGTCGCGGCAAGGACTGATCCGCCGGGGAGGCAGTGCTTCCCGTACGCGCGGCCCGCCTGTCCGGTGTTTCCGGATCGGCGGGCCGCCTTCTTGCTGAGGCCGTACCTGCCCCTGCTTCCACGGCCCCCTTCTTCCACGGCGGCGCGGAGGCTCGGTCCACGGACGTGCCGAACCGGGTGAGCTACTCCGATGCACCATCGCCGTCTTGTTGCGCTGCCTTCGTCAGCTCGGGGAACCCGCCGGGCTCACGTCACGGCGCCTGTCGCGCAGGTCGACGGGCCGGCTTTGCAGCAAGGTCGGCTTCTGCGGGACCGTCGACCTCCTGCGCCTGGTCGCCGACAGCCCCGGGTGTTCGGCGCTGCCCAGCCTGCTCTGGTCCCACGTGCTCCACCACCGGATCTTCGATGATCGGCTCGCTGGTGGCCATCCGGTTGACATTCGTATCGGCTTCACCTGCAACGGACTCGACCGGGTCGGTCTCACCGCCGCCAGTGTCAGCCAGGTCAGTCGCGCCCGGCTCAGTGCCGAAGTCGCCCACGGTCGACGGGGCCTGCCATTGGATGTGCGGTGGTTCGGCTAGCGAGCGCCCACCGAACTCGGCGAGCCATGCCGCAACGTGGGCCAGGTTTTCGCGCCACTGGTGCTCGGGGATCTCCGGCAGGATGTCGTCCCACAGCGAAAGGAATGTGCCGCGCAGCTGCAGGCGCCCGTACGGTCGGGCCAGGAACCACAGATGCAGATGGGCGGAACCGTCGCCCCACCGATTCACGTGAACCCGAGCAACCCCGTCCAGAGACCGAATCGCGCGCTCCAGCCGTACGGTCATGACGCCCAGTTCGGCGGCGAGCAGATTCGGCAGGTCTCCCAGATCGAGGTGCGACCGCGATTCCAAAATCAACACCATCGGCAGCCCTGTCGGGCGATCCATCGCGCGTACGCGCCACCGCTCACTGACCCAGATATACGCCTCATCTGGGGTGTTGCACGCGACGCAGTCCGTCACGTCTTCCCCGTGCCGGGGTGGCTCGACGTCGACGGGTTCCATGAGTTGCTTGACCCGCATGTCGCCTTCGAAAGGGAAGGACGGCCACCGGGTGAAGTCGGGTAATGGTGCGGCGTTCTCGGACACGACGCTGACCCTATCCAGAAGTTGGGTGGCTGTCTTTCCTCACGTGTGGAGCGTCTCGCCGCGCCACCTCAGCTCGCACCTGGAGTACGTCTTCCGCCTCGTTCCGGCGCCTCTGAGGTTTCACCATGTTATCCACAGAGGTTATCCACAGGGCCGGCTGTGTAACGTGAAACCCCATGTCGGCACCGCTGTTGCCCTGTGGACGACGGGGTGGATATCTCGCCACTCCGGCTCATTCGACAGGTCGCTGCGCGGTGGACGGTGCCCTGTGCGCCGGTCCTCGGTTTCACGTGAAACCGGAGCGCGGGCCCGCTGTCTCGACCCAACCGCGCGCTTCGCGCCCGGCCTGTTTCACGTGAAACGGACCGCGGAGGAGGGGTGATCGCGTGAACCCCTACTGGCGTCAGCCGAAGGATCGAGTTGCTCCGACCAGGGTCAGCTGGAGCGGGTGAGGCAGCGTTCGCGGTATCGCACCGCGCCGCAACACGGGGTCCCCGGAACGTTCGGCGCGGGCAGTGTCGGCTCGTTCTCGCTGGCACCGCTTCAGACCGCACAGGATCCTGGCGCCGCCCACGTGAAACGCGACTCCGAACCAGTCCCAGGTATGCAGCGAGGGACGAGCCCGATATGGCTCGTCCCTCGCACACTGAGACGCGGGAGGTCAGCGCTGGCCTTCGCCCTGCTGCTCCATACCGATGATGTCGACGATGCGTTCCAAGTCGTCAACGGTCGCGAACTCTATGGTGATCTTCCCCTTGCTCCGCCCGATGTCAACCTTGACTCTGGTGTCGAACCGATCCGAAAGACGATCGGCCAGATCATTCAGAGCCGGGGCGTGGACCTTGGCCCGCCGGTTAGGGGCCGTCTTCTTGGCTGGGCCGTCGGCGATGGCCAGCTGGACGAGTTCTTCCGTGGCCCGTACGGAGAGGCCTTCGGCCACGATCCGGAGGGCAAGCTGTTCCTGAGCCTCGGTGTCGTCTAGGCCCAGGAGGGCTCGGGCGTGGCCGGCCGAGAGAACACCGACGGCCACGCGACGCTGGACGGGGGCCGGAAGGTTCATCAGGCGGATGGTGTTGGAGATCTGCGGGCGGCTACGTCCGATGCGCCTGGCGAGCTCGTCGTGAGTTGCTCCGAACTCCTCGAGGAGCTGCTGGTACGCGGCGGCCTCTTCGAGCGGGTTCAGATTGGCGCGGTGGATGTTCTCGAGCAGGGCGTCCCGGAGCATGGCGTCGTCCGGGGTGTTGCGGATGATCGCCGGGATGTTCTCCTTGCCGATGATCTGCGCTGCACGCCAGCGGCGCTCGCCCATGACAAGTTCGTAGCGGCCTTCCCCGAGCTCTCGTACGACGATGGGCTGGAGGAAACCGACCTCGGTGATGGAGGTCTTCAGCTCGTCGAGCGCTTCATCGTCGAACACCTGCCGGGGCTGCTTCGGGTTCGGCTCGATCGCCGTCACGGGAATCTCAGCAAAACGAGCCCCAGGGACCGGGCTCAGGTCCGGCTCCTCGTCGACCATCTCGACGGGGGAGGCCGACGGCTGTGCAGGGGCCGGTGGCTCGACGTTCTCGAACTCGGGATCGAGTTCAGCGACGGCCGTAGCCGACGGCGGGCCGGTAGGGATGAGTGCGCCCAGGCCGCGCCCGAGGCCTCCCCGTGGACGATTCTTCATGCTGTGCCTCCAGCCTTGACCCCACGCAGAGCGATCTCCTGCGCCGCCTCGAAGTAGCTCGTGGCGCCCCGCGAACCCGGATCGTAGGTCATGACCGACTGACCGTAGCTGGGAGCCTCCGACACGCGGACGTTCCGCGGAATGACCGCCGTCAGAACCTTCTCACCGAAGTGGTTGCGGACGTCCTGTTCCACGGCGTCGGCCAGGCGCGTACGTCGGTCGTACATCGTCAGCAGGATCGTGGACACGTCGAGGGTGGGATTCAGGTGCTGTTTCACCAGGTTGATGTTGTTCAACAGCTGGTTCAGCCCCTCCAGCGCGTAATACTCGCACTGGATGGGGATGAGCACCTCGCGGGCGGCGACGAGCGCGTTGACCGTCAGCAGACCCAGCGAAGGCGGGCAGTCGATGAAGACGTAGTCGAACGTCTCGGGGTGACTGCTGATGGCGCGGGAGAGGCGGGACTCACGGGCGACGACCGAGACCAGTTCGATCTCGGCACCGGCGAGGTCGATGGTGGCGGGAATGCACCAGAGGTGGGGGATACCGTCGACCGGTTGGGCCACCTCGGCGACCGGCACGTTGTCGATCAGGCAGTCGTAGACGTCCGGGACGCCGGCGTGGTGCGGCACGTTGAGGCCGGTCGAGGCGTTGCCCTGAGGGTCCAGGTCGATCACCAGTACGCGGTTGCCGTGCAGCGCGAGCGCCACTGCTAAATTCACCGTCGTGGTGGTCTTGCCGACGCCCCCCTTCTGATTTGCCACGCAGAGGATCCGGGGCTCGATCGGGCGCGGCATCGTCACCTCGCCGCTCGGGTTCAGAATCTGCACGGCGCGAAGTGCCTCCATGGCCAGCGGGAGATCATCGTCTGGTACCGACGTTTCACGTGAAACAGCGTCTCCGGCGTCCGGCGCCCGAGTGCCCACCGAGGCAACTCCCGGCACGGCGTCCGGGTCGAGGGGAGAAGTTTCGGACCGCTGAGCGGGAGCCGGGCGAGCATCGGGTGACCCGTACACGCGCCCGGCGGTGGATCCGGTTCCGTATCCGTTTCCGACGTGCGGCTGCGGCACGTTTCGCTCCCCACTCTTGAGTCCGGCTCCCGCGACTGGCGGGCTACCGCTCGCCAACAAACGGCCCGTTTCACGTGAAACATCAGCCCCGAGCACCTCGGGGAGGGGGGCCGCGACGGGTGTCGGAACGCTCGCGGCCCGGCTCAGACTATCGATGCGCGGCCAGCCTACGGCGACCGGGCGCGGCAAGCCATGCTCGTCCACCTGATGAGGTGGCTGGAGTGTCCGATACACGAGGAAGCCGGGCATCAGTGAGAGGGCGGCACCGAAGACGGGACTGGGAACGCAGGGCCATCCGGTGGCATGGCCGGGCGGCAAAAATTCGTCCCCCTGCGGTACGCGCCGCCCAACCATCAGTTCCTCCGAGATCTCCCTCGCCGTACGTCGCCCCGGTCCCGGGTACGCCGCGCTGGCACGATGACGCGTTCCCGGATCACCTCGATCACGGTGGTGGTCGGCTCAATCAGGCCCGTTCCGCAGGTCCTGATTGAGGGCTCGCCACCACCGAGCCGCGCGACCGCCTCTCGGTGCTCCGCCGCCTCGTCGGCGGCGGAAGCACCTTTGAGCGCGAGCAGGCGTCCGCCGACCGCCGTCAGCGGCAGGCACCAGCCGGCCAGCCGGTCGAGCGGCGCGACCGCACGGGCCGTCACGACGTCCCCAGGGTCCAGGCCCGCGCGCACCGCTTCCTCCGCGCGTGCCCGCAACACCATGACGTTCGTGAGGTCTAGCGAGTCGACCACTTCAGTGAGAAACGACGTCCTTCGTGCCAGTGGTTCGACCAGGGTGATGTTCAGATCAGGCCGCACCACTGCGAGCACAATACCGGGCAAACCAGCACCAGAACCGACATCTACCACCGAAGCGCCGGTAGGGATCATCTCGGCGACGACGGCACAGTTGATGAGGTGTCGGTCCCAGATCCGCGGCGCTTCGCGGGGGCCGATGAGCCCACGCACCACACCGTCGGTCGTGAGGAGATCGGCGAAGGCCACGGCGACCGGGAGCCGGTCGCCGAAGACCTGGGTGGCCACGGGCGCGGGAGGGCTGGACGACGACGGCCCGGGCGAGTGACCGCCCGGGCCGTCGTCACCCGCTACCTCGCGGGTGTTGGTCATCGCGTCAGTCAGCCGGCCGGACGATGATCCGGCGGTTCGGCTCGACGCCCTCGGACTCGCTCTGCACACCCGAGATGGCGTTCACGACGTCGTGCACGCACTTGCGCTCGAACGCCGACATCGGCTCGAGCCGTACGGAGTCGCCATGCTCCTTGACCTTCTCGACCGCATTACGGGCGACCGCGCCGAGCTCCTTGCGGCGGTTCGCCCGGTAGCCGCCGATGTCCAGCAACAGCCGGCTCGGCGTCCCGGTCTGCCGGAAGATGGCGAGCCGGGTGAGCTCCTGGAGGGCCTCCAGGGTCGCGCCACGCTGCCCCACCAGTGGCTGCAGCCGCCCGCCGACGACCTCGACCATGGGACGGCCGCCGGAGACGAGTTCGTCGATGTCGCCGTCATAGTCGAGGATGTCCAGCAGACCCTCGATGTAGTCGGCGGCTATCTCGCTCTGCCCGAACAGATCTTTGTCCGTGGTACCGCCGTCGGACGATTCCTTCGTCTCCGGCGGGGAGTCCGACGCCTCGGCAACGTCGTCGATGTCGTCCTCGACGGGCTGCTCGGCGTGGGGAGTGCTGGTGTCCGTCACGGTCTCATCTCCGTAATCGCTGGTCCGGACCGTAACGGTCCGTTGTCCCGGGCGCACCGATGGTGATCAGTGCGCGCACGGGAAGGTCTTGTGGACGCCCGCGTGCGCCAGGGGAGGTGCCGGTGCCCCAACCAGGTCACCGGCTCACGTCAACCCTGCGGTTTCGTGGGCCGCGGCCCCTTCTTCGGGTTAACCGGCTTCGCGCCCGGCTTCGGGGCCAGGGCCTTGGTGTCGACCACCGGTGTCACCGGCTCCTCGACAGCCTTGTTCCGGCCGCCGAAGAGGCCGCCGGAGCGGGTCGGCTGCACCGGGTTCGCGGTGGCGGACCGGCCGTTCGTGCGGGAACCGTTGGCCGCCGTACGCGTCGTCGTGGCCGACGAGGAGCTGCCGGGCTTCGTCGCCATCGGCGGCGGCGGGTACTTGCGCAGCACCCACTGCTGCTGGCCGAGGGTGAAGAGGTTGTTCGTGACCCAGTAGATGATGACGCCGATCGGGAAGATCGCGCCGGAGATGAGCAGCGAGAACGGGATGCCGTACAGCATCAGGCGCTGGATCATCTTCTGCTGCGGGTCCTCGGCCCAACCGGTCTTCAGAATCATCTGGCGGCTGGTGAGGAACGTCGTCACCATCATGACCAGGACCAGCACGCCGGCGATGATCTTCACCGTGGTCGCGTTGGCGGTAAGCGCCGCGAGTTCGGCTGCCGAGGAGCCGAACTTGCCGGAGATCGGCGCGGTGAAGAGCTTCGCGCTCGCGGCGCTGCGGAACTGATCGGCCGTCCAGCCGTACAGGGTGGTGAGGGAGTTGTTCGGGTGGAGCCGGCGCAGCACGTGGAACAGGCCGATGAAGACCGGGATCTGCAGCAGCATCGGGAGGCAGCCCATGAGCGGGTTGGCCTTCTCCGTCCGGTACAGCTCCATCATTTCCTTCTGGAGCGACTCCTTGTCACCCTTGTGCTTCTCCTGAAGCGCCTTCACCCGGGGCTGGAGGGCCTGCATCGCGCGCTGCGACTTGATCTGCTTGACGAAGACGGGGAACAGGATGACGCGCAGCGTCACCACCAGAAAGACGATCGCCATGATCCACGCCCAGCTGGTGCCCAGTGCGGTGCCGACGACACCGTCCCACAGGCTGTGCCAACGCAGCAGGATCCATGAGATCGCCCAGTAGATCCAGTCGAGACTCAATTCAACGCTCCTGTTGCATCGGCAGGACGTCGGGGCGTCCGGTCGGGCACCGGGTCAAAACCGCCCGGATGGAAGGGGTGGCACCGCAACAGCCGCCAGAGCGTCAGTACGGTCCCCCGGAGCGCTCCGTACCGCGTTAGCGCCTCCAGGGCGTACGCGCTGCACGACGGGTAGAACCGACAACGCGCCGGCAACGCCGGGCTTACCCACCGACGGTACGCGACCACCGCGCGTCGGAGCAGCCGGGCAGGCACGGAGAGCCGCTCACGTGTCATCGGGCACCCTTCGGCCGGGGCCTGCGAGGCGACCGGGCGACCGTCAAGGCCGCGTCGATGTCGGAGGCCAGCTCGGCGTACGAACGGAGCGCGGCGGACGGCTGGGCCCGTACGACAAGGGTGGCGCCGGCCGGCAGGGTGTGAAGGCGTTCGGAGACCAGGTGCCGTAGGCGGCGCTTGACCTTGTTCCTGACGACGGCGTTGCCGACGGCTTTGGACACGACGAAGCCGGCGCGCGGCGGGAGCGTGAACTCCGCGCCGAGCGCCGGCTCGACGTCATGCTGGTCAGGCACTGTCACGTGCACGACGACCCCGCCTCGGCCGGCCCTGCGGCCGCCGCGTACCGCTGCGGCGAAGTGGTTGCTACGCCGTAGTCGGTGCGCCGCCGCGAGCACGTTGCGTCCGTGCGATTCCGGCCGGACCGGCGTCGGCTCAGGCCGACAGGCGGTCGCGACCCTTGCCACGGCGGGCGGCGAGGATGGCGCGGCCGGCCCGGGTGCGCATGCGCAGCCGGAAGCCGTGGGTCTTGGCGCGCCGGCGGTTGTTCGGCTGGTACGTGCGCTTGCTCACGTCAGGCTCTCCGTCTTCGTACGCCCCGGCGGCAGTCAGCCGACCGGAGTCGTTTGATCATGGTGCGTCAGCAGGTCGCCTCGATCGTTCGCAACCGTCGACATCGATGTTATCCGGGCTGCCGAAAACCAAGGCGCAGCGGACAGCAATCATCAGCCACCTTAGCAGAGCGCACCGGGTCAGCCGTTCGACCCTGCGCAGGGCCGCCGTACGGGTCAAACGACCTCAGCAGTCGGTGATGAGGTCGCCACGCATCGTGGATATTTCGCAGGCCGCGCCTGCTGGCGTGGGCAGCGGTTGAAGCGGGCTGGACACGCTGTTAGCGTGCCCGTTTGCCGGTCTTCCAGCGCGGAACAGCTCACCACCTCGGACCAGGGCAAAACCGGACGACCTCGTCAGTCGTTCGGATCGGTGAGCCCGCTTTCGCGCCTCCAACGGGGCTCGGGGACGCCTGCCGAACGTCCGGCCGTATACCGCTCGCGGTGCGTGCACAGGTTGTGGATAACCTGTGGACACCCGGTTTTGTCGAGCACGAACGGCGCCTTCGCGAGGCGCCACGGAGTTACCGTGTCGCCTTCGCATCGACGGCGCGGATGGGCGGGAACGGCAGCCGGGTGACGGCGACCGACGTAGCGATGGGGGTGGCGCGAGCGGTGGCCGACACTGTCGACCTTGCCGCGGTGTGGACCGCGGCTACGGACGAGCTCGCCGACGAGATCGTGTCGGCACAGCAGCGTGCGTACCTCCGGCTGACCCGCCTTCGGGCCATCGTCGAGGACACCGCCCTGCTGTCGGTGCCGGACGCCTTCACCCGCGACGTGATCGAGACCCGGCTCCGGCCGGCGATCACCGATGCGCTGTCGCGCCGGCTGGGCCGGCCGATCCAGGTGGCCGTGACGGTACGGCCGCCCGAGGACGGCTCCGGCCGCCCCGGCACCGTGTACGGCAACCCGCCCGTGTCCGAGGAGAGCCCGTACCCGGCGCACTACGCCGACCCGGGCCGGTACGCCGCCCAGCCGGTTCCCTACCGCGCCCAGGAGCAAGGTCAGGGTCACCGTGGACAGGACCGCACCACGACGCCGCAGTCCCCGCAGTCCCCGCCGTCCCCGCCGTACGCCGTACGGCTTCCGGTGAACCCGTACGGCGTCGAGGGGCACCAGAACGAGACGCCCGTGCCGGCTGCCCGGGACGGTCAGGACACGCTGTTCCCGAGCCCGCTGCCCAGCGGACGAATGACCGCCCCGGCCGAGCAGCGCCTGAAGACGCCCGCCGACACCGGCCCCCCTGAGCAGACCTTCCGCTCGCCGGGCCCGGCCGAGCCACGTACCCCGAATGAACGAGCCCGGCCCCCCCACCAGGCCGGACCCCACGGCGCGGGCCAGCAGGTGATGCACGACGATCCGCATCGCGACGACACGCTGCGAATGCATCCGGGCGCGCGACCGGGGTCCTCCGACAACGGACCCGGCCGGGCTCCCGCCGACATCCGCGGCGGTGGCCGGGACGACCGGCGTCCGGGCGGCGACGGCAACCGGCTCAACCCGAAGTACATGTTCGAGACGTTCGTCATCGGCTCGTCGAACCGATTCGCGCACGCCGCCAGCGTCGCCGTCGCCGAATCGCCGGCCAAGGCGTACAACCCGCTCTTCATCTACGGCAGTTCCGGGTTGGGCAAGACGCATCTGCTGCACGCGATTGGTCATTACGCGACCACGTTGGGCCATGCCCGGTCGGTGCGATACGTTTCCACCGAAGAGTTCACCAACGATTTCATCAACTCGTTGCGCGACGACAAGACGCAAGCGTTCCAGCGGCGTTACCGCGACGTCGACATCCTGCTCATCGACGACATCCAGTTCCTGGAGAACCGGGAGCGGACGCAGGAGGAGTTCTTCCACACCTTCAACACGCTGCACAACGCGAACAAGCAGATCGTGATCAGCTCCGATCGTTCGCCGCGGCAGCTTGCGACGCTGGAAGACCGGATGCGCACCCGTTTCGAATGGGGTCTGCTCGCCGACATCCAGCCGCCGGACCTCGAGACGCGGATCGCCATCCTGCAGAAGAAGGCCGCACAGGAACGGATGTACGCCCCGGACGACGTCCTGGAGTTCATCGCGTCGCGGGTATCGAGCTCGATCCGCGAACTGGAGGGTGCCCTCATCCGGGTGACCGCGTTCGCGTCACTGACGCGGTCCACCGTGGAGCTTTCGCTGGCGGAAGAGGTGTTACGGGACTTCATCCCGGACGGCTCCGGGCCCGATATCACCGCGGACAAGATCATGGTGTCCACAGCGGACTATTTCGGTGTCTCGCTGGAGGACCTGCGCGGGCACTCGCGATCGCGGGTCCTCGTCAACGCGCGCCAGGTAGCGATGTATTTGTGCCGCGAGCTGACCGAGTTGTCGTTGCCGCGGATCGGGCAGGCGTTCGGCGGACGGGACCACACCACCGTGATGCACGCCGACCGCAAGATCCGGCAGCAGATGGCCGAACGCCGCTCGTTGTACAACCAGATCGCCGAGCTGACGAACCGGATCAAGCAGAACTCCTGACGACGCCCGCAGGGAACGAGCGCCGCCAGGAGAGAGTGCGGTGGACGTAGGCGTCCAGATGGTCGATCTCCGAGACCCGCCGCCCATGTCGGAGCAGCTTGGTCAGAGCGACCGACACGAGGTTCCTCCCCACCTTCATCCACAGAACGGATGTCATCCCGCGACGGGTTGACCGCTGCCGCGCACCTTCTTGATCGCCGGTCGACCGGGCGGGGTACCGGTATCCACAGGCATCCACAGGATCAAGCGGGTTATCCACCGTCGTCCCCAGGCGGTTGTCCCCAACGGTGGACAACGGATCGGGCCATCCCCACAGATGTGGACAAAGTCTGGGGACACAGCTGTGGACGGGGTCCGGTCGTCCACAGAAGGGTAACGGCTGTGCAGAACCTGTTGAAGGTTCTGGGGACGACGAGCCGGTAGCGTTCCGGCGTTGTCCCCAGGTCTGGGGGTAAACCCGGTGGACAACCGGTGGACAACCGGTGGACGACGGTGGACAACCGTGCGCGACACCGGGCCTGTGGATCGAAACCCGGCTTCGTACCCTGGTTCTCCACAGCCAAACCACCGGTGGATAACTTCATGACCAGGCAAAACAGGGGTTCTCCACAGTATGCACAGCACCGATGAAGACGATGAGAGTTCTCTTCTAAGAGAACTCAAAAGCAATCATCAGCGTTGGGGAAGGTGTGGACGGCCGCGTCCACACCTTCTTCAGAACCTGACAAGCGCAGCACCGGGGGCGCGCGCGCAGCCGATGCCCCGGCGCCATAGAGTTCCGGTGGGGCTGTCCGCTCAGTGCAGGTGAGTGCTCAGTGCAGGTGAGTACGGTGGTACCCCGATCACAGCTACGCGGAGGCAACACATGAAGTTCCGAGTGGAGCGAGACTCCCTCGCCGACGCCGTGGCGTGGACGGCCAAGAGCCTGCCCAACCGCCCGTCGGTGCCCGTGCTCGCCGGCGTGATGCTGCGGGTCGCCGAGGGGCGACTGCACGTCTCCGGCTTCGACTACGAGGTGTCCAGTCAGGTCGACGTGGAGGTCCAGGCGGACGCGGACGGTGCCGCGCTGGTCTCCGGCCGCCTTCTCGCCGAGATCACGAAGGCGCTACCCGCCAAGCCCGTCGACATCGCCGGTGTCGGCGCGCACTTGGAGCTCGTCTGCGGCAGCGCACGTTTCACCCTGCCCACAATGCCGGTGGAGGACTATCCCACCCTCCCGGACATGCCGACCAGTGCGGGCACCGTCGACGCCGCCACGTTCGCCACAGCGGTCGCGCAGGTCGCCGTCGCCGCGGGCCGGGACGAGACGCTTCCGATGATGACGGGCGTCCGGCTCGAGCTGAACGGCACCAACCTCACCATGCTCGCCACCGACCGCTATCGCCTCGCGATGCGCGAGATGCAGTGGGCGCCGCACGACCCTGAGATCAGCCTCAACGCGCTCGTGCCTGCCCGTACCCTCAACGACACGGCCAAGGCGCTCGGACCGCTCGGCGGCGACGTCACCCTGGCCCTGGCGCAGGGCGCCGCCGGTGAGGGCATGATCGGGTTCGCCGGTGGCACCCGGCGCACCACGAGCCGTCTGCTCGACGGCGCCAACTACCCGCCGGTACGCTCACTGTTTTCCTCGTCGCACAACGCGCAGGCTAAGGTCGGCGTGGCGGCACTGGTCGAGGTCGTCCGCCGCGTAGCCCTGGTCGCCGAGCGGACCACGCCTGTCCTGCTGAGCTTCAGCGAGGACGGACTGGTCATCGAGGCCGGTGCGACAGAGGAGGCGAGGGCCAGCGAGGCGATGGAGGCCACCTTCACGGGTGAGCCGCTGACCATCGGCTTCAACCCGCAATACCTGATCGACGGTCTGCAGAACCTCGGCTCGACCACCGCGGTTCTGTCGTTCGTAGACGCGTTCAAGCCGGCTGCCATGTCACCGGCGGATCAAGATGGTGAGATCGTGCCGGGTTACCGCTATCTGATCATGCCGATCCGGGTAACGCGCTGATACTGGGCGTAAGAAGCGGAATTCCGAGGGGGACACCATGCAGCTCGGCCTGATTGGTCTCGGCCGGATGGGCGGCAACATGCGCGAGCGGCTGCGCGCCGCCGGGCACGAGGTCATCGGTTACGACCATCACAAGGAGACCACCGACGTCGCCAGCCTGGCTGAACTGGTCAGCAAGCTGTCCGCCCCCCGCGTGGTGTGGACGATGGTGCCTGCGGCCGTCACCGAGACGACCATCGACGAGCTGGCGGGCTTGCTCGAAGCGGGCGACATCATCATCGACGGCGGGAACTCGCGGTTCAGCGACGACCGCCCGCGGGCCGAGCGGCTCAAGCCCAAGGGCATCGGGTACATGGACGTCGGTGTCTCCGGCGGAATCTGGGGCAACACCAACGGGTACGCGCTCATGGTCGGCGGCGACGCCGAGAACGTGGCGCGCTGCCAGCCGATCTTCGACGCGCTCAAGCCGGCCGGGCAGTTCGGCTTCGCGCACGCCGGCCCCGTCGGCGCGGGGCACTACTCGAAGATGGTGCACAACGGCATCGAGTACGGCCTGATGCACGCGTACGCCGAGGGCTACGAGCTCATGAAGGCGTCCGAGCTGGTGCAGGACGTGCCGGCCGTCATCAAGAGCTGGCGCGAGGGCAGCGTCGTCAAGTCCTGGCTGCTCGATCTGCTCGACCGGGCGTTGGACGAGGACCCGGAACTCGCCGACATCCGCGGCTACGCCGACGACACCGGTGAGGGCCGCTGGACCGTGGACGAGGCCGTACGGCTGGCCGTGCCGCTGAACGTGATCGCCGCGTCCCTGTTCGCCCGGTTCACCTCCCGCCAGGAGGACTCGCCCGCGATCAAGGCCGTGGCGGCACTGCGTAACCAGTTCGGCGGCCACGCCGTTCACCGCTGAGGTGATCGTACGCCGGGTCGAGCTGACCGACTTCCGCTCGTACGAGCGGGTGGGGGTCGACCTCGAACCCGGCCCGTCCGTTCTGGTCGGCCCGAACGGGGTCGGCAAGACGAACCTCGTCGAGGCTCTGGGCTACGTGGCGACCCTGGACAGTCACCGGGTCGCCACGGACGCGCCCTTGGTCCGGGCGGGCGCGGCGAGCGCGGTGATCCGGTGCGCGATCGTGCACGATGGCCGCGAACTGCTGGTCGAGCTGGAGATCGTTCCCGGGCGCGCGAACCGGGCCCGGCTCAACCGTTCCCCGGTACGCCGCCCCCGGGAGATCCTGGGAGCGCTGCGGATGGTCCTCTTCGCGCCGGAAGATCTGGAGCTGGTGCGCGGTGATCCCGAGCAGCGGCGGCGCTACCTGGATGACCTGCTGGTGGCACGCCTGCCCCGGTTCGCCGGCGTGCGCGCCGACTACGACCGGGTGATCAAGCAGCGCAACGCGTTGCTCCGGACCGCGTACCTGACCCGGAAGGTCGGGGGCAACCGTAACCAGGACCTGTCGACCCTCGCCGTCTGGGACACCCACCTGGTGCGCCATGGAGCGGAACTGCTGGCCGGCCGGCTCGAACTCGTCGCCGCGCTGGGCCCGCACGTGGCGAAGGCGTACGACGCGGTGGCGGCCGGCAAGGGCACGGCGTCGATCGGCTACCAGTCGCGGCTGGGCGACGGGCTCGTCCCGGACCGGGCCGCCCTGGAGGAGGCGCTGCGCACCAAGCTCGCCGAGCGCCGGGTCGCCGAGGTCGAGCGCGGAACCACCCTGGTGGGTCCGCACCGCGACGACCTCGCGCTCACCCTGGGAGACCTCCCGGTCAAGGGGTACGCGTCCCACGGCGAGTCCTGGTCCGTCGCCCTCGCCCTGCGGCTGGCCGCATACGACCTGCTCCGGGCGGACGGGATCGAGCCGGTGCTCGTGCTGGACGACGTCTTCGCCGAGCTGGACGGGGGCCGCCGCGAACGGCTGGCCGGGCTGGTCTCCGGGGCCGCCCAGTTGCTCGTGACGTGCGCGGTGCCCGAGGACATACCCTCGGCCCTGCGGGGCGCCCGCTACGAGGTGTCGGAGGGAACGGTGCGGCGTGCCAGATGAGACCCCGACACCGGCCGAACCGGAGAAGCCCGCCGCGTTGCAGGGGCCGCCGAAGGACGCTGCCGGGCCCGAGCTGGCTCGGGCCGTCCTCGACGCCGCCCGGCAGCGCCGCGAGGGGGCGAGACAGTACCGGCGTACCTCATCAGGCGACGGTGCCGCACCGCGGCGCCGGCTGCGCGGATATTCCGGTCCCGGCCCCGACCCGCGCGACCCGCAGCTGTTCGGCGTCATGCTGGAGCGCCTGATCAAGGCACGCGGCTGGCAGAAACCGACCGCCGAGGCGACCGTCTTCGGCGCCTGGGAACGCGTCGTCGGCGCGGACGTCGCCAAGCACAGCAAGCCGGTCAAACTGGAGAACGGCGAGCTGACCGTCGAGGCCGAGTCCACCGCCTGGGCGACGCAGCTACGCCTTCTCGCCGCAAACCTGATCAAGCGGATCGCCGCCGAGGTGGGACACAACGTCGTCACGAAGCTGCACATCCACGGTCCGGTCGCGCCGTCGTGGAACCGTGGCCCCAGACGGGTCCAGGGCCGCGGTCCGCGCGACACGTACGGCTGAGAGGTTTCGTCGCGGTCACCCGTGCGCCTCCCGAGGTCGTCGCGGACGGCGAGACGGGCCTCTTTTGCCGTCCGACATCGTCATGGATGTCTGCGGCGGCGCGGATGATTACAGCGAACTGGTCCGGCGGTCGGCCTGGTAGTCGGCGAAGACGGCGAATCCGCGGTCGGCGCAGCGGCGGTAGAACCCGGCCAGTACGGCCAGCTCGGTGCGCGCGAAGCTCCAGTGCGGGGGCCGCCCGGCGTCGTCGCGCAGTTTGGCCATCCGCTGCTCCAGCCAGCGCAGCTGCTGCTCCGCCAGGCGCCCGGACGACACCGCCGAGTGCAGTACGTGGCCGACGCTGGTGAACGTGACGTTCTCGCCGTATGCGGTGTGGCCCTGGACGAAGCGTTCCAGGCCGCCGGCGATCCACGCGCAGCCGTCGGGGTCGATCACCGGGTCTTCGTCCTCGGCGGCGGCGTCAGTGGCGTACAACACACCGTCGAGGCCGAGGAGCAGGTCGACGAGCTCGGTGTACGCGGTCGCCCGTACCGTCCCGGTCTTTGCCAGGTGGTCGGCGAGGGCCGCGGTGGGCGCCGAGATGCCCGGCGCCTCCGCGGCCTTCGCGAAGTCTACGAATTCGGCCGGGGCGACGGGTTCGTAGAAGCGTTCGGTACGCGGCCAGCGCACCGCAACGTGGTCCAGCCCCATGCGCCGCCACCTTTCGATCACACGTTCCCCGTACGCACTCTGCGCCGGGAGGTTACGACACGGACCCGCACTGCCGGGGCGCGGCGTGCCGTGCGGGATCGTCACTCCGCTCCGTTTACGCAACAGCGGACACCGGCGTTTCCGTGTGGGGGGAGTCTTGAGGCGGCCCGTCGGGCGTCTACGAACGTCTCAGAGCCGCTTTCGGGGGTGCCGCATCCGCCGCTTGTCGCTCCGGCGCAGTAGAATCGTCGCAGTCCGGAAACGTCCGACGGTGCTGCGACCACATGGTCACGCTCCGCGGCGTTTTCTGCCGATCACGATCCGCGGGCGACCGCGGCGACCGGCGCGCTCGGCCCCACCGGTGGTCCGCTCCAATCCCGCGGAATGCTGCCGACGCCTGCGCGCGTCCGGCCGCCGCCGCTCGCCGAACCCGTGTCGGTGCCGTTCGCGGCCCGGCACGAGAAGGTGGCCGAGGGTGTCAGAGAAGAAGCAGGAGTACGGCGCCGAGTCGATCACCGTCCTCGAGGGTCTCGAGGCGGTCCGCAAGCGTCCCGGCATGTACATCGGCTCGACCGGCGAGCGCGGCCTGCACCACCTGGTGTGGGAGGTCGTGGACAACGCCGTCGACGAGGCCCTCGCCGGCCACTGCGACACCATCGACGTGATCCTGCTGGCCGACGGCGGGGTGTCGGTCACGGACAACGGTCGTGGCTTCCCGGTCGACCTGCACCCCAAGCTCAAGAAGCCGGGTGTCGAGGTCGCGCTGACGATCCTGCACGCCGGCGGCAAGTTCGACGGCAAGGCGTACGCGGTCTCGGGTGGTCTGCACGGCGTCGGCGTGTCCGTGGTGAACGCGCTGTCGACGCGGATGGCCGTCGAAATCCACAAGTCGGGCAACGTGTACCGGCAGCAGTACACCGCCTCGAAGCCGGGCCCGCTGGACAAGGGCGAGAGCACCGACAGAACGGGCTCGACGGTGCAGTTCTGGCCGGATCCGACGATCTTCGAGACGGTCGATTTCGACTTCCAGACGATCTACCGGCGCTTGCAGGAGATGGCCTTCCTCAACAAGGGGCTGACGATCAACCTGGTCGACCGGCGCCCGCAGTCTGAGGAGGACGGCAAGGCGCGTGAGGTCACGTTCATGTACGCGGACGGCATCGCCGACTTCGTCCGGCACCTGAACAACACCAAGAGCCCGATCCACAAGACGGTGATCGAGTTCGAGGCGGAGGCGAACGACGAGGGCATGGCCGTCGAGGTCGCCATGCAGTGGAACGAGTCGTACGGCGAGTCGGTCTACACGTTCGCCAACACGATCAACACGCACGAGGGCGGTACCCACGAGGAGGGCTTCCGGGCCGCGTTGACGGGCATCGTCAACCGGTACGGCACCGAGAAGAAGTTCCTCAAGGGTGACGAGAAGCTCTCCGGCGAGGACGTCCGTGAGGGGCTCGCCGCGATCATCTCGGTGAAGCTGGCGAACCCGCAGTTCGAGGGCCAGACGAAGACGAAGCTCGGTAACACCGACATGAAGAGCTTCGTGCAGAAGATCGCGAACGAGCGGATCGCGGACTGGTTCGATCGTAACCCGGCCGACGCGAAGATGATTATTTCGAAGGCGTCCCAGGCGTCGCGGGCTCGGATCGCCGCTCAGCAGGCCCGCAAGCTGGCCCGCCGCAAGTCGCTGCTGGAGTCGGGCTCGATGCCTGGCAAGCTCGCTGACTGCCGTTCCACTGATCCGCGGGTTTCGGAGCTGTTCATCGTCGAGGGTGACTCGGCCGGCGGCTCGGCCAAGCAGGGCCGCGCAAGCGAGTTCCAGGCGATCCTCCCGATCCGCGGCAAGATCCTCAACGTGGAGAAGGCCCGGATCGACCGGGTGTTGAAGAACAACGAGGTCCAGGCGCTGATCACGGCGCTGGGCACCGGCATCCACGACGAGTTCGACATCGCGAAGCTGCGGTACCACAAGACGATTCTGATGGCGGACGCCGACGTCGACGGCCAGCACATCCAGACGCTGCTACTCACCCTGCTGTTCCGCTTCATGCGGCCGCTGGTGGAGATGGGCCACGTGTATCTGGCGGCCCCGCCGCTCTACAAGATCAAGTGGAACAAGAAGGGCGACGACGCCCAGTACGCGTACTCCGATCGGGAGCGCGACGGGCTGATCGCGGTGCGTCAGCAGTCCAAGCCGAACGCGAAGCCGGACGACATCCAGCGGTTCAAGGGTCTCGGTGAGATGAACTTCGGCGAACTCTGGGACACGACCATGGACCCCGACACCCGGACGCTACGCCAGGTGACCCTGGACGACGCCGCGACGGCCGACGAGTTGTTCAGCGTGCTGATGGGTGAGGACGTCGAGGCGCGCCGCACCTTCATCCAGCGCAACGCCAAGGACGTCCGCTTCCTGGACATCTGACCTGCGACGACGGGTGGTCCCGCGCGGCCGCCCGGCATCCGGTCATCCACAGCCTGGGACGTTTTCCACAGGCGTTATCCACAGACAAATGCGTAGCTCATACCCTAATGTCGGGTTTAACTGGTAGTAAGGGCTGACTGTGACGGACACACCAGAGACCAACGGCGTCGACCCCCAGGAGCCGGTCGTCTCCGGCACCGACGGCGGCGTCGGCACCCGCATCGAGCCCGTCGGGCTCGAGGTCGAGATGCAGCGGTCGTACCTCGACTACGCCATGAGCGTGATCGTCGGACGCGCCCTGCCCGACGTCCGCGACGGTCTCAAGCCGGTGCACCGCAAGATTCTCTACGCCATGTACGACTCGGGCTTCCGCCCCGACCGTGGGTACGTCAAGTGCGCCCGCGTTGTCGGCGACGTCATGGGCAACTACCACCCGCACGGTGACTCGTCGATCTACGACGCACTCGTCCGGATGGCCCAGCCGTGGTCGCTCCGATACCCGCTCATCGACGGCAACGGCAACTTCGGCTCGCCCGGTAACGACCCGCCGGCCGCCATGCGGTACTGCGTGACCGCCGACTCCCTGGTCAGGACGCCCTCCGGTACGGTCCGGATCGCCGACATCGCGCCGGGAGCGGAGCCGAACACCGAGACCGGCATCGACCTGAAGGTCTACGACCGCAACGGCGATCCGGTCCGCGCGACCACGTTCTTCCACTCGGGCGACCACCCCACACTCAAGCTCCGGACCCGCGAGGGATTCGAGCTCACAGGTACGCACAACCACCCGGTCCTGTGCCTGGTGAACGTGGGCGGCGTGCCGACCCTGCTGTGGAAGCTGCTCGACGAGATCAGCCCCGGCGACCGCGTCGTCATGCAGCGGGTGGTGCCCGACGAGATCGGTTACCCGATGCCGGAGCACGTCGAGGCTGCTGTTCTCGCCGGCGCGTTCCTCAGCGGAGGGAGGGCGTCCGAGTCGCGGGCCGGTTTCCACAACCTCGACCGCGACTACGTCGAACGGGTCGTGGCCGCATACGACATCGCGGTCGGCGGTGAGCGGTACGTCAGCTCCCGGTCCATCGCGTCAGGCAGCGTGCTGCACGAGCTCGACATCCGGGATTCGGTCCGCCTGCGGTCGAGCGTGCTCGGCGAGCTGATCGGCACGCCGGGCGCGGCCACGTTCGTGCCGTCCTTCGTCTGGCACGGTCCGGCGCCGGTGAAGCGCGCTTTCCGCCAGTCGCTCCTCACCGGCGCCGGACCGTCGTCGCCGCTGCCCCGCGACACGATCGAGATCTCGTACTCCACGGACAGCGAGCGCCTGGCCCACGAGGTCCAGCAGCTCCTGCTCGAGTGCGGCGTGGTCACCCGGCAGTGCCGGTACGAGAACGGCGAGTTCAAGGTCGTCATCACGAACCGCCGCGATGCCCGCATCTTCGCCGTCAACGTGGGCTTTCTCGGCCGCAAGCAGGCCACGCTCGAGGCCGCTCTCGGCTCCGCCCCGGCGACCAGCACCGGGATGTCCGCCGATCACGTCCCGTTCCTCGGCGACTTCATCCGGACCCGGGGGGCCAGCCGCCCGGCCGACCGTGACTGGCTGGTCACGCACAACGTCGACAGGGTCGAGCGCTGGGAGCGCCATGGCGCGGAGATCGCCGCCCGGATCACTGAGCCGGGCGTGCTCGACGTCGTCGAGCCGCTGGTCGACGGCCGGTTCTACTACGCCGAAGTGGCAGATATCACATCGGCTGGGACGCAGGCTGTCTACAGCATCCGGGTCGACACCGACGACCACGCGTTCGTCACGAACGGTTTCGTCAGCCACAACACCGAGTCGAAGCTCGCGCCGCTGGCCATGGAGATGCTGCGCGACATCGACGAGGACACCGTCGACTTCCAGGACAACTATGACGGCCGGACCAAAGAGCCGACGATCCTCCCCGCCCGGATCCCCAACCTGCTGATCAACGGCTCCGAAGGCATCGCGGTCGGCATGGCGACGAAGATCCCGCCGCACAACCTGCGCGAGGTCGCCGCTGCCGTCCAGTGGTGCCTGGACAACCCGGAGGCCGACGAGGAGACCACCCTCGAGGCGCTGCTCGGCCTGGTCAAGGGCCCGGACTTCCCCACGTACGGCCTGATCGTCGGGCAGTCGGCGATCCAGGACGCGTACCGGACCGGGCGCGGTTCGATCCGGATGCGGGCCGTGGTCGAGGTCGAGGAGGACGAACGGGGACGTACCAGCCTCGTCGTCACCGAGCTGCCGTACCAGGTGAACCCCGACAACCTGGCCGAACGCATCGCCGACCTGGTCAAGGAGGGCAAGCTCACCGGGATCGCCGACATCAAGGACGAGTCGTCCGGGCGTACCGGCATGCGGTTGATCGTCGTCCTGAAGCGCGACGCCGTCGCGAAGGTCGTGCTCAACAACCTGTACAAGCACACGCAGCTGCAGGAGACGTTCGGCGCGAACATGCTGGCGCTCGTCGACGGCGTTCCGCGGACGTTGAACCTGGCCCAGTTCCTGCGGCACTACGTGAACCACCAGGTCGACGTCATCCGCCGGCGTACGGCGTACCGGCTGCGCAAGGCGGAGGAGCGGGCGCACATCCTGCGCGGCCTCGGTAAGGCGCTGGACGCGCTGGACGAGGTCATCGCCCTGATCCGCCGGTCGCCGACGGTCGAGGAGGCCCGCAACGGCCTGATCCAGCTGCTCGCCATCGACGAGATCCAGGCGACGGCGATCCTCGACATGCAGCTACGGCGGCTGGCCGCGCTGGAGCGCCAGAAGATCATCGACGAGCTGGCCCGGATCGAGCTCGAGATCGCGGACCTCAAGGACATCCTGGCGAAGCCGGAGCGGCAGCGGCAGATCGTCTCGGAGGAGCTCGCCGAGATCGTGGCCCGATGGGGCGACGAGCGGCGTACGCAGATCATCCCGTTCGACGGCGAGGTCTCGATGGAGGACCTCATCGCCCGCGAGGACGTCGTCGTCACGATCACCCGAACGGGGTACGCGAAGCGCACCAAGCTCGACCTCTACCGCTCGCAGCACCGGGGCGGGAAGGGCGTCAGCGGGGCGACTTTGCGCCAGGACGATATCGTCAGCCACTTCTTCGTCTGCTCCACCCACGCGTGGATCCTCTTCTTCACGAACAAGGGCCGGGTGTACCGGGCGAAGGCGTACGAACTGCCCGAGGCGAGCCGGGTGGCGAAGGGGCAGCACGTCGCGAACCTGCTGGCGTTCCTGCCGGACGAGCACATCGCGCAGATCATCGAGATCCCGAACTACCAGATCTCGCCCTACCTCGTACTCGCCACCAAGAACGGCCTCGTGAAGAAGACCCGGCTCGAGGAGTTCGACTCCAATCGCAGCGGCGGCATCATCGCGATCAACCTGCGCGAGGACGACGAACTGGTCGGCGCTGCCCTGACCGCGGAGGAGGACGACCTGCTGCTCGTGTCGAAGAAGGCGCAGGCGATCCGGTTCAACGCCACGGACGATGCACTGCGCCCCATGGGTCGGGCGACTTCCGGTGTGATCGGGATGCGTTTCGGGGACAATGACGAGTTGTTGGCGATGGAGGTGGTCCGCGAGGACATGGATGTGTTGGTCGCCACCAACGGTGGGTTCGCCAAGAGGACCCCGATCGAGGAGTATCCCGTACAAGGGCGCGGCGGCAAGGGGGTGTTGACTGCGAAGATCACCGAGCGTAGGGGTTCTCTGGTGGGGGCGCTCGTGATCAACCCTGACGACGAGCTGTTTGCCATCACCAGCAATGGTGGTGTCATCCGGACTCCCGTGAAGCCTGTACGCCGCACGCGGGATCGGAACACAATGGGGGTCAAGCTCATGGATCTCCCAGACGGCGTAACCATCGTGGCCATTGCTCGCAATGCCGACGAGCCTGACGAACAGGACTAGTTGATGACGGAGACAACGGCGAAGTCGGGGTCCTCGAAGCTTCCGGCCGACCCGGTCGACGAACCGCCGGCGGAGAACGGCGCATCGGCGACCGGTCGCGCGACCGTCGGTCGCGCGACGGTCCCCGCTGACTCGGCGTCACCGCCGAGGTTCACTCGAGCACCCGGCATGGCTCCTCCTCCGGACGAGCCACCCGTCGACGGCGATGGCAAGTCCGACCGCTCCGCGGCCGCGCCGGCAGGCGTGACCGTTCCGATCGTGACCAAGGCCAAGAAGGCCGTCGCAGCCGCCGCCGAAGCAGCGGTAGGCGCCGTCAAGAAGGAAACGCCTGTGGCTGGCAAGTCCGAGACCGTCACGCGGCCAGGCCCGGCCGTAGGCCCGAAGCCGGACGCGGCGCCCGGCAAGCCAGCATCAGTGCCTGGACGTCCGGGCACGCCCGGGTCGGGCACGGCTGCCGGTTCGGCCGCCGTCGGCGCCGCCCGCGTCACTGAGGCGGTACGCGCAGCGCGTACCGCGGTGTCGTCGGCTGCCGCCCGCGGACCTCGCCGGGCCCGGCTGAACCTCAAGCGGATCGACCCCTGGTCCGTCATGAAGTTCGCCTTCGCCGTCTCCGTCGTCCTGTTCATCGTGGTGGTCGTCGCCACGTCCGTGCTGTACCTCGCCCTTGACGCCATGGGTGTCTGGGAGAAGGTCAACGGCATGGTCGGCGAGCTGTTCAACGCCAGCGGTCAGAACTCCGCCTCGCCATTCCACATCACCGCGTGGGGTGTCATCGGCACGTCGATGCTCGTCGGTGCCGTTAACGTGGTTCTCTTCACTGCCCTGGCCACGCTGAGCGCGTTCATCTACAACGTCTGTGCCGACCTGGTCGGTGGCGTCGAGCTGACTCTGGCGGAACGCGACTAACCAGGAAATCCGTCCCGCAGGGCCGCGCAGCTGGCCCTGCGGTGCCCCGATTTGGGGGAGCGAGAGCGGGTGCGATAGCCTTGCTCGTCGCCAACGGGGGGCTATAGCTCAGTCGGTTAGAGCGCAGAGCTGATAACTCTGAGGTCGCTGGTTCGATTCCAGCTAGCCCCACTCCGGCATCACTCCGGTGGTCGTTCGTCGCGAGGAGACACCCCATGTGGAAGAAGCTCCTGATCGTCGCGGGCGTGATTGGCGCAGTCGCGCTGGTCGCGAAGAAGGTCAAGGCCTCCAATGACGAGCGCGCCCTGTGGCACGAGGCCACCACCGCCCCCGACCTGCGGTAATTCCAGTTCTGGGGGCCCTAGCTCAACTGGCAGAGCACCGCCTTTGCAAGGCGGGGGTTAGGGGTTCGAGTCCCCTGGGCTCCACTTGTTCCACTGCAGGTCAAGCGGCATCTGAGTCACCTTCCATTTCGTCGCTAGTCCCCGCCTCAGTCGGCGCAGTCAGCAAATCGTCAGCAGCGTCGCCGAAAGCGGCGCGCACGGCGTCTCCGTAGTCCTGTCCCACGTGCGTGTAGATCCGCAGCGTGGTCGATGGACTCTCGTGTCCCATCACCTTCTGAGTGATGTTGACCGGCACGCCCGCCGTCACGAGCCACGTCGCGTACGAATGCCGCAGGTGATGGAAGCGGAGGCCGCCCGGTGCTCGCTTGGCGACCAACGAGACTGCCTCACGCTCGGTGGTGAACTCCCGCGTCCACTCCGCGCCCTCAGCGTCACGCCAGGCCGCGCGCCAGCGATCCGGCCCGCGCTCGGTCACCTCGCCGAGCAGACCGGCGCGCACCAGCGCCGGACGCCACACCTGACGGCGGAAGTTCGACCGTCGCAGAGGAGTCCCGGTCCGGGTGCCGAACACCAGCCCGCGGCCATCAGGCTCCCGCTCATGCCGCCCGAGTCGAGCCCGCAGCTCAGCCACGAGGAACGGAGCCATCGGCACCGTGCGTCGTCCCGCGCGGGTCTTCGGGTGCGCCCGTAGCGCCGTTGCGCCGGCCGTCTCCTCGGCGACCTGGGCGACACGGATCGTGCCCGCGACCACATCGACGGCGGCCCATGGCAGACCCGCGCACTCACCCCACCGCAGCCCGGCTCCCGCAGCTGCGCAGACCAACGCGCGGTGCTCGGTCGGTACGGCTGGGAGTAGCCTGCCGAGGAAGTCCGCTTGGCTGATCGTCACCAGGTCGCCGTCCCGGTCGCGGACGCTGGGCAGGGTCACGCCCTCGCTCGGATCGAGCGCCAGCAGACGGGACCTGACGGCGGACCGCAGAACCAGCGAGAGCGTGCTGTAGCACTTGGCCACCGTCGCGGGTGCGAGGCTGCCGGACAGTTCACGGACCCACTCCTGTACGGCAAGGTGGTCGATCTTGCCGAGCGGCCAACGTTCCCACTGCGGCAGAACGTGCGTTCGCAGAACGGAGACGGTCCGCTCGTGCGCTCGTGCGCCGAGGACTCGGCCGCCGATCCATCGGGTGGCGTAGTCGCCGAAGCGCTGCCGCCCGGCGTGGGGGTCGATGTAGGTGCCGCGCGTCAGCGTGGCCTCGGTCTCGGCGAGGAAGGCTTTGGCCTCCCTGCGAGTGGGGAAGGTCTTGGCCCTCTGTTTGCCGGTGGCGTCGCGCCAGTTGGCGCGGTAGTTGCCTGCGGGGGTTGGGGTTACGTGACCCACTGTGATTGTCTCCTTTGGACATGGTGGGGTAGCGGTCGCGCCACTTGGGGGTCGCGATCGTGGGTTTCAGAGGGTTTTCGGGGTGCTGGCGAGGGTGCCGCTACCCGCTACCTTTGGCCGTTGTGGCTGCTCAGGTGGGTAGCGGCGGAGGTAGCGTCCGCGCTACCTCGGGTAGCGGCGCTACCTCTGCCGCTACCCCTCCAGTCGCTGACGGTCGGTGATATTCGGTCGCGGGGCGGGTCGCGTTGCCGCGACCGGTTGGCTTTCGGCCGCGATCGACGGCGTTCTCGTCGGTCGGTGACGCTGTGTGCCTGTCGGTGGGGAATAGTTGATGCCTAGCTAGCGGCTGGTGGGGAGTCCGCATATGGCCGCTGGGCGGGTGTTCGAGGGTTTCCGCTGGTCGGACGCTAGGCGCTAGCGCCCTGGTCATGGTCCAGATGTACCCCTAGCGGAGGGGCCGGCGACAGGCCCCCCCCCCCCCCCCACCCACGCCCCCCGACCCACACACACCCCCA
>CBIHNN010000059.1:0-31232 GCA_966211315.1 uncultured Micromonosporaceae bacterium | reverse complement strand
CCACACCAACTGTCCGAGTTACACACAGTCACCCACGGGACTTGGGACTACTTACGACCAGCCGGGTCCCCGGTGTCGTATCCCAGATGGTCGGTCAACTCCGCCTGCAACGCCCGCTCGAGGACCGCTTTCGTCATCTGATTCAGCAGCCCGTCCACACCGTCCAGTGGCGTTCCCGACGATTTCGCGTCTTTGATCAACGCGTCGATCGACTCGGCCGACAACGCTTCTGCCAAACGCCGGCCGGCATCCTGTTCGCTCTTCCTCGATACTGTGTTCTGTGTCACGTGGTGTCCCATCTGACCGGTTCTCAAGCCGGTCGATCTTGGCACACCCCGTTCACGGAGTCCGGCTCAACGCTGTCCCAGGCGTCGTCGGCGGCGCGGATCACAGCGGGCGCGCTCGCTGTGATCGAGTGCGGCATACGCGCGGGCGGTGCTGACCGACAACCACACCGACGTGGTGCCGCCGCCCTCGTTCGCGAACGCGGTACCCATCTCGGCGTAGCGACCGGCCCAGTAGGCGACCAGCGATTGCAAGCCAGGTAGTCGGGCGCGGAGGCCCTTGTGGTCCGCCTGGTCGGCACCGAGGATCGCCGTCCGAGCTGGCAGCATGGCGGCGTGCGAGTCGGCGAAGTGCTCGGTGCTCGTCACCGGCGCGCCGGATGCCCATCGGCTGGTGAACGGCCGGTCTGCTGTGCCGATCCGTGACGTATTGATCACTTGCGGTGGCCAAGGGCGGCGAGCCAGACGACGATGTTGTACCGTCCCCAACTGATCGCGGCGGAGGCGAAGGGGGCCGGCTGATGGGCTATCCGACCGGGGAAGTCGACATCCCGACGTTGAACAAAGTTGGCGCGGCGATCCAACAGGCGTCCACATCGTTCGAGAAGGCATACAGCTCCCACGCTGGCCAGCTCGCGCCCGCCGGGACGCTGCACGAGTGGGGTACGGGTGGCGTTCTCGCGCACGCCGGGGAGAGCTGGTCGAACTTCATCAGAAATTTCGCTGGGCAGGTACATGACCATGGGGCTGCGATGAGTAGGGCGGCGAAGGCCTACGAGGCTGCGGACAGCGGCGCGGCCAACCGGTTCGGTGGCGTCTCCACCGGTCACCCCTTCGTCGGCTCGCGGCCCTAGGCGAGTAGACGATGGCATTCACCCTGCAGACGCTTGTCGGAACCAACGTCGATCAGGTTGCGGTGGCAGCCGACGCCTGGCTGCGGATGGCGAATGATCTGGACGACGCCTGCGAGGAGCTCATCCGCGGAGGCCGGGATCTTCCGCACGCCTGGCCGATGGGGACAGCTGCGGATGCCGCGAACAAGGCCAACCAGGACCTTCGCGCTGAGGCGAGCAACGCCGAGCCGCCGTGTCGGCGCATCGGCGAGGCGATGCGTACGCATGCCGACACGGTACGTAGCCTGCAGAACCTGGTGCGACAGATCGCGGCGGAAGCCACTGGCAAGGGATACATCGTCGACCTCACGGCAGGCACCGTCGCCGCCGGGGCGACGTTGTTGCAGGACCTAGACCAGCGCCAGTACTTGGCTCAGGTCATCACGTCCTACATTGACCAGTTCCAGAGCATCCTCGACCAGGCTGTTCAGCTCGACCAGAGCACCATCAACACGATCAACGCCAGCGTGCCGGACGCGCAGGCCGGATTCGGTACCTCGGCCGCGGTCGCCGTGTCCGAAACGACGCTGCAGGCGCAGAAGGGCCGCTCGGCGGCCGATGTGCGCAAGTGGTGGGAGGGCTTGAGCCCTGAGCAGCAAGAGCAGGCCATTGCCTACTACCCGGCGCTGGTCGGCTCCCTCAATGGAGTCCAGGTTGTCGACCGGGACAGGGCCAACCGCCTCGTACTACAGGCTGAGAATGCGACCATGACCGCCCGAGCCAAGGCTATCGACGACCGGATCGCGTATCTCAAGTCCATGAAGGAACAGGGGCGCCTCAACGAGGTCTATCCCACCGGGGGCGTTAACAAGATCCCGTTGTACGACCAAGAATGGAACAGGCTCGCCGTGGAGAAGGCAGCCATGGGCCCGAAGCTCAAAGGCATGCATGACCTGCAGGGCCGACTCGACCGGGCCGATCCCCCGGCGTTTCTCATGGGTTACTCCTCCGAGGCCGACGGCAGGGCGATCGTTGCCATCAACAACCCGGACCAGGCGACGAACGTACTCACGTATGTACCCGGCACGACCTCGGACCTGCCCACCATCAAGGCGGATCTCGACCGGGCCGACATCATGTCCGATGACGCCAAGTTGTACGGCCCGGCCGGCACCACGACTTCCACGGTCCTGTGGCTGGACTACGACGCCCCCGACAACGCCGTAATGAACTCGCCGAGTTCTTCCTACGCGGACGCCGGAGCCCCTGTCTTGCGCGACTTCGAGAAGGGACTACACGTCACCCACGACGGTCCGCCTTCGTACAACACGGTTCTCGGTCATAGCTACGGCACCACCGTGGTCGGCTACGCCGCCAAGGAGAGCCTCGAGACGAACAACCTGGTGTTCGTGGCCAGCCCCGGCACCGGCGTCTCCTCGGCGAGCCATTTCCACATACAGGGCGACGCCTCCAACGTCTACGGCACCACGGCTTCCAAGGATGTGATCCACGCCGCCGGTGTCAGTCCGGTCATGCGCTTCGGCGTCGACCCGAACAGTTCCGTGTTCGGTGGGAGGACCTTCGACAGCGGCAGCGGATACATCGATCCGCTCAGGACCCACACCGACGCATACTGGGACCCGCACGAGCCCGCTCGCAAAAACATCGCCTTGATCGTCACCGGGCAAGGGAACAAGATCACGTGATCGCGGTAGCTCGTCGAATACTGTCGACCATCGGCGCCGTCGTCCTGGCCGGCGTCCTCACCGGGGGATGTGACATGAAGTCGCCGTTCAGTCAGCAGCAGGCAGAGCAGCGCGTGGAAGCCCGTGCGCAGGAGGCCCTGCAGCAGTTGCCCGCGGGCACGTCCCTCAAGGTCGGGCTCCACCTCACCGACGTGAAATGCGATCGGCCCGCAGGCGGGCACTTCATTGAGACGAACTACGACGTCGAACCCCCGGCCGGGTGGCCCGTAGACCAGACGCTGCCCACACTCGACGCCTACTGGACGAAGCAGGGCTACAAGGTCGTCCGGGACGAACGCGGCGACGACACGGTTCCCACCCTCTCCGTCGAGGACGCCGACGGATTCCGCATCGGCGTCGTGTTCAACCGGAGCAAGGCCGCGGCATTCCTGATCAGCAGCTCACCCTGCATCTAGCGGTAGTTTGTCGTGTTTATGGTGGCAAATATAGATTGATGGCGTGGCCTTGGGCGAGGGCGTTGAGGAGTTGCTGGAGTTCGTCAGGAGGGGGCTTGTCGGACCAGGCTTTCCACCAGCGTTGCAGCAGCAGCCAGGGGGTGAGCCAGGCGCGGACGGCGCGTAGGGCCTTGGGCCAGCACGGGTAGGCGGTGGGCTGGTCGGCTGGAGCGCCCTCTCTCCGGCATCGTCGGGGTGTGCCTGTGGGGACGCCGTCGGGGGTTCGTGCGGGGCGGGCGGGTCGAACCAGCTGTTCCAGCAGAACGAGAATGCGCAGTGGACCAGGGTTTGGTGGCGGCGGATCGCGGTTGCGGAACGGACTTGGAAGTCGGCCCAGCCGAGTTCGTCCTTGACGTGTTTGTAGCTCTGCTCGATCCAGTGCCGGATCCCGTAGAGCCGTACGATCTCGGTCAGGTCGCCCGGCTCGTGGCGGCTATCGGGGGTGTCTTGGGGGCCGCCGGGTCGGGGCAGGTTGGTGGCCAGGTACCAGGTCGCCTTGTCCGGCAGTGTCTGCGGGTCGGCAGTGGCGACCACGAGGCGGGTGTGCGCGTCGGGTCCCCACCAGCCCAGCGAAGCGTCGGTGGCCCACCAGGTCTCGGTGTGCCCGTCACGGAACCGGCGTTGCACCGGGCTCCAGCCGCCGGGATCGTCCGGACCGCTCCAGGGCACCGCCCGGGCGGCGTCTTTCGGGGTGTACGCCTCGGCCTGGTACTGCCAGGTTCCCCGCGCCGGTTTGAGTGCCATCACGAACCCCCATCCGCCCTGGCGTAGTTCCGCGCGCAGGTCGTCGTGGTCGCCGTAGAAGCAGTCCGCCACGACCGCCCGGCACACCACCCCGGCCGTGTGCGCCTTGGTGACCAGGTCGGCGGCGATCTGCAGCTTGGTACGGAAACTGGGATCGGTGCGTTTCTTCGGAAAATGTGACGCCGGGGTGTAGGGCTCGGCGTGCAGCGGATAGTAGACGCGCTCGTCGGCCCACACGGTGGTCACGGTGACGATGCCGTTGTCGGTCTTGCCGTAGCGGCCCAGCCACTGCCGGCCCACGTGCGCGGTGCGGGTGCCGTCCTTACGATCCCCGGAATCGTCGATCACCAACACCCCACGCTCATGCGGTGCAGTCGACGGATCCGTCAGCAGCAGTTCCAGGCGCCGCTCGTTGACCTGGTCGCTGTCCCAGGTGGACTGCGACAAGAAGTACTGAAGCCGTTGCACCGCAGCGTGTTGCGCGCCTTCGACCGGCTCGGCTCCGACCAAACCGGTCAGGGTCTTGTTGCGGTCACGCGGCGCGAGCAACCCCGCCAAGTAGTCACGAAACCCGCGCCGCTGCGCCAGCCGGGAAAACAGATCATCGAAGCGGGCCGCGTAATCCTCCAACGGACCCGCAGCCGGCGGACACACCACACGAACCACCGCAACCTCACCCGCTCAACCCGTCACCTACCTCAGATAACGAACAGAGCAGGAGAAAGTCACGAACTCGACAAACTACCGCTAGGGGCGATCCCATTGGCCGCCAGCGCTTTGCGGCCATCCGCACACCTGGGGACATAGATGTGAGCCAGTTTACTGCCTGTATTCTGATCATTTCACAGCGACGGGGGCGACGATGACGGACGGCGTGCGCATCGATGCGGCGCAGGTTGGTGAGACGGGTCAGCAGATCCGCCGGGATGCCGATACCTACTTCGCGTCTGCAGTGGACCATGGCCAGGACCTGCACCGGCAGGGAGTGGTGTTCGGATCGCAGTATCCGGGTGGGGCCGTCGTACAGGCCAAGCAGCAGTACGCTGAGGCCCTCGCGATCCTGGACGCCAACCTGCGCAACTACCAGCTCGGTGCCGAGATGTACGCGGAAGTGGCGCAGCGCATTGCACAGGAGTTCGCCAACGTTGACCGCTCTTCTGCGCAAACGCAGGATGCGATTCAGCGGGTCCTCAGCGAGGCGGCCTCCGCGGTAGCGGCCAGGTACGGTGTCGCCGTCAATCCCGCGCAGTCGGCGACGCAGGCGCCGTCCGCTCCCCCGTCGTCCTCGCCTGCTGGCGATCAGCAGACGGGTGGCCACACCAAGTACGCCGGAGGCATGCTGTGAGCAGCAACCCCCAGTTCAACGGGTGCATCAACTGGCAGGCGTATGACACCAGGGCCATCTGGCAAGTCCTCCAGGGAGAGAATGCCGCCCAGGGATATCGCAGCGTGGTGTCCTGGCACGCGGTGACCTCCCACCTGGACATGCAAGAGGAGCGCCTCCGTGCCGCCCGCGACACCCTGGCCCAGGTATGGCCGCCGGAGAGCAACGAATCGGCCCGGGCCTTCGTCCAGGACCTGGACCGCATGCTGATCTCGATCGCGCACACCCGTGAGTCGGCTTCGAACATTCGCACGGGTTTGGAAGGCATCGTGGGCGGTCTTGCCGACGTGAGGGAGGAGGTCCGCCTCCAACTCGCCCACCGCATGGACGCCTCGGACGACATCATGCCGCGCTGGGCAGACCACGCGGAGGACGAGATCGATGCGCAGGTACGCCTGACGATGGCTAGCAAAGAGAAGACGTTCATCGACTACTCGTCGAGGATCCAACCTCCCGAGCCGTTCGTACTACCGCTCGAACGCTACGGCGGTGGAACGGATCCGACCGGACCAACCATTTCCGGCGATCCGGGTACCGGCCGCGGGACCGGATCATCCGGGGGCGGGTTCAAGCCGGTTCCGGTACCTGTGCCGCACGATCCTCCCGCTCCACGGCCGGGGCATGATCCGTTCTCTCCCACCTCGCCGGTCAACTATGGCGGCGGTACCACGCTGGAAGGAGCCCGAGGGGATAGGGCATCGGCGGGGCGGACCGCAGGTGATGGACCTGGCTCGGCGTCGTCGTCCGCGGATGGCTCCCTTGGCACGTTCGTACCGGGGATGCTTGTCGGCGGCCTCGGGGTAGGCATGCTGGGTGGGCCAGGAGCCGCGCCGGTTCCGAGCGCCGCACAGCCGGTCAGTATGCGAACGGGCCTACCGTCGGGCACAGTGATTGGCGGCGGAGGAGGTACTGCCGGCGGGGCTGGTACCGGTGCTCGGGCGGTGTCACCGGGCGTCATCGGCGGTGGCCCGGGTGGCGCCGGTATAGGTCCCGCTGCAGCGGGACGATCCGGCGCAATGATGCCCGGGATGCACGGCGGTCGGCGAGCGGAGCAAGGCGACGCCGTCGACCGGGACCCGGACAATCCGTGGGGCGCCGACGAGGGGGTAGCTCCCGTCATCCAACCCGACGACCGGTTTATTCGGCACGACGCAGGTGGACACGTCATCGGGTGGACGCCGTGATCATTCGTCGAAGCGCCGTTCGCGCGCTTACCGCCAGTGCGATGTCACTGGTCCTCATCGGCACTGGAGCGTGGCCGGCGTCCGCCGATAGCGTCCGCGATGGGCAGTGGTACATCCAGACCCTGGACCTGGCGACCGCGCAGAAATTGACCCGAGGCGCCGGTGTAGTGGTAGCTGTCGTTGACAGTGGCGTGTGGGCGGGTCACCCGGACTTGCGCGACGCCGTCCTGCCCGGATTTGACAGTGCGCCGACGCTCGCGCGTGACGGCCGGGATGACCAGGACGGCCACGGAACGTCCATGGCCGGGCTAATTGCCGGTCGCGGGCACAACGGCTCCGACGGTGTCGCCGGTATCGCGCCGGAGGCGAAGATCCTTCCGGCGAAGGTCCCGCTCGAACATCTTTCGGAGGCCAGCGAGACCGCATCCGCGATCAAGTGGTCGGCGGAGCACGGCGCCAAGGTGATGAACCTTGCCTTCGGGTCGGCCGATGCGCGAAGCCTGCGTGATGCAATCGCGGCCGCGCAATCCAAAGACGTCGTCATGGTCGCCGCCTCGGGAAACCTGCCGTCAAAAGGGCTTGACTACCCCGGCGCATACCCTGAGGTCCTGACCGTGGGATCCGTCGACCGCGATGGGAAAGTCACCGACTTCTCCCTGGCCGGCCCTCAGGTTGACCTCGTCGCTCCCGGCGTCGACATCACCTCGCCGTACAAGGAGGACAGCGGCGGCTACTTCACGGGCTTCGGTACCAGCCAGTCGACCGCAATAGTGGCCGGAGCGGCTGCCCTCGTGCGGGCGAAGTTCCCGAACCTGTCTGCAGCGGAGGTGATCCACCGGCTAACCGCCACAGCGATCGACAAGGGACCACCGGGCCGCGACGACCAGTACGGCTATGGCGTCCTGAACATCGTCGGCGCTCTGACGGCCGACGCACCCGCGTCGCAACCCTCTGCCTCTTCGGAACCTGCCGCCCGCGGAAACGCCAACCCGCCAGTTGCCGGATCGGAGAAGGCTGGCATCTCTCCGCTCGTTTGGGCGGCAGGCGGCGTAGCTCTGGTGCTCGTCATCCGGTTGGCCATCGCCGTTGTCACCCTCTCCCGGCGCTCATCAGCAAAGCGCTACTGAGCCCCCGGTTTGACCGTCGATCCGAGCGGCTACGTCTCCGGGGCGAACAGGCGCGGACCGCCGTTAGTCGGCGCGCTGCTGAGCCTTGCTCACGACCGAGAAGAATGGTTGGAACGAGCGGGCCAGGCTACTGTAACGAAACGCAGATCACGACGATCGGGAACCTGACCACCGACCCCGAGCTGCGGTTCACCCCGGCCGGGGTGGCGGTGGTCAAGTTCACGGTGGCCTCGACGCCGCGCACGTTCGACCGGGTCAAGAACGAGTGGGTCGACGGTGACCCGCTGTTTTTGAACTGTACTGCGTGGCGCGACCTGGCCGAACACATCGCCGAGTCCCTGGTTATCGCCAGCTCGGCTGACCGCCGTGGGGACTGAGCTGCACCTTTGCGTCATGGACATGTCCAGCACGGTCCGTTACCCGAGGGTGGCGATGGGGATGAAGGATTTGCTGGTCTTCGTCGGATGTCACGACGTCCGACGTGGTGTTGCGTTGCGTAGCCGGATGCCGCTGAATCCGACCGTGCTGACGGTGACGGTGTCCCAGAAGGTCCAAAGGTTGTCGAGGACGCGAAGCTGGATGCCCGCCTCAGCGTGGCGTTGGAAAAGATCACCGACGGGATCGGGCTGGCCGAGCGGCTCAACCGGCTCGACTGCGACGTGGGCGTGGGACTCTTGGGCGTCGAAGGGCCGGAAGCGGTCCGCGGGAAGGCGGTAGGCGAACAGCCGTGCCGTCCTCATCGCTTCCAGCTATCCGTACTCGATGGCGTGGATGCGATCACCGCAGCCAACCCCGATGATCCGTTCGCGGTCGTCGTCGGAGGTCGTGTCCCGAACCCACGCCATCGCCCGCGGACACTGACGGGGAAACCAGTAGTCGGGAGCGCGGTCGTAGTCGACGGCTCACACGTAGGCTTCGGGCTGGTGGGCCGTTTCGGCGACGTGTGGCACGAACCGCGTGATTTTCGGGTCCTCTGAGAAGTGCAGTACTTGTCCGGGCTCCGGTCGCATTTCGCTGTGTTTAGGTCATGGACGGTGTCTGGCTCAACCGGTTTCCTGCGCCGACGACGGCTGCTTCGGGACGCATATCGAAGACGTGTCGGGGTGCCGGCCGGGTCTGGGCGCTGAGTCGCCGGATTTCGCCGAACGCTGTCTCCAGTTGGCGAGTGAGTGCGGCGTTGTCCGCGCGGAGTTGCTTGATGCGGCTCAACGCCGTGTCCAGGCGGTTCTGTAGCGAGGCCACCGAGGCTGGTTGCGGGCCGGTTCGGACGGGGGCGGGTTGGCGGTGTTGAATGTGACGGATCGCGGCGATGAGGTCGGGCTGGGTGTAGAGCCAGCTGCGGGACACGCCGGCGGACTTGGCGATTACCGCGACGTTGACGGGTCGGGTGTCGTCGTGTGCGGCTGCGATGGCGTGCTCGGCCTGCTTGCGGGCGTGGGCGCTGCGCCGGCGGGTGGCCTCGACGAGGTGGCTGCTGTTGTTAGCCGGTGGCATCGAGGTCCTCCACGCGGCCGCCGGCGACGATCTGGCCGGGTTTGGTGGTCTCGAGCGTGGCGATGATCGTGTCGAGTTTCTCCAGGGTGCGGCGGTTCTTCTCGACCACCCGGGACAGCCCGGCGTGTTCCGCGGTGTCGATCAGCGATGTGGTTTCGTCGCGCTGGCGGCGGTGCTGGCTGAGGAAGTCGGCGGTGGTGATGAAGAAGCGGCAGTCCAGGCAGGGGTTGGCGTACTCGCAGTCGGTCTGGATGGGCGCCCCGCAGTAGCCGTTGGGCAGGGTCACCTTCGCCCGGACCATGCTCAGCTTCATCCACGCGGCGTCGGCCAGCGGATGCTGGGGATCTACTGCCACCGGGCGGCCTTCGCAGTCGACCTTGAGGGCTCGTTCCCAGTGCTTGCGCAGCGTCTCGTTGTGGTAGCGGGCGTAGATCGTCACCATCTCGGGGGACATGTGGTCGAGTAGCTGCTGGACCACGGGTTGGGGCACGTCTGCGTTGATCAGTCTCGTGCCCAGGGTGTGTCGGAACTGATGAGCGGTGATCTTGACGGGTCGGCCGTGGCTGTCGACGAGGTTCAGCTCGCGCAGCCACGTCGCGCAGTGGTTGCGCCAGTACTGGTCGGAGATCGGCTTCTTGCCGGTGAGGTTGGACTGGTGTCCGGGGAACAGCCACTGGCAGCCGGCGGGGAAACGGTGCAGGACTCGGCGTTGCTGCTCGGTGATCCCGGTGGCGAGGTCTTCGGTGAGCGGGAAGAACGCGGTGCGGCGCATCTTGTAGTTGACCCAGACCAGATACGGGGCGCCGGTGTTGTCTCGGCTGACGCACTCGAAGGGCAGGCAGCGAGCGTCCTTGAGCCGAAGTCCGCAGTTGATGAGTAGCCGCAGCACCAGTCGGGCGTCATCGCCGGAGAACCGCGCGACGGCCGCGGGGGTTTCCATCTGCCGCATCAGGTGCTCGGGGATGAACCGCGGTTTGGAGGGCTTGCTGGGTGGGCTGTCTTCGAAGATCAGGGCGTTGGGCGGCAGTCCGGGCGGCCAGCCGTTGCGGTGCACGTCACGCAGGAACACGGCCAGCGACTGGATCAGTTTGGTGCGGCTGCTCGGGTCGGGATAGGCGGCCTGCAGGGTGGCCAGCCACGCCTCGATACGTTCTCGGGTCACGTCGGCCGGGCTGACGTCCGCAGGAAGGTGTCGGGCGAACCGCTGCAACGCACGCAGGTTGATCGCGAGGGTGGAGATGGACAGTCCCCGCGCCAACCGCCACCGGGCCCAACGCTTGACCAGGTCCCTGAGCCACTGCTGAGGGATGCCGGCGAACGTGAAATACCGCACGTCACGGTTGGTGTTGCGGTCCACCCGCAGCAAGTCGAGATCCCAGACGTCGCACGGATACTGGTCGGCCCACGGATCGTCGCCGGCCATCAGCGCATGCAACCGGAATCGGGTGTCGACGATGAATCGGCAGGCCAGTTCCGACCGGCCGGCGCGACGAGGGTTGATCAGGTTTCGCCACCCGGCGTCGTCCAGGTCGAGCAGGCTCGTGACCGCGGCGGCGCGGATCGCTGTAACAGCACGGGTGACGACCCGTGGCGGGGTGAGCTTGGCGCCCTCCTCGTGGCGGCACTGGATCCCGAACTGGATCTCTAGTTTCACCTGCCGACCCAGCTCTTTGAGGTTGACCCGCGGGTCGCGCCAGCGGTGCAGGGCCGCCAGCCAGTCCTCCAAAACGGGCTTGCCGCGGCCATACCAGCGTTGCAGGTGCACCCGACAGAACTGGGCGGCCTTGCCGTCCGACCAGCGCTCGCAGCCGGGAAACCGGCAGTCACGTTCGCCTTCCGGCGGCGCGGTGTAGGCGACGGTTGCCAGAACCGTCTGGATCGGGGGTAGACCTCGGTGGCGCATCTGGTGCGAGTGCCGGTGGCAAAGCAGGTGTTCCTTGACCGCCCGGTTGCATCCGGCGACCGCGCAGGCGTCGATCACCGTCCGGCGTCGGATCGCCTCGCGGGTGGCAGCGTCGGCGGTAGCCATCCAAGCGTCGAAGGGCGCACCCTCAAGGCGTTGTGCCCGGTTCCACTTCTGATAATGGCCTTCGCAAAGGCCCAGCGCTGCGTGGGATATCGCCACCGGGCACGACTCGACCGCGCATACGCCCCGGTAGAACACCGGATCGTCACGGTCGGGCAGGAACACGTCACCGCGAAACCGCGGCCGGACCTCACCCATCAGCAGGGCCAGCAGCCGGCCTCGATCGGTCCGCGGCTCGACCAGCGCGGTCACCGCGCCGCGCCGATCGTTGGCGCTCCGTCGAAGACCCCGGCCGCCACGAGGGCGCGGCGATGGTCCTCAACGGTCAGATGCGAGTACACCTCCTGAGTGGTCTGCGAGGACGAATGCCCGAGCAGCTCTGCCACCACCTCGACGGGCACGCCCGCGCGGAGCAGACGCGTGGCGTAGGTGTGACGCAGCACGTGCGCAGTGAAATGCGTGATGCCAGTCGAAGCGCGTAGCCGTCGAACCAGATCGTCCACATTGCCGCGGGTCATCGGCGCCCCCACCGGCGGCCGGAACAGGTTGACGAACACATAGTCGCTGTCGAGGCCGCCGTACTCGGCCTCCATGTAGTCCGCGTAAGCGTCGAACACGACCGGTCTGGCCGGCACGGTGCGCGCCTTGAGCCCTTTCACCCTGGCTGCGTTGACATTGTCGTCGCGGGGCACGACCCGTACTTCTCCAGCGCGCAGCCGCAGATCGGCGTGCCGAAGCCCCAACGCCTCCCCCAGCCGCAGCCCGGTCTCGTCCAGCAACACCAGCAGGAACCGATCCCGGCGACGGGCGCACGCCGCCACCAGACGCCGCACCTCGATCTCCGTCAAGGTTGACGCCGGCTTCCGGAGCGCATGAATCCGGATCGGGCTGTACGACTCCGATCCCACCCGACCACGCCGGGCATGGGCCAGCAAGGGCACGAAACGGCCGGTCGGACGCACCCCGCTCAGCTCGCCCAGCAGCGCCGGAATCGAGGGGTCTCGGCGGGCGTGGAACCGGTAGAACCCCGCAATCGCCGATCGCTTGCGCACCAGGGTGCCGTTCTCCACCGCCGCCGGCGTGCCCGGCAGCATGAACACTCCTGGCGTGCGCGCCGCCTTCGGACGTTGCACCCAGGCGAGAAACCCAGCCAGATCCTCCAAAGTCAGACCACGAAAGTCGCCCCCACGCTGCCCGAGCCATGCGAAGAAGTCCCGCAGGTCATGCGCATAGCCCGCCACCGTGTTCGGCGAACGCCCCACCGCCGTCAGATGGCCAAGGAACATGTCTGCCGACGCGACCGGCAAGCCAGATCCGTCGACAACCGTGTACGACACCCCGCTGGCGCCGGGCACCCGAACCCGTTGGACCCGCACCGCACGCTCCTCGCCTCGTCAAGGACACACCACGGTGCCGGATGTCCACGACGGGCATCCGGCACCGCGAAAGCTAACGACGAAGACGTCAAAGACGACACGCGACGAGCTGTACATAGCCCTGAGCAAGGGCACCCGGGTGATCGTGACGGGTCGGCTGCGGCAGTCGCGGTGGGAGACCGACGAGGGCGAGAAGCGCTCCGCGTACGGCCTCGACGTCGACGAGGTCGGCCCGTCGTTGCGGTTCGCCACGGCGAAGGTGCAGAAGATGTCCCGCGCCAAGGCCGGTGACGGGTTCACCCCCGCCGACGTGCCCAACGATGACTGGTCGATCGCCGCTCCGGCGGCCCGGCCGGCGGTCTGAGGGGTGACTGATGGCTCCCGTTCTGGTCGCGGACAACGGCAACGGTTCTGGTGAGGTGCCGCTCGGCCCGGTCTTGTCGATCTTCGATCCGGTGCATGTCGGGATCGACGAGTTCGGGCACCCGGTGCGGGTGCCGATGATCTACCGGAACATGCTCATCGGCGGCGAACCCGGTGCCGGGAAGTCCGCCCTGCTCAACGCCATCGTGGCGCATGCGGCGCTGTCGCTGGACTGCCGTCTGGTGTTGCTGGACGGCAAGCAGGTCGAGTTGGGTCAATGGCGCAAGTGTGCAGACGCGTTCATCGGTCCGAACATCGCGCAGGCGTTGAGTCTGCTGACCCGGTTGCAGATCATGATGGATCGCCGGTACGCGTACCTGCTCGACTGCGAGCGTCGCAAGATCGCTCCGCAGGACGCGTTCCTGCCCTACGTGCTGGCGTGCGACGAGATCGCCTACTTCTCCGCCACGTGCGGGGACAGAAGACCCGGGAGGAATTCGCCGCCCTGCTGCGCGACCTGGTCGCGCGGGGCCGGGCGGTCGGCATCATCGTCGTCGCCGCCACCCAACGACCGTCCTCGGACATCATCCCAACGTCGTTGCGGGATCTGTTCGCGTGGCGGTTCGCGGGACGCTGCACCACCAACAGCTCCAGCGACATCGTGCTGGGACAGGGGTGGGCGCAGCTGGGCTGGTCCGCCAACACGATCAGTCCGAACAACCCCGGCGCGGGTTTGCTGATCGCCGAAGGCGGTGCGCCGCAGTTGGTGAAGACCGCGTATCTCGATGACCGCACCTGCACGGCGATCGCCGCCTACGCGGCGCAGCTTCGCTACACCGTCCGCGCTCAGCGGCGCCTGAGCGTCGTCACCGACGCCGACCAAGCCGCCTGACGGACCCCACAAACCATCCGGCACCACAGGTCCCGGGCGGAGCCCCAACCCCCACCCATTGAAGGAGGTCTATCAATGTCCAAGCGACTCCCGACCATGCGCCCGCCGATGACGGCGGTCCGCACGGTGCACTACGTGGACCCGGCCACCGCGGCCGAGCTCGCGTACCCGCTGTCCCCGGCCCAGCTCGCCGCCAAGGCGCAGCGCGACCGGGTGCTGTATGCGCGGTGGAAGGCACGCCAGCTCGCCATCGCCGAACGCGACCGCAAGGTCCGCCGGTTCTGGCTCGGCTTCGGCGCCGTCATCGGCCTCGCCGTCCTGATCGCCCTCGGCATCGCCGGGTGGCTGCTCTGGACCGGCCTCGGCCTCGGTGCCCTCGCCATCCCGCTACTCATCGGCGGGATCGCCGTGCTCGCCGTCGGCGGTCACAAGTGCGTCACCGTCGTGCAGCACTGGCACTGATGGCACCCGCCATCACGCCGACGTCTCTGTCCCAACTGCAAGCCGACGACACCGGACTCCACCGACCAAAGCGAATCCCGGCGCCGCCAGCCCTCCAGCACTGATCACCCACCAAACGGAAGGAGTCAGCGTCATGCACGCTACCGAACACCAGGGCCGACCCTGCCCTGACACCACCGAGGCCGCCTCTGCGGCTACCGCGCTGGCCAGTCTGCTGACCGACCGGACCCGGTTCAACACCTGGCTGTCTCAGGCGGTCCTGACCGCGGCGCAGCCGACGGTCACGCCCGAACCGGAGCACGCAGACGACGCGGACGGCTACGTCGTCACCGACGACAGTCTGCGGGCACTGACCGCACCCGTGCCGGGCGACGCGTCCGTCACGCCCGCCTCGGTCCTGTACAACGCCGCCACCTATCTGGACCCGGTACGGCTGGATCCAGGGCGCCTACTACGACCTCACCTCGCGGGTGTTCACGCCTGCGGCGTGCATGGTCGGCGCTATCGCGATGGTCTGCTACGGCGGACCCGTCGAGGCGCCGGCACAACACTTCGACGACCCCGGCTACCTCGACTTCGAAGAGGCCGTGCTGCACCTCGATCGCTGGCTGCTGGTGCAGGACGGATGCGAGGCGTACGAGTTCAACGACGCCAAGGGCCGCCGGTTCGAGGACATCACCTACGCCCTGCGCCAGGCGGCGGCCACCCCGGCCGACGAACTGGTGGATGCGCTGCGAGTCATCACCACGCACCTCACGGAGTGGGCCGACTCGGGGCTGGGTGACGTCGAATGAGCAAGAGCACCGTCAAGCCCGCCTTGACGCCGACGCCGCGTGCCAAGCGGTCGAAGCGTGAGGTGGAGAACGCACAGTTCGACGCGTTCGTGCGTCGGATCCTGCGAGCGTATGCCCGCCGGGTCGGCGCCGGTGACGTCGAAGCCTTGCACTCCCTCTCGGCCTTGTCGGCCGAAGTGGACGCGGTGACCAGGCTCGCCGTCGCCGGACTCCGGCACGCACCGTACGGATATTCGTGGTCGGAGATCGCCGACCGGCTGGGCACCTCCCGGCAGGCCGCGCAGATGCGCTACGGCGACCGCACCGACCGCGGAGCACTCGACGGCCGCCTGCTACAGGCCGGTCTGAACGTGTCCGTGGCGACGCTCGTCCGGGTGTTCGCTGACCACCACCCTGGTAGCCCGGCCGCTGCGGTGTGTCCGGGTTGCGGCTACCGCTACCCCGACAACGTCCTCGACTGCCCCACGAACGCCACCGTGCGTCCGCTGCTCAAGCGGCGGTGTGGAGAGGACCGGGAAGCAGTCGCCCTGCTCGACCCGGTGCAGTTCGCTGACCTGCACAAGGTCACCAAGTCCAGGGTCACCCGCGCGGCTCGCGCGACGGCCGAACGCCCGACACCACGTGCTTACACGGCGCGCACTGGCGGCGCAACAACTTCGCCACCTGGCTTTCCAACCGGCAGCCACCGGCTGGTATCCGAGCAAGGGTCAGCTGACGGTGCGGCCCGTGCCGGTGATCGGAGAGCCTTGGCCGGGAATTCCGGTGCGGGGACGCAACGCCGCCGGTCGGGCCGACAGCTGCTGGCTGCCGATCGCTCGCGGACTGACGCCGCACGGCCTTCGCCACACACACCGGACGCTCATGGCCGAGTTGGGCACCCCGGCCAAGCTGGCGGACGAGCGGATGGGGCACCAGGACGGGTCCATCCAGGCCCGCTACACGCACATCACGCCGGTGATGCGGCAGCGACTCGCGGAGGATCTGACCGGGCTGTGGATCGCAGCGTTGGACGCCCGAGCGCAGCTCGCCGAGGGCTCTCCGGTGGCTGCGCTCGACCGGTTATTGACGGAGCAGCGCAAGGAGGCTGCGAAATGATCGCGCGGCTTTCGCTCCCCGCTCGCTCCCCGATGGACCGCGAAACAGTTCGGCCGCCCGCCCCTCGACGGGGAAGACGGCCGGTGACCTGCGGTTTGTCTGGTGGGCGATACTGGGATCGAACCAGTGGCCTCTTCGGTGTGAAGGAGGTCAAGATCCGCCATCGACCTGGACGCCTGTTCGAATGGGCTGTTCAGAGGCATGGACGACGTTGGTGCGTGGCGGCACTCCTACTTGCGCTTTGCAAGATCGTCTCCCAGATTTCTCCCAAGACGACGGGGACGCTCGTACCGGTGCAGGCATCCCTTCGCGCAAGCATCGCTCGGCCGGGCCGCGCCTGCCTGGTCCAGGTGGAGCGCCCCACCGGACGAACGACCTAGACCAGGCAGGCGCGGTCTGGTTGCCTCCGGGGCGCGATGGGTTGCCGGGGTAGGTCCATCCCAGAGCGCCCGGGGTCCGGGGGCGGAGCCCCGGCCGCCGGAGGCCCTGTCCGGGTCGTAGGGCCGGAGGCCCTGCCCGCCGGAGGCACGTCCGTGCCACGACGCGCCCGGCACCCGAACGGCCGACCGGAGGTCGGTCCGTAGTCGTCTGTGACCCGTCAGCACGAGGCCCCGGTTCCCTTGATGGTGAGGGCACCGGGGCTTCGGCGTGTCCGCCGGTCTCGCGGAGGCCACCGCCGATCCGCGCCGGGAGCGGAGCGGCAAGGCGCGGACGGCCAGGCGAGTGGCCCGCGCGGCGGCCCGCCAGGGCCGCCCTTGAAGGCGTATGGAAACTTCTCACCGACAGAATCATTGAGTGCCGTCGTCAACATGCCGATCCACGCACGGCGTTACACCCCCTGGGCTCTTCTGGCTCGGCGGTGTGGCTGCGGGTGAGCTGATGCGCCTGGGCCTACGGCCGGGTGGCGCTGCTGGTCGGACGACGAAGTGAAGGGTTCTCGCCAATGTAAGCCCCGCTTCCGTGTCGCAGAGTTCGTAGCTACCGGTGTACCCAGCACTACATACCGTAGCTGTAACGCAGCGGTGGCGCGCTCCCAGCTAAGGAAGCGCGCCACCGGTCCTGTGCCGACGTCATGGATTGAGCTTGGGCGATTCCTCCGAGGATCAGATCAGCTGTGTGCGAACTCGACGTTCGACGTGACACCGACCAGGCCGGTGCCGCCGCCGGTCTTCACCCAACTGCACGGGCTGACGTAGTGGCCCTTCTCCCAGTCGATCGAATAGCCGTGAGCACCCATCTCGACCCAACCGGTGTCCTGATCGGACGGCACCGTCCAGCTGTAGCCGACGGTGGTGGTGACCGATCTCGACAGCGCCACGCTGAGGCTCACCGAGCTGCTGACCTTGGCGAAGACGACGCCTGCGTCGGCGGACACAGTCCCCGACAGGGTGCCGGTGATCTGAATGGTAATGCCCTTTGAGATCGACAGGACGCCGCCAGCCGAGCCGTACACGCGGGTCGAAGAGTCGCCGACGTAGCGGTCGGAGTGGGTTTCGTTATAGAACGTTCCGGTCTCGCAGACCTGAGGCCTGAGAGGGGGGGAGACCCGGTCGTCCGCCGAGGCGGCGGTGCCGGTGGAGCCGATGAGAGCCAGGGACGCAATGCCTGCGGCAATAATGCCACGCTTGACGCTGTACATTCTTATTCCCATGTTCGCTGTGAGGGGTTACGATTTTCCGACGACCGTGACGGCGTACTTCGTACCTGCGGGCACTCCGACCTTGATGTCGTATCCATGCGCGTTCCGGTCAATCGCCGGTGTCTCGTAGACGTTGATGTTGGGGCCCCCGCAGGAATTACCCTGCGTCGAGGCGGACGTCCCGCCGCCGTCTTTCAACAACTCAACGTCGTATGCCACCGGTGTCGTGCAGATAATGACGATAACTACGCTGGAAAATCTTTGAAAGCCGTCCAGGCGCCAGCTTCCTGGCCCGTCGCCGGATTGGTCCAGAAGGACGTCGGCAGGGTCGACGTTTGCAGGCTGGAAGTCCGGATGCGCCTTCCACCAGGCGATTGCGCTCTTAGGCACGGGGCCGGCGAATACGCTGTCGGTGGATGCAGAAGCCGACGGACTCGGCGTCGCCGTGTCCGTCGGAGGCTGTGGATCGGCGGACGTGCACCCGGCCGTCATGACTGCGCAGGTAAGTGCGCAGACCGCCGCCTGGGATAGGTGCGATCTTCTCATGGTTCTGGGAATCCCCCTAAAATATCAATTGCTGTCGGCGGTGCCGAGCTTACGGGACGCAGTGACGTTCGTTATTCCCGTAATCCATGACGAAGATCACCCTGGCGACCCCCCATCCCGTAGGGCTGGGCATGAGGCCCCCGGTGTGACGTTCCGCTTTCGTCGCTGACCAACTAAGACCGCATCCCGTTTGGGGGTTGTTGTAGCGCAACATCATTCGTTGTACGGGTAAGGGTGATGTCGAGAAGTTCTGCCCGCAGAGCCAAAGCAAAGTCAGTTTATATTGGATCGCTCCTGGTGATGACCGGTCAACGAGCGCGGCCTTCCTTAGTGGACGATGACGGTTCTCTACGCCAGTCGTCGTCTGCAAGAAAGGCCGCTCGTGTCAGTCTCCCATGCTGTCGCAGGTGTCGTCACGGACGAGCAGGGGCAGGTGGACGCTGGGCAGATCACCGCACTGGCCGTTGCCTTCGAACAGGTCACAGACCCGCGGAAGGCGCGGCGTGTGCGGCACGCGCTGCCGGCTGGTCGAGACGGTCGACGCGGGCGTGGTGGACCGGCTGGTCTGCGCCTGGCTGGCCGCCCGACTCGGCGAACCGGGCGGGGTCGGGCTGTCGCTGGACGGCAAGACCGTCCGGCACTCCGGCAGCGGCGACGGGGTGGACGTGCAGTTGTTGTTCTCGGCGATGCGCCACGACACCGCCGTGGTCGTCGCGCAGGTTCAGGTTCCGGCCGGCACTACCGAGGTCACCCACATCAAGGCCCTGCTCGACCCCATCGACATCACCGGCATGGTGATCACCGCCGACGCCGCCCACCCTCGCCACGACACCGCCGACTACCTGCACGGACGTGACGCCGACTACGTGTTCACCGTCAAAGCCAACAAACCCGCCCTGCTCACCGCGATCGCGATCCGGCTCCCCGCCGCCATCACCGCGACCAGCTCGCACACCAACACCGAACACCGCAGCGGCTACCGGAATCACCCGCACCATCTGGACCGCCGCCGCCACCGGTATCGACTTCCCCGGTGCCGTAGCGGTAGCAGGTGGCGCGAGAGATGCCGAATCCGGAAGCGTCGGAACGCAGTCAGCATCGATGGGGTCGTTGCCGACAGCGTCATGCAGGTGAGGTCCAGTCCTGCTCCAAGACGGCGTACAGGCGGGAATCGCGCCATGCGCCATTGGTGAAAACGTGATCGCGGATGCGGCCTTCGTACTGCATGCCGAGCTTCTCGACGACGGCGATGGAGGCGGCGTTGTCGGGGCCGATGGCAGCGGAGATGCGGTGTAGGCTCAGATCCTCGAACCCGAACGCGATTATCAGACGGGCGGCGTCCGTGGCGTACCCCTTGCCCCACCGGTCGGCTTGGATGGCGTAGCCGAGCTTCGCTGCCTTCACCCCCGCGAACGCGAGGCGGACGAAGCCGACCAGGTCGTCATCGTCGGTCGTGACGGCGAGGTAGTACTCGGTGCGGGGTTCGTGCTGTGCCCGCTGCAGCGCGCCGTCGATCATTGCTTGGGCGGCGGTCAGATCGCGGCTGTCGAACGACAGCCAATGGGTGACCCGATCATCGCCAATGATCGCCAATGTGTCGGCCACGTCGTCACTGCGGAATTCTCGCAGTGTGACAGCGCTGCCGGTGAGCGTCACGGGGTACATGGGCCAATCCTGCCCTACCGGGGCAGGGCCTTGAGTGGTGTGTGCGTGAAGTCCTCGATCTGCTCGATGAGGTCGGACGCATCGTCCGCAAGACCAGCCCGCGTCACGGCCTGGTGGACACGCTGGACCGAGTGCACGATGCCGTTGATGCGATGCTCGGGCGCCAGCTCCAGGACAGGGGCGAGGGCGTCCTGCGCTCCCTCGACGTCGCGCGACGCGACCCGAGAGATCGCCAAGTCGGCGTGCGAACCGGCCTCGTCACCGAACGCCCAAGCCGGGTCGGAACGGTCGGCGTAGGCAGCGACGGCCCGGGTAGAAAACGCGACGGCGTTGTCCGCCTCGGAGGGCAGCCACGCGAGCGCGTCGGCGGCGTAGTACAGGGTCCGCGGCTGGTTGAACGTGCAGATGCCGCCCAGCTCGTCCACGGAGTCCGGCTCGACGCCTTCCCAGGCGTCCTCGGCGGTGCGGATTGCGGCGAGTGCGCGGTCGCTGTTGCCGAGTGCGGCGTACGCGCGGGCGGCGCTGACCGGAAGCCACACCGATGTGGTGCCGCCGCCCTGGCCGGAGAACGCGGTCCCCATCTCGGCGTACCGGACGGCTTCGGCGTAGCGACCGGCCCAATACGCCACCATCGATTGCAGGCCGCGCAGCCAGGCGCGGAGGCCGTTGTGGTCGGCCTGGTCGGCGCACAGGATCGCCGTCCGGGCTTGCAGCATCGCGGCGTGCGGATCGGCAAAGTCGTGCGACGCCTTGGCGAGCAGACCGCTGGTGACGCTCGCGAGGAAGTGCAGTTGCCGCGCCTGCTGGGGCGTCTGGCGCCGTTCCAGGAGCGCGAACAGGGTGTCCTGAGTCTCGGCCAGGTCGCCGAGCAGTTCGGTGAGCGGGCGCTGGGGGTACGCGAGCGCCAGGCGCTGCACGTCGTCGCGGAGCTGATCGACGGCTTCGGGAGTGGTGCTCTCGGCGGCGAGGAGGGTGAACCGACGGGCACGTTCGGCTGCCATGGTGATGATGCCCCTTTCATTGCCGGGTGACGGCAGCACCAATGAGCCGTCGGTCGGCGCGACTGTCGCGAGGTTGGGAGCCCACGGGCGGAGCAGTTCATCGAGCGGCATGCCGAACATGGCCTGGAACGCCCGGCGGGTCGCGGGCGTCGCGCCCGCTGCCGTTCCGCGTTCCCCGCGCGCCATGCGGGCCAGGTGACGGGCACTGATCGAGATGCGGCCGTCGAGGTTGGTGAACTCGGCGGACATCTCCTCGTAGGTGCGGTCACGCTGCTGGATCAGGTGCTCCAGCAGCGTCCGGGGCTCACTGCGCGGTCGTGCCACGGTTCCGCTCCGCTCCTCAGTTGGTGGGTTACCTCGACGGTCGCGTACGGCGAGATTGCGCCACAACCAATGTCCCTCAGATGTCCCTCACTGGTCCACCACTGGTCCGCCTCGGGACCTCGATAGGTCCGCGTCGATCGTTCGACCCTTTCCAAGGCGTGTCGCGGCAGCCGTCGCGAACCGGTAGTGGAGGGAGATCGAGATGCCGGGAAAGGTTCCGCTGATCGTCTTCGTCGTTGGCGTCGCCCTGCTCGGGCTGGAGTTCGTCTTCATCGCTCTGGTCAACCACGGGGGGACCTGGCGTCAGCGGATCGGGCGGCGGCGCACGGCGCGTCGGCAGGCCCGCCGCCGTTGCGATGGCTACGTCCCGCGCTCGCGTACCGTTAGGCGCGATGACGCCCGCCCTGAACATCGACGAGCTGCCCACGGACTGGTGGACCGCGGCGGACTGCGCCGCGTTCCTGGGCATCACCCGGGGCACGTGGACGGCGTACGTCGCCCGCGAGCAGGCGCCGGCCCCCGAGCGGACGTTCGGCCGTTCGCCGGTGTGGCGGCCCGCCACGATCAAGACCTGGGCCGTCAGCCGTCCGCGACGCGGCAAGTAAGACCAAGCTTCTCGCCCTCCTCCTCAGCACCTAGCGAATACAGCACTGGTGCTGTACGGTCGGGTTACGAATACAGCACCGATGCTGTATTCGCAATGGCTGGCACGGGAGCAGGTGAGGCGCTGTGAGCGGGCGGAACCTGTTCGGGCAACAGCCCGTCGGCGCGGTCACGATCGTGGAGCGGCCCGTGTCGCAGTGGTACGTCCAGCGGGCGCGGGTCGCGTTCCTGGTCGTCGGCGTGGTGGCCGGTGTGGTGACCGCGGCGTCGGTCGCGGTGTTCGCGCCGATGACGCTCGCGGTGGTGCTCGGCATCCTCGCGGGCGCCGTGCTCGGGTTCGTCGCGGCGGTGCTGGTGCGGTCGTGGCCGGTGCTGCGGGTGCTGTGGTGGTGGTCTTTCGAGATCGCTGCCGGAGCCCTGGTGGTGCTGGTGCCGTCGGCCCTCGCCAGGGCGACCCGTCCATGGTTCGCCCTCGCCGCCGTCCTGGTGGTGGTCGCGGTGTGCGTCCTGGTGGGTCCAGTGCGTCGCTGGTTGTCAGCCTGGTCCTGGTGCCCGGTCGTCCGCCACCGGCTGCGGTTGTGCTTCGCGCAGATCGTGCGCGGCTCCGGCGGTGTCCGGCCGGGGACGTTGCCGCTGATCCTGTGGGCGCGTCCGACTCCGGCGGGTGAGCGGGTGTGGCTGTGGCTACGCCCCGGTCTGGAGGTGCCGGATCTGGATGACAAGTGCGGCCGGATCGCGGTGGCGTGTTGGGCCAAGCAGGTCCGCGTCGTCGCCGCCTCGGACCGCTACGCCGCCCTCGTCCGGGTGGATGTGGGTCGTCGTGACCCGCTGATGGGCCGGGTCGACTCGCCGCTGGCGCCGTTGATTCCGAGCCTGCGCAACACGAACGCGGTTGCTCCGGTGTCGCCGGGCATGCCGCCGGTCGGCCTGGATCTGGCCGACATCCCTGAACCTGCCCCGGAACCGCCACCGCGGGGTGGTCGCCGATGACCACCTATGCAGGGTCCGAGGGCTGGAAGTCCCGTAGTACCAACAGAAGGAGTGAGTCCTGATGGCTAACGAAACTCAGATCACGACGATCGGGAACCTGACCGCCGATCCGGAGCTGCGGTTCACCCCGGCCGGGGTGGCGGTGGTCAAGTTCACCGTGGCATCGACGCCGCGGGTGTTCGACCGGGAGAAGAACGAGTACCGCGACGGTGACCCGCTGTTCCTGACCTGCACCGCGTGGCGGGACATGGCCGAACACATCGCCGAGTCCCTTGCCAAGGGCACCCGGGTGGTCGTGTCGGGTCGGCTCAAGCTGTCGCGGTGGGAGGACAAGGAGACCGGCGAGAAGCGCTCCGCGTACGGCCTCGATGTCGATGAGGTCGGACCGAGCTTACGGTTCGCCACGGCGAAGGTCCAGAAGGTGAGCCGTGCCAAGGCCGGTGACGGGTTCACCCCCGCCGAAGTGCCCAACGACGACTGGTCGATCGCCGCTCCGGCGGCCCGGCCTGCGGCCTGACCGGGAGGCTGACAGATGGCTCCGGTTCTGGTCGCTGACAACGGTTCTGGTGAGGTTCCGCTCGGCCCGGCCCTGTCGATCTTCGATGCGATGCATGTCGGGATTGACGAGTTCGGGCACGCGGTGCGGGTGCCGATGATCTACCGCAACATGCTCATCGGCGGCGAACCCGGCGCCGGTAAGTCGGCCCTGCTCAACGCCATCGTCGCTCACGCCGCCCTGTCGCTTGATTGCCGTCTGGTGTTGCTGGACGGCAAGCAGGTCGAACTCGGTCAGTGGCGCAAGTGCGCGGACGCGTTCGTCGGCCCGGACATCGCCCAGGCGTTGAGTCTGCTGACCCGGTTGCAGATCATGATGGATCGCCGGTACGCGTACCTGTTGGACTGCGAACGTCGCAAGATCGCCCCCGCGGACATGTTCCTGCCCTACGTCCTGGCATGCGACGAGATCGCCTACTTCTCCGCGACCTGCGGGGACAAGAAGACCCGGGAAGAATTCGCCGCGCTGCTGCGAGACCTGGTCGCCCGAGGTCGGGCGGTCGGCATCATCGTCGTAGCCGCCACCCAACGACCGTCCAGTGACATCATCCCCACGAGTCTGCGGGACTTGTTCGCGTGGCGGTTCGCGGGACGCTGCACTACCAACAGCTCGTCCGACATCGTGCTGGGGCAGGGGTGGGCGCAGCAGGGATGGTCCGCCAACACCATTAGCCCGAACAACCCCGGCGCCGGTCTACTCATCGCTGAGGGCGGCTTACCGCAGTTGGTGAAGACCGCGTATCTCGATGACCGCACCTGCACGGCGATCGCCGCCTACGCGGCGCAGCTTCGCTACACCGTCCGCGCTCAGCGGCGCCTGAGCGTCGTCACCGACGCCGACCAAGCCGCCTGACGGACCCCACAAACCATCCGGCACCACAGGTCCCGGGCGGAGCCCCAACCCCCACCCATTGAAGGAGGTCTATCAATGTCCAAGCGACTCCCGACCATGCGCCCGCCGATGACGGCGGCGCGGGTGGTGCACTACGTCGACCCGGCCACCACGGCCGAACTGGCGTACCCGCTCAGCCCGGCCCAGCTCGCCGCGAAGCAGCAGCGCGACCGCGTGCTGTATGCCCGGTGGAAGGCCCGCCAGCTCGCCATCGCCGAGCGTGACCGTAAGGTCCGCCGGTTCTGGCTCGGCTTCGGTGCCGTCATCGGCCTCGCCGTCCTGATCACGCTCGGTGTTGCCGGGTGGCTGCTCTGGACCGGCCTCGGCCTCGGCATCCTCGCCATCCCGCTGCTCATCGGCGGATGCGCCGTGCTCGCCGTCGGCGGTCACAAGTGCGTGACCGTCGTGCAGCACTGGCACTGATGGCTTCCGCCATCACGCCGACGTCCATACCCCTGCTCGGTCAAGCCGACGACACCGGAACCAGCCCTGGAAAGCAGACCGGTGCCGCCAGCCCCAACCACTGATCAACCCTCCAATGGAAGGAGTCAGCGTCATGCACGCTACCCAACACCAGGGATCAACCTGCCCTGAACCCACCGCCTTCGAGATCTTCGACGCCTGGATCGCGACCGGCATCCCCGCCGGTATCGATGACGGCTACGTCGTCACCGACGACGGTCTGCGGGCACTGACCGCACCCGTCCCGGGCGACGCGTCCGTGACCGCGAAGCAGGTTCTGCGGTCGGCCGCGCTCTATCTGGAGCGGTACGGCTGGATTCAGGGCGCCTACTACGACGCCGCCTCGCAGGTGTTCACGCCTGCGGCGTGCATGGTCGGTGCGATCGGCATGGTCTGCTACGGCGGACCCGTCGAAGCGCCGGCGCAACACTTCGACGACCCCGGCTACCTCGACTTCGAAGAGGCCGTGCTGCATCTCGACCGCTATCTGCTGGTCGAGGACGGCACGGAAGCCTACGAGTTCAACGACGCCAAAGGCCGCACCCTCGACGACATCCTGACCGCACTGCGGCAGGCGGCAGCCACCCCGGCCGACGAACTGGTGGATGCGCTGCGAGTCATCACCACCCACCTCACGGAGTGGGCTGACTCGGGGCTGGGTGACGTCGAATGAGCAAGAATGCCGTCAAGTCTGCCTTGACCCCGCAGTCCGTCTTGAAGCCGAAGCCGCGTGCCAAGCGGTCGAAGCGTGAGGTGGAGAACGCCGCGTTCGACGCGTTCGTCCGCCGAATCCTGCGGGCGTATGCCCGTCGGGTCGGTGCCGGTGACGTCGAGGCACTGCATTCCCTAACCGCCCTCGCGGTGGAGGTGGATGCGGTGACCCGGCTTGCCGTTGCGGGTCTGCGGCAGGCGCCATACGGATATTCGTGGTCGGAGATCGCCGACCGGCTGGGGACGTCCCGGCAGGCCGTGCAGATGCGCTACGGCGACCGCGCCGACCGCGGAACCCTCGACCGCCGCCTCCTGGAGGCCGGTCTGAACGTGACGGTGGCGACGCTCGTGCGGGTGTTCGCCGATCACCACCCTGGTAGCCCGGCCGCCTCCGCGTGCCCGGGTTGCGGTTACCGCTACCCCGACGGGGTCCTCGACTGTCCCACGAACGCCACCGTACGTCCGCTGCTCAAGCGGCGGTGTGGAGAGGACCGGGACGCAGTAGCCCTGCTGGATCCGGTGCAGTTCGCAGACCTGCACAAGGCCAACCAATCCAAGGTCACCCGCGCGGCCCGCGCGAAGGCCGAACACCCGAAGCCACCTGCTTACGCGGCGGCGTCGTTGTTCGACCTCGCCGGAAAGGAGCCGTCCCGATGACCACCACCCGCCGACTCCACGACCCGGTCCTGGCAGCTCACCGGCGCATCAGCGCCCAACTGCTGCACAGCTACCTGTGCCGGGCCATGCCCGACATCCCGGTCAGCTACGACGGTGACCGCACAGTGTCACTCGGGCCGATCTCCGTCCGCTACGACACCCGGGACGTGGAAATCCACTTCCCGGACCCGTTCACCGCAGGCGACGTCGACCTCACGGTCGTCGTACCCGGCATGACCACCTTCGCCGCCGTCTCCGCGGTGGTCGAAGGACTCGTGTCCGGCTGGCAGGTGACCCGGTGACCACGATGCCGTCGTTGTCGGGCCGTCGCTGGGCCTACATCGGAGCCGCTCTCGGCGGCACCGTGTCGATCGCCGCGAACATCGCCCACTCCTATGTCCCGCCTGTCGGGGCGGCGGAGGGCTGGTCACCGAACGTGGGTGCCGTCATCGGTGCCATGTTCTGGCCGGTCGCGTTGTTCGTCGCTACCGAAATCCTGACTCGGGTGGCTTGGCCGTCCGGCAGGGTGTGGCAGCTGCTGCGCTGGGCGGGCATGCTCCCGGTCGCCGCTGTGGCTGCCCTGGTGTCGTACCGGCACTTGTCCGGACTGCTCGCCTACTACGGCGAAGAGTCCATCGTCTGTGTCCTCGGCCCGCTCGCTGTCGACGGGCTCATGGTGATGGCCACCGGCGCGATCCTGGCCACCGGCCGAAACTCGCAGACCGCACCGTCCCTGTCTGACCCGGCCATCCCGGACACCGCTGTCCGCCCGGCCCCGATCCCGCCCGCCGTCCCGGCACTTTCCATGCCGATCCCGGCGGTCGCCGCACCGAAGCCGGTCCCGGAACCGACCGTGGAATCGGAGCCCGCTCCGGCCGTGCCGATCCCGACCCCGGCCGATATCGCGGCTCGCGTCACTCCGAGTCCGACGACGATCCCGCTGCGACCGACCACCGTCCCGGCGCCCACTGCCGGCACCTCGAACCCGCGTCCCCGCAAGCCCGAACCGACCACACCGGCTACCACGCTGGCCGCTCCCGCCACCGACACCACTGTCACCGCGCCGGAGCCCGCACAGCTTGCCCTGCCGATGCCCGTCGACCCGGGCCTGCTGAGCCGCGCCGACAAGGTTGCCCGCCAGTACCGCACTGAACACGGCACTCCGATCACCGCTGGGCAGCTCGCCGCCCGGCTACGGGTGAACTCCGAGCAGGCAACCCAGGCCCTGGCCGTTCTCGACCTTGGCCCGAACACACCCACCACGAAGATCCCGGCCGTCAACGGCTCGTCTGTAAAGGCGACTCGGTGACTGTCCCGACGTTGAGCGTCGTCCCCGAAGCATCCACTGCTTCGGGTACGGCCCCCTACGCCGGAACCATCCCGCCCTGGTTCGCCCGCTCCGCCGACCTGCGCCTGCAAACCGTCGCCCGCGCGGCCCGACCGGACTATCCGGCATGGCTCGGGCATGTGAAGGCCGCAGCCGCGTGCACCCGCCCGGTCCGGCTCGCCGGAACCATGGCGACTGTCGACGCCGCCACCGGCCGGATCCTGTCGGAGCGGCACACCAACGACCTGCCCGACGGCGTGATCTACAAGCCGTGCGGCAACCGGCGCGAGGCGGTCTGCCCGGCCTGCTCGGAGCGGTACAAGCGCGACGCCTACCAGGTCGTCCGCGCGGGCCTGGTCGGTGGGCGTGGCGTGCCGGAGCAGGTGGCCCACCACCCGGCGGTGTTCCCGACGTTCACGGCGCCGTCGTTCGGGCAGGTCCATACCCGCGTCGTCAAGCGCCACACCTGCACGAAGCGCACGGCGTGCGACTGCCGCCCGGAACCGTGCCACCCGCGGCGTGACGTCACGGCGTGCCCGCACGGAGTCCGGCTGGCCTGCTACGCCCGGCACGCCGACACCGACCGCACCCTCGGCACCCCGCTGTGCCTCGACTGCTACGACCACGACGCCCAGGTCGTCTGGAACGTGCAGGCGGGCGAACTGTGGCGGCGCACCACCATCGCCATCAACCGGTACATGCGCCGACTGTGCCGCGAACGCGGCATCCCCTACCTGCTCAAAATCACCGAGTCCGGCCAGGAGCGCTGGGTGCCGCCGGTCCGGCTGTCGTTCGGCAAGGCCGCCGAGATGCAACGCCGCGCCGTCATCCATTACCACGCGATCATCCGCCTCGACGGCGTCGACCCCTACGACCCGACCGCGATCCTGCCGCCCCCGCCGGGCATCGACGCGCACGACCTGGTCGCCGCCGTCGACCACGCCACCCGGACGGTGTTCACCACCGGCACCCACCCGGCCAACCCGGACGGCTGGCGTATCGGCTGGGGCGACCAGGTCCTCACCAAGGTGATCACCGTCGCCGCCGAGGGGCAGGTCACCGACGCCCAGGTCGCCGCCTACCTGGCCAAGTACGCCACCAAGTCGACCGAGGTCACCGGACACACCTCGAACCGCATCGGCGACGAGACCGTGAACCTGTACGCCGACCCGGACGGCAACCACACCGAACGCCTCATCGAAGCGTGCTGGCAACTCGGCCAACCCCGCGACTGGCGGCGGCTGCGGCGGTGGGCGCACATGCTCGGCTTCGGCGGCCACTTCCTCACCAAGAGCCGCACCTACTCCATCACCTTCGCCCTCCTGCGCGGGCAACGGGTCGTGTTCCGCCGCGCTCAGGGCGCTGGACCCGAACGCGACGCCGCCGACGGCGCCGAACCGACCACGTTGGTCGTGAACTTCCTGCAATTCGTCGGCGCCGGGTGGCAGACCCCGGCCGACGCGATGCTCGCCAACACGTCCGCCGCGATGGCCCGTGAGCACCAGCAAACCGCGAGGGAGGCCCTGATGACCCTGGCCGCATAGACGGCCGCCAACCGTCAAGCCGAGCTTGACACCCCACAGAGGAAGGAGCGCCCGGCGCATGGGCGGTTCAGGAACGCAGCCCGCGGCGTACTACCGACCCGCTGAGGTCGCCAAGCTGCTGCGCTGCTCCGAATGGTGGATCAAGGAACAGGCCCGCCGACGCCGCATCCCGTACGCCTGGATCGGCGGCAGCTACCTGTTCACCGCGGAACACATCGCCGAGATCGTTCGCCTCTTCGAGGTGAAGCCTGCCAGGTCTGGCCCGGCGATCATCCAGCAACGGCCGAGGGTGCAGGCGCACGAGGCTGCGGGCGACGCGCTGGTGCTGCGGGCCCGGCGTCCCCGGCGTTCCCGCACCGACCCCTCCGGCTCGGTCGCAGCATAGATAAGGACGGTTTCAATGGGATTCGCCGAGAAACGCGGAGAGTACTGGCGTGGACGGTACAAGGCCGCGCCAGGCCAATACCTCACCGTCGTAGACAGCGATGGAAGGACGGTCAAGTTCAGGACGCGGCGGGAGGCGGAGCAGGCGGCGAATGATGCCGAGGGCCGCGTTCGCGGCGGGAAATGGCGCGACCCCACGGCGGGTCGGCAGGCCTTCGGGGCCTTCGCGTCCGACTGGTATGCCATGCAGCACCTCGCGGCGTCGACCATGCAGAATTACCGCCGCCACATTGAAGAGCACCTTCTACCCGCGTTCGAGAGCGCGGCGGTCGCTGACATCTCGGCGGCCGACATCGCTGAATGGGAGGCGGCCGAACGAGCAGCCGGTTACGCACAGTCCAGCATCCGGACATGGCGGTCGACCTTGCACCTGATCCTAGCTGATGCCGTGCAGTCGGGCCTGCGGGAAGCTAACCCGGCCTCGCGGCGCCGTGGCCGAGGCAAGCGGGCGGGCCGCTCAAAGCACCGCGGTCCCGAGAAGGTGGTGACGACGGCGCTCGGCATCCTGCTCATCGCCGAACGGGCGGCCCTGCTGTCCGGCCGGGACGACGAGTTCGCGGCGGTGGTCCTGCTGGGCTACTCGGGGATGCGATGGGGTGAGCTGGTCGGCCTGGAGCGGGCGTACGTCCGCCCTGGCTCCGTCCGGGTCGAGTGGCAGCTATACGAACTGGACTCAGGTCAGTTCCACCGTTCGCCACCCAAGGACGACTCGTATCGAACGATCGACACCGCACCGTGGTTGAGTGCCCTGTTGGCCGACCAGCTCCATCGCTCCCCTGGCCGTCCGTGCACGTGTCACGGAAGGGCGTATGTCTTCTCCGGACATCGACCGCCGCACGGTTCGGCAGGCAGCCACGGGCCAACGTTGATCGATGTGGCGCGTGCCGCGGGTGTCTCGTCGGCCACGGTCTCGGCGGCGATGAACCACCCCGAGGTCGTGCAGGAGTCGACGCGAGCGCGGATAGCAGCCTCCGTCGCGGACCTGGGGTACGTCCGGGGAGGTGCCCGCGGTGAGCTGTCGTCGCATCCACGCCGGAACAACTTCGCTACGTGGGTGTTCCAGCCCGCCGCCACTGGCCGCTACCCGGGCAAGGGCGGAGGCTTCGCAGCACGGCCGGTGCCGGTTCTCGGCGAACCGTGGCCTGGGGTGCCCGTTCGCGGCCGCAACGCCGCCGGGCGGGCGGATGCCTGCTGGACGCCGGTGGCGAGTGGCCTGACTCCGCATGGGCTGCGGCACACCCACAAGACCCTCATGGATGAGCTGGGGACGCCGGGCAAGCTGATGGATGAGCGGATGGGACATGAGGACGGCTCGGTGCAGGCACGGTACTCACACGTCACCGCCGCTATGCGCCAACACCTTCTCGACGGTTTGACCCAGCTCTGGGAGGCGGCGTTGGCGGCCCGCCGCGAGATCGCGCCGGGGTCGCCGGTCGACGCGCTGGACCGACTGCTGCGCAAGGAGGGCTGACCGATGACCAAGATCGTCTCCCAGATTTCTCCCAACGACACCCCTGCAACGCGGAACGCCCCTTACCGGATATCCGGTAAAGGGCGCCTGACCTGCGGTTTGTCTGGTGGGCGATACTGGGATCGAACCAGTGGCCTCTTCGG
>CBIHNN010000058.1:0-31829 GCA_966211315.1 uncultured Micromonosporaceae bacterium | reverse complement strand
GATGATCGGCTCGCGGAAGACGACGCCGCCGAGGATGTTGCGGATCGTGCCGTTCGGCGACCGCCACATCTTCTTCAGGCCGAACTCCGCGACGCGGGCCTCATCCGGGGTGATCGTGGCGCACTTGACGCCGACACCGTGCCGCTTGATGGCGTTCGCCGAGTCGATGGTCACCTGGTCGTCGGTCGCGTCACGGTTCTCGACCGAGAGGTCGTAGTACTCGAGGTTGACGTCGAGGTACGGCAGGATCAGCTGCTCACGGATCTGCTTCCAGATGATCCGGGTCATCTCGTCGCCGTCGAGCTCCACGACCGGATTGTCAACCTTGATCTTCGCCATCCGGCGCTCCTCTCACAGGGACTCGTGCTCAAGCAGTACGAGCGTACTGCGTGCGGCCGATCATCTCCCTCCGGACCCTGGCATCCTCGGCCGGGGACCGGCCAACGAGACGACGAAGCCCCGCCGGACGACCGGCGGGGCTTCACGAAGGAACCGATCAGAGGTCGGCGACGTCCGCCTGCTTGGCGCGGACGGCCTCGGCGGCCTCCTTCAGACCGGCGAGCTCGGTGTCGGTGAGCTTGTCCTCGACGACCTTGCGGATGCCCGTGGCGCCGATCTCGGCCTCGACGCCGAGGTAGACGCCGTTGATGCCGTACTCGCCGTCGACCCAGGCACAGACGGGCATGACGGCGCCGGAGTCCTCGGCGACGGCCTTGGCCATGCGGGCGGCGGCCGCGGACGGGGCGTAGTACGCCGAGCCGGTCTTCAGCAGCGCCACGACCTCGGCACCACCGTTGCGGGTACGGACCACCAGCTCCTCGATCTTCTCGGCCGGGAGCAGGTCCGACAGCGGCTTGCCGTTCACGGTGCAGCGGGACGGGACCGGCACCATCGTGTCGCCGTGCGAGCCCAGTGTGAGGGCCTTCACGGAGGAGACCGGTACGGCGAGCGTCTCGGCGATGAAGTTGGTGAAGCGGGCGGTGTCGAGAACACCTGCCTGGCCGAAGACCCGGTTGTTCGGGAACTGGGTGGCGATCTGGGCCAGCGCGGTCATCTCGTCGACCGGGTTCGAGACGACGATGACGACGGCGTTCGGGGCGTACTTGGCGACGTTCTCGGCGATGCCCCGGACGATTTTGGCGTTGACCTCGAGCAGGTCCATCCGGCTCATACCCGGCTTGCGGGGCAGGCCGGCGGTGATCACGACGACGTCGGAGCCCTCGATGGCCTCGTAGCCCTCGCCGTTCGGGCCGGTGGTCTGGCCGACGACCTTCGTCTCGAAGCCCTCGATCGCCCGCGACTGGTTCAGGTCGAGGGCCAGGCCCTCGGGCTTGCCGTCGACGATGTCGGTGAGGACGACCGTCTCGAAGATGTCGTACTCGGCGAGGCGCTGCGCGGTCGTGGAACCGTAGAAACCGGCGCCGACGACGGTGACCTTCTTGCCCATGATCGTCTCAACTCCAGATGCGGGGCGTCGTTTCCCGGACCGTATCAGCCGTGTGATAGGAGCACCGGCGAAGGGCCTCAGCGGGTGACCTCGGCCCGTTCCACGACGTTCGTGAGGAGCATGGCGCGGGTCATCGGGCCGACGCCGCCGGGCACCGGCGCGACCGCGCCCGCGACCGACGCGACGTCGGAGGCGACGTCACCGGTGTAGACCCCCTTGCCGTCGGGGCCGACGACGCGGGTGATCCCGACGTCCACAACCGCCGCTCCGGGCTTGACCAGATCGGCCGTGATCAGGCCGGGTACGCCGACAGCCGCGACGATCACATCGGCGGTACGCAGGTGCTTGGCGAGATCCACGGTGCCGGTGTGGCACAGCGTGACGGTGGCGTTCTCGCTGCGCCGGGTGAGCAGCAGGCCCAGAGGGCGGCCGACCGTGGTGCCCCGGCCCACGACGACGACCTCGGCACCGGCGAGCGACACGTCGTACGCGCGCAGGAGGTGGACGATGCCGCGCGGGGTGCACGGCAACGGGCCGTCGTAGCCGAGCACGAGGCGGCCCAGGTTGACCGGATGCAGACCGTCGGCGTCCTTGTCCGGGTCGATGGCCTCGAGGACGCGCTGGGTGTCGAGGTGACGCGGCAGCGGCAACTGGACGATGTAGCCGTGGCAGGCCGGGTCGGCGTTGAGCTCCGCGACGACCTCTTCGAGCTGCTCCTGGGTGGCGTCGGCGGGCAGGCCGCGGCGCAGCGAGGCGATGCCGACCTCGGCGCAGTCGCGGTGCTTGCCGTTGACGTACGCGTGGGAGCCGGGGTCGTCGCCGACCAGTACGGTGCCGAGCCCGGGGACGATACCCCGGTCGCCCAGCGCCTTGACCCGCTGCCGCAGGTCCTCCTTGATCGCCGCCGCGGTGGCCTTACCGTCCAGAAGAGTCGCCGTCACGCGTCGATATTGCCACTGCCGGGGAAGGCCGCCGTACACCCGGGGGGTGGACAGGGGGTGCGGAGGCCCTACGGTTGGCCGGTGAAGTTCCGGAACGCCGCCGCCGCCGTCGCCCTCATCACGCTTGGCGGGTGCAGTCTGCTGGGCCGCCCCGAGGTCCCCGCCGACACGGTGGCGATCGGCATCGAGGAGCCCGCGCACCTGCTCCCGTCCGCGGTCAGCGACGACTACGGCGCCCAGGTCCTGGCCGCCCTGTTCACCCCGCTGGTGGCGTACGACGACAAGCGGAAGCCGGTGCCGCGCGCCGCGGCGTCCGTCACCTCGCAGGACAACCGGGTCTGGCGGATCGTCCTCGCCGACGGCTACACCTTCCACAACGGCGAGCAGGTCACCGCCGACAGCTACCTCGCCGCATGGAACTGGACCGCGTACGGGCCGCACAACCAGCGCAACGCCTACCTGTTCGACCGGTTCGAAGGCTTCGCGGACATGCAGGGAACCACCCCGAAGGCGAAGGAGCTGACGGGGGTGAGGAAGGCAGACGACCGTACCCTCGACGTGACGCTGACCGCCGCGTTCGCCGACTTCCCGGCGATGCTCGGCCACCCCGCTTTCCTGCCTCTGCCGAAGGCCGCGTTCGCCGCACCCGGCGTGGTCCGGGACGGGTTCGAGGACGCGCCGATCGGCCAGGGCCCGTACCGGATGACCGGGTCGTGGGAGCACGGCACCGCGGTCAAGGTGCAGCGGTACGCCGCCCATCCGGCCCCGGCGAAGGTCGCCAAGCTGGAGTTCCGCGTCTACGACGGCTCCGCCGTGGCCTACGACGACCTGCGCGCCGGCGTTCTCGACGTGGACGCGGCGATCCCGGAGACACACGTCGCCGACGCGACGAACGAGCTCGGCGGCCGGTTCTTCACCGTGCCCGCGGCGACTGTCACCTTCCTCGCCGTCCCCGACTTCGAACCGGACTACGCCGACCCGCGGGTGCGCAAGGCCATCTCGATGGCGATCGACCGGGACGCGCTGGTGAGGACGTACTTCGGCCAGTCCCAGCAGCCGGCGCGGTCGTTCGTGCCGCCGACCGTGCCCGGGGCCCGGCCGGACACCTGCGGACCGGCGTGCACGTTCGACCCTACGGCCGCCCGGAAGGCGTACGCGGAGGCGGCGGGGCCGAAGCAGTTGCAGATCTCGTACAACACCGACGGCGGGCACCAGGCCTGGGTGACCGGGCTCTGCGGGCAGCTCGCGACGAACCTCGGTGTGGCCTGCACGCCGGTCGCGCAGCCCAGGTTCGACACTCTTCTCGCCGACGTACGCGCCCTGAAGCCGATCGGCATGTTCCGGATGACCTGGTCGATGGACTACCCGTCGATGGAGAGCTATCTGTCGCCGCTGTTCAGCTCGTCGGGTTCGTCGAACTTCGCCGGGTACCGCAACACGACCTTCGACTCGCTGCTCCGGGAAGCCGACCGCGCCCCCAGCGCCGCCGACGCCACACCGGTGTATCAGCAGGCCGAGGACTTGCTGGCACGGGATCTGCCGGTGATCCCGCTGCGGTACAGCCAGCGGGCCGTCGGCTGGTCGGCGAAGGTGAAAGGCGTGGCCCTGGACGGATTCGAACGGCTGGACGTGGCCCGTCTGGAACTCAGCTGACGATCGCGCCGTACGCCTCGGCCACCAGGCCCGCCTGCTGCAGGTCGATGCGGGCGCCGGTCAGGTCGACATCGCGCAGCGCGACCGCGGACAGGTCCGCCCGGCGCAGGTCGGCGCCGCTGAGCACAGCCTCGCGCAACTTCGCGTAGGACAGGTCCGCGCCGCTCAGGTCCGCCTTGGTCAGGTTCGCGCCGTGCAGGTCGGCCTCGACGAGCCGGAGCCCGGCCAGGCGTACGGCGGTCAGGTCCTGCCCGCGCAGGACGACCCAGGACCAGTCGCCGCCGTCGACCCGGATCGGGCGCAGCGTGCAGTCGACGAACTCGGTTCCGGTGAGCTTGCAGTCGGTGAACGCCGCGTCGAAGAACGAGCAGCGACGGAACGTGGACTGCAGGATCGCGCAACGGGTCAGCTCCGCCGCGTTGAACCGGGTGTTGCCGAACTCGCAGCCGGTGAAGCTGACCCCGGTGAGCCGCGCCTCAGTGAAGTCGACGTCGTGGAAGGTGCACGCGTCGTAGTGCACCTTCTCGACGTCGGCGAGCGCGAAGTCGTCGCCGGAGAAGCGACGGCCGCTGACCGGCTCAGGGAGATGCGGCTCAGTGGAAGAAATGACGCGTCCCGGTGAAGTACATCGTGACGCCCGCCTCCTTGGCGGCCGCGATGACCTCTTCGTCGCGGATCGAGCCGCCAGGCTGCACGATGGCCCTGACCCCGGCCGCGATGAGCAGGTTCGGGCCGTCCGCGAACGGGAAGAACGCGTCCGACGCGCACACCGATCCGGCGGCCCGCTCGACGCCGGCCCGGGAGATCGCGAGCTGTGCCGAGTCGACCCGGTTGACCTGGCCCATGCCGACGCCGACGGTCGCACCGTCCTTCGCCAGCAGGATCGCGTTGCTCTTCACGGCCCGTACGGCCCGCCAGGCGAACGCGAGGTCGGCGAGGGTCTCCTCCGACGCGGCGTCACCGGCGGCCAGCGTCCAGGACTTCGGGTCGTCGCCGCGCGCGTCCACCCGGTCCGACAGCTGGACCAGTACGCCGCCACTGACCTGCCGGTACTCGGCGGGCGGCGGGTTCCACGCGGGCGCGTGCAGCAGTCGCAGGTTCTTCCTGGCCTGCAGGATGGCGAGGGCGTCCGCCTCGAAGCCGGGCGCGACGACGACCTCGGTGAAGATGCCCTCCAGTTGCTGCGCCATGGCGGCGGTGACCGGCCGGTTCGCCGCGATGACGCCGCCGTACGCCGAGACCGGGTCACAGGCGTGGGCCCTGCGGTGCGCCTCGGCGACGTCGGCACCGACGGCGATGCCGCATGGGTTGGCGTGCTTGATGATCGCGACGCAGGGGCCGGCGAAGTCGTTGGCGGTCCGCCAGGCGGCGTCCGCGTCGACGTAGTTGTTGTAGGACATCTCCTTGCCGTGCAGCTGTGCGGCGTTCGCGAGACCGGGGGGCGCGGCCGGGTCGAGGTAGAGCGCGGCCTCCTGGTGCGGGTTCTCGCCGTAGCGCAGCACCGCCGAGCGGGTCAGGGCCGTACCGGCGAAGTCGGGCCACTGCGCGGGTGCCAGGGTCGTCGCGCACCAGTTTGCGACGGCCACGTCGTAGACGGCGATGTCCGCGAACGCGCGGGCCGCGAGCGCCTTACGCTGCGCCAGCGTGAAACCGCCCGTCTGGAGGGCCTGAACCACCAGGGGGTACGCGTCCGTGGTGGTCACCACCGCCACGCTCGGGTGGTTCTTGGCGGCGGCCCGGACCATCGCCGGCCCGCCGATGTCGATCTGCTCGACGCACTCGTCGACACTCGCGCCGGACGCGACGGTCTGGGTGAACGGGTACAGATTGGACACCAGCAGGTCGAACGGCTCCACGCCCAGCTCGGCGAGCTGGGCGGTGTGCGACTCGAGCCGCAGGTCGGCGAGGAGACCGGCGTGCACCTTCGGGTGCAGCGTCTTGACCCGCCCGTCCAGGCACTCCGGGAAGCCGGTCACCTGCTCGACCCGGGTCACCGGCACCCCGGCGGCCTCGATCGTCGACGCGGTCGAACCGGTCGACACGACCTCGACGCCGGCGGCGTGCAACGCCTGCGCCAGCTCCGTCAGCCCGGTCTTGTCGTAGACGCTGACCAGGGCCCGCTTGATCGGGCGAGTGCCTTCGGAACTCATGGAATGGTGACCTTTCTTCCACTGATGGTCCAGCCGTCGCGGACCAGCCGCCCGACCTGCTCGACGAGCTGTGCGCGTTCGGCTTCCTTGATGCGTTCGGTGAGCGTCTCCTCGGTGTCGTCGTCGAGCACCGGGACGCTGGTCTGGGCGATGATCGGACCCGTGTCGACGCCCGCGTCGACGAAGAACAGGGTCGCGCCCGCGATCTTCACGCCGTAGTGGAGGGCGTCGCGGGGACCGTGAATGCCGGGGAACGCGGGCAGCAGCGCGTTGTGTGTGTTCACGTACCGGTCGCCGAACGCGGCGAGGAACGCGGGCCCGACGAGCTTGAGGAAACCGGCCGAGATGACGAGGTCCGGCTTGTACTCGGCGACGTGGGCGGTCAGGGCGGCGTCCCACTCCTCGCGGGTCGGGTACGCCTTCACCGGATCGACGAACGACGGGACCCCGGCCCTGGCGGCGCGGTCGAGCCCGGCGACGCCGTCCCGGTCCGACCCGACGGCGACGACCCGCGCGCCGTACGCGGGGTCTGCGGTGGCGTCCAGCAGGGACTGCAGGTTGCTGCCCGACCCGGAGATCAACACGACAAGACGAGCCGGCTCAGTCACCGTTGCACCCTATCGGCGCCGGTCAGACGCGACGCGCCCGGGTCAGCTGGACCCGTCTCAGCGGGAGCGGGTGGGCCTGCCGAACGCCCGGGTCGCCGCGGCGCCGACGAGGACTCCGGCGGCGGCCACCGCGGCACCGAGGAGGCCCACGTACAGCGGGGACGGGCCGAGGGCCGCGAGCCGGCCGTCGCCCAGCGAGCCGGACGAGAACTGGGCGGACAGGGCGAGGACCAGCCCGGCCACCGGACCGGCGACCAGCGCGGAACCGACCAGGGGCGCCCAACCCGTACGGTTCTCGGCCTGGGCGGTGGCGCTGCGGCGCAGCCGGCGGGCCAGCAGCCAGCCCGCCGCCCCGGCAGCGAGCAGCGGCACCACGAGCAGGACGGCGCCCAAGCCACCGACCGGGCCGTCGGGCAGACCGCCGGCGAGCGGCAGTGCGGGCAGCGGGCCGACCACGACCTCGGTGAGCGAGACGTGGGTGTCGGTGCCCAGGGCGAACCCCGGCCCGAGCAGGTACGCGGCCCCCCACGCCGCCACGTTGGGGGCGTACGCGAGGCTGACCAGGATGATGCCCGCCTGCCCGGCGATCCCCGTCCGGTACGCGGCCACGAACTCGGCCGCCTTTCCCGCCCCCATGGCCGTGGAGAGCCCCGCCATCCCGGCCCCGGCTGCGAGTACGAGCAGCCCGGCGACCAGCCCCGTACGGCTCCCGTGCCGCAGCACGAACGGCAGCGCGCGGGCGATCGTCCGGATGGCGTCGGTCCCCCGCAGTGCGCCGGCGAACGAGAACACGGCCCCGATCGGGGCGAGCGTGAGGCCGGCGCGGACCACCGGTGCGGATGCCCCGGCGGTGGCCAGGGCGGCGAGGACGCCGAGGAGGCCGTAGCCGGTGCCGACGGCGAGCGCGACGAGCCCGGCGTCGCGTACGCGGCCGCTGCGCCGCGCGCCCATGGCCCTCGTGAGGTGTACGCCGGCGCGGATGAGCCGCCACGCGATCAGGCCGCTGACCAGCAGCGGCGCGAGTCCGATCGGGCCGATCGGGGTGCCCAGCGGTACGCCGTGGCCGAGCAGCCAGCCGGCCAGCCCGATGCGCAGCGACCCGGCGAACGAGCCGGAGCTTTCGGCGAGCTGCGCCAGAGCGAGCACCAGCGCTACCGGCAGGTAGGACAGCAGCGCCGCCCAGATCGTGGCGAACGAGGCGGCGACGGCGAGCGGGGCGCGGGGGCCGCGTTGCGGTGCCCGCTGCCGCGGTACGGCGACGGTCTCGCGGTTACGCAGCTGCACGCTGTCCCGGTCGAGGCGCACCGTCTCCCGCTCGGGCGTCGGCGGGCGCACCTGAATCCGGGCCGTGTCCTGGCGCCCCCGGTCGTCCCCGAGGTCGACGGGAACGGTGTCACGAGCGCCCACGGCCTGCGCGGCGGACTGGTCCTCCGCGTCGGGTTTGTCGGGCGAGGTCGGCATCGTGGCCTACTTTCCCACGTCGTCCCGCTCGCGGCGACGGCGAATCGCACCGGACTCCCAAATGCACCGCGCCCCGCCGGCCTCGGAGGGGCCGACGGGGCGCGATCACGACGAAGCTCAGCTCATGATGTCGCGCATCAGGCGCGCGGTCTCGCTGGGCGTCTTGCCGACCTTGACCCCGGCGGCCTCGAGGGCCTCCTTCTTGGCATCGGCGGTGCCGGCGGAACCGGAGATGATGGCGCCGGCGTGGCCCATCGTCTTGCCGGGCGGCGCGGTGAAGCCGGCGATGTAGCCGACGACCGGCTTGGTGACGTACTCCTTGATGAACTCGGCGGCCCGCTCCTCGGCGTCGCCGCCGATCTCACCGATCATGACGATCGCGTCGGTGTCCGGGTCGTCCTGGAACGCCTTCAGCGCGTCGATGTGCGTCGTCCCGATGACCGGGTCGCCGCCGATGCCGACGCTGGTGGAGAAGCCGAAGTCGCGCAGCTCGTACATCAGCTGGTAGGTCAGCGTGCCGCTCTTGCTGACCAGGCCGATGCGGCCCTGCGGGGTGATGTCGGCCGGGATGATGCCGGCGTTCGACGCGCCCGGGGACGCGATGCCGGGGCAGTTCGGCCCGATGATCCGGGTCTTGTTGCCCTGCGACCGGTTGTACGCCCAGAACGCCGCGGTGTCGTGCACCGGTACGCCCTCGGTGATGACCACGGCGAGCTCGATCGCGGCGTCGATCGCCTCGACCACCGCGGCCTTCGTGAACTGCGGGGGTACGAAGATGACCGTGACGTCGGCACCGGTCTCCTTGATCGCCTCCGCGACGGACGCGAAGACCGGGAGTTCCGTGCCGTCGAAGTCGACGGTGGTGCCCGCCTTGCGCGGGTTCACGCCGCCCACGACGTTGGTGCCGGCGGCCAGCATGCGGCGGGTGTGCTTCGAGCCCTCCGAGCCGGTCATGCCCTGCACGATGACCTTGGATTCCTTGGTCAGCCAGATCGCCATGTCGTCACTTCCCCGCAAACGCGAGCTCGGCGGCGCGCTCGGCCGCTCCGTCCATCGTGTCCACCCGCTCGACGAGCGGGTTGTTCGCACCATCGAGGATGGCACGCCCGGCCTCGGCGTTGTTGCCGTCGAGCCGTACGACGAGCGGCTTGGTGACCTGCTCGCCGCGCTCGCCCAGCAGCGCGAGCGCCTGGATGATGCCGTTGGCGACCTCGTCGCAGGCGGTGATGCCGCCGAAGACGTTCACGAAGACCGACTTCACGGCCGGGTCGGACAGTACGATCTCCAGCCCGTTCGCCATCACGGCGGCGCTGGCGCCACCGCCGATGTCGAGGAAGTTCGCGGGCTTCACGCCGCCGTGCCGCTCACCGGCGTACGCGACGACGTCGAGGGTCGACATGACCAGGCCCGCGCCGTTGCCGATGATCCCGACCTCGCCGTCCAGCTTGACGTAGTTGAGGTCCTTCTCCTTGGCGGCCTGCTCCAGCGGGTCGACCGCGGACTGGTCGACGAGGGCCTCGTGGTCCGGGTGCCGGAAGCCCGCGTTCTCGTCCAGGGTCACCTTCGCGTCCAGGCAGAGAACCTTGCCACTGCCCACCTTCGCGAGCGGGTTCACCTCGACCAGCGTGGCGTCCTCGGCGACGAACGCCCGCCACAGCTTCTTGGCGATCTCGGCGACCTGGTCGGCGACCTCGGCCGGGAACTGCCCCCCGGTGACGATCTCGTGCGCCTTGGCGTCATCGACGCCGACGTTCGGGTCGATGGCGACCTTGGCCACCTTCTCCGGCGTGTCCACGGCGACGGCCTCGATGTCCATGCCGCCGGCGACGCTCGCGATGCACAGGAATGTGCGGTTCGCGCGGTCGAGCAGGAAGGAGAGGTAGTACTCCTGCGTGATGTCCGCGGTCTCCGCGAGCATCACCTTGTGCACCGTGTGGCCCTTGATGTCCATCCCGAGGATGTCGGTGGCACGCGCCTCCGCCTCGTCCGGACCGTCGGCCAGCTTGACGCCACCGGCCTTGCCGCGGCCGCCGACCTTCACCTGAGCCTTGACGACCACCTTGCCGCCGAGACGTTCGGCGATCGCCCGGGCCTCCTGCGAGGTCTCGGCGACACCGCCGCCCAGCACGGGGAGCCCGTGCCGTTCGAACAGGTCGCGCCCCTGGTACTCGTACAGGTCCACGTAAGCCCTTCCGCTCGCGACTGCGGGGCCGTGGCACCCGGGGTCAGCGATCTTCGGTTCCGCGACGGGCCCTGGCCGCGCCGCCAGCGTGTGAGAGAGAACGCCCGTCGACGTGCCTGACGGACTCAGCCGCAGCCTAGCGAGCCGGACCCGCCGGCTCACCGTCCGGGTACGCGGTGTGCGACATGACACTCAGCCGAGCGGTACGAGCCGTGACCGCGGCGTGAACGCGGCACCGGGCTTACGCGCGGGGACGGTCCACGACGGCCGCCGTCCGGGATCCGGCGGGCCCGGACAGCCCTGCGGGAGATCGACGGAAATTCCCCCGTACGGCCGCGTAACCCGGCTCCTCAGGTGTCGTTGAGTGTGGTGTCGGAGCACTGAGCGAGCAGCCGGACTACGACGAGCAAGCGGCCGATGCCCTGTCGGTCGAGGGGTGGCGGCGGGGCATCGTGCATAGAGAGGCCGGACCTGTGAGGGGTGGGTCCGGCCTCTCCCCTTATCCGGGCGTCAATTCCTCGCCGTCCGGCGATGATTGACGGACGTCACGCCGCGACGGTCACACGACGGAGTGCACGACGTTTTCCCGTACCCATTCGACGATGGACGCGGTCGTCGCGCCGGGCGTGAAGATCCTGGCCACACCGAGGTCGCGCAGTTCGGCGATGTCGGCCTCGGGAATGATGCCGCCGCCGAACAGAATGATGTCGGACGCCTGCTTCTCGATCAGCAGTTCGGAGACCCGGCGAAAGAGCGTCATGTGCGCGCCGGAGAGCACGGAGAGCCCGATGGCGTCCGCGTCCTCCTGGACGGCGGTGGCGACGATCTGCTCCGGCGTCTGGTGCAGTCCGGTGTAGATGACCTCCATGCCGGCGTCACGCAGCGCTCGGGCCACCACCTTGGCGCCCCGGTCGTGCCCGTCGAGGCCGGGCTTGGCCACGACAACCCTGATCCGCGATCCCATCACTCACCCCTTCGGCGTACACCCGCAGCTGAACGAACATTAACCTCTGGCACGCCCCCGGGGCGGCGAACGCCCGCTCTGACACACCTGTACGGGAACGCAAGCACGGGATAACGTCTTCCTCGTCACATGACTATGCGTTATTTGACGGTAACGTAGGGCCACTAACGAGTTCGGCGACAAAAGGTCACCAACCAGGACGATATAGGGTTGATTCCGACAGGCAACTGTCGCCGGAATGGCGCTGCGACTTGTGACACGACAATCGGTTCGTTACCGTGACCACGGCTGTCCGCTGGTTCACACCGGATTTTCAGCCGGGTAGCCGGAGTTCATTCCCCGTTCCCGCCAGGGCTGGGGGCGGCCGCCGACGTGTCAACGACGGAGGGTGTGCGTGCGCCAGCGCTTGTCGTCTGAGCCCGACCGGTATCGCGGTAGACGCCGCGTACCAACCCCTCCCCGCAGCCGCTACGCCGTCGTCGGCATCGGAGCATTCGTCGGAGCCGGCGCAGTCGCGCTCGGCGCCGGTCACTCCCTCCCCGACGCCAAGGCCGTCAGCCCCGCCGTCATCGCCGGGCTCGAAAGCGCCTCCATCAGCTCCGACCAGCTCGCCCTGCGCGCCAACGCCGGCGACCGCGCCTCGCGTGACCTCGACCGCGGCCCCGAGACGAACGCCGCCCCCACCGAAGCCTCGGCCGAGGACGCCTGGGTCCTGCCGCTCGATGGCGACGCGTACACCTTCACGTCGCCGTACGGGGTCCGCTGGGGCACACTGCACGCCGGGATCGACCTGTCGGCACCGGAGGGCACCGTGTACAAGGCGATCCACGGCGGTGTCGTGACGAAAGCCGGGTACGACGGCGGCTACGGCTATGCCGTCACCGTCCTGCAGCCCGACGGCACCGAGATCATCTACGGCCACTCCCGCAAGCTGCTCGTCCAGAAGGACCAGCAGGTCAAGGCCGGAGACCCGCTCGGCGAGGTCGGCAGCAGCGGCCACACGTACGGCAACCACCTGCACGTCGAGGTGCACGTCAATCAGCAGCCCACCGACCCGATTCCCGTGCTGCGCCAGCACGGCGTCGACATCAAACTGGGTATCGAGACCACGTACAGCTCCCACCCCTCCTGAGACCCACTCCCCCGCTGACCCTCCCGACACGCCCCGCCGGCCGCGCCCCGTACGACGCGACGACCGCCCGGTGGCCGCTGCCGTGAATCCCCACGCCCCGGCAGGTCAGATCACCGATCAGCGCTGAAGCGCCGGCAACCGGGTGACACCCGGGGTCGCACCGACCCGCTCTCAACGCGCTGGACCGCACGCCGACAGGCATACGTCGGCAGCCGTCCAGACCCTCGGGAGCATCCTCGTGCGCCACCGCCCGGACCCGAACGCACGTGGTCGGCACCGCGCCGGAGCCCCCAGGCACCGTGCCGCCCGTACCCCCGTCACTGAGCGAGTCGGTAACGGTGGACGCTCCGCGGCCATGACCGCTGCGCTGCTCGCGGGTGTCGGTGTCGCCGGCCTCTCGGCCGCGACCGCGGGCACCCACCCGTCGTCGCCGGTCCAGCCGGGTGACGCCGCGCTGAACGCGCAGGCGCATACCCGCGTCCGGTACGGCCAGCCGATGCCGTCGGCCACCGGTGCCGTTCCGTCCGCCACGACCGCGCTGCCGACGCCGGCCCCCTCGGGTAGCGTGCCGACCGGCACGCAGCGGTTCGCCGGTTCCGCGGCGCGGGTCAAGCTGACGGTCAGCCCGACGCCGCCCCCGCCCACCTGGGTGAACCCGCTGCCGCAGGCGAGCATCACCTCCTGCTACGGCCAGCGCTGGGGCCGGTTGCACGCGGGCGTCGACCTTGCCGCGCCGAGCGGTACGCCGATCCACGCCGTAGGCGCCGGCACCGTCGTGTCGGCGGGTGACAACTACGGCGGGTACGGCATCTCCGTACTCATCGACCACCACAACGGCTTCCTCACCCACTACGCGCACATGTCCGCCACCGACATGAAGCCGGGCGACGTCGTACAGGCGAACCAGGTCATCGGCCTGGAGGGTTCGACCGGTCACTCGACCGGACCCCACCTGCACTTCGAGGTGCACGAGGGGACGTTCAAGAACACCATCGAACCGACGGCGTGGATGTACGCGCACGGCGTCGACATCCCCGGCTGTGCCGCGGGGGTGCCACCGCTTTGACCGGTTGAGCTGCGTTGATGCTCGACTGATCAGATCTTCTCGACCGGGGCGTGCCGGAGGATGAGCCACATCGTCTGCTCGCCGAAGTCGATCTGGGCGCGGGCGCCCGGCCCGGCCCCCTCCACCGCGAGCACCCGGCCGAGGCCGTAGCGCTGGTGGTTGACGCGGTCACCGGCCGAAAGCTTGGGAACCTGCTTGAGGTCACTGGCGGTGGCGAGCATCGACACGTCGACACCGATGCGTTCCGCGAGGCGCTGCGCCTTCGGCGTACCCCCGGCGAAGCCGCCGCCACGACCGCGGTCCGACGCGTCGCCACGGCCGCCGACCCCACCGCGGCCCGACCAGGAGGTGTACGCACCCTCGGTGCGTTCCCAGCGGACCAGCTCGGCGGGGAGTTCGTCGGTGAACCGGGACGGCGGGTTGTACTGCGGCGCACCCCAGGCCGACCGGGTCACCGCGCGGGACAGGTAGAGCCGCTGCCGTGCCCGGGTGATCCCCACGTACGCCAGCCGGCGCTCCTCCTCCAGTTCTGTGTTGTCGCCGAGCGCCCGCATGTGCGGGAAGACCCCGTCCTCCAGGCCGGTCAGGAAGACGACCGGGAACTCCAGGCCCTTCGCCGTGTGCAACGTCATCAGAGTCACGACGCCCTGGTGCTCGGGGTCGTCCGACGGGATCTGGTCGGCGTCGGCGACGAGCGCGACCTGCTCCAGGAAGCCGGCGAGGGTGGCTGTCTCCTCATTGCCCTCGACGCGCTCGGTGTACTCGCGAGCGACGCTGACCAGCTCCTGCAGGTTCTCCACCCGGCCCTGGTCCTGCGGGTCGATACTCTCCTCCAGCTCCGATAGGTAGCCCGAACGCTGCAGCGCGGCCTCGAGGACCTCCTCCGGCGGTGCGGACGCGGCGAGCTCCCGAAGCCCGTCGAGCAGCCCGACGAAGTCGCCGATGGCGTTGACGGCGCGGCTCGAGATACCCGGCGCGTCCCCGGCGCGGCGCAGGGCCTGACCGAAACTGATCCGTTCGCGCGAGGACAACGCCTCGACGCAGGCCTCGGCGCGGTCGCCGATGCCACGGCGCGGCGTGTTCAGGACCCGGCGAAGGCTCACCGTGTCGTCGTCGTTGACCACGGCCCTCAGGTAGCCGAGAAGATCACGGACCTCCTTGCGTTCGTAGAAGCGCACCCCGCCGACCACCTTGTACGGCAGCCCGACCCGGATGAACACCTCCTCGAACACGCGGGACTGCGCGTTGGTGCGGTAGAAGACCGCCACGTCACCGGGGCGTACGTCCTCGATGTCGTGCAGCCGGTCGATCTCGCGGGCCACCCAGTCGGCCTCGGCGTGCTCCGTGTCGGCCACGTACCCGACGATCTGCTCGCCCGCGCCCTGATCGGACCAGAGCCGCTTCGGCTTGCGGGACGAGTTCCGGTCGATGACCGCGTTCGCGGCGGAAAGAATCGTCTGGGTGGAGCGGTAGTTCTGCTCCAGCAGGATCGTGCGGGCGCTCGGGTAGTCGCGTTCGAATTCGAGGATGTTGCGGATCGTGGCGCCCCGGAAAGCGTAGATGGACTGATCGGCGTCGCCGACGACGCAGAGCTCGGCGGGCGGCACCTCGGCGGCGAGGTCGGTACCGACCAGCTCGCGGACCAGCACGTACTGGGCGTGGTTGGTGTCCTGGTACTCGTCGACCATGACGTGCCGGAACCGCCGCCGGTACGCCTCAGCGACGTGCGGGTGCGACTGGAACAGGTGGACGGTCGACATGATGATGTCGTCGAAGTCCAGCGCGTGCGCTTCCTTCAACCGCCGCTGGTACAGCTGGTACGCCTCGGCGACCGCCCGCTCGTTCGGGCCGCTGGCCCGGGCGGCGAAGTCCTCCGGGTCGACGAGCTCATTCTTCAGGTTCGACACCTGGGCGGCGAGGCCGCGAGCCGGATAGCGCTTCGGGTCGAGATCGAGCTCGCGGGCGACCAGCTGCATCAGCCGGCGCGAGTCGTCCGCGTCGTAGATGGAGAACGTGGACTTCAGTCCGGCGTGCTCATGCTCGGCGCGCAGGATTCGCACGCACGCCGAGTGGAACGTGGACACCCACATCAACCGCGCACGCGGACCGACGAGCTGCGCGACACGCTCCTTCATCTCCCCCGCGGCCTTGTTGGTGAAGGTGATCGCCAGGATCTCGCCCGGGTGCACGTCGCGCGCCGCCAGCAGGTACGCGATCCGGTGGGTCAGCACCCGCGTCTTGCCGGAACCGGCGCCCGCGACGATCAGCATCGGCGAGCCGGCATGGACGACGGCGTCGCGCTGGGGGCCGTTGAGGCCTTCGAGCAGCGCATCAAGCTCGAGGTGACGCCGCCGAGGCCGCGGAGGCGCGTCGGTGGCCGGTTCCTGGGGGGTGTCGAAGAGAGATTGCATCGCTGCGCGAGTCTATGCCGGGCGTACGACATCGGCCGTTCGCCCGTCCGTGTGAAGCAACGGAGCACCTTCGCAATCAACATGTCATCCGACACCGGTAGCGGGACCGGACATCGACGCAGAGCATGGGACCCATGACCAACCCACCCCACCGCGCCTGGACGGTGCTGCGCCACCTCGCCGTACCCGCACTGGCTCTCGCCGTGGTCACGACCGTGCCTCTGGCGACGAAGACCGTGACCGTTCGACCGGACGCGCTCGCCCCGGTCAGCGTCACATACGGCCACCCGACCGGGCCCGAGGCCAGAGGCACCCTCCTCAGCTACAACGACTTCCACGGCGCCATCGACCCGCCCTCCGGCTCCGGCGCCGCGGTCAACGGCGTGCCCGCCGGAGGCGTCGAGTACCTGGCCACCTGGTTGAAGAAGCTCCGCGCCGAGGCGAAGACGGAGGGCCGCGACACCCTCACCGTCGGCGCCGGCGACCTCGTCGGCGGGACGCCGCTGGTCAGCGCCGCGTTCCACGACGAGCCGACGATCGAGCTGATGGACCAGCTCGGGCTACAGGTCAGCTCGGTCGGCAACCACGAATTCGACGAGGGCGTCGCCGAACTGATCCGCCTCAACCAGGGCGGCTGCCACCCGACCGACGGCTGCCAGGACGGCGACGGGTTCGCGGGCGCAAGGTTCACGTACCTCGCCGCCAACACCCTGGACAAGAAGACCGGCCTGCCGATCCTGCCGCCGATCGACATCCGGTTCGTCGACGGCGTACCGGTCGGCTTCGTCGGCGTCACGCTCGAGGGAACCGCGGAGATCGTCAACCCGGCAGGCATTCGGAACGTCCGGTTCGCGAACGAGACGAGGACGGCGAACTTCTGGGGCCGCATCCTCAAGGCCACCGGCATCAAGGCGCAGGTGCTCCTCATCCACGAGGGCGGCCAGCAGTCCGCTCCGCCCACGCCACCCGGTGTCAGCGAGTGCGCCAACTTCTCCGGGGCCATCGTGCCGATCGTCAAGGGCCTCAACCCCGAGTTCGGCCTGGTCGTCTCCGGCCACACGCATCGGTTCTACTCCTGCTCCCTGCCGAACTCCTCGGGCGAGAAGAGCGTCGTGACCAGCGCCGGCAGCAACGGGCAGCTCGTCACCGATATCGACGTCAGCCTCGACCGGGCGACCCGGAGCTTCACCAGCGTCTCGGCCCGCAACGTCATCGTCGAGAACGGCGTCCGCAACGCCGACGGCACCTGGAAGCAGACCGGCGGGGTCTTCGACAAGAACCCCGACCTGGTCGACGCCGGGGCCAAGCGGCTCGCCGACAAGTACCGGACGGCTGTCGCGCCGATCGCCAACCGGGTCATCGGGAGGATCACCGCCGACATCGTCCGGGACACCGGGCCCAACGGCGAGAGCCCGCTCGGTGACGTCATCGCCGACGCCCAGCTCGCTTGGACGAAGGCGAACAACGCCCAGATCGCCCTCATGAACCCGGGCGGCATCCGCGCCCCGCTGCCGTACGCGAACAAGGCGGGCACCGAACAACCGGGTGAGATCACGTACGGGGAGGCGTTCACCGTGCAGCCGTTCAACAACCTGGTGGTGACGCAGACGTTCACCGGCGCGCAGATCAGGAACGTGCTGGAGCAGCAGTTCACCGGGTTCGGCGGGCAGACCGTCCAGCGCATCCTGCAGGTGTCGGCGGGGTTCACGTACTCCTACGACACGAGCGCCGCGGCCGGGTCACGCGTGTCGAACATCGCACTCAACGGCGTCGCGCTCGACGCCGCGTCCACCTACCGTGTCACGACCAACGACTTCCTCGCCAACGGCGGTGACGGCTTCACCAACCTGACCGGTGGCGCCGACCGGGCCACCGCGCCCGGCTTCGACGTCGACGCGCTCGTCGGCTACCTGGGCGCCGGCCAACCGGTCGCTCCGGGACCCGCCAACCGGATCACCAGGACCGGCTGACCGATTCTTGCGCCGCCACGACCTCGGCGGGCATACTGCGAACGTGATTCAGTCGCTGTTTACCTATGGCTCCGGATGTCCGGCAGCCATGGCGAGCGTCTGAACGACGTACCTCAGCCAAGCCCCGGGCCTCCCAGCCCGGGGCTTCGGTCTGTCCGGGCCGGGAACGGCCTCAACACCCGAGGAGCAGACCATGGGCACCGACGTGGTGCAGCCCACCGGCGCCGACGGCACCCCCGCCGCAGGCGAGATCCGGGGCATGCGGGAACGCATCGACGAGATCGACCAGACGATCATCGACTTGTGGCTGGAGCGTTCGAGGCTCTCCCAGCAGGTCGGCCGTACCCGGATGGCCTCAGGCGGCACCCGGCTGGTGCTGTCGCGCGAACGGGAGATCGTGGAGCGGTTCCGCGAGGCGCTGGGCGCCGACGGCACCCAGGTCGCGCTCCTGCTGCTGCGCGCCGGCCGCGGACCGCTCTGACGCCCGTCCGACCCTGACGACCACGCCGGGCCCCTGCGGGACCCGGCGTCGCGGCTACGCGGCGTCGTGCGAGACGATGATCTCGCGCGGCTCGGCGAAGTGACATGCGCTCGCGTGGTCGGACCCCGGGCGCACCTCCAGCTTCGGCTCCTCCTTGGCGCAGATGTCCTGCGCCTTCCAGCACCGGGTACGGAACCGGCAGCCGGACGGCGGGTTCGCCGGACTCGGTACGTCGCCGACCAGGCGGATCACGGTCTTGGTGTGCCGTACCGATGGGTCGGGGACGGGCACGGCGGAGAGCAGTGCCTGGGTGTACGGGTGGGTCGGACGCTCGTAGATCTCGTCCTCGGTGCCGATCTCCACGATCTTGCCGAGGTACATCACCGCGACCCGGTCCGACAGGTGCCGGACCACCGACAGGTCGTGCGCGATGAAGATGTACGCCAGCCCGAACTCGCGCTGCAGCTGCCCGAGCAGGTTCATCACCTGCGCCTGGATCGACACGTCCAGGGCGCTGACCGGCTCATCGCACACGATGATCTCCGGCCGGAGCGCCAGCGCGCGGGCGATGCCGATGCGCTGCCGCTGACCACCGGAGAACTGGTGCGGGTACCGGTTGATGTGCTCGGGGTTCAACCCGACCACGTCCAGCAGCTCCTCCACCTTCTTCCGGCGGCTGGCCTTCGGGGCCACCTCCGGGTGGATGTCGAACGGCTCCCCGATCAGGTCGCCGACCGTCATGCGCGGATTCAACGACGTGTACGGGTCCTGCATGACGAGCTGAATCTGCCGGCGCATCTTGCGTAGCGCGGCGCCGCCGAGCTGGTAGATGTCCTGCCCGCGGTACTTCACGGTGCCGGACGTCGGCGTCTCCAGATTCATCAGCACCCGGGCCAGCGTCGACTTGCCGCAGCCCGACTCGCCCACCACGCCCAGGGTCTCGCCGGCCTTGAGATCCAGTGACACCCCGTCGACGGCGCGGACATGCCCGATGGTCTTCTTGAAGACGATGCCCTGGGTCATCGGGTAGTGCTTGGCCAGGTTCTCGACACTCAGAATCGTCTCAGTCACGGCTCAGCAGCTCCTCGGCGAAGTGGCAGGCACTGGTGCGCCCCGGGCCGAGCGGCTTGAGCGGCGGCACGTTCGGTACGCAGACCTCCGGCTGCACCATCGGGCACCGGGGGTGGAAGGGGCACCCGGAGGGGATGTGCATGAGGTTCGGCGGCAGACCCTTGATGGTCCGCAGCTGCTGACCCTTCTCATCGAGCCGCGGGATCGACTGCAACAGCCCGACGGTGTACGGATGCGCCGGCTTGGCGTACAGCTCGTGTACCGACGCCTCCTCGACGATCCGGCCGGCGTACATGACCGCGATCCGGTCGGCGACATCGGCGACGACGCCCAGGTCGTGCGTGATGAGGATGAGCCCCATCCGCCGTTCCCGCTGTACCTCGGCGAGCAGGTCCATGATCTGAGCCTGCACGGTGACGTCGAGCGCGGTGGTCGGCTCGTCCGCGATCAGCACCTCCGGGTCCAGCGCCAGCGACATCGCGATCATCACGCGCTGCCGCATGCCGCCGGAGAACTGGTGCGGGAACTCGTTCACCCGTTGCCGGGCGTTCGGGATCTTGACCTGGTCGAGCATCTCCGTCGCGCGCTTCTTGGCGTCCTTGCGGCTCATGCCCTGGCGGATCCGGAACTGCTCGGCGATCTGGAACCCCACCGTGAAGACGGGGTTCAGCGCGGACAGCGCGTCCTGGAAGACCATCGCGATGCCGCTGCCGCGGATCCGGCGGCGCTGTTCGGCGTTCATGGCGAGCATGTCGTCGCCGTGGAAGCGGATCTGGCCGCCGGTGACGAAACCGGGGGGCGTATCGAGGATTCCCATGATCGTCTGGGCGGTCACGCTCTTACCGGAGCCGGATTCGCCGAGCACGGCCAGGGTCTCGCCGGCGTCGACGTGGTACGTCACACCGTTGATCACCTTCGCTACGCCGTCCCGGGTGCGGAACTCCACGCGCAGGTCCTGAACCTCGAGCAGGCGGCCCGCGGGTTTACCCGCGTCGGCGTATCTCGGGTCGGTAAGTGTCAGGTCGGACACGGATTCTCCCCTACCGGAGCTTCGGGTCGAGGGCTTCGCGCACCGCCTCGCCGAGCAACACGAAGGCGAGCACGGCCATGACGAGGACGGTGCCGGGGATGAACACCAGGTATGGCGACACCCGTACGTAGTTCTGGGCGTCGTTGATCATGATGCCCCAGGAGACCACCGGCGACTGCAGTCCGACCCCCAGGTACGAGAGCGTCGCCTCGGCGCCGACGAAGGCGCCGACCAGAATCGTCGAGTAGACCATCAGCGGGGCCAGGCAGTTCGGCACGAGGTGCTTCATGATGATGCGGCCGGATCCGGCGCCCATCGCCCGGGCCGCCACGATGTAGTCGGCGTTCTTCACGGCGATCACCGAGGATCGCATGATCCGCATCGACACCGGCCAGGTGAGTACCGTCAGCGAGGCGATCACCAGGAACATGATCTGCCACGGGCTCTTGCGGGCACCCGGCTGGTTGAACGTGAAGAGGATGACGATCGCGCCGAGCACGAACGGGACGCCCGCGAAGACCTCACCGACGCGGGAGACCAGCCCGTCCAACCAGCCGCCCTTGTAACCGGCGATGACGCCCATCAGGCCACCGAAGAACACGGTGCAGATCGTCGAGCCCACCGCCACGATGATCGAGGCACGGGCGCCGTAGACGACCCGCGCGTACACGTCCCGGCCGAGCAGGTCGTACCCGAACCAGTCCTCGGCGGACGGACCCACGCGGCTTCGACTCAGTGATCCTTCGCTGGGACTCACAGAGGTGAACAGGAACGGGAACGCCGCCATCACCACGAACAGCACGATGAACGCCGCAGAGATCCAGAACAGCGGCTTGCGCCGCAGGTCGTGCCAGGCATCGGCGAACAGACCACGAGGCTTCTGCTTGACGGTCTCGGGGACAGCCGGGTCGGTGGGCGAACCACTGACCGCCTCGGCCGGAGGGGTGGTGGTGACCAGCGGGCCGAAGGTGGGCTCACTCATAGCGGATCCTCGGGTCCAGGGCGGCGTAAAGAAGGTCGACGAGAAGGTTCGCCAGAAGGTAGACCAGCACGAGGACGACGACGATGGAAACCACCGTAGCGCCCTCCTTGGTGACGATCGCCCGGTAGACCTCGCGTCCGATGCCGTTGATGCTGAAGATGCCCTCGGTCACGATCGCGCCGCCCATCAGTGCGCCGATGTCGGTGCCCAGATATGTGATCACCGGAATCAGGGAGTTGCGCAACAGGTGGACCCCGACCACCCGCTTCATCGGCAGCCCCTTGGCGATGGCCGTGCGCACGTAGTCCGACCGGCGGTTCTCCGCGATGCTGGTTCGCGCCAACCGGGCGATGTACGCCATCGATGCACTACCGAGGACGAAGCCGGGGACGATGAGTTCGGACAGCGCCGGTGGGTCGCTCACCGTCGGCCGGACGATGGCGAGTTGCACACCGAAGAGCCACTGGAGCAGGAACCCGAGCACGAAGATCGGCAGCGCGATCAACACCAGGCTCGAGACCAGCACCAGGTTGTCCAGGAACCCGTTTCGACGCAGGCCGGTGAGGATGCCTGCGACGATACCGATGAGCCCTTCGATGACCAGCGCGACGAGGGCGAGCTTGATGGTGTTCGGGTACGCGTTCGCGATGATGTCGCTGATGTCCCGGCCACGGAAGGTCTGCCCGAAGTCACCGAGGAAGAGATTCTTCATGTACGTCGCGTACTGCACGTAGATCGGCTGGTCGAGGTGGAACTTGTCCGTCATGAAGTTGATGTAGCTGTCCGGGCACGGCCGATCGCCGCACTTACCGGCGAAGGGATCTCCGGGCACCGCCCAGACCAGGTAGTAGATGAGGAATGTCGTCCCGATGAAGACCGGAACGAGCTGAAGCAGGCGCCGCAGCACATAACGACCCATGGTGTTTCTCCCGGAAGCGGGCGCTGATGAGCGCCCGGCGTATGGCCCGTGGGGCGAGGGGGTGATACCCCCCGGGCCGGAGATGAACCTCAGGTCCAGTCCAGCCGAGCGGCGGGACCGGACCTGAGGCCGGTGGACTTACCTGAGCTCGACCGAGGAGAGGTCGATCTCGCCCACGTTGGTCGTCTTGACGTTCTTCACCTTGGTCGAGGTGCCCGACTGCTGGTTGACGAAGAACACGGGGATCGTCGGCACGTCGGCGTCGATCAGCTTGGTCGCCTCGGCGAACTTGGCGTGCGCCGCGGTGGCGTCCGCCGCCTCGGTGCCCTGCTTGTAGAGCGCGTCGACCTGCGGGTTGCTGTAGAGGCCGTCGTTGGAGGAACCGCCGGTGACGTACAGCGGGCCGATCCAGTTCTCGACGTCCGGGTAGTCCTGCTGCCAGCCGGCGCGGTACATGCCGGTCATCTTGTGGTCGTTGATCTGCTGGCGGAAGACCGCGAACGTCGGCAGACCCTCGGCCCGGGCGTTGATGCCCAGCGTGTTCTTGATGCTCTGCGCGGCGGCCTCCATCCACTCCTTGTGCGGGCCGTCGGCGTTGTAGTAGATCACCAGGTCACCCTGGAAACCACCGGCGGCCTGGAGCGCGGCCTTGGCGGCCGTCGGGTCGAACTTGCAGACCGTGCAGTCGTTGTCGACGTGGCCCGGCGCGAGAGGGGTCGACCAGCTGGTGGCCGGCTGACGGGTGCCGAAGAAGACCTTGTCGGCGATCTGCGCCCGGTCGATCGAGAGCGAGATGGCCTTGCGCAGGTCCTTGTTCTTGAACCGGCTGTCGTAGATCGGGAACGCGATGATCTGCATGACCGGGATCTTCACGTTGAGTGCGCGGTCGGTCAGGTCCGCCTTGTACTTGTCACCGGCGAGCGCCGAGACCGGCAGCTGCTGCTGGAAGTCGAGGTTGTTGGAGACCAGGTCGTTGTAGGCCGCGGTGTCCTGTTGGTACAGCTTGACCGTGACGTCCTTGATCTTGACCTTGTCGGCGAGCGAGTAGTCGTCGAAGCGGGTCAGCTTGATCTCGGCGTTGTCCTGCCAGGACACGAACCTCACCGGGCCGTTGCCGATCGGGTTCTTGCCGAAGACGTCCGGGGTGGAACTGAAGAAGGCGTCGGGCATCGGCATATACGCGGAATAGCCGAGCTTGGTCGGGAAGATCGAGAACGGCGCCCCCAGGGTGACCTCGAAGTTGTAGTCGTCGACGACCTTGAGGCCCGACATCGTCTTGACCGTCGGTACCGGCGCCTTCTGCGGGCCGTCCGGGCCGTCCGGGTCCTCGGTGTGGACGTCGGAGAAGCCGGCGATGTCGCTGAAGAAGGTGCCATTCTGTGCGCCGTTGGGCGAGTACGCCCCCCAGTTCCACGCGTCGACGAAGTTCTTCGCCTTGACCTCGGTGCCGTCGTGGAACTTCATCCCCGACTTGATCTTGATCTTGTAGACTTTGGAGTCGGTGGTGGTGATCGATTCGGCCGCCGCGTTCACTGGGGCGCTACCATCGTTCGGGTACGTAACCAGACCGGTCCACAGGAAGTCGACGACCTTGCCGCCGCCCGTCTCGGTCGTGTTGACCGGGACCAGGCCAGCCTCGGGCTGGGTGCCGTCGATGGTGATCGCACCGTTCGCCGTGTCGGAGGTTGTACTGGCGCCGTTGCTACCACCGGAACAGCCAGCCGCGACGAGCGCGACGGCCGCGCTGAACGCGACCGCGCTCGCACGCTTCGAGACTCTCATTAGGGGGCCTCCTCAATTTCTTCTCGTGATCTTGTGTGGACCGCATCGCCACGGTTCGGGTTAGACAGACGGTGTCGCCGCACATGTCGCCACCGAACCGCGGATTGGAGATATCTCAGCTGACATAGGGCCGCTTCGCCGCAAGCTGAACGACGACGCGCCCGAAGGCCTGTTTGCCACGGACAGCTTTAGCTACGGCGTCGTGTGGACAGGGCCCTCCTCAGATGTATCGCTCGCGGGCTCGTGAAGACCCTGACACTGTGACACCCGCCGACCGGCACAGAGAAGTTGTGTTATCAACCCGATATGCGTCCCGGTGAGCACGGTAGCGGCCACCTGACCCAATGTTTCCCCATCGGGTTTGGTTTGACCTGCTATTTTGAGTTTCGGTATCAGGTTTCCGACTGTCCCATGATCCGGGATCAACCCAGTCCGACGCTGAGCCGCGATGCGTCGCGCCGACATGGCGTAGTCACGAGCCATCTTTGCCTCGATCCGCAGGACGGCGAACGGCCCCGGCGCGAGGACGCACCGGGGCCGTTCGTCACCAGCTATCGACCGGCGGAGCCGATCAGGCGGTGAAGTTCACCTTGCGGCGCCGCACCAGCCAGACCGCCACGCCGCCGCCGACCAGCAGCACCAGTCCGGCGCCGATCGCCACCATCGTGGAAGCACCGGTCTTCGCCAGGCGACCGCCGCCGTTACCACCGTCCGGCGTGGCCGGGGACGGAGACTGGGCAGGGACCGGGGCCGGATCTGGGGCCGGGGCCGGAGCCGGGGACGGGGACGCCGAGGCGATCGGGCTGGCCGGAGTCGAGGGGGACGGCGTGGTCCCTTCGGGCTTCGGCGTGAACGTCGCCTTCGCGCTGGCGGTCAGCTTGGCCGGCTTGCGGTCGACGACGATGATCTTCTGGCTCTTCGCCGGAGGTTGGTAGTACTGCAGGGAAGCCTTGTTCTTGTACTCGCCCCTGTACAGGAAGACCCGGCTGGTCGACTGGGTGATCTCGGTGGCCAGGGAGACCGACACCTCACCGACCGACTCACGGGTCAGGAAGAACGTGTCGCCGTTCCGCACCGACGTGACCGGCTTGCCGGCGGCGTCGACGGCGGTGCCGCCGGTGACGGTCAGGGTGATGGGCTTGCTCGGACCGTTGACGGTGAACGGACCGGCCTTCGCGCCGGCCTTCGCGGTGGCGATGGCCGGGGTCACGGTCAGCTTGGCCGGTTCCTCCGGAGCACCGGGCGCGCCCGCCTTGGCGACGAGGTAGCTGTAGATGGCCTTGATGAGCTTCTTCGCGGCCTCGTTGTACTTGTGCTCGCCGTCGGGGGCGCCCTGGAACGAGGTGAAGTTCACGCCGTCACTGAAGTGCCACAAAGAAACCTGGGTCGCGACGTACGCGATCTCCGGCAGCTGTTTCACATCGACGCCGGCGAGTGAGGCGCCGGGCGTCGCCGCGACCAGGTCCTTGGCCGTCACCGTCGGGAACGCGTGCATGAGCACCCACTGCACCTTGGGGAAGTTCTTGACCTGCGACTCGTCCCAGGTGCCCTCCACGTACTCGACCGTCCGCTTGGGGTCGATGATCAGGGGCGTCTCGAGTTCGATGCAGTACGCCGGCGCCTCGGTGCCGTCGTCGAAGTTCAGGCTCAGCAGGGGCACCTCCCTGTCCGAGTGGTTGCTGAACGAGGCGGTCCCGTAGACCTCGTCGACGTCGGGTGTCCCCTTGACGGGTGCGGCGAGTGCCGGTGCGGCGCCGAGCAGGGCGACCACTGCCCCTGCTGCTGCGGCCATGACGGCACGCCGAATTCCTCCCCTGATCACGCTTGGTATCCCTCTCCCCAGAGATGAATCGCGCACCGTGAAGTGCGCGACGAGCACGGAAATGCGTCATCACGGGGCAACGAAGTAGGTGAATGTGCCCACGCGTAAAGACGCGACCGGGCATTTCTAGCAGCAGTAGGTACCGCTTGTCATCTACGGGAAATCAGCTACGTACGACGTGTAGGTTGACAATGTGGCTTCAATGTGGACAGAAGCCGCGTAGTTCCGGAGAAACTACACCAGACGACGGTCGGCGGCCCACCGCGAGAGCTCGTACCTATTGGACATCTGGAGCTTGCGGAGCACATTGGACACGTGCGTCTCGACCGTCTTGATCGAGATGAACAGTTCGCGCGCGATCTCCTTGTAGGCGTATCCGCGAGCGAGGAGCCGTAGCACCTCACGTTCCCGATTCGTCAATTGATCAAGTTCCGGATCGGTGACCGGGGCGTCGGCCTTCGCGGCGAACGCGTCCAGCACGAAACCGGCGAGCCGGGGGCTGAACACGGCGTCGCCGTCAGCCACCCGGCGGATCGCGGCGGCCAGCTCCTCGGGCGAGATGGTCTTCGTCACATAACCGCGGGCGCCGGCCCGAATGAGGCCGATCACGTCCTCCGCGGCGTCGGAGACCGAGAGCGCCAGGAACTTCACTTGAGGGTGCGTACGGCGCATCGACTCGAGGACCGCGCGACCGCCGCCGTCGGGCATGTGCACGTCCAGCAGTACGACGTCCGGCGACTGCGCGGCGATCCGGGCCACCGCATCGGCGACGGTGCTCGCCTCGCCGACCACCTCGACGTGGGCGCCGAGCTCGGCGCGTACGCCGGCCCGAAACATCGCGTGGTCGTCGACGAGGAACACCCGCAGCGGACGGTCCCCGGCCGGGCTCTGTTCAATCTCGGTCATCGTACACTGTCCCTTCCCGCGCCGACGCTCTCGCGTACGGCCGGCATCGTGAGGCGTACCTCCGTACCCTCACCTGGCGCGGTACGCAGCTCGGCCTTGCCGCCGTGCCGCTCCATCCGCCCGATGATCGAGCCACGAACGCCGTGCCGGTTCTCGTCGATGGTTTTCGGGTCGAAGCCCGCACCACGGTCTCGGACGAAGACGCTCACCTCGTCCTGCTCCACCTCGGCGTAGAGCGACACGGTCTCGACGCCCGCGTGCCGGGCCGCGTTGACCATCGCCTCCCGGGTGGCCGCGACGAGGGCGGCTATCCGCTCGTCGCAGTCGGTGTCGCCCACGATCACCGTCTCCACGGTGATCGCGTACGTGTCCTCGACCTCGGCGGCGACCTGCTCCAGGGCGGCGCCGAACTTCTCCGTCGGCGAGGCGGTCGGCCGGTACAGCCAGTTGCGCAGGGTGCGTTCCTGGCCGCGGGCGAGCCGCTGGACGGTCTTGGCGTCGCCGGCGTTGCGCTGGATCAGGGCGAGAGTGTGCAGCACCTGGTCGTGGACCATCGCGGCGATCTCGGCGCGTTCCCGCTCGCGGATGCGGCCCTCGCGCTCGCTGCGCAGCTGGGCGTACATCCGCCACAGCACGGGACCGGCGACCACGCCGACGCCGATGAGGGCCACGAGGGCGAAGATGACGCCGTTGAGGACGGCCTCGAGATTGCCGGCGGGCACGTAGACGGCGAGGACGCCGATGATGCCGGTGGCGACGAGGACCCCGCCTCCGATGAAGCGGAAGAGGAACGCCCGGCGATCGTTTTCGGCCATCAGCGGGGCGAGCCACGGGATGTGCCCGAGCGACTCGCTCCACTCCTTTCGCCGCGCCGGATCGGACTGATGCCAGATCACCCCGGCACCGATCGCGATGACCGCGACCAGCCAGCCGACGGTGCCCGCGACGGACCCGACGCCGAACACCATGCCCTGGACCAGCATCACGGCCAGACCGATCGCCACGAACGGCAGCAGTTCACCGAGCTCCCGCTTGCGCGGCGGCTCGCCGGTCTGCGCGATGGGCGGGAGGACGGCCCAGAAGGCCGCGTACAGCATCAGGCCGAGGCCGCTGAACGCGAGCAGCACCACGAACGCCACGCGTACGGCGACGACCGGGATCTCCAGGTGCTGGGCGATGCCGCCCGCCACCCCGGCGACCATTCGGTGGTCGCGGGCGCGGTGCAGGCGCCGCGGTTCCGCGGTTACGGTGCTGATGGCGTACTCCCAGGCCGGTCTGCTTGTGGCTGCCTGCTCGATCGTCACACGCGGGCGGGGCCCCGGACCACCGGGACGTCCCTGATGCACAGGGGCTGCGGATATCAGGGTGGCTTCAGGGTCACCTCCGGAGGCCGGGAGAGCCACGGACCGTCACGATCGAAGCATGACACCCGAGCCTGACGAGCGCCCCGCTCCGGCGACGACCACCCCGCCGGCCGTGGAGAGCGACACAACCCCGCCCGCACCGGACGCCGACGCCACCGCGATCCTCGAGGCGACCGCCGGCAGCACCGATCCGACCGCGCAGATCCCGGTCACGGACCCCACCGCCCAGATCCCCGTCACGGAACCGGGCACGCCGATCCCGGGCACGCCGGAACCGGGCACCCCGGACGCGGGAACACCGGACGCGGGAACACCGGACGCGGGGGCTGCGGGCGCCGGGGGAACCGGGTTCCAGCCGCCCGAACCGCCGCCGGGTCCGCCGCCGGGCGCGGGTGCGCCGAGCTGGGCTGCTCAGGGGTGGCAGATTCCCGGCTTCGGGTACGTCTCCCGCGACCGCCTCGTCCGTCCCGCCGAGGGCCGGTACGTGGCGGGCGTCTGCGCCGCACTCGGCAGGGCGACCGACACAGACCCGGTGCTGTGGCGCGTCATCCTCACGGTGCTCGGCTTCTTCGGGGGTACGGGTGTGCTGCTCTACCTCGCGGGCTGGCTGCTGCTGCCCTCGGAGGGCGACTCCGCGTCCCCCATCGAGTCGCTGCTCGGCCGTGGAAGGTCCAGCATGGCCCCGCTGTCGATCCTGCTGCTCGGCGCGTCCGCGGTGGTCACCGCGATGATCGTGCTGCACGGCGGCTTCCGGGTCGCCCTGCTCGGTGCCGCGATCGTCATCGGCGGCCTGCTCCTCATGAAGCGGAACGCCGTTGCGCAGGGACAGCCGGGATACCAGCCGGGTACTCCCCCTCCGGCAACGCCCGGAGCCGGGGCGGGGCCCGGAGCCGGGATGCCGGCCGGGATGGCGGCGGGGATGGCGGCGGGGATGGCGGCCGGGGCGGCCACGGCCGAGGCGCCGGTCGCCGAGGAGCAGTATCGGGCGCCCTTCGCCCCGCACGGGCCGTGGGGTGGGCCGAGCGCGGGACCCGTACCCCCGAAAGAGCCTGCGGCGCCGGCGCCGAAACGACCGCGGGAACGCTCCAAGCTCGGACGCCTGACCTTCTTCGTAGCCGTCGTCATGATCGCGCTGATGTCGCTGGCCGACATGGCCGCAGGGCTTTCGATCCCGGCCTCGTGGTACGTCGCCGCGGCGCTGGCCACCGTCGGCGCGGGCCTGGTCCTCGGTGCCTGGTTCGGCCGGGCCCGCGGGCTGATCGTCCTCGGCATCCTGCTCACCCTCGCGCTCGGCGCCACCACTGCGGCGCAGTCCTTCGACGGGGTTTCCGCCGCCGGCACGACCTGGCGGGCCACGACCGTCGGTGACCTGGCGACGCGGTACTCGCTGCCGATGGGCACCGCGACACTGGACCTGCGGCAGGTGAACTTCACCGGCCAGGACCGCGCGGTCGAGGTGGACGTGAACGTCGGCCAACTCACGATCCTGCTCCCGCCGACCGTCGACGTGACGGCGGACGCCAAGGTGTCCTTCGGTGCGGCCCAGGTGCTGGGCCAGGAGTGGAACGGCACCGACCAGGCGACGCGCACGATCACCGACGCAGGTCCGGACGGCATCGGTGGCGGCACACTCCGACTCGACATGAAGATGGACGCGGGATCGCTGGAGGTAACACGATGAAGCCGCACCGGATGGACGGGATCTCGCTCAGCTTCGGTCTGCTCTTCCTGGTGATCGTGACGTTCTGGGGACTCGCCCGGGTCGTGACGTTCGACCTGTCCACGATCGGCTGGATCATCGCCAGCGCCCTGCTGGTCTTCGGGGTGCTGGGCGTGCTCGGGGCGCTGCGCTCAGGCCACGAGAAGCAGCTCGCTCCGGTACAGGCGGACGCGGTGGTGGAGCGCCCGGAGGGGGTGACCAACCAGATGCACGCGGAGATCGTCCGCGAGCTGCTGGACTCCCGGCCGGTAGACCTGCCCGGCGAGGAGGCTCCCAGCACGCGACACAGCCGGGACTGACCACCCCGATCCATGGCACGGGGCAATATGCTGGCCGGTGGCGGGACGACCCGCCACCGGCCGGTTCGTGTCACGCGACGGCCGGCCCGCACCACGGCCAGGCAGCCGCTGTCGTGCGAAGACCCTCCCAGCCCGAGGAGCCGGACCAGATGACGTATCCCCCAGCGGACGGTGCCGTCCGCCTCGGCGCTCGCGCCGCCCGCACCCTCACCGCCGAGCTGTCCCGGCACAACGACCCGCGTACGGGCCTGCTGATCGGGGCCGTTCCGTCATCCGCGGTGCTGGCCGCCGCGGTCGAGGCGTTGCTACCCGGCGACCGGCTGACCGTCGTCCCCGCCGACGGCGTCACCGCCGCCGACCTGCGCGGCCACGTCGCCGCTCAGGGCAGCTGGGTCGCCGAGCGGGTACGCGTCGTCGAGTCCCTCGCCGAGGCCGACCCGGCAGACGTGCTGGTGCTGGGCGAGGCGCTCACGGGCGGGGTCGAGGAGACCCGGGCCACCCTGGACGGGCTCACCAAGTACCTCACCGAGGGCGCCGTGCTGTCGGTGGCCGTCGCCGCCGTACCGGGGTTGACGTCCGGTGCCGCCGCCGAGCTGTTCCGGCAGGCGGCGCTCTTCGGCGTGGGCAGTGACCTGGTGGTCCGCAACACCCCGCCCGTACGGGTGCACAAGCTGAGGTTCACCCGGGCCGACCCGGCGACCGCCGAGAACCTGGCGCCCGCGTACCGGCCGTCGAGCGTGCCGGTGAGCCGCACGATGCACATCGACTCGAACGGTGTGGCCGCGGCCGGCATCACGCTGGGCCTTGCGGCGCTCGCCAGGGTGGCCCGGCCGACGTCGAAGCTGTGGCTGCTGCCCGCACTTCTGGCCGGCCCCGTCGCGGCGTTCTTCCGGGACCCGGAGCGGGACGTGCCGAGCGACGCCAACGCGATCGTTGCGGCGAGCGACGGGCGGGTGCTGTCGGTCGAGCGGCTGCGCGACGAACGGTTCGGCGACGGCGAGTTCCTGCGGATCGCGGTGTTCCTGTCGGTGCTGGACGTGCACGTGAACCGCACCCCGGTTGCCGGTCGGGTGGCCGACTACTTCGTCACCGACGGCGGCTACGTGAACGCGATGAAGCCGGGCGCCGAGCACAACGTGGCGGCGTACACGGTGCTGGACACGACGCAGGGCACGGTCGTGGTCGCGCAGCGGACCGGTCTGATCGCCCGCCGGATCGTGCAGCGGGCGCCCGTGGGTGCGCTGCTGGCCCGCGGCGAGCGGATGGGCCTGATCCGGTTCGGTTCGCGGACGGACGTCTACCTGCCGGCCGACATGGTGGACGCGGTTGTCGCCCCGGGCGACAAGGTCATCGGTGGCGCATCGGTCATCGCCCGCTGGAGCTGATCGGGGACAGAGGAGAAGGGGGGGGCGCCGGGGGGGCGGCCCGCGCCGGCCGGGCGGGGCGGGGGGGGGGGGCGCGCCCCCCC